>NZ_WBVY01000019.1:0-2508 GCF_008932285.1 Brucella tritici
GTAAGCGGTAAGGCTACCCCACATATCATTAGTCGGCGTGATGGGCGATTTTCCGTATGAATCATACGGAGAGTCCTATGAATGACGATATGAATCATTCCCAGATATTCGAGGTTTTGACGGCGGAACCCGTGCGAAGCCGACGGCGGCCGCGTGACTGGTCGGATGACGAGAAGGCGCGTATTGTGGCTGCGTCGTTGCAGCCCGGGGCCAACGTCTCGGCGGTTGCACGATCTGAAGGACTGGATCCCTCGCAGCTTTATGGATGGCGTCGTAAGGCGCTTGCATCTGGTGTTGTTTCACCAGTAACAGGGGGACCGGCCAGTCCGGCCAGATTTGCACGTGTTGAAACGACGTGTAGCGCTTCGATCGATATTGTTGTCGCCGACATGGTGGTGCGCGTTGGTTCAGCCTTCGATCCGGATCATCTGATGAAAGTCCTAAGAGCGGTTCGCAAAGCATGATTTCCAGTGGCGTGGTGGTTTATGTGTCCTGTCAGCCCGTCGACTTCCGCAAGGGAGCCGCGTCCCTTATGGCAGTTGTCCGTGATGGCGGTCTCGACCCGTTCAATGGCGCGCTTTACGTCTTCCGGTCAAAACGTGCCGACCGGGTCCGGATTGTGTGGTGGGATGGCAGTGGCGTTTGCCTTTATTCGAAAACGCTTGAGGACCGTGGCTTTTGCTGGCCGGGCCTGTCAGTTGCGAGGATACGTCTGGACCATTCGCAGCTCATGGCTTTGTTGGCTGGAATGGACTGGAAAAAGATCCGTCCGAACAGGACAAGACGGCCTTTGCTGACGGGGTGACAGCGCCTGCGGCAAGATGATTCATGATGCTGTAATGGTTGGGAAAAGGAGCGTTTTTATGCTCTACTCAGCCCCATGGATTTACCGCTTCACGATCTGCCGGACGATGTTGACGCACTGAAAGCCATGGTGCTCGCAATGGCTCGTGAGCAGGCTGCGAAAGAAGCCCGGTTGAAGGTTGCTGAAGCTGAGATTGCCCGGCTGGAGGCAGTGGAGAAGAGCGCCAACGAACGGATTGCCAACCTGACATCCATCATGAAGGTTTTGCAGCGCACCCAGCATGGTCGCCGTTCCGAACGATTACGCCTTGGTGTTAGCGATGAACAGGTATCGTTTGCTTTCGAGGAAGTGGAAACCGGTCTCTCGGCGATCCAGAGCGAACTTGACGATGCGGCCAGGGACAAGCCGAAACGGGCACCCCGTCCGCGCAAGGGCTTTGCCGCTCATCTCGAACGCATTGAGGAAGTCATCGAACCGGCGATTCCGGCTGGTTGCGAGGGTCTGGAAAAGGTCCTGATCGGTGAGGATCGCTCGGAACGCCTGGACGTCGTGCCCCCGAAGTTCCGGGTTATCGTGACACGCCGCCCCAAATACGCATTCCGGAACCATGATGGTGTGGTTCAGGCGCTTGCGCCTGCACATATCATCGAAAGCGGTTTGCCGACAGAGCGCCTGCTCGCCTATATAGCCGTTTCCAAGTATGCCGATGGCCTTCCACTTTACCGTCAGGAGGCAATCTATTTGCGCGATGGCGTCGAGATCAGCCGCAGTTTGATGGCGCAATGGATGGGGCATCTGGGCTTCGAGCTTCAGATATGCGCCGATTATATCCTGGAACGGGTCAAGGAAGGTGAAAGGGTCTTCGCCGATGAGACGACCTTGCCCACTCTGGCTCCCGGTTCTGGAAAAGCCACCAAGGCATGGCTTTGGGCTTATGCACGTGATGATCGCCCCTATGGTGGGAGCAGTCCACCAATGGTGGCCTATCGTTTTGAAGACAGTCGGGGCGCAGAATGCGTGGCGCGGCATCTTGCCGGGTTCAACGGAATCCTGCAGGTGGACGGATATGGCGCCTATACGAGCATGATCAAGGCGCAAGCCAAGGCTGGGCGCAATGAACAGATAAAGCTCGCAGGCTGCTGGGCACATCTGCGCCGCAAATTTTACGATCTGCACGTCACCGGGGTCTCGCAGGCTGCAACAGATACGGTCATCGCCATGACCAAATTGTGGAAGATCGAGGATGAGGTTCGCGGCAAGAATGCCGAGAGCCGCGCGGTGCAACGCCTGGAGAAATCCGCAACCATTGTCGCCAGCCTCTTTGATCTGTGGGAAAAGGAACTGGGTAAGGTATCTGGCAAGTCCAAGACCGCCGAGGCGATCCGCTATGCACTCACCCGGCGCGAGGCCCTGGAGCGCTTCCTCACCGATGGCCGGGTCGAAATCGATAGCAACATTGTCGAGCGTGCGATCAGACCACAGACAATCACGAGGAAAAATAGTTTGTTTGCCGGAAGCGAAGGCGGTGGACGGACCTGGGCTACACTGGCCACACTTCTTCAAACGTGCAAAATGAATGCCGTCGATCCGCTCGACTGGCTATCCCAAACCCTGAACCGTATCGCTCAAGGTTGGCCTGTAACCGAAATCGAAACTCTGATGCCTTGGAACTTCAAGTCTAACGCCATCGGCTGACCGCTTAC
>NZ_WBVY01000020.1:0-1929 GCF_008932285.1 Brucella tritici
GAATCGGGTAGGAGGGCATTTTAGGCCCTCCTCCCACACCACCGTACGTACGGTTCCGTATACGGCGGTTCATGAAGCGTAGTATAGGCGTCGGTGTTCCTTCAGGAACGAGATCAGCCCGATTTTGGTGAAGTAGGCATTCGGTAGGGCTTCGTGCATGTGTGAGGTTCTGGCATTCCACCATGGTCCCCGGCCATTGCTGGCACTTATCCATGCACGCTCCTTCTTTATGCCTCGTTGCATCAGGTTTCTTGCGCGCGCGGCTGGTTTCGTCCATTGCCGCCACAGGGTAGCCCGCAGCTTGCGGTGAACCCATCCATCCATTTCCTCGAACGTCCCCTTCACGTCAGCCAGCTTAAAGTAAGCTGTCCAGCCGCGCAGGATCGGCGCTAGGTCCTTGATGGTGGCGTCAATGGCCCGGCCACGCCCAGCCCGGAACTGGGCTTTCAGTTTACCACGAAGACGTTTCACACTTTGTACCGCCACCTTAAGGCGGGGCATACGGTGAGCCGTCATTGAGTAGCCCAGAAAGACCCGGTTACATGGACGATCAACAGCGCTCTTGGTGGCGTTGACCTTCAGCTTCAGCCTCTTTTCAAGGAAGGTGGTGAGCGAAGCCATCACCCGTTGACCAGCACGCATTGACCGCACATAGATATTACAGTCGTCGGCGTAGCGGCAGAAGCGATGTCCGCGCTGTTCCAGTTCCTTGTCCAGATCGTCGAGCAAGACGTTTGATAATAGCGGAGACAGGGGACCGCCCTGCGGCGTTCCCTCGCTTCGCATTGTCGTCATCCCGCCCATCATCAACCCGGCTTGCAGATAACGGCGGATCAACCGCAGCACCCGTTTGTCGTAGACCTTGCGTGCCACTCGTGCCATCAGCACATCGTGGTTTACCCGGTCGAAGAACTTCTCCAGATCAAGATCAACCACAACGCGGTAACCGTCGGCCACATAGGACCGTGCGGCAAGGATCGCATCATGGGCACTCCGCTCCGGCCTAAAGCCGAAAGAGGAATTGGAGAAGCCTGGGTCGAAGATCGGCATCAGCACCTGATGTATCGCCTGCTGGATGAGGCGGTCGAGAACCGTGGGAATGCCAAGAAGGCGTTTCCCGCCGCCGGGCTTGGGGATTTCCACCCCGCGCACCGGCGCTGGCTCATACCGACCCGCCAGCAGGTCTTCCCTGATGCGCGGCCAATGCGATACGAGATGCTGCTTCAGGTCGCCAACGCTCATCTTGTCGATGCCCGCCGCTCCCTTGTTCGACACCACGCGGTGTAAGGCCGCTATCATGTTATCGCGACTGACGATCATTTCCATCAGTTGCATCGCGTCCTTCGGTTGTGAGTTGGACGATCCTGCCGTGACGTTTGATGCGCCCAAGGCATCCTCTCGCAGCTTCCGGCCACTACCTTCCGCATGGGCATGGGGCGTTTCAGCTCCATTATCTGCATCTGCTGTCGTCATCGAAAGATCGTTCTCCATCCGACACTTCATGTTCAGCCCTTCGCCGTCCGGTACGGCTACTACGGCATCTGCTGACTTCTGCCGCCCTATTCCGTCGCTTCTCAGCGGCGGTAGCACACCGTTGCCGGTGGCGAGGCGACAGATCTCCCGAGGTAAGACGCGTGACCTTCATGCCATATACCTGTCGCATCTACAGCCGCATCATCCGGGTGATATCGGGCTTTGGGTAAATGGGCCCCCTTGCCCTGATGCGACTGCCTCTTATGCGCTTCCTGTTCGTCAGGCCGGCACTTTGCTTACAGCTTCCTTCAGACCCCGCCTTACGACAACGCCCTTGCTGTTCGGCTAACGGTTCCCATCACCAGGGCCCGTAGAGGACTTTCACCTCCAAGTCATCGAACGGATACCATCCCGGTCGAGCGATGCTTGCGCACCACGCGCCATGCTCGGCGCACC
>NZ_WBVY01000021.1:0-1624 GCF_008932285.1 Brucella tritici
CCTGAGCGAACACAGCCGAAGGCGCGATGATACAAGCGCTTAAGAACGCTAACGTTCTGATTTTCATTGTATTTCTCCAGTGAATTAAGTAACAGACATGAAACTCCCGCTGGCGACATAAGTTCCAAAAAAGTTTTTTAAAGAGGGACCATCAGCGCTTCCCGCGGTGTTTTAGTTCACAGGAGAGTGGTTGCCAGAAAATCATATCGCTCGTTCTTGACCTTCACATTTGAAACGATCTACGTGCGATCACAGTAAGCGTTCGGTGCTGAGCGCAGCTCTCCTTGCTTGACGTTCCATGGAAACAGGTCGTCGACTTTGGGAATGCCCCTTACGATAGTGGTTAGTCTAGCCTTGAGAAAGGTAAAGCGAGCGATGTCGTTGAATTTACAGGTCTCGATCAGAGAAGGGATGCGACCTCAGGCGAAGCCGCCTTCGTCGCTGGGTGAAAACAGGTTTCAACCGTGACGCCGATGATTGGTGTCTGTTTCCGTTTGGCAGAGACATTTTTGTCCCGGTATTCCATTTCAACGACGGTTGCGCCGTCCAGGAGTCCCAACTCCCGTATGCAATGGACGTTCTTTCAGTTTTTTCCAACCCTCGGTTGGCCATAGACCGGAGCTGGAGCTATTACAGATGTCGAAAAAGCAAGCAATATTAATTTGATAGCGGCGCTCCCCTTCGTAAACTAAGACGAACGAACCATTAAGTGGCTAATATATCCCTAAAAACTGAAACAACGTCGCGCGGCTTATTCAGCAAGTCTC
The DNA here is from genome assembly GCF_008932285.1 of Brucella tritici. NCBI lineage: Bacteria > Pseudomonadati > Pseudomonadota > Alphaproteobacteria > Hyphomicrobiales > Brucellaceae > Brucella > Brucella tritici. The sequence goes on from NZ_WBVY01000021.1 coordinate 768, forward strand.
TCTTAAAATTTGGAACTTTTTGCCCGCAAGAATTGTTCATTAGCGCCATCCGTAATGGAGGAGACACGATAATGAACTCAATAATCTATCTCGTTGGTCTGGTTGTAATCGTTCTGTTTATCCTGTCATTTCTGGGGTTACGCTAATGGTTGATCAAAACTCAGTACAGAGCGATGGTAATCGCGGTTATGTAGACTGGCCAGCAATTTTTGCAGGAACAGTTGTTGCATCGGCCACCATGACAGTCTTGACAACTTTCGCGAGCGGACTTGGTCTTAGTTCGATCTCATTGGATAACGGAGGCGATATAAGCGTAGCGTGGTTGGTCCTTACTGCGCTGTTTGTCATCATCTCCATGGTTGGTTCTTATATGCTGGGAGGCTATATCGCCGGCCGCATGCGAAGACCTGCGGGTACCGCTACTCGGGACGAACTGACCGTTCGTGATGGCTTGAACGGTCTGGCTGTTTGGGGCTTGGGAACATTAATCTCTGCGCTATTTGCACTTTCAATTTTATCTGGCGGCGCTAAAGCAGTTGGTGGCGCTGCCCAAACTGTCGCAGAAACAGCAGGAACCGTCATTGGAGGAACGGCGCAAGGAGCTGGCCAATTGGCCGGAGGACTAATATCTGGGGCTGGCAGTGCGGCCGGCGGCATTATCCAAGGCACTGGGCAAGCAGCAGCACCCTCCATTGAGCAAATGCTTCCCCAGGGATTGAAGGTCAATCCGGTCGACTATTTTACAGATACGTTGCTGCGAAATGATAGAGCACCCGCTTCTAGTGGGGAGGGTCAAAATGCTGCTGATTTCACCCGACAGGCAGGCAGCATTTTCTCCAACCTGCTCTCGACAGGCC
>NZ_WBVY01000022.1:0-1217 GCF_008932285.1 Brucella tritici
GAACCGGTCGGACGTCACGTTTTATCAAACGCGGGATTGATAATCCCGGATCATGGGCAGAGGAGAAACGGAAGTATTTCACGTCAACAGTCTGCATCGGTAACATTGGTTAGATCAACGAAAAGAGATCCTGTATGCAGTAAGACGCAAAAAATTGTGAACGATTATCTAGCACATTGGTGGAGCGGGCTTTCGCCCGCTCAAGCTTTAAAGGTAACGGCTGCGTTCCCGTTCTATCTCCTCTTCGGTATAGGGGTCGGCGTTCGCGTCGAACCGTTGCCAGCCTTCCTCTACATAAAGTTTGCGTCGCGCATTGATATCCACCGGGCTGGCACCGGCTAAAATAGCGTCTGCTTCCGCGACGCGATCATCGGCAATGCGAGCGGTCACAAGTGAACCACCGCGACGAACGCCTTCAGCGTATAAGTGAGCGTCTTCTTCCGACACCCCGCTCTCCGTGAGCGCTCCGATGAGACCACCGGCGACCCCCCCGACAACTGCGCCTCCGACTGCACCGGTCAATGTTGCTGCGAGCCAACCTGCGGCCACGACTGGCCCAACGCCTGGAATCGCCATCAACCCAAGTCCTGTCAAAAGACCACCGGCACCACCGACAGCCGCACCTAGACCTGCACCAACCCCCGCGCCAGAGCCGGCATTACTCTCACCGTCATCGTCGCGGCGGTGGGATACAATGGAAATGTCGTCTGACGGGAACCCAGCGTTTTCGAGACGTGCCACGGCATCCTTGGCTGCTTCATAAGTGTCAAATAATCCGGTAACGGTTTTCATAGAAATCTCCCATGTTCAAATGGCGGACGGAAGCCAAACCTTCACATTGGCTTCTTTGTGACATTGCCCTGGTAGTCAAGCTGGACGTCCAGCTTCTCGTCACCTTTCATGGCAGAGGCTTCCCAGATGCCGTTTTCTTCGTTCAATTTAAGGCCGCTTACGCCCGTGTATCCTGCCTCCTCAATCCTTAATTTGGCCTGATCTTCTGTAAAGCTATTGGCACCCTTAACCGGCGCGTCTGGATTGTTGCTATCGGGCGTTGCTACCGCTGGAGTTTCCGGAGAGGTTTTGCCGGTGTCCTGAGCGAACACAGCCGAAGGCGCGATGATACAAGCGCTTAAGAACGCTAACGTTCTGATTTTCATTGTATTTCTCCAGTGAATTAAGTAACAGACATGAAACTCCCGCTGGCGACATAAGTTCCA
>NZ_WBVY01000023.1:0-1208 GCF_008932285.1 Brucella tritici
CGCAGGAATTTGCCACGCAGTGGCTATGGACCTACAACAACGAACGTCCCAATATGGGCATCGGCGGCGTAACGCCCGCACAGAAACTGAAAATGGCCGCGTGAATTCTACTGACGAGCCCCGTTAAAAACGGGGGGATTACCTCTGCATTTCTGACCTGATCCGGACGCAACAGGCGGGAGAAGTCAGAACGAGCCGTGAATGTCATTTCGCTATTGTCATCGGGCAACCGCTCTGGAAGGTCGGCGCGATCGACTGCGACAATCCCGTGGTCGGTAACAACGCTGGCAACGCGGATATCGTGACCGAGAACCTGACCTGAAATCTGTTCGCCCGGCCTGGCGCTGCGCACGTTGTGCTCGAAAGCATTCTCACCGCGCATTTCAAGATCGACGAAAGCAGCTCTTATGGCTTCCTGCCGGTTTGGATCGATCGCGTCTTCAAAGACATGTTTCATAGCTGGACTGGAGGGGTCGTTGGTCGTCGCGATCGACGCTTCGATCATGCGCGGCTTGGTGATGACGGTGAAGTCAACATCATGACCATATTCGCGTCCGATGGATGCTAGCAGTGCCTCCTGCGCCCGTCCGTTTCCTTCTCGGAAGGGGTGCACATAATTCAACTCTGCCAAAACTTTACCGGCGATTTCGGCGAACTGCTCGACCGACGATCCACGCAATATTTCCGGATTCCTGATCGGTCTAAAGGCTTCGTCCAAGCCCATCTCGATGCGCGAACCGTGAAGAAATGAGCTCCCACCTTTCGACAAATTGCCAATCGGCTCCACCCTCTGGCCATCTACAACAGGGCTTTCATTGCGCGTATGACCGGCCCATTCATAAACATCTTGGAAAATATGACCATGAATGGCTTTCAGATGTTGGGCGTCGAACGCGCCTTTCGGGCCGTCTCCTTCGGCAATTTCAGTCATCCGGAATGCTGTCGCGCGATATTCTTCGACGCGCAGTTCCTTATGAGACCGGATTCCAAGTTTATTACGCAGCACGTCCCTGCGGTCGGGATCGTCAGATGTGTTTGGATAGATATAGGAGCCTTTGGGTTCCGTTTCAGCCATAGCGAAGAATCGGGTAGGAGGGCATTTTAGGCCCTCCTCCCACACCACCGTACGTACGGTTCCGTATACGGCGGTTCATGAAGCGTAGTATAGGCGTCGGTGTTCCTTCAGGAACGAGATCAGCCCGATTTTG
>NZ_WBVY01000024.1:0-1182 GCF_008932285.1 Brucella tritici
GGTAATCCCCCCACCAAATAACGGGCTTCAAAAGTAGAATTTTCTCGGGCTATATGATCGAGGAGATTTTAATGAAGACGAGCAGATTCAGCGAACCACAAATCCTTGCCATCCTTCGCCAGGCGGAAGGCGGCGTTCCTGTACCCGAGTTATGCCGGGAACATGGAATGAGCACTGCGTCATTCTACAAATGGCGATCCAAATACGGTGGCATGGATGCCTCGATGATCAGTCAGATGAAGGCTCTGGAAGACGAAAACCGTCGCCTGAAGAAGATGTATGCGGAGATGAGCATGCAGGCGGAACTGCTTAAAGAGGCTCTTGGAAAAAAGTGACACGGCCATCTCAACGCCGGGAGATGGCCGGGAAAGCAGTGGCGTTGCGAGGGGTGAGCGTTGCGCTTGCCTGCCGCACCTTCGAGGTCAGCGAGACATGCTATCGTTACAGCGCCAGGCTGAACGACGAGAACGGGCAGATTGCCGATCTCCTGATCGGACTGACGCGGGCAAAGAAGACCTGGGGCTTCGGTCTGTGTTTCCTTTATCTGCGCAATGTCCGGGGGCATCACTGGAACCATAAACGCGTTTACCGCATCTATCGTGAGCTTGAATTGAACCTCAGGATCAAGCCGCGCAAGCGGTTGAAGCGGGACAAGCCCGATGCTCTGACCGTGCCAGATGCGCCGAACATGGTCTGGTCCATGGATTTCATGGCCGACCGGCTGGAGGATGGAAGGCAATTCCGGCTGCTGAACGTCCTGGACGACTTCAACCGCGAAGGTCTGGGCATTGAGGTAGACTTCTCGCTGCCTGCCGAACGCGTCATCCGCAGCCTCAACCAGATCATCGAATGGCGCGGCAAACCATTCGCAATTCGTGTTGATAATGGGCCGGAATACGTCAGTGGCAAACTGATGGAATGGGCTGCCAACCAAGGCATCGCCTTGAGCCATATCCAACCCGGCAAGCCACAACAGAATGCGTATGTTGAGCGCTACAATCGCACCGTTCGGAATGAATGGCTCGACCAATATATCATCGAAAGCATTGAGGAGGCGCAGGAATTTGCCACGCAGTGGCTATGGACCTACAACAACGAACGTCCCAATATGGGCATCGGCGGCGTAACGCCCGCACAGAAACTGAAAATGGCCGCGTGAATTCTACTGACGAGCCCCGTTAA
>NZ_WBVY01000002.1:0-974474 GCF_008932285.1 Brucella tritici
CATCAACAGAACTCTCATCCCGCCAATGCCGCCGATCTACTCAAGCCAAACATCGCTGTCAAACTCTTTCAACCAACTCAAGGGACGAACCAGTCTGCCGCTAGCAGCGTCGCCGCCCTCGTTGTGGCGCCATATAGACCCCACTAAACAAATCTGTCAACGCAGTTTCGTAAAAAAGCAGGAATTTTCTTTCCACAGCCAATATGGTCCTTTTTAACCAAATTTCAACTGGGAAAAACTGGCCATTCGAACGGTTGCGACGATTCCATGACAGTTACCATGACAATTGGATGAACGAGCATGAGGCCTATGCCCTATATACTGGCAGTCGATGGCGGCGGCACCGGATGCCGGGCGCTACTTGCCGACAGCAATGGTGACCCCATAGGCCGAAGCACGAGTGGCCCTGCCAATATTGGCGCAGATCCGGCGACGGCTCTGGATAATATCATGCGCGCAGCGACACTGGCCGTGCACGATGCAGGACTGGATGTCTCTATATTGAATGAGACCTGCGCCGTGTTCGGGCTCGCAGGCGCAAACTCGCTCCCGGACAAGGATCGCGTTGAACAGAGCCTACCCTTCGGCAAGGTGAAGATCGTTTCCGACGCTGTTACCGCCCTGCAAGGTGCTCTCGGTTCGGATGACGGTGCGATCGTCATTCTCGGCACCGGATCGGTCTTCGTTAAAAGAGAACAGGACGCATTCGAGATTGTCGGCGGGCGCGGCTTCATGCTGAGCGATCATGCGGGCGGCGCGCGGCTTGGTCGGGAACTTCTTGAAGAGACGCTGCTTGCTCTCGACGGCATGACGGAGCACACGGAACTTGCCGATGCCGTGCTGGCACGGTTCGGCGGTGACATGCGCCAGATCATCACCTTCTCGCGCACGGCGACGGCCGCAGACTACGCCACCTTCGCTCCCATCGTCTTCGACTATGCGCATAAGGGCGATGCGCTCGGCCTTTCGATCCTGCGCCGCGCCTGCTCTTATATTGCCCGTGGTCTGGATCGGCTCGACATTGAAACGCTTGGCCGGTTCAGTCTGACAGGAGGTCTTGCACCATCCTATGCAGCGCTGCCATTTCTGCCGCATCGGGAACTCTTTCGGCCCGCACTTGGCGATGCGTTGCAGGGAGCATTGTCGCTCGCCATGCTGGCAAACCGACGAAATTAGCCGCCAGAACGCCATGCGCCGTCGCGGATGCTCCACACTATAGAATTCACGCATCCTGCTTGCTGAAAAGCGATTCCGATTTTCGGGCCGATGCTGTAGCGGCAAAAAGACTTGTCGCGGCGGGGTTTACCCCCTAACTTCTTATATACAGGCACTAACAGATATTCGGCCTGATTTTGCGAAACGGTGCCGGTTCACACTGGCGGCGTGTGTGGTGTATTCTTTTCTTGCATTTCCGGACGGAAACCGGTTTCCGTTCCCAGAGGAAATGCCCCACAGGGGTGGCATGCTGACTAAAAAAGGCAAATATGGTCTGAAAGCCATGGTGCATCTGGCGGGCGTTACAGATGGACAACTGGTTTCGGCCAGCGAAATCGCCGAAAAGCACCATATACCGCGCAAGTTTCTCGACAATATTTTCACCGAGCTTCGCAATGCCGGATTCGTCCTGAGCCGCAAGGGCAAGGGCGGCGGCTTCTGTCTGGCCCGTCCGGCCAACGAAATCGCCATCGGCAATATTATCCGCGCACTCGACGGAGCACTTGCCCCCATCGCCTGCGCCAGCAAGACAGACTATCGCCCGTGTGACGATTGCGATGAGGACGAATGCGAAGTGCGCCATATGATGCTGGATGTGCGCGAAGCCATTGCCAGCGTTCTGGATCACCGGACGCTCGCTGACAGCAAGGCCATGGATATAGCCTCACTGTCTGAATAGGCCTCAGGCGGCTGCCGACCAGTTCGGGAACGGATCATTCAGCCCCGACCAGCGCTCCGGCACGAAGTCTTCTTCCTCAAGGAGACATTGATCCAGCTCATCGACGAGCGCATCTTCCTGCATCGGATCGACACCGATGAACACAATCTCCTGACGCCGATCACCCCATATTTTATGGAAGTACGGTTCCATGGCGCGCTGCCATTCGGGTTCTGCCGGCCAGTATTGTCTGGGCACGGATGACCACCAGCGCCCTCTTTTTCCGGTGCGCACCAACGCGCCCGCCTGACTGATTTCACCGACAAAATCCGGACGGGTGGCAAGCCAGAAGAAGCCCTTTGCCCGCACGACGCCCGGCCAGCCCTTATCGATGAAGGACTGGAACCGTTCGGGATCAAAAGGACGCCGCGCGCGATAGACAAAGGAGCGAACGCCATATTCCTCGGTCTCGGGCGTATGCGAGGCAAAGCCATGCAGCTCCTTGTACCAGAGCGGATGCTCATGCGCCTTGTTGAAGTCGAAGAGCTTCGTGTCCAGTATGGCGTCGAGCGTCACTTCACCGAAATCGACCTCCTCGATGCGGGCATCGGGATTGAGCGAGCGGATGACCTTGTGCGCCAGATCACGCTCCTCTTTTGAAGCGGTCGATATTTTGTTCAACACGACGACGTCGGCGAACTCGATCTGTTCGACCAGAAGATCGACAAGCGTGCGCTCGTCATCTTCACCAAGGGATTCTCCGCGATCGCGCAGAAAATCGCTCGACGCATAGTCCTTCAGCAGATTGGCGGCATCCACAACCGTCACCATCGTATCGAGCCTGGCGACATCCGAAAGACTGTTGCCCTTCTCGTCGCGGAACTCAAACGTGGCGGCAACCGGCAACGGCTCGGCTATGCCGGTTGATTCGATCAGCAGGTAGTCGAAGCGTCCCTGCGCTGCCAGTTGCGAAACCTCTTTCAGGAGATCATCGCGCAATGTGCAGCAGATGCAGCCATTGGTCATTTCAACCAGCTGTTCATCCGTGCGGGAGAGATTGGCGCCGCCCTCACGAACGAGGGCGGCATCTATATTCACTTCACTCATATCATTAACGATCACCGCGACGCGGCGACTCTCGCGGTTATTGAGCACGTGATTGAGCAGTGTGGTCTTTCCGGCCCCGAGAAAACCGGACAAGACCGTAACAGGCAGTCTCTTTCTCATGACTCCGTTCCTCATCAAACTGGGTAGAATCAATCGTGATGGTGATGATCGAGGTTGAAGGTCAGCGTGGTGAAATAGCTGAGCTTGTCCGCTTCCTTAGAATCAGAGAGCGGCCTGGAATAGCCCGCCCCAACAACATTGAGGCCTGCGTTGCGGATATTGATTCTGGCGATGCCTTCCGCATCGGTTTTCGCCGGTGCCGCATGACTGTCATTGACATAATCCGCCGTGACCTCGACGCCTTCGACCGGCTTTCCGTCAAACAGAACCTGCACGTGAAGCTCATTGCCTGCCTGCAATATTGTCGGGTCCATCAACGGAACGATTTCGAAGGGCAAGCCTTGGGCCTCTGGCTTTTTGCGCAGATGATCCAGAATGGCGACAGCGAATTTCTGACTCTGGCTGGACTGTTTTGCGCCCGGCACTTCCGATTTCGGCTTGTTGACCCACTTGCCGTCCGGACCCTCAGCCCAGAAGCCATTGTCGAACGTGCCGCTGACCACGACTGCGTCCTGGGGCACGCCCAGCAGAGCATGATCTTCCTGTCGCCTGATTTCCACGGCGACATCCTTGCCTGTTACATCCTTGGCCGTAACCGTTTTGAGCTTCTGCGGATCATAGGCCTCGTCGCTTGCGCCGTGACCGTAAACAACAGCCTGCGTTCCGTGTCGCTCGGCAATCCAGATGCCATGCGCACCCGCAACTGCGGGTGCAAGAAAAGTTAAAACCGCACCGGCTTGAAGCGCCCTCACAAAGCTACGCATTCTCTTCTCCTTAATGTTATATCATTACAACTCTAGCGGCGAAAATAGGCGGCCTGAGCCGCCCTTGGGTGTGTGGAAATGAAAGTTTCGATCTGCGTCAATCAGATCGCTTCGAACTCAACAGTGCCGGGCTTCCCGTTAGTTAAAGCAGGGTACAGCCCGGCACATTTGCAGCCGCCTTCTGAATGCGCGGACATTCAGCAAATCGGCAGCAAAGGGAAGCGGCTGCGGCTGTTATTTCGAAAGACAGCCCTTCAAAGAATCCGCCAGATTGCGGATGAGTTGCGGATAGAGATCCGGACCATCCTTCAATTCTGCCCCCAACGGATCGAGAACACCGGTCTTGGCATCCGTGCCGTCGATAACGGTTTTCACCAGCTTCGGCTCGAACTGCGGTTCGGAGAACACGCAGGTTGCGCCAAGCGTTTTGATTTTCTCGTGAATTTCCTTGATGCGCGCAGCGCCCGGCGCCTTTTCCGGGCTGACCGTGATCGACCCAGCCGCCTTCACACCGAAACGATTTTCGAAATACTGGTAGGCGTCATGGAAGACGATAAACGGCTTGTCCTTTACCGGCTCAAGTTCGCTGGCGACGTCCTTGGTCAGCGCATCGAGTTTCTCACCATAATCCTTGGCGTTCTTTTCATATTGCGCGGCATGTTCGGGGTCGCTTTCGCCGAGCGTCCTGGCGATATCCGCCGCCAAAACCTTGCCATTTTGCGGGTCGAGCCAGAAATGAAGATCATATTCACCGTGACCATGGTGATGCTCATGCCCGCTTTCCGAAGCTTCGGCGGCATGATTGTGCCCCTTGTCGGCATCCGCGGCATCCTTCTTGTCATTGTGAGCATGGTCATGACCTTCGGCGCCATGGTCGTGGCCTTCATGGCCATGGTCATGCGCCTCGAACGGGCCGCCTTCGCGGAACTTCAGCTTGGTCAGGCCATCTGCCTCGCCAAGCGCGACAACCTTTGCGCCATCGCCAAGCGTATCGATGGGCTTGTCGAGGAAGGTTTCCATCGACGGGCCGGCCCAGAAAATCACCTTGGCGTGCTCGATTGCTTCGGCATCGGACGGTTTCAGGCTATAGACATGCTCCGAACCCGCCCCCTGAACGATCAGTTTCGGCTCGCCCACACCCTGCATGACGGCGGAAACGATGGAATGGAGCGGCTTGATCGATACCACGACGCCGTCGCGTTCTGCGGCAAGTGAGACATTTGCCGTACCGGACAAAAATGCTGAGGCGAGGAGGAGGGAGCGGAGATGTTTCATGGTCTCTCTCTTGTACGATTGGGGAAGGGCATCATATTCAAGTGATATGTTATTTTATTACGTCAGTTGCGTTATGCTATAACGTCTGCCATAAGGTGAGGCAACCCCCATTTTGGAAAAATCACAGCGGCGGATGATCCGTGTGTGGGACAAGAACATGCAGGCAGTGAAAGCCCCGAACAGATGAGCAGGAAGACCGCCCTCCCCGCCGAAAAGGCGCGGGAAACATTGATCGAACTGAAAGATGCCGGCGTCTATCGCGACGGGCGCTGGCTTGTGCGCAATGTCGACCTTGGTGTCGAGCGCGGGGAGATCGTCACCCTGATCGGTCCGAATGGCGCGGGCAAGAGTACTGCCGCCAAGATGGCGCTGCGCATCCTGAAGCCCGACGAAGGAAGCGTGATCCACGCACCGGGCCTGCGCATCGGCTATGTGCCGCAAAAGATCAATATCGACCGTACGCTGCCACTTTCGGTCGAGCGCCTGATGACTTTGACGGGGCCTCTCTCACGCCAGGATATTGAGACGGCGCTGGAAGTGGTGGGCATTCCGCATCTTGCAAAGGCGGAGATCGCCAACCTTTCGGGCGGCGAATTCCAGCGGGCGCTGATGGCGCGGGCACTTGCCCGCAAGCCGGACCTCATGGTGCTGGATGAACCGGTGCAAGGCGTCGATTTCTCCGGCGAAGCGGCGTTGTACGAACTGATTGCGAAACTGCGCGACGATACAGGCTGCGGCGTGCTTTTGATCTCGCATGACCTGCATCTGGTCATGGCGGCGACCGACCGCGTGATCTGCCTCAACGGACATGTTTGCTGCAGCGGGACGCCGCGCGACGTGACGGCAAGCCCTGAATATATGCGGCTGTTCGGCAGCCGGGCCGTTGGGCCGCTTGCCGTTTATGAGCATCACCACGATCACACGCATCTGCCCGATGGGCGCGTGCTTCATGCCGACGGTTCGGTGACGGAACACTGCCATGCCGATGACGGCCATCATCATGAGCATGCACACGGACATGACCACGAACATCATCATCACGAAGGGAGCGCGCCGCGTGCTTGACGATTTCTTCACCCGCGCCATCATCGCCGGTGTCGGACTGGCGCTCACCACTGGCCCGCTCGGCTGCTTCATCGTCTGGCGACGCATGGCCTATTTCGGCGACACCATGGCCCATTCCGCCCTGCTCGGCGTGGCGCTGGCGCTTGTTTTCGACATCAATCTGATGATTGGCGTGTTTGCGGTTGCGGTGGCCATTTCAGCCATTCTGCTGCTTTTGCAGCGTCGGCATACATTGTCGGCGGATTCGCTCCTCGGCATCCTGTCCCATGCCACGCTGTCGCTTGGCCTCGTCCTCGTCGCCTTCATGACATGGGTGCGTGTTGACCTGCTGTCGTTCCTGTTCGGCGATATTCTTGCCGTCTCGCGAATGGATATCGCCTTCATCTATGGCGGTGGAATATTCGTGCTGGCGATTCTGGCCTGGCTGTGGCGACCTTTTCTTGCCGCCACCGTCAGCGAGGATATTGCGCGCGCCGAAGGCATGAACCCGGCCCTGTCGCGCATTGTTTTCATGCTGCTTCTGGCCATCGTCATCGCCATTGCGATGAAGATTGTCGGAATTCTATTGATAACTTCGCTGCTCATCATTCCGGCTGCGACGGCACGCCGCTTTTCCTCCACGCCCGAGCAGATGGCCATTCTGGCCTCATTGATCGGAGCCGCGGGGGTTATCGGCGGGCTTTATGGTTCCATTCATTTCGACACGCCATCCGGCCCTTCCATCGTGGTCGCGGCGCTTGCCATTTTCATTTTGAGCCTGCTACCCCTACATAAGAGGGAACAGGCATCACCGAAACGGATCGCTGGACAATGAGCACGCATCACCATCATCACGCCCCGCAGGACCTGACCCGCAATCAGACACTGGTTTTCGACGTTTTGTCCAAGGCGGAAGGGCCGCTCAGCGCCTATACGATCCTCGACCAGTTGCGAGACGACGGTTTCCGCGCACCGCTGCAGGTCTATCGCGCACTGGAAAAGCTGCTCGATTACGGGATGATCCATCGCCTCGAAAGCCTCAATGCCTTCGTTGCCTGCGCGCATCCGCAATGCCATCAACAAGGTCTGGTGGCTTTCGCGATTTGCGAGAAATGCGGTCAGGTGACTGAGTTCTCCGACGCGGCCATCGAGAATCTTGTCAGCGCATGGAGCCTTCAGAACGGTTTCAAGTCGCGCAAGACGACACTGGAGCTGCGCGGCCTCTGCGAAGCCTGCGGCGAGCACTAACAAACAGGAACCTGTTCAAGGTAACCATGTCCGCAAAATCCCGGTTTAAAAAGTAACGCATCGGCAATCGAAACCTGCTAGATTAGCCTCGGGAAACTGCGCATCGTACTTTCTGAAAATCGTTTCCGATTTTCAGGCCGATGCAGTGGGGAATAGCAGGTAAGATTTCGATATGGCACGGGTTAAGCCATCGCATGAACGTCGCAGGGAAGAGAGGCAGCGTACAAGGCTGCGCTCCGGAAAGATTGTGGGCCTCGACGGACGGTTTATCATTGAATGCCAGTTCAGCGATATAGCACCCCATGGCGCCAAGCTGAGAACTGTCGAAGTTCCCACCCTGCCTGAACGCTTCTGGTTGTTTGACGATTATTATGGGCGCGCGCTTCTGGCCCGCATTGCCTGGCGCAATGGCCGTGAATTGGGCGTGGAGCTTGTATCTGACCCGGCAGTCGCACCGCTGGACGAAGAGCGCCTCGCCCAGCTTGCAGGAAAATACTATTCGCTGTGACTGACAGGCTCTGCATTTGCCTGCTTCTCCGGCTCATGTTTGGCCGGTGCCGTCGGTGTCGGCGTGCCGCGCATGTTCATGGCGCGGATTTCTTCCGCTGAAATATAGTTGAACTGCTCGACCAGAAGGTCCTTGATGACCGGCTCGGGGAACCGCGCATTGAGATCGGTGATGATCGAGGCGCGTACGTCCTCGAAACTCACCTTCTCGACCTCTTTCGTATCCGAATAGCTGCCATAGAACTTGCGGAAGATTTCATCGCTGATGAAGAATTCGAGCGGCACGGTCAGCTTCTTGCGAATGTTCGAATCGATCGTATAGACAAGCTGCGTCACCACATAACCGGCAACGCCACCATTCGAGATGATCGGCACGCTCATCACATCAGTCTTGACGTAATCCACGCCGCCAAATCCGCTGGTCGCGGCCTGCACCCCATCCGAAGATGAGGCATTCTGGCGAACCGCCAGGAAAAGCGAGCCGAAAGCAACGGCGCAGATCCACAGACCGATGGCAATGATGCGGATCATCTTGCGTGACCGAGCCTCACGCTCTGCATGCTGTAGGTGCCGTCAGCTTCCTGCGTTTCCAGCGCACCGCGAATGAGGTCGGCCAGTTCACCGACGGCACGCAGATGCAATTGCAGCGCTTCGCAATTCTTCTCGAGCTTCTGCTTCAGGCTGTCGAGCAGCGGCTGAAGCCGCTTCATCGTCGCCGGTTCGGCAGCGCTGGCCGCTTTCTTGATCGCCTTGTTGAAATCGTAAAGCCCACGGCTCTTGCGGGAGTTGATTTCCGCCAGATCCGGATTGCCGCCTTCCAGCAGAAGACGCGTTTCAGTATCGATGACATCTTCCAGACGTTGGATTGCCCGCACGACCGGCTTCAATGTGGGGTTCTCGGCCTGTTCCTCTGCCAGTGCCTGACCCGGTTCGCTCGTCATAGCGACGATTTGCGAATCCTCTGGCGGCAGGCTGTTTTCAGAGCTTGTCTCGGTCATTTAGGGGTCCTCAATTATGAAGCATGGCGGACGCTTGTCGTTGCGGGCCAATCAGCCGCGCGCGCTGTCCGTATCGCTGTTGTTGTCTAGAGCGGTCCCGGTAGAATAGAGCCCTGGGAACCGCTCTATCTCTTTATTTTTACGCATGTCTTTTTCCCATCGTAGCGGGATCAGAAATCAGTCCAGTGGACTGATTTCCCCGCGAAGGCGGTTCCCGCTTTTGGGAGACATGCTCAAGTTGCTTTTGAATGAGCTTGCGTTCGAAGCCATGCACGATGTCCTTCGATACGCCGTTCTGGCTCACACTTTCTCCCAGATTATTGATCACGTCTCCTAACGCTATCGTCGTCGGCGCGTCTGCCCGCCCGTTGCGCGCCGCCTGTTCTTCAAGCAACTTGGCAATGCCGACACCGCCGCCATCCGCCATCTTGTTTGCCATGGCTTCCGCCATCATGGACTTCCAGTATTCACCGGCAATCCCCTTCCCGAAGGTCGCCGTCGTGTCACTGGTGAACATCGACTGCACGAAGGATTGCAGCATGAAGGCCTCAAACTTGCGGTAGGCCGGATTGGCCACATTTTGCGCATCCGGTCGCACGCTGACCCCAGCCGCAAGGCTGTCGGAAAAGCTGGCGAAATTATCCCGCGTCAGCCCGTCACCGGCGGCGGATGCCACCATGGTCCCGGATGCGGACGGCGCTTTCAACCGTTCCGCTGCCATACGATAGGCTTGCGGATCGGCGGCACGCGCCACGTCCATCACCAGATCTGACGGCGGGTTGATCGCCATGCACCATTCCTTCTTCTGTTGATTGCACCATAATGGGTCAAACTTGACTGAAACTTGTGCGTGCGTTCAGCCTCGATTTTGCGCTCAATCAGGGTTTTGCGGCCTATTTGTCGTTTTCCGGCTAATAAATTCCTCGATCAGGCTGAAAAGTTCGCGCCGTTCGCGATCATTTTCAGCATCCGTCAGGCGATCTTCCAGCAACTCGACACGTCTTTGTTCCTGCAAAAGTGCTTTGCGTTGTGATTCGAGACGCTGCTCAAGCTGCTGCGATTCGGCAGCGTTATTGCCGAGGCGCTTGATGAGCAGCGACGGATCGATATTAAGCGCATCGCCATCATAGCGGCGATCCTGCATGGCGATCAGCGCCTCTCGCTCTTCATCCAGCGCGCCCTTGCGCGCATTGGCTGCAGCAAGAGCCTGTTCCAGCCGGGCGCTTCCGAGCTTTTGCAGTTCAATGAGCTTCTTGAGATTGCGCGGATTCGTCATAGCTGCCCTCAAAACAGCTCGCGAAGCTGCGTCGCAGTTTCGTTGGTGAAGAAACGCAGGAGTTCCGGCAGGATGAAATAGACCACCAGCAACCCTCCCCCCAGCACGAATGGCATCGATACGAAGTAAACGGGTATGGTCGGCGTCAGCTTGTTCACCAGACCGATGGCGAAATTGACGAGAATCGCAAAAACGATGAACGGCGCTGCGATACGCAGCGTTGCCAGAAACGCCGCCGAAAGCGCATCGGTGAAGTCGATCATTGCCGCATCGGGGCGAAACTGCCCGTCAACCGGAATCGCCACATAGGAATTGAGCAGTGCCCGGAAGATTTCCAGATGCATATCGGTAATGAAGAACAGGAACAGAGCGCTGAAAGTGACAATGGTTGCAAGTGTCGCCTGCGGTTCGCTTTCGGTGATGGCATCGGCAGGAGAACCGGAATAGCCGACTGAAACCGCCATCGTGCTGGCCATGAATTGCAGCGCCCAGAAATAGATATGCGCCAGAATGCCGATCACCGCGCCGACGAACATTTCGCTCGCCATCAGGCGGAACAGGGTCCACGGCTGCCCGGCATCGACAACGGTAACGATACGCTGCAACACCAGCGGCAGAACCGCGAATGAACAGGCCAGTGCAATATAGAGCCTGACCTGCAACGGAATGCGCGCACTCGAAAGCCCCGGCATCAGCATCAGGCACGCGCCAATGCGGCAGAACGCCAGAACGGCGGCCAGGATGATTTCGTTGAGCGGCAGTTGCGCGACAGGCACTCAAGGCCCTTTCATCGTATGAAGCAATAACTACTCCCCCTCGCCCTTCGAGACGCCAAGCCTCGGCAAGCTCGACATGGCTCCTCAGGATGAGGGGTGTGGACGCTAGAACTCTTTCCTCATCCTGAGGAAGTGCCCTGAGCGCGGGCAGGGCGTCTCCAATCCTCGCTCCCCTCATCCTGAGGAGGTTCCCTGAGCAAAGCGAAGGGAACCGTCTCGAAGGATCGAAGGATCAGAGGATCGACGAACGCTGACCTTCTACGAAATCGCACCCAGTGACTTCACCTCCACGCCACGCGCGATTTCAACATGGGACAGCACCGGCAGGGTGGCGAACAGCCGCTCGATAATCATGCGAATATACGGTCGCGCTTCCGGTGACGAAACCAGCACGAAACGCTCGCCATTGTCGAAATGCTTGCGAATGACGGTGGAGGCCTCCGTACCGAACTGTTCCAGCAGGCGCGGATCGATGTCGAATTCGACGATTTCACCTTTGGCGTCACGCTTGAGGCTCTGGTGGAAGACCAGATCCCAGCGATTGCCGAGACGCAGAACGTTCAGCACGCCATTGTCGGAAAGATCGCCGCAAATCTGCTGCGCCATGCGCATGCGGACATGCTCCACAATCATTTCCGGACGGCGAACGAGCGGTGCGATTTCCGCAATGGCTTCAAGGATCAGATGCAGGTTGCGGATGGAAATGCGTTCGGCGAGCAGCAGCTTCAGCACCGCCTGCAGGCCCGAATAGGAAATATGCGTCGGACAGATATCTTCCAGAAGCTTGCGATATTCAGAGCCGAGACGGTCCAGCAGAATGCGCATATCCTTGTAGGAAAGAAGCTGGGCCAGATTGTTGCGGACGATTTCGCTCAAATGTGTCAGCAGGACTGAGAGATTGTCCACGGTCATATAGCCATCGCGGCGGAGATCGGACGCAAAGGTTTCCGGTACGGAATAGGCGCGCATACCGAAGGCCGGTTCGCGCACTTCCTCACCCGGAATGGACGGGATCGGGCGGTCGCCAAGCACGACAAGCGTTTCACCGACACGCAGCTCGTGACTGGCGACTGCCGTGCCGTGTATCTTGATGCGATAGCTTTTCGGCGGAAGCGCGATATCGTCCGTGACCTTTATTTCAGGGATGACGAAACCGTATTCCTGCGCAAACTTGCGGCGCATCTTGTTGACGCGGTGCGCCAGCTCCTGCTGCGATGCGATCAGGCGGGCAGAAAGCTGCTTGCCGAGGCAAAGCTCGATCTGGTTGGTTTCGAGCGATGCCTTGACGGAATTGCGCTCCTGCTCTTCCGCTGCGCGCTGCTTCTTGCCGGCCTCATTGGCTTCCGCCTCGCGCTGGCGCGCTTGTCGACGGGGCACGGCGATGCCGATGAAAGCCATTGCGCCACCCAGCATGAAGAACGGGAAGGCTGGCAGGCCCGGCATGATGCCGAGGACGAAAAGCAGCATCGCCGCAACCAGAAGCGCCTTCGGATAGGCGCCAAGCTGACCGAAGATCGCCTGATCGGCGGAGCCGCGCGTGCCGCCCTTCGACACCAGAAGACCGGCGGCAAGCGAGACGATCAGGGCCGGAATCTGTGTGACCAGACCATCGCCGACCGACAGCTTGGTGAAGACATCGGCTGCGTGCGCAATATCCATGTCGTGGCGCGTAGCGCCGATGATGATGCCGCCGAAAATATTGACGGCGGTGATGATGAGACCCGCAATCGCATCGCCGCGCACGAATTTGGAAGCACCGTCCATGGAGCCGAAGAAGGAGCTTTCCTCTTCCAGCTCGCGACGGCGCGCTTGCGCTTCCTTTTCATCGATCAGGCCGGAGGAGAGATCGGCATCAATCGCCATCTGCTTGCCGGGAATGGCATCGAGGGTGAAGCGCGCGCCCACTTCCGCGATACGCGTCGCGCCCTTGGTGATAACGAGGAAGTTGACGATGATGAGAATGCAGAAAACGACCAGACCGATGACGAAGTCGCCGCCCATCACGAATTGCGAGAAACCATGGATCACATGCCCGGCGGCGAGATAGCCCTCATTGCCATGGGTGAGAATCACGCGCGTCGTCGCAATATTGAGCGACAATCGCATCATGGTGGCGATCAGCAGTACCGTCGGAAAGGCGGAAAAATCGAGCGGGCGCTGAATCCAGAGCGCAACCATCAGGATCAGAACCGAGAACGCGATCGAAAATGCCAGGCCGATATCCAGCACGACAGCCGGAACAGGCAGGAAAAGCACCGTCAGAATGATGATGATGCCAACCGCCAGACCCATATCGCTGCCGGTCAGAAGTCCGCTTTTCATCAAGGGTTTAGCCGCTGCCTGCTGCACATCCGTCTCCTGTTACGAAGCGGACCTTAGCTCGCGAAGCTTGCGCGAAGGCTACGCGGAGGAAGGGGAAGCCTTAGCCACCAAGGAGTTGGCATTGACGGTCTTCCCACCCGGGAGAACACTGGTTCTTTTGAAAGAACAAATCATGGATACATGCGGGAGCGGACCTAAACGGTCAGACACAGCGGTTGTTTTCTGCTGGTATGATGGCTTCCCAGACCCGGATGAAATTGCGGCATTCTTCACCCGAAACGCCGGATCAACCTATATTTCCCACACGGATATTCAGTGGGGCCGTGCGCTGGACGCACAAAGATGGAGTCCCGATCTCCACCGGAAGATTGCAGATCTCGCCATTCAGGCCAAAGGGCGTGGGGGTGGGACATCGCCGGGAATCCGGCTTGTCACAGCCAAAGCCGGTCATGGATTGGCAGGCATCGCCTTTCTTACGGCACGACCCGACGCGGATCGGCCTTATGCGATACTGGAGGACCTGCTGGTCGGCAGCGACCATCGCGGCATGGGGATCGGCTCATCCATGCTGCAATGGGTGCGGGATCAGTGCCGCCTCGCCGGTATCGAAAAGATGTTTCTCGAAAGCAATCTCGGCAACGAGCGGGCACATGCGCTGTTTCACCGGTTGGGTTTTACGCCGCTTTCTGTCGTCATGTCCTGCGACTTATGAAGGCGGTCAGAAACCCTTCTCGATGCGGGAATAGGCCAGCAGCGTGAAGGAATTGATCTGTGCACCGACGAATGGCGCGGTCAGGGCCAGCACAACGAAAATGACGATGATCTTCGGCACGAAGGTCAGCGTCATTTCCTGAATCTGCGTCAGCGCCTGGAAAAGCGCGATGCCGATGCCTGCAAGCATGGCGGCAAGCACCGCCGGGCCGCTTGCCATAAGCACGGTCCAGATTGCAGAATTGACGATATCTAGCGCGTCGGCTTCGTTCACCGCGTCGGTTCCTAGCTGATCTTGACGCCTGCGCCGATCATCAGCGTCTTGCCGTCTTCCAGTTCGGCCAGCATGCCGTTCGACTGAATGGTAACGGATTTCACGACGCCCGATATGCTGCCATCGGCATTGGTCAGCGTGCGGCCGATCCAGCCTTCGGCCTGTGTCAGAGACGTGTTGGCGATCAGCGTTTCAAGCTTGCTGTTCATCTGGACGGACTGCTCGACATTGGAGAAGGTCGCAAGCTGCGAAACATATTGTGTCGCATCCATCGGCTGCGTCGGGTCCTGATTCTGCATCTGGGTCACCAGAAGCTTCAGGAAGGAATTATAATCGACGCTTGCCTTGTTGGCCGCAGAATTGCTGTTGTTCGTCGTGTTGTTATTCGTCGTATTCGTGCCAATCGGCGATGTCGTGGTCATGGGTTTGCCTCCGCAGATTTCCGGGTTGCAGCCGCGGGCAAAGCCGGGCTTTCATGGCCCATCAGTTCGGCCTCGCGTGGATATTGCGCGCGAATTGTCTTGAGCGCCTCGAAGACACGCCCGTTATGAACCAGCTCGTCGACCAGCTTCAGCGCGTTCAGGATTTCCGCATCCTTGAACGTCGAGAACATACCCTTCAGCATCTGCGCGAAAGTGGTGTGGGCCTGCTCTCGCATGGCCGGTTCGATCAGCATCACCTGCGCCGCGAAATAAAGCTGGCGTAGCGGCGTCGTCGTGTCCTCCGGCTGGAGAACATGATTTTCCAGGAGAAAGGTCGCATCGTTCAGAAGTTCGAGCGAAACCTTGCGGTCGGCTCTCAGTACTGCACCATTGATAAAGATTCTTTCACCTGCGCGCAGCGAAAGGCGAATGGCCGGCTTTCCGTTTGGGGTCATTTCAAAGCCCATCCCGGATCGACTGCGTGATCTCGATCAGCGTGGCGTAATCATTGCTTTCGCCCTGGCGGATGCGCTCGATTTCCTTCAGCACGAAAATACCGACGGAAATGATCGCGGCCTTCAGTTCCTTCGGCAGCACATTTTCCTCGGACCCCAGATCGTCGATGATCGTGGTCCAGAGCTTTGTCGTGAAATAGGTCGCGTCAATCGCCTCGCGCGAGCCGCTGCCATTTTCCTTCGCCGCCTCGAGCATTGCGATGGAACGGTCGAACAATGCCCGTTCCCGTTCCTTGGCGCTCGCCATATCGTCATTCATGACATCTTCGTAGCGCATCTGATACATGGTTTCTCCGTCTATCAGTTCGGACGGG
Source organism: Brucella tritici (assembly GCF_008932285.1). Classification (NCBI taxonomy): domain Bacteria; kingdom Pseudomonadati; phylum Pseudomonadota; class Alphaproteobacteria; order Hyphomicrobiales; family Brucellaceae; genus Brucella; species Brucella tritici. The sequence goes on from NZ_WBVY01000002.1 coordinate 15,547, forward strand.
CTCGCATCATGCTGCGTCCGTCCTCATTTCATCTCAACTATCTGAGATAGTTGAGCAGGCTCATATTCTGCAGCTGGACCGTCAGCGAATAGGACGTTTCGATCTGCGTCTTCAACGCGTTGACACGCGTCGCCGCTTCATAAGGATCGACTTCCTCGAGATTGAGTACGGACTGGTTCAGGATCTTTTGCTGCGCCGCGATGCGTGTCGTCGCCGCCTCGGTGCGCGACTGGGCGAGACCGAGCGTCGTCTGTTCCGAGGTCGTTTCGGTGATCGCCGTCGTCGTCGTCTGCATGGCCTGATGCGTCAGGGCTTCGAAAGCCGAGTTATTTAGGCCGATGGTTGCAAATTCGGCCACCATGACCGCCGACATGATCGTCTTGCGGAAACCGTCCGCATTGGCAGAAATCGATGTATCGGCAGTTTCGGTCGGCGAGATGCGGCTCTTGATGACCGTGTCCGACGCATCCGACCAGTTTGCGGCCCAGTTGGCATCGTTGAACTCGTCGGCGAAATCACCCTCCAGAAAGGCCTTCATCTCGTCGCCGGTGATGTTCGCCACCTGCGGATCGTCGATGGCAAAACCGAAATGCGTCTGAAACGCCTGGCGCACCGCTGTCTGCGCTGCGCTGCCTTCGGTATAGTCGGCAACCGGCTTCACATCGGTGTTTACACCGGCAAAGATATATTCGCCATTATAGCTGGTGTTGAGCAGGCCGGTGACGGAGTTGAGAATGGACTTTGCCGACTTTGCAATCGTGGCAGCACTTTCAGCGGTATTGTTGGCGCCCGTCAGGTCGCCCAAAAAGTTCTGCGTATTCTCGATGATCGTACCGGCAGCGGTCTGCGTCGCATTCATGCGCTGCTGCACCAGCTTGTTCATGTCTGTGAGCACGCTCAGGCGATCATATTCCTTGCGCAACGATACGGTCTGGCCGGACTTGGAGCCGAGCGACAGGCCGACATCGAACACGGTTCCCGTGGTCGCTTCCTGCTGCGCCTTCAACATTTCGGCCTTGTTCTTCGCCACAAGGGCTCGCAGGGCTGACGTTGCGCCATAGGTGGAAATCGATTGCGCTTTCATTGGCCTCACACCGCGTTGAGAAGATCGTCGAGCATTGCGCTGATCGTGGTCAGCACCCGGCTCGATGCCTGATAGGAATGTTCAAGATCGAGAAGCAGCGCCATTTCGGTATCCATATCGACACCGTTGGCGTTGGAGAGGGCTGCATCTGCCTGGCCGGCAATCGTCGCATTATAGGAGAATTCGCTGTTGGCCTTCTGGCGCTTGCCTTCAAGCCAGCTTATCGACGATGAGCTATAGTCCGTCAGGCTGGAATTTGTCGCCAGACCCGCCACCGAATTGAAGGTCATCGGCTCGGAAAACGCTTCATTGAGCGCGCGCAGGCGATCGCTGAAACCAGCCGCACCTTCGGTATTGTATTTGTAGTCAGTCCCGTTAGCTCCGCCATCACGTAGAAGAAGCGAACTGCCGCCTTCAGATGTAACGAAGGCCGAAGATACCTTGATGGTGCCTGCAATGCCTGCCGAGATGCCCGCGCCTGGAACATCCGGCGATCCGGCCCAGCTGAACAGACCCGTCTTGTCTGCGCCAACGCCGGTCTGGTCGCTTTCGGCAAACATCGTCACCAGATTGCGCGCAATTTCGTCAAGCTGCATCTGGTATTGCGGGGCGATCTGGTCGCGCAACTGAAGCAAGCCGCTCAGACGACCCGTTCCATAAGGCTGGTCGAATGTCTCGTGGTTGAGCGGAACGCCATCCACCAGCACCGCCTTGCCTGCAATGCCCGGCGCCAGCACGGTCGATTGCTCGAAGCTCACCTTGCGCGCCGTCGTCTCGAACAGCGTCACGCCGTTTTCAGCAAAAATGACCATATCATTGTCGCCGCGCATCATGGTGGTGATGCCAATCTCGCCGGAAAGCTGCTTCAGGATCGAGTCGCGCTGATCCATATAGTCGGAGACATCGCGATTGGCCCGCGTGCCACCGACGATCTCCTGGTTGACCTTTTCGAACTTGGCGAGAAGATCATTGATGTTGGCAACAGAATCCGCGATTTCGCGGTCCGCATCATTGCGCAGGGACTGGACCTGCTTGGTTCCGGCATTGAGCGCATTGGCAAGCGATTGCGCCGTGGATACGACACTGTCGCCGAGCGCGCTGTTGGACGGCGATGCGGCATAGGTCTGAAGCGCATCGCGCAGATCGCCGATCAGCGCCGACGGCGAGCCGGAATAATTATCCGCCGAATAAAGCGACGAAAGGCGGTCAAGCCCGCCTGCGAGAATGGAAGAGGAAGAGGCCGTGCTGTTCGACTGGATGAACTTGTTGAACAAGGCCTCATCCGCCGACCGGCTGATGCCCACGTAGAGGGAACCGTAAGGCCCCGATACGAGAGAAGCCGTGCGCCGGGAATAATCCGGATCGTTGGCGCCCGCAATATTGCGAGAGACAACGGAGGTCTGCTTGGACGTTGCCGCAAGCGAACTTTTGGCCGTCAGAAGAGCAGAACTAAGCGACATCTTACCCCATCCTACAAGTGCATCCCCGAAAAGCGCGAAGCGGTTTCGCGTCCGGAAATGCGGCTAAAACAAACACCTGGAAAGCCCCTGATAATTCCGCTGGTATCGGAACTGCCCCATGTGCGGACCGTGTCTGTTGCCTGAACGGTCCGTATTCTCAATGCTGCAATTCCGGGGAAGACTTCTTTGCCATCCCCGGAATCGTCTCGACTTATCTCTTCAGATTGACCAGCACGTCCATCAGTTCGGAACCGGTCTGGAATACTTTCGAATTGGCCGTATAACTGCGCTGCGCCTCGATCATGTCGGTCAGTTCCTGCGCAATATCGGCGTTGGATTCCTCCAATGTGCCCGACATGACCTTGCCCATGCCATCGCTCTGCGGGAAACCAAGGCGGACATCGCCCGATTCCGCGCTTGGCAGGAACACGTTTCCGCTCACGACCGTCATGCGATCCGGGCTTGCGACATTGGCGAGCGGAATGCGCGCCAGAACCTTCTGCGTGCCGTTTTCGTAGATGGCGACAACCGATCCGTCATTGGCCACATCCACGCCCTTGACCGAAGATGGCGCCTGACCGTTAATCTGAGCCTGCGAGATCGTGTAGTCACCGGCGCGCTGCGTCGATGCACCCAGATTGAGGTTGAGGTTTTGACCGCCATAAGGTCCAAGATCGATCGCAATGCCACCGGCAGACGTCATGTCGCCCGTTGTCGGATCGAATGTGAGCGTCGTCGGGCCACCGACCACGGCATCGTCCGCTGCATTCTTGACCGTGACGCTCCATTCATCCGCACCGGTCTTGGTGAAATAGACGTCCAGCGTGATCTTCTCGCCCTTGTCATTATAGGAGATCAGCGACGTCTTGTGATTGAACTCGCCCGCCGCCGGGATCTGATCGGTAGACGGCAAATTGACCGTGAAATTGCCGGACGTGCTGGCCTCCGGCGGAAGTGCTGCGCTGTTGACATTGATGATGTTCAAACCGGCCATTGTCAGCGCGCCAGCCGGATCGTTCGGGCCTGCGCCCAGCAGATAATAGCCGGCTGAATTGACCAGGTTGCCGTTCTTGTCGGGAACGAAGGAACCGGCGCGGGTCAGGAAGGTCGAGCCATCCGCTCCCTGCACCACAAAATAGCCGTTGCCGTCGATGGCAAGGTCGGTCGTGGAGGAGGTGGAACGGATGCCGCCCTGATCGGAAATGCCGTAGCGCACATTGGTCAGAACGCTGCCGGAATTATATTGTCCGCCAGTGCTGGGCAGAACGAGCGACGAAAACTGGGTTTCCGCGCGCTTGTAACCGACGGTGCTTGCATTCGCGATGTTGTCAGCGACCGCCGACAGGCGGTTTGCCTGCGCGTTCATTCCCGAAACACCGGTCCGCATCATACCGTAGAGGCTCATTGGCAGCTCCTGATTAGTTGTAGCAACCAGCTCAAAGTCTGAAACTTTCAAGCTGGAATTCGTAAAACCGAGCGGTGGAATCGGCGCGGCGACCCACTCATCCGCGATAAAGCTAACGGACCACGCTTGCGTGAAACTGTAGCCTCGGGATTTTCTACGCTTTTACTGGGGGACCGACGCGATTCCGGGAATTCGTAAAAAGGCTCGAAATCGCGATACTGGGGAATGCGGAAGATGCAGCAATATCACTCGATATTGATGCAGTAGCCGAGGAAGCGCTTGGAATCGATCGGATCGAACCCCATCTGCTCACGCAGCTTCTTGCGCAACTTGCTGATATGGCTTTCAACGACGTTCTCTTCGACTTCACTGTCGAAAATACCGTAGATCGCGCTGAAAATCTGCGCCTTGTTGAGGCGGCGACCGCGATTGGCGATCAAATATTCCAGAATGCGGCGCTCGCGGCGCGGCAGCGGAAAATCGATGCCATTGATCTGCGGGTCGCGGCCATCGGAGAAAACACGGATCGGGCCAAGCTCGGTGCCGCTGTCGTTGGAAGCGGCGGACGCGCCTGCGCGGCGGCGGATCGCATTGATGCGCGCAAGGATTTCACGCACATGCACCGGCTTGCGGACAACATCGTCAACTCCGGATTGAAACAGCTCAAGCGTATGTTCCAGTGACGGGCGGTCGTTGACGGCGATCACAGGCGCCTTGCAGCGTTCACGAATCCGGGCCGGAAGCCGATGCTGATCCGCACATTCGCCAATCAGGAAGGCCTCGACAGCCATGATATCCTGCTGCGGAACGCTCTCCACCCATTCATCGAAATCGGTAGGGGTAAAACCCGTTGTCGTGATGCCCTCGCGACCGAACCAGGAAGAGTACCCTTCAGTCACTAAATCTCTGTCGTCTACGACAACAATCATCGGCCCGCCTTCCGAATCAATATGTTAGCCCAAGCAAGCTAGGAATAACTGGGGGAAGGAATCAGCAACAATGGCAATATATTGCCCGCAATATATTGGGAGGTAAATTAGCATATTATAATTTATGAGGAATCGCGCTGATTGCAAAGCGCCTACCTCTTTAGACGTAAGAACCTTAACCGGATGTTAACGGCTCACAAACTTTTACGATTCTTTACAAGGGCTTAAAAATCCACCCGCTAATTTAGTGCATATTATGCACACCAATCACAGGTTGAGTTCTATTCAGTCGGGTGCATCTGACGATCTGTTACAACCTGTAAAATTTTAATGGATTGCTATTCAGCCGAAGCAGAAGCTTCGCGCCTGCGGCGTCCAGTTTCCGAAACCGGAGGCGACCATATTCGTCATCACGCGACAGACGTAACGCTTCTGGGCGGGGTCGTTATTCGGGCCTGCGTGATAGCGCGCGACAGCCATCGTCCAGTTGCCCTCGCGCTGACGAAGCTGCTTTAGAAAACGAGCCGCATAATCAACATTCAGGCTTGGCATCAACATCGCGGCGACTGACGGAAATTCCTTACCGTGATAGTGGTAATTGATCTGCATGCAACCGAGGTCGATCAGTTTCGCACCTTCGGCCCGCACCTCGTCGAAACGTCTCACCGCTGCCATCTGCGACGGCATGAATTCGGCACGGCCTTCAATGTTCATCGCATAGGGTTGCAGGGAATTCTTGCGGCCGGTTTCCGTGAGGCCGACAGCATAAAGGATGCCAAGCGGAACATCGTAGCGGGCGGATGCCCGGTGCATTTCGCGCTCACAGATGTTTTCGGCGCGAGCCGGGTTGCTATCAGACAACCAGGCCGCGGTTGCGACCACCATTGCGAGAAGTGCCGTTCCCGCTGTCCTGAGCGGCTTGCATGTCCGAACGCTCATGTCCTGCCTGACCGGATTCGCCATTCTGCCTGCCCTCACCGCCCATAAAACCAGCCTGCGCCTGGGCGCCGTTTCGCCCGTCGAAGCCTTGCTGCATGTTGAAAGCCTGCTGCTGGCCCGGTTGCTGGCCCGCATTCTGCGATGCCTGCGCCTGCTGCACGGCACCCGCCGCGTTGCGGTCGGCGACGGTCACTGAAATTTTCGCATCGTCTGCAATGCCCGCCGCCTTCAGGGCTTTCTCGATCATCGAGCGGTCAGCAGCGAGCGCGTCCGCCCCATGGGTCTTTTCAGCGACGAGATGCACCTCGACACCTTCCGACCCCACGCGAATGCGGGCCGTCACCGCGCCAAGTTCCACCGGATCAAGCCTGATCTGCAAGGTCTTGACCGTGCCGAAGCTGCGCTCGGACACCACCTGAATGTCTGCAATCCGGGCCGCCGCCTGCGATGGCGTAGTGGCCGCCTTGATGTCCGCAGGCGCATTGCCCTTTACGGTTGGCTGCTGCTGGATATCGGTTCTGTCAGGCATCTGACCTGACTGCTGCTGCGCCTGTCCCTTATCTGTTTTCAGAAGGCTGGCGAGATCGTCCCCGGAACTTTCGGCCTGACTATCGCCGATGGCCGTCGATGCATCTCGATTGGTTGCCTGATCCGGTTTGGCGCTGGCCGATGGGGTTGCCGCCGTCTTCGATGACACCGGTTCAAGCGCGCGTTTCTTCTGATCAGCCTGTAGATCGGCTTGTAGCTCGCCCCCCTGCCCTTCGACCTGTTTCGGGTCGATGTCTTTAATTAAGGCAGAAAGCGGATCCGAGGCATTTGTGTCGTTTTTCGCAGTATTCGGCGTGGAAAAGCCGCGATTAGCCCCTTTCAAATCAGGCGAAGAAGCGTCCAAAGAAAGGAGATTTTGTGGCAGGGCAAACAGGGCGACCGGCTTTGAGCCTTCCTCATCCTTCGCATCTGCCTCATCCGAACCCGCATTGGCTTCGCTGTCATCCTTCTTCTCGACCTTGCCCTGCGGCCTTTCGAGAAGTGAACTGAACAATTTTGCCGGATCAGCATTATCCTGTCCCTCGCCCTCGGTTTTAGCCTGGGAAGGACCCGAATTCCGGGCGAGCGAAGCAAGTCGGCTGGTGGAGTTCAGCAAAATATCAATGCTCATTGAACGGTCTTTCCTAGCAGGGCATCGATCTCGGCAAGCTTGCGCCGCGCATCTTCCATCGTTTTCTGCAAGTCGTCTTCCGGCTGGTTCTTGACCGGCTTCATGCTGATTGCCACCGGGGTCGGCTCAGGCTTTACGGCCTCATGCTCCTGCGAATCCGCCACTGCCATCGAAGGCACATCCCGTTCGGTGAGGGCCGGTTTTGCAGGCGGCAAAGCATCTGGAGTGCGCGTAACCACCGTGCCCACCGCTTCGGCGGCCTTCAGCAATTTCCGGTCACGCTCCTGCAATTTGTCGGGCGAAATCTGTGACAGCTCGCGCAGCGCGCTACCCGCCGAATCCGAAGCCACATCGCTTGCCGCCGCATAAAGATTGGCGCGGGTGGGGTCGGTTTTCAGTCTGTCGGCAAGCTTTTTCGCCTCGGATGACATGAACCGTGCCCGTTCCGTCTGGCCATCAACGAGCGCACCGCGCGCGATTTGCAGATAAAGCGAATATTGCATCACCGGATCAGCCGATCCGATCAGTTTTGCCAGTTCCGAATTGCCGATACGGTCGTTGAGCTTCACTGCGGCATCGACAAATTGCGCCATGAAATCACGCATATAGGGCGAACGCGGAAAGCGCTGGAGATAGTTGCGCGACAGGAGCCTGATCTTGTCGGCATCGCCAAGCTTGGCAGCAATCGGCATCGAACGACGGATCGCCGCTTCCTCAAACAAGGTGCCCGGCGCATCAAGCCGCACCTGATCGAGCCGCATCAAGGCCGTCGCCGGATCGAAGGCGGTCATCTGGCTGGCGGTCACGAGCACGATGGATGCCTTCAGTTCTGCCGGAACATCGTCTGACAGCGGAACCGAGAAAAGCTTCACCACTTCAATCGTCTGGCCGGAAGCATAGGCCAATGCGCCCTTGACCAGTTCCGGCGGCACCGCATCCGTCTTGAGGTCGGCAAGAACCTTGCGCACCGCTTCCGGATTACCGCCGTTGAAGAGATAGATGATCGCCGCATAGACATTTTCCGGATTGCTCCAGACGTCATTCGACGCTCGGCCCATATCCGCACTGACAAAGCCCAGAAGCTTGTTCAGCATCACCACCGCTTCCGGCTTTCCGGCAACAACCTGATCCTGCAACATGCGCAGCGAACGCACGAGCTTGTAGGGTTCCAGCACTGGCAGCGTACGGGTCTCGGCCAATGCCTGCGTTTGCGCAATGGCTGGATAAGCCGCTCCCATCAGGGAGAAACCTGCAACACATGCCAGCAAAGAGCGCATGGCGAGCTGCCTCCCGGATTGCCTCATGGAGCGGACTTCAGGAAAATATCGATGCGGCGGTTCTCAGCCGCATTCGGATCGTTGGTGTTCTTGGGCTGGCGGTCGGCATAGCCTTCCACACGCAGCACACGCTTTTCATCGAGCCCGCCGCGCACCAGCATATAATAAGCCATCTGCGCGCGCGCCGAAGACAGACGCCAGTTGTCATAGGTTGCGCTCTTGAATGGGCGCGCATCCGTATGTCCGCTGATGATGACGTCGCCCGGCTGGCGCGCAATAACCTGCGCTATACGCTCCAGCATCTGCACCACGCGGGCATCCGGCTTGGCCGATCCGATGGTGAACATGCCATAATCGATCTTGTCGGTGAGCTGGATCATCACGCCGCCATCGACCGGAACGACCGTCACATCGGGCATTGGCTCGGCTTTCTTCGCCTCAGCGCCTTCTTTCGCGGCTTCACCCTCAGCCGCCTTTTTCAGGTCGGCAATCAACTGTTCCTGCGTTTCTGCGGGTTTTGCAGCCTCTTCCGGCTTCGCCTGGGCTGCTTCCGGCTTGGGTGGCGTGGCAGGCGCAGCATCGGGCGGGGTCAGGTCTTCGACAGCCTTGCTCGACCAGTAATCCGGGCTGAACGGATCGCGATAGGCTTCACCGCCTTCGGCACCGGTAGCGGGGCCGGATTGCGACGTGCCGCCATCGCCCTTGGCCGACTGGTTCTGCAACACACCGGTTTCGTGGGCGAGTTCTGAGAGGACTGCATAGGGTTCGCGGAAAAGCTGGCGCTCTTCCTGGTCGCTTGGCGGAGAAACAGTCGTGTCGTTGATGACCTTGGTGCTGTTTTCGACCTGCTGGTCGCTTTCATAGCGAACCTTGCCGTCTTTCTCCTCGACATCCTGCACGCCCTTGGGGCTTGAATGCCGGTCCATCAGTTTGACGGGGTTGAAGTAGCTGGCAACCGCTGCCTTGGTTTCCTCATTGGCGGCATTGATGAGCCACATGACGAGGAAGAAGGCCATCATTGCAGTCATGAAGTCGGCATAGGCGATCTTCCACACACCACCATGATGGCTGTCATGGTCGTCATGTCCACCCCGGCGAACAATGATGATCTCACGTTTGGTTTCGGGATCGATGCTCATTGAACCGCAGCCTTCAATTCTTCAAGAAGCGGCGCGATGCGTGTTTCAAGCATCCGGTCGCCAAAGGAAAAGGAAAGTTCGTCCGCACCGGTTTCCGAAAACCGGCAACCATGCGGCAACAGGGCTGCATGATCGCGAAGCGGTGCAACCAAACGCGCCGGGCCGGAGATTTCCGGTGCTTCGCCATCGAGCGCCAGCGCCGCAATGCGCCGCGCAAATTCCGCGACAGCCTCGCGTTCCATTTTTTCAACCAGCAAAGGCATCAGGATTTCGGCAATCTGGCCGGAATAATTTCGCTCAAGCGCGGTCAGTGCTTCGGTCAGACTACCCGCCAAGAGCAGGGCCTGCTCACGCGAGAATGCAGCACGCAAGGTCTCGATTTCGGCCTCGTGCTCGCGGACAAGCCGTGCCTTCTCGGCCTCGTAAAGCGCCTGTGCTTCCCGGTGGCCGTCCTCGCGCCCTGCTTCGAATGCCAGGCGCTTTTCTTCCTCGATGGTGATGATGGCGGCGACCTCGGCCTGCTCGGCAGCGGCGGCTTTTTCAGCCGAGACGGGGCACTTCGCTCCATCGCCGCCCGCCTGTGGCGAGGGCGTTTCTTTCAGCGGCTTCGGCGGCACAGGTGCAGCAATGATCTCGACCGCCTCATCCTCGATATGATGGGTCGAAAAATCGGGAAGATAACGGCTGAGGGAAAGCGCGCTCATCGTCAGGCCGCCTCAAGCTCCGGCATGGCCGAAGCCTTTACGGCCGATTCCCTCAATGGTTGGGCTTCGCGGCTGGCAGCGGTTTCGTGAATCCACTGCTTGAGAATGGAGGCAACGCGCTCCTCATCCATGTCGATCATCTGTTCCAGACGCAGCTTGGCAGGCATGCGCATGCGTTGGCGAAGATCGCTGAGGCTGGTCTTCATCTGGTCGGCATAGGCTTCCGGTCCGCCAATGACGGCCTGCACGCCTTCACCAGCCGCCTGACCACCGACGAAATTCGGCATCGCCACTTCGCTCGTCTCGCGGACTGCCACTTCCGTGCCGGTTGGCTTGGCATTCTGGTCACGCAGCAATGGACGCAGGCCGAACCAGATCAGGAGACCGACAGCGGCAAGAATGGCGAGCGCATTGACATAGGAACCGCTCTGGCGAAGCACCGTATCGGTCCATGGCGTGGAGACCGGCTCCATGTCTGCACCGGCAGGATCAAGGAAGTTCACCGCCGTTACATTGATGACATCGCCACGATCAGCATTGAGACCGGCAGCGGTTGCAACGAGATCACGGATCTTGGTGATCTGCTGATCGACAAAATTGGCTGGCGGCGGCGTGGTTCCCGCAGTTTCCAGAAGCCGCGCCTGATCGATGACCACGGCAATGGACAGCCGCTTGACGGCATAGCCGTCGCTAACGGTGGAGACCGTCTTGCTGTTCATTTCGTAATTGGTCAGCTCCTCGCGGCGGTCGGTCTTTTCCGTCGAGCTTTCGCCATTGCGGTTCTGGATTTCTTCCTGCGGAATGTTCTGTTCGACGCCGGTTGCATTGTCGTTGCGGTTGTTACGGGAATCGCCGCTTTCACGGACGACACGCACGGAACGCTCAACGCGGGATTCAGGATCGTAGGTCGTCTCGTTGATCTGGCGGCGATCCGTATCGAGTACGGCCTGAACGCTCGTCTGGAAATGGCCAATGCCGAGATAAGGCGCCAGTGCCTTGCGAATGCTGTCATCCACATTGCCTGCAACCTGTTGCTCCAGAGAAGCGGTCATGAGGGCTGCGCCGTTGGCGGCTTCGCCAGCCGATGCCAGCAGGCGGCCGTTGGTGTCGAGAACGGTCACGGCAGAAGCATCGAGAGATGGAACGGCGGCGGCGACCAACTGGCGGATGGATTGGGCGGATTCGGCAGCAAAGCCGCCTTCGGCGCGAATGACGACCGAGGCGGATGGCTTCTGGTCGCCACGACGGAACGACCCTTTTTCTGCCATGACGATGTGAACGCGCGCAGCTTTCACGCCACGAATGGCCTGGATGGTGCGGGCAATTTCGCCTTCGAGCGCACGCACGCGGGTGATTTCCTGCATAAACGAGGTGAGGCCGAGCGAACCCATATTGTCGAACAGCTCGTAACCGGCATTGTTCGAGGTCGGCAGGCCCTTTTCTGCCAGATACATACGGGCATTTTCAGCCTTGCCGATGGGCACGAGGATGGACGAGCCGTCGGCTTTTACGTCGAAAGGAATGCCTGCTTCACCGAGCGCAAGACCCATGCGGTTCACGTCGTCGCGCGAAAGGCCGACATAGAGCGTCTCGTAGGATGGGCGGCTCAGATAGATGCTCGTATAGAGGATCGCGCCCATGAGTGCTGCGCCCACCAGTCCGAGCGCGATGAGTTTTCGCGCGCCGAGCTTGCCGAGCGTACCCCTGAGCTGTTCGATCAATTGCTGGAAATTCTGCTGCATCCACACCACCGCCATAATGATGGATGCAAACTAGCCCGCGAAGCTTGCGCGAAAGTGGCGGCTGATGAAGCAAGTGCTTCCGGAAACTGGAAATGAGCGCAAAGAATTGGGGCGCGGAATAAATCCCGCGCCCCGTTTTCCGCCCAAAGACATCCGATCCGATCAGGTCGGTTCGGATGCGAACCCCTGATTTACCTGAGAACTCGCGAGCGCCGGCAACCCGGCGCCCTTGCTGTCTACTCAGATTAGCCGCGGAACAGCGACAGGATCGACTGGTTCGACGAGTTGGCGATCGACAGAGCCTGGACGCCGAGCTGCTGCTGAACCTGCAGAGCCGACAAACGTGCCGATTCCTTGTTCATGTCAGCGTCAACAAGCGTGCCAACGCCCTTTTCGATGGAGTCCTGAAGACCGGACAGGAAGCTCTTCTGGCTGTCGATCTGCGACTTGGCCGCACCAAGCGCTGCTGCGCCGGTGGTCAGCTTGCTGAGAGCGTCTTCCACCTTGTCAAGAAGACCTGGCGTGCGAGTGCCATCAGTCGCCACCGAGCCACCGATCTCAGCGTCGGTTAGGGTCGACACAAAGAAGTCATCGGCGATGATATCCTTCACCATCTCCTTGGCATCGGTGTCTTCCTTAGCCACTGTGATCTTGTCGATAGTAACTTCCGCGCCCTTACGATTGTAAGAAGCAACCACCGCCAGATCTTCAGTTGGTCCGTTTAGCAAGTTTGAACCGGCATAATTGGCATTGCTAAGCGCAGACTTGATATTCGAAACGATCGATTCGATTTCAGTCTGGATCTTAGCTTTGTCGTCAGCGCTAGCACCAGTTGCAGTAACAAGCTTTTCTTTAATCTGATCGACAGATTCCTTGATCTTGTTGATCGCGGAATAAGCGGTATCGACCTTGCCTGCGCCGAGGCCGAGAGCGTCCTGAACTGCCGAGTTGGCCTTGTTGTCGGACTTCATCGACGTCGCGATGGACCAGTACGAAGCATTGTCCGAAGCTTCGGAAATGCGAAGGCCGGTCGAGATGCGGTTCTGGGTCGATTCCAGCGACTTGTTGGTCGAAGAAAGCGTCTGGAGAGCGGTCAGAGCCGACGAATTTGTAAGAATGCTAGCCATAGTATTTTGCCCCTTGGGAAAAACAATCTGAGGGACAGGCCGGATTTTTAGATTACCGGCATGGTGGAGCGGCATCATGCCTGTTACCGCGTAACGCGCGGAAACCCACCATGAGCCGACAGTTAGAACCCAAACATTAATTAAAGGCTAATTTATTCGGTCGAAATTTAATGGATTCGCAGATTCTCACTCAGAATTCTGGCTTGCGCGATCCGAAGCGTACCAAAATGGGTCAGGAGAAGGATCGTATGAGGCTTCCGACCAGAATATTCCAGCCGTCGATCAGCACGAAGAACAGAATCTTGAATGGCAGCGAGATCACCGTCGGCGGCAGCATCATCATGCCCATGGACATGGTGAGCGTCGCCACGACGAGATCGATCACCAGAAATGGCAGTACGATCAGGAAGCCGATTTCAAAGCCACGCCGCAGTTCCGAAATCATGAAGGCTGGAACCAGCACGCGGAAATCAACGATGCCGTCATCGCCGGTGCGGAAAGACGGATCGGCGAGGTCTTCAAAGAGCCGCAGGTCCTTGTCACGCACCTGCCCCATCATGAATTCACGGAAAGGCTGCGATATTTCACCGAATGCAGCTTCCTGCGTGATTTCATTGCGCATCAAAGGCTGCACGCCATTGTTCCAGGCCCGGTCGAAGGCGGGTGCCATGACATAGAAGGTCATGAACAGGGCAAGCGAGATCATCACCATGCTGGCAGGCGCGGTCTGGAGACCAAGCCCTGAACGCAGCAGCGAAAAGGCGATGGCAAAGCGCGTGAAGCTCGTCACCATGATGAGCAGGCCCGGCGCAATGGAAAGCACCGTCAGAAGCCCGAACAATTGCACGATCTGCCCGCTCGCAGCACCGCTGCCCGCAGGCAGAAGATTGTCGAGCGTCAGCGCCTGTTGCGCCTGTTGCGCTTGTGCTGAAACGGTAAGAGCGAGCGTCAGGATGAGGCCGAGGCCAAGGAGTTTTTTCATTCTACGACCAGTGCCGAAATAAAGACCCGGTCGACCGCACCTTCCGAACGCAGGCGCGCACGTTCTTCCAAATCAGAGCGGAGATAGGCAAGCCCCGCCGCGCCCTGCAATTGCATGAGATTGACGCTGCGCAGGAAGCTCATGAAATCATCGCCCACGCTTGCCGCCACCGCAGCCGGAATTTCATGACCTGGCTTTGCCACCAGCGAGGCTTCAAGACGCACCCATGTGTTCTGCGGAATGCCGAGATTGGTGATGATCGGCTGCAAAGGCACGACAGTACCGATGGAGCGCGATTCGAAATCGCCCTGCTTCGGCTTGTCTTCCTTGCCGGAGTGCTTGGCCGATGCGAGCTGATCGGCGGAAATCATGCCGCCCATATACCAGCCGCCACCGCCAGCGATGACGGTCAGGACCGCGACAGCCGCCAGCAGCCCCGTCAGGGAGCCTTTCGCCTTGCCGTCTTTTTCCGTTGCCGTCGTGTCACTCATGTGCGGCGTACCTTAAAAGGGAGAAACCTGATCGAGAATCTGCTGGCCGTAAGGCGGCTGCTGAATCTCGCTGAGACGCCCACGACCGCCATAGGAAATGCGGGCCTCGGCGATCTTGTCGTAGGAAATCGTGTTGTTGCCGGAAATATCGCGCGGACGCACGACACCGGCGACATTGAGCACGCGCAGCTCGTTATTGACGCGCACTTCCTGCGACCCGCGAATAATCATGTTTCCGTTGGGCAGCGTATCGGTGACGATGGCCGCGACCTGCAGGCGGATATCTTCACTGCGCTCGATGGTGCCCTTGCCCTTCGACTTGCTGTCGGAATGGGTGTTGACCGAAGCATCCATGTCGCCGCCAGCGCCAGCACCCGTGCTGCTGCTGGTCGCGAACGAGCCGCCAGCGCCGTAAATGCCCTTTGACACTCGCTCGCGATCCGTCTTGTTATCCAGATTGGCGCGGTCGTTGATAGAAATGATAACCGTCAGGACATCGCCCGGCGTGGCCGCACGCGGGTCCTTGAAGAAATTGGTCGAACGCTGGTCCCAGAGCGAATAGGTCGCCTTGCTCGGGCGCGCCGGATAGCCGTTGAACTGCGGATTGTTCTGCATGCCAAGATGCGCCGCGACCGGGGACAGATCGGGCGCCCGACCGATTTCCTCCGGCTTGGTGGCGCAACCGGCCAGAAGAACCGCTACGGCTGCCGCAAGAGTCGCTTTGTTCATGTTGTTTTTCATTGAACCGTATTCCCGGACTGTGCCGCGGCACGCTGATCCTTCACAGCCTGCGGCGCGGTCGTCGTGCGCTGCGAGCCGACGATGACGCGCGCCAGTTTGGCCGCCTTTTCCGGCGGCATTTCATTGAGGATGATGCTGGATACGCGCGGATTGAGCTTGAGGATCAGGGCTGCCGCCGCTTCGTCGCCGATCAGCGTCATCTGTGCTGCCGCTGCTTCCGGCTTCATTTTCGAAATGATGTCGACCAGCGAATCCTGTGCCTTGCTCACGAACTCGTCCCGGCGCTTCAGCCACATTTCATATTCCCGGCGCTTTTCCTCAAGCGCGCGCATCCGTTCCTCGACATCGGCCTTCAGATCGGTCAATTGCCTGGCCTGCAGCGCATAGCGGGCATCCGCCGCCTGATCGTCGATATTGCCGCAGAACTTGCGAATCTCATCAAGGTTGCCGAGCGGCGGCGGAGAGGCAAGCTGCTGTGCCGCCGATGCTTCGACCGGCGCAGGAGTAGGCGTCTGCGCGAAAGCCGGAGCAGAGGCAGCCAGAAGCAGCGCCACTGCCGAACCATACCGGATCATTTTATGAGCCATGGTCATTGCACCACCAGTTCCGCATGAAGTGCGCCGGATGTCTTAATAGCCTGCAATATTGCGATGATGCCGGTCGGCTTCACGCCGATCTGGTTCAGGCCCTTCACCAGATTTTCAAGATTTGCTCCGGTCAGAATGCCGATCTTGGCGTTCTGCTGGTTGACGGCGATATCGGTGTTCGGTTCGACAGCCGTTACACCGTCGCTGAACGGCTCCGGCTGAACAACCATCGGCGTTTCCGTTACACGAACCGTCAGGCTGCCATGGCTGATCGCCACTTTGGAGATACGCACCTTCTCGCCGATGACGACGGTTCCTGTCCGCTCATCGACCACCACACGCGCCACTTCGTCGGTCGTGATCGGCAGACCTTCAAGTTCTGCAAGAAAGCGCGCGGCAGGCACGTTTTTCGGACGCGACAGGCGGATCGTCTTGGCATCGCGCGCGATGGCGACACCGCGACCGTAACGGCGCTTGGCAAAGACGTTGATCGTATCGGCAGCGCGCACCGCAGTGGTGAAATCGGGATCGCGCAGCTCGACGATCATTTCGGTTTCCTTGCCGAAATTGCCCGCCACTTCGCGCTCGACCAGCGCACCATTGGGGATACGACCGGAAGTCGGGACGCCCTGCGTCACGCTTGCGGCATCACCTTCCGCCGAAAAGCCCGACACGATCATGTTGCCCTGCGCGACAGCATAGATCTGGTTGTCGGCACCCATGAGCTGGGTCATGACCAGCGTGCCACCCTGCAGCGACGTGGCATCGCCGAGCGACGATACAGTCACGTCGATGCGCGAACCCGCACCGGCAAAGGCAGGCAGATTAGCCGTCACGATGACCGCAGCCGTATTCTTGGAACGGGTGGAGTTGCGCGGCGCGCTGATGCCGAGATTGTCCAGCATGGCGCGCATGGACTGTTCGGTGAACGGCGAATTGCGCAGGCTGTCACCGGTGCCCTTGAGGCCAATGACAAGACCATAACCCACAAGCTGGTTTTCACGCACGCCCTGAATGGTGGCAATATCCTTCAGGCGCGCAACCGCGCTGCCCCGGCCAAGTTCGGCATAGGCCATTTTCGACGGATCGCCGCCCGAGCCGAGCCAATCGGCATCGGCATCCACTGCGGAACCGAATTCCCGCGCATTCTTCGACGACTCATCAGCAAAGCCCGCGACGGGCTGGAAAACGAGCGCCAGGACGGCGAACAAAGTGGCGATCTGGGCGGCGCAAGTTTTTCTCACTGCATCCCCACCTGAATGCGCCCATTGGCCAGCACCGTGCCGGACACGATGATGCCGCTGTCGACGTTACGAACCTTGATGAAATCGCCAGCCGCACCGGATTCGAGCGGCGTCCCCATGGCGGTTATGGTCAGCGTGCCGGCGGTAAAGACCAGCGGTGCCGGAACGCCGCGTGTAACCAGAGACGGCTCGCCCAATGCGGAAACGAGGATCGGCTTGCCGGGCAGCAGCGTCTTGCGCGCTACCTTGCCTGCCGCCTGATCCGCCGACAGAACATATTGGTTCGCCGCTGGCGCATTGATAAAGAACTGTTTTTCCAGCAACGCCGTATCGCTCACGATCTGGCCAGGATAGACCGTGGCCGAAGGCACGACAAAAGCGATGCGGTCCGCAGCACCCGCGCCAGCCATTGCGGCAAGCAGGAAGCCACCGGCAAGAGCCAGCCTTTTCTTTTGAAAGATCGCCTTCACACAGCCCATCGCCATCACCGTCAGCGCAAGTTCTTCGACACGGTTGCCGCCATTTCGTCGGCAGCCTGAATAACCTTGGAATTCATTTCATAGGCACGCTGCGCCGTGATGAGATCGGTGATTTCCTTCACCGGATCGACGTTCGACGCTTCGAGATAGCCCTGCTTGATCGAGCCATAGCCCGGATCGCCCGGAACACCAACCAGCGGACCGCCGGATGCTTCCGTCTCGCGGTAGAGATTGCCGCCGAGCGGCTCCAGACCCGCTTCATTGGTGAAGTTGGCGAGGGTCAACTGGCCGAGATCTACCTGATTGACCTGATCCTGCAGCTTGGCGAAAACCTGTCCGGTATCGGTGACCGTCACTTCAACGGCGTCTGGCGGAATGGTGATCGCCGGTTCGACCGGATTGCCGTCGAGTGTCACAAGCTGACCATCGGCATTCTTGTTGAACGCGCCAGCGCGCGCGTAAAGCGTCTCGCCGGTCGGGCTTTGAATCTGAAACCAACCCTTGCCGGTCAAAGCCAGATCGAATGGATTGCCGGTCTGGTTGAAACTGCCCTGCATATGGAGATTGCGCACCGCTGCCGTCTGCACGCCAAGGCCAACCAGAGCGCCTTCCGGCACGATGGACTGGTTTGCCTGATTGGGCACACCTGCCGTACGCTCGGACTGGTAAAGAAGGTCGGAAAATTCCGCACGCGCGCGCTTGAAGCCCGTTGTGTTGATATTGGCGATGTTGTTGGCAATCACTTCCAGATTGAGCTGCTGGGCGTTCATGCCGGTGGCGGCAATCGTCAGGGCTTTCATAGCTTATTTATCCTTGGCTACCGCAAATCAGATGGGCATGCGGCTGATTTCGAGATAGGCCTGCACGATCTTGTCGCGGATCGCGATGGCCGTCTGAAGCGACTGTTCGGCTTCCATGACGGAACCGACCACATCGCGCACCGGCGCATCGCCCTTGATGCCCTGAATGGATGTCGCTTCAGCCGCCTGCAGCTTCTGGCCGACGGAATCCGTCATCTGCGACAGAACTTCGCCGAACGAGGCACCGGGAGCCGCCGGAACAGCCTGCGGCGCGGAAGTGGAACCCACGCCCTTTTCGGCTACGGTTTCCGAGAGGCGCGACAGGGCATTGCGCGCCGAAATGCTCATGATCGAGTCGTACATTATGTGCTCCTCAAGAGATCGATGGTCATGGAGATCAGCTCGCGGGCTTGTTTCACGACCTGCAAATTAGCTTCATAGGAACGATTGGCTTCACGCATGTCCGCCATTTCGACGACCATGTTGACGTTTGGATAGCGGACATAGCCGCGCTCATCCGCTGCGGGATGGCTCGGCTCGTATTGCTCGATAAAGGCCGATGTGTCCTTGCCGACTTCGGCAATGCGAACTTCGGCTGCACCGGTGCCCTGCTCCAGCTCGGTACGGAAGGACACCGTCTTGCGGCGATAGGGATCGGCGTCGGCAGTCTTGGCGGTGGACTGCGCATTGGCGATATTCTCGGAAACGATGCGCAGACGCGTCGATTGGGCCGAAAGGCCCGACGCTGCGATCTTCAATGTGCTTTGCAAGGCATCGGAAGACATAATTACCCCTTCGCGACCGAAAGCATCATGCGATGAAACGCTTTGACGATGCTTGTGTTGAGCGAATATTCGCGGGCGATTTCACCAGCCTTCATCATTTCCTGTTCGACATCGACCGTATTGCCGGAATGGGTCTGCTCGGTGATGTCATCCGGGCGCAAGCGCGCACCGGCGATCCCGTCCGCCTCGGCTTCCAGATGCAGGGGGCTGGTGGCAGCCATGGTGAGCTGCGTCTTGTCCAGCACATCCGCGAAGGGCTGCACGTCCCGCGCCCGGAAGTCCGGCGTGTTCGCGTTGGCAACATTGCCCGCAACGGTGGCCTGTCTCACCGACAACCACTGCGCCTGCCTTGCAGCCAGATCGAAAAGATGAATGGAGCTCATGGAGTTTCCCGCCTTTACAGTTGGTTAACTTAAAGGCCGGAACTTGCGTCAAGCTTGCGGGGTGTAGGGCAGTAGGGCAGTAGGGCAGTAGGGCAGTAGGGCAGTAGGGCAGAGAAGGGTATGGCCGGCGCTGTCATCCGCAATCAGAACATATTCCCTGTTCACATAATGCCTTACTGCCCTATTGCCTTATTGCCTTCCCCTTACCTCCGCATCTCAATCACATCGCCCGACGATGTCGTAAGCTGCCAGGTGCCAGCACCGCGACCGATCGAAACAAGGTGACTGCCATCCGGCAGCAGCGAGCCTTTTTCGACAAACCAGTAGCCCGACGTGTCCTCGATCATTGCCATGCCGCCGACGACTTCGCGCAGCGCGAAAACCGGCTTCGGAAACGCCTGCCCTTCCCCGCCGCCGTCGCCACCAGTGCCCATCCCGGTTCCCGGAAGCCCCTTGCCGTTCGACATGACGGAACCTGTCATCGTGTTGTCCACGTCAGCATTCGGCGCGACTTGTTCGGACGGGCGGAAGGACGGGAAACGGCGCACGGTTTTCTGTTCCGAGCGGTCCAGCGGATCGATGATCTTGCGTTCGGCCTTTTCGGGCGACCCCAGATCAACGCGCTGAAGATAGGTGACGAAAGGCAGCATCGCACTTCCGGCGGCGAGCGTGATGGCCGCGATCTTCAGGTAGCGATCCACCTTGCTTTGCGGCTTCTTCATGCCTTCCTGTCGCGCAGCGGCCTCGACCTCCGCCGTCAGGTCTGCAAGGAGTTTCTCTTCCTTTGTCTTGCGAAAGCCCGTCATCATGCGTGTTGCGCCTGTCTGTCGCCGCGCAGAGCCGCGGCAAGGTCGTTATAGGGATCGTCCGATAGGCCGGTTTCCGGCGATTGCTGCAAGGCGTCGTAAATGCGCGGCACGAGATCGACCGCCTGATCCAGAAGCCCGTCATGGCCTTTCTGGTACGCCCCGATGGCCCGCAGGTCGCGCGTTTCCTCGAAACGGGCAACCATGCCCCGCAATTGGCTGACCAGCTTGCGTTGTTCCGGCGTCCAGTTGTGCTTCGCAAGACGCGAAACCGAGCCGGGAATATCGACTGCCGGAAAGCGCCCCTGTGCAGCAATCGCGCGGTCGAGCACGATGTGACCGTCCAGCGTGCCGCGGATCGTGTCGGAAACCGGATCATTGTGATCGTCTCCATCCACCAGCACCGAATAAATGCCGGTGATGCTGCCGCCTGCTTCCGTAATACCGGGACCTGCACGCTCCAATAGGCGCGGCAACTGGCTGAAGACGCTTGGCGGATAGCCGCGCGAAACCGGCGGCTCCTCGGCGGCAATCGCCACTTCGCGCGCGGCATGGGCAAAGCGCGTGACGGAATCGACGATCAGCAGGACATTCTGGCCAAGATCACGGAAAAATTCGGCAATGGCCGTCGCCGTATTGGGTGCGAGGCGGCGCATCATCGGGCTTTCATCGCCCGTTGCAACCACGGTTATGGTCTTGTCGAGATGCCCCGCCATGGTCTCTTCCAGCATCTCGCGCACTTCGCGTCCGCGCTCGCCGGTCAAAGCCAGCACCACCGTGTCGAAATCTGCCGCGCGTGTCATCATGGCAAGCAGGGTCGATTTACCGACGCCCGATCCTGCAAAGATGCCAATACGCTGGCCAAAGCAAAGCGGCGTGAAAATATCGATGACATTGACACCTGTACACAAGCCACGATCCACCCGCCCGCGGCGCAAGGCAGCCGGTGCAAGGCTCTCTGATGCCATCGGTCGGGTGCCGGGCTGCAATGCGCCCTTCCCGTCAACTGCCTGCCCAAGCGCATTGATGACACGCCCGCGCCATTCCGGTGCCGGGTGAATACGCAGCGGCCCTTCCTCGAAAACCGCAGCGCCAAGCGAGGGAATGATGCGGTCATCGAAGGGCTTCACCAGCACCTGCGTGTCAGCCACCCGGATGATTTCGGCAAGGCTCTGACCGCCTCGCGCGTGGATCGCCACCGCATCGCCCAAACGCGCATCGCGCGAAAGCCCGCGCACGGCAATCGCCGAACGTGAAACGTCGCTCACCGTTCCGCCGATACCGGTCAGCGGCTTTGGCGCCACCAATTGCTGACGGGCAAAAGCGGCCAGACGGGAGAGCGGCAGATCAGGCGTCATCCGTTTCTGGAGCCCAGGGTCTTGATCGCTTCAGAGACAGTGCTTTCCTGCTGCGACAAGAGATTGTTAACCTGCTCGAAGGCGCGGCTCACGCTGATGAGGCGGGTCATCTCCGTCATGGCATCGACATTCGATCCCTCGATCATGCCCTGTACGACGCCAACGCTGTTGTCGTCAGCCACCGGCTGCGCGGGTTTGTTCGGGATAACACCGGATGTGCCTGCATAGGTCAGGTCGGCATCGGCCGGGATAGTGTAAAGACCGATGGCGCCAATCTGCGCGCCGTTCTGATAGATCGCGCCATCGCTCGAAATCTTCGGTGCACCGCCACCTGGATTGAGCACGATGGGCGCACCGCCGACATCGAGAACCGGATGTCCGGTGATGGAAACGAGATCACCTGTCGGCAGCATGTTCATGCGCCCGTCGCGGGTGTAAATCTGTCCCTGCGGCGTCGAGACCGACATCCAGACATCGCCCTTGACCGCAACATCCAGCGGATTGTCGGTCTTGATCATAGGGCCTGCTTCGGTACGGATGAAGCTCTTGCCCGCCGTGGCGAAACTCACATCGTCGCTGGCCTTGTTTGAAACGATGGTATCGAACTTGGTGCCCTCGCCCCTGAACCCGACCGTTGAGACATTGGCGACGTTGTGAGCGATGGCATCCATCCGCCGTTCCAGCGTGATGAGCGACGAAAGCCCGACATAGATCGAATTGCTTTGCATTGCCTAACGCCCGCCCGGCTTGAAATTCTGCAAGGTGCTGAGAATATCCATCGAAATGCCGACGGACGAGGTTCCGCCCAGAAGCAGGGACGCAATCGACGCCGGGCTGCTCGCCGTTGGATTGTTCATCTCATACATGGCGGTAAAGCGCGAAATGAGCTTCGACACGTAATCGGGATCGGACATCTTGGTGAAGTCGATCTTGTCCTCGATCATCTTCGCCTGCTTGTCGATATCGGCATTGGATATGCTGGATGGCCAGCCAAAAGTCGTCTGGATCATCGACACCAGCGCCTTGTCGCCAAGGATTTCGTAGGCATTGGTGATGGTCGGCGCCTTGCGTGCAAAATAAAGTGCCAGCCGCACGCCTTCATTCTGGCTTCCGGCTTCCGTTTCCAGCGTCTGACGAAGATATTTGTCCACGACGCCTTGTTGGGCCGCCGTGCTCTCGGTCGCCTCCGCACCCTTACCGGCGAAATCGAAGACGGTCGCAAATTCCTTGTAGCGCTTGTCGGTCAGCTTGTTCGCCATGGCATCATCGCTTGTGATGCCTTCGGTCAAAATCTTGCGGACAAACGCCTTGGCGAAGGCCATGTCTTCCAGGCCAAACGCCTTCATCGCGTAATTATAAAGGCGACTATCGGCCATGAAATCATCAATGGATTTCACCTTGCCGATATTCTCCTTGTAGTAGGCGGTTTCCCGCTCCACCAATGGTTCCTTCGAAACACGCTGCAACGACCGCGTCATATCAGCCGCGATCAGGCGATAACTCGTCATCGTATCGACCATGCGCATGACCCCCTTCCGGTATTTCGATCCTTTATGAAAGACCAAGCTTGTCCGAAGCTGATTTTATTTGCGCGCTACAGACAAGGTTCGCGCAAGCCGCGGCGCTTAGGTTCCAGACAAACAGAATGTACGCGGGAGTCTCGAGCATTGGGCATTATAGTCGGTCTTGTCATCACACTGGGCTGTATGCTGGGCGGCTTTATCGCCATGGGCGGACATGTCAGCGTGCTCATCCAGCCCTGGGAATTCGTCATCATTCTGGGTGCCGCACTCGGGACCTTCTTCATCGCCAACCCTTTCTCGCTCGTGAAAGACACGGGCCGCGCCTGCATGGAAGCATTCAGCAACGCGGTTCCCAAGCAGCGTGACTATCTCGATGTTCTGGGCGTGCTCTACAGCCTGATGCGCGAGCTGCGCGCCAAATCGCGCAACGAAGTGGAAGTGCACATCGACAATCCGAAGGAATCGTCGATCTTTCAGGCCTATCCGAGCGTATTGAAGAAAGAGGACCTCACCAATTTCATCTGCGATTATTGCCGTCTCATCATCGTCGGCAATGTGCGCTCGCACGAAATCGAGGCGCTGATGGATGAGGAAATCCACACCATCGCCCGCGACAAGCTCAAGCCCTACCACGCAATGGTCAGCATTTCCGAAGCCCTGCCCGCACTCGGTATCGTTGCCGCCGTGCTGGGCGTCATCAAGGCCATGGGCGCACTCGACCAGTCGCCGGAAGTGCTGGGCCACCTGATCGGCGCCGCCCTTGTCGGCACCTTTGCCGGTATCTTCTTCTCTTACGGCGTCGTCGGCCCGATCGCAGCCAAGATCAAATCGACCCGCGAAAAGAACAATCGCCTCTACATCGTCGTGAAGCAGACGCTCCTCGCCTATATGAACGGCTCCCTGCCGCAGATCGCCGTGGAATATGGCCGCAAGACCATCTCCGCCTATGATCGCCCGACCATCGATGTGGTCGAGCAGGAAACCATGGCGAGCGCGCCGACCCAGCAGGCAGCGTAAGATGACTACGTTGGGGCAAAACCGCAAAAATGATGTTCTGGCCGAGAACCTGCTGCGGGCAGCGGGCCTTTCGGGCGACGACCTGAAATCGCTTGCCCATGTGTTTAAGGATGCCTCAACGCATTTCTGTGACCGGCTGAAACATGGCTGCGCTGCCGCATTCGACGTTGAGGCAGGTCAGGTGGAAAGCACCGACGATGCTGCCTTTACCGATATTCTCGACAAGGCCGCGATCATCGCACCTCTGAAGGCCGAGCGTTGGGGCTGCACTGTTTATCTCACTGCCGATGCGACGCTCGTTTTCTCCGTGATCGAAGCCATGTATGGCGCCCAAGGTAATATGGGCAATGTCGGCTCTGTCGACGAGGACCGACCTTTCGGCATGCTGGAACAAAAGATTTCCGCTCTTCTTGCCGGTCATCTCGCCAGTTCGCTTGATCAGGTTTTTGCCGGAAACGGACGGGCGAACGGACAGGCGCTTTTTGCCGCCGGTGAATGCACTGACACAGCCGAATTCGACCGTGAGAATTTCGAGCGCTCGCGCCTTTTCGCCTGCCGCATCGATGTTACTGCCGCGGGCAAAACCGGCCAGGTGCACCTGCTTCTGCCCCGCAGCACACACAAGCCGATGCAGGATGCCGTGGCAGCCTTTTTGCGCCGCCCCATGAACCAGACCGATCCGAGCTGGGCGAAGAAGATGCGGCAGGAAGTCAGCCGTGCGCGCATCGAACTCGAAGCTTTCATCCAGCAGGGATCGATGACGCTGGACGCATTGTCGATGCTCGAAATCGGTCAGGTTCTGAAATTGCCCGCCGATGCCATGGAACAGGTGCGCCTGCGCGCCGGCGATCAGCAGCTTTTCAAGTGCACGCTCGGCAAATCGGGCATTCATTTCACAGTCAAGGTCGGCGACCCGGTCAATCAGGAAGAGGATTTCATCGATGAGCTTGTTGCTGGCTAACGTGCTTTCCACATTGATGGCTCTTGCCTCGCTTGCCGCGCTCATCGTGGTTGGCCGCAAGGCCAACGAGACGATCAAGCTTGGCAAGGTGCTGGCGCTGCGCGTTGCAGCCGCATCCAACGGTTTGGAGCGCGCCGTCAAGGCGATCCAGAGCGAACGCACCGACCTGACGGACGAAAGCAACAAGCTTGAAGCCCGTCTTGCCGAAACGCAGCGCGTGCGCCGCGAAATGGAAGAGGCCATCGAAGAACTGAACAGGCTGCGCAAGGCCCTGACTCGCGACATCCGCCATGCGCGCAACGTCGCCGACAGCACGCCACGAGCACAAGAAAAGATCGCGACCGCCACCGAACAATCGCTCCCGAAGGAAAAGAACGCGCTGCCGGTCTTCGTGCGTCGCGCGGTCAAGAAGGCAACAGTTGAGATTGCGGGACAGGCATGAGCGCTGACAACAAGGACAAGAACATGCAGCAGGAACTGGACGAAGCCATCGAGGAACTGCGCGAAGAAAAGCCGCGCAGCACGCAGAAAGGTCCATCCAAGCCCAATCTCGAACTCATCATGGGCATTCCCGTGGATGTTCAGGTTGTTCTTGGCGGTACGACCATGCCGGTTGCCAATCTGATGAAGCTCGGTCGCGGTGCGGTTATCACCCTCGACAAGCAGATCGGTGATCCGGTCGATATCGTGGTCAATGGCCGCGTCATCGCCCGTGGCGAAGTGATCGTCCTTGAAGACGATTCCTCGCGTTTCGGTGTCAGCCTTACCGAAATCATCGGCAAGTAACGGACGTGACCATGGCCGACCATGAACAGCAAGCCCTCGCGGAAGATATTGAAGGTAGCGCTACCGGCCTCGTCGATACGTTGACCGGCCCGCAAAAGGCTGCGGCGATCCTCGTTGCTATCGGACGGCCTGCCGCCGCCCGTCTTCTGAAGCATTTCAATGCCGAGGACCTGCGCAAGCTTGCCGGTCATGCCCGCACGCTGGAACCAATTTCTCCGCTTGATTTCGAACAGCTCGTCAAGCAGTTCGAGGATTCCTTTGCCGAAGGCGCGCCGGTTTCAGAAGCCGCCCAGCGCTTTGAAGGCCTGTTGCGCGAAGCACTGCCGCAGGAAGAAGTCGATGCGGTTCTTGAAGACCGCGTGCAGCCACAGCTCGTTCAGGAATCGGTCTGGGTGCAGCTTGGACGCCTGCCGGTAGAAAGCCTGCAAGCATATTTGACGGATCAGCATCCGCAGATCATCGCCTATATCGTGTCGAAGCTGCCTTCCGACCTTGCAGCCCGGCTGTTCGTCGTCCTGCCGCCGCAACTGCGCAATGCCGTCGTGCAGCGCTCACTCCATATTGGCAATGTGGCGCCAGCGGCTGCGGAACTTCTCGAAGACGTGCTGCGGCGTGATCTTCTTGGCCGCAGCGATTCCGGACCGGTCAAGGCTCATCACGGCCAGATCGCCAACATCTTCAACCAGCTCGACAGAAGCGAGATGGAAGAACTTATGGCGAGCCTCGAAGACCTCAACCGTGACGATCTCAACCGCATCAAGGCCAAGCTCTTCACCTTTGAAGACATCGAGCGCCTGTCGCAGCGCGCGCGCCTGCTGCTCTTCGATGAAGTGCAGACGGAACAGATCGCCACCGCGTTGCGCGGAGCCGATGCAAGACTTCAGGAACTTGTTCTCTCGTCGCTCTCGACCCGTGGCCGCCGCATGGTGGAAACCGAGCTTGGCGCCGAGCAGGGCAACATAACCGCACAGAACATTGCCGATGCGCGCCGCACGATAGCCCGTATCGCCATCGATCTTTCCGAACGCGGCATCATCACCCTCGACGCTGGCGAAGCTTCGTCCTGATTGCGGTGACCCATGGCAGATGATGCTGACAAGGAAAGCAAAACAGAAGAAGCCACCGAGCAGAAGATCCGCGACGCCTTGGAAAAGGGCAATATGCCCTTCTCCCGCGAAACGCCGATCCTCGCCGGTATTGCTTCCTTTCTGATTATCGCAGTCTTTGTCGCTGGGCCTGCCACCACGAAGCTGGCTGTCTTCCTGCGCGAACTGATCGACCGTCCCGAAGACTGGCTCCTCAACAGCGCGGAAGATGCAAGCCGCCTGTTTGGCGTGCTGGCGCTGGCCGTCGGTGCAGCCCTGGTGCCGGTGTTCATCATCATCCCGCTTGCCGGTATTGCAGCCTCCGCATTCCAGAATGCGCCGCGTTTCGTTGGCGAACGCATCCGCCCGCAAGCGTCCCGCATATCCCCGCTCAAGGGCTGGCAGCGGATTTTCGGGCGCGCCGGTCAGGTCGAGTTTCTCAAATCTCTCGCCAAATTTCTGGCTGCGAGCGTCATCGTGTTTGTTGTTTTCTTCAACGGCAACAGTCTTTTCACCGACGCGGTTGCTTCCGATCCAAGCGCCTTGCCAGAATTTCTGCGTGAGAACATGGTGCGCCTGCTCGTCGCCAATGTTCTGGCCATTACCGCAATTGCGGCTTTCGATCTTGCGTGGTCACGCATTCACTGGCGGCAGGAACTGCGCATGACGCGACAGGAAGTGAAAGACGAACTGAAGCAGTCGGAAGGCGACCCGCTGGTCAAATCGCGTTTGCGTTCGCTTGGCCGCGACCGTGCGCGCCGCCGCATGATCAACACCGTTCCGACGGCAACGCTGATCGTCGCAAATCCGACTCATTTTTCCGTAGCACTGCGTTACAAGCCCGATCAGGATGCCGCTCCGATTGTCGTCGCAAAGGGACAGGATCTCATAGCATTGAAGATCAGAGAAATAGCAGCACAGCACTCCATCCCGATATTCGAGGACGTTCCGCTGGCGCGCGCGCTCTATAAGCAGGTCAATGTCGACCAGATGATCGCGCCGGAATTCTACAAGGCGGTGGCCGAGCTTATCCGGGTCATCAATACGCGGCATGCGATACATTGATGGTTGGCCATGATATTTATATATTTCAGAACAGTGACAGCCTGTTCCCCCAGATCGGCGGTGAGACCATGAAGAGCCTGCAATTCTCGAACGAACGCGAGGCGATCATTGCCCGGAACCTGTGCGAGGTCGCAACCGATCTTCGTCTGGTCGATCCAGCGGATTACATTGCTTTCATACGCTGCGAGCTTTTCGCCAATATTGCCGATATCGTCAGTTCGGCGACCGAGCTTTATTTCTTCCCCGGCACGCTGGAACTCGGCCATGGCGGCGAATATCTCTGCGACTGGCAGTCAGCACCCGCTATCGTGCTCGACATGGAGTTTCGCAATCAGGGCGTCTATGCCTATTTCCGCCTGACGCTGACCGACAAGACTGCCGGTGTGGAGCTGAACCATATCGCGTTTGAGGACGCGGACGAAGACCCTGCCAAAAATACGGCGAGGCTCGCCAATGCTTTCGACGCAGCGCGCCTGCCGCTTCGAAAGCGGGCTTGAACAAAAAACACCGGATGCATGAAACACCCGGTGTTGCTTTCATCTCACATCGCTGTCGCAACTACACCAGATGGTGAACCTCCGGCATTTCGATGATGCCGAGCGACAGCGCCGTTGCCACCGCCGAAGTACGGTTGGAGCAATTGAGCTTGATCTTCGCGTTCTGGAGATAGGTCACGACGGTCCAGCGCGCGATGCTAAGAATTTCCGCGATCTCTCCATCCGTCTTGCCACTTGCAGCCCAGCGCAGGCAATCAACCTCACGCGGGGTCAGAAGGCTCGCAACCGTCGCGACATCCTTGCAGCCACACAAGGCTGAATGAATGATCCCCGACAGGCTCAGCAGTCGCGGGCGAAACTTGGCCACAAACTGTTCGCGATCCTCATCGGGGCTGATCTCGAAGCTGAATAGGGAGCAGCCGACTGCACCTTTCTGGCTGCGAGCCGACACGGCAATGAGAATATTGCCAAGCCCGTGCTTCTCGGCGTCCTGCAGGTACTCAGCAATGTCCGGGCAATTGCTGGCGTCTTCCTGAAGATCGCGAACAATGCCGCTGGCATCGTTTTGAAAATAAGGCGCGTCTTCGTGAAAGATCGGATCGATGACAAAATAGTTCCTGGCGGAATAACGCGCAGCCCAGTTGGTGGGTACTGTCATCACAACCGTAAGATCGGAGGAGTTGGTCTTTGCGCAATCGCCCATACGTCCGCGATAGGTGTGCAGGATATGACGGCAGCCGATCTCGTCGCGAATTCGCGTCAAGAGAGCCAGCGTATCGCTTTGGAAGGCCGTTCCAAAGAAGGTCTTTTTGAAATTCGGAAAATGAATGAGATCGAGTGTCATTTCTATAATATCCTTGGTACTCAAGCTCAATCGCTACCAGTTACTGTATTTGAAATATCAGCGAATCGCAGCCAAAGAGCTTTTCAATCATTTATAAGTGACATAAAAAATGGGGCCTCTGACAACCCGCAACTAATAGAGTGCAAACCATTACACACAAGAACAGTGCGTAAATTAAGACCCTCACGCGAAATTTATAGGCTGAGTGAAAAATAAACGTATCTAAAGTGATTTTTAAAAATCAGCTGTTCTCTTTTTGAACACTTCGCTGATCCCGACCGTAAGCACGGTAGAGAAACTCGATCGCCAGTTCGACATTCCTACGAATCGTTTCCGCTGACGGCGGCTCGGACAATACGCCGAACAAGCGGGGCCTATAGAGGCCTGAAAGAAACAGGTCGGAAAGCTGATAGGCCATCTTTTCAGGATCGAAAGGCTCCAGTTCCTCCCTCTCGATCATATCCTTGAGATATTCAGCCATCAGGACGAGACTACGCTTCGGGCCACGCTCATAGAAACGTGCCGCAAGTTCCGGCTTGCGCTCGCTGACGCCCAGAACGATACGCTGCGCGCGCACTGCCGTCGGTGACGTTATCAGCGTCACCAGCGCCACGCCAAAATCGGTCAATTGCTGGCGTGAGTTGAAACCCTTGTCGAGTTTGTCGATCAATTCACGAAACATTGTATCGCGATAATGCTCGCATAATGCGACGAACAAATCTTCCTTGCTGTTGAAGTAAACGTAGATCGTTCCCTTCGACACGCCAGCCTCGCGCGTGATGTCGTTCATGCTGGCTGCATCGAAACCCATGCGCAGGAACACATCCTGAGCGCCTTCAAGGATTTGGCGGCGTTTCGCGGGGTCCTGACCAGCGCCAAGCCGTGTGCGACCGCATTCCGTATCGGAGCAGGACGATTTTCTATCACCGGGTCGGCCGACACCTTTTTCATCATGCCGGTTCCGGTCATGCATCATCGTATCTGTCGTTCCTTTGGCGTTGCGATCGGGCTTCATTCTTCGAGACTCTTAACTTTTTTCGAACCAAGCGGTTCGATATGCTCTTGATATGCGCATCTTATTGATCTATGTCAACATCGAACCGAGCGGTTCAATCCTATGGATGTGCAGAAAGTTTCCCTATGTCCGCCCCGAAGTCCGTTGATAAGGCCGATATTCATCCGTTCCCCAACGCCAAGAACTTCGCCTCGGCAACCCAGCCGGCGACGAGTGAGGCGCCTCTGAACGAGAGATCGCAGCCCCATACCGTACCGAACCCGCAGGAAGCCGCGCCCAAGGAAACCGGTGAAACCGCCAAGGGCGGCAAGAAGAAGGGCTTCGGCAAACGTGTCCTGCTTCCCGGCATTCTGGTGGTCGCTGTCGCTGGCGGCCTCTGGTACGCCTATGACTGGTGGACGGTCGGACGTTTCATGGTTTCGACCGACGACGCTTATGTGCAGGGCGACATCGCGTCCATCGCACCCAAAGTTACCGGCTATGTCGAAAACATCCCGGTGGTTGCCAACCAGAAGGTCAAGGCTGGAGATGTGATCTTCCAGCTCGATGCAGGCGATTACCAGATCGCGCTCGACGAAGCCGAAGCCAAGCTCGCGACACAGAAGCAGACCCTCATCCGCATCAAGGCTGAGACGGATGCCGCGCAGGCAGTGCTCCAGCAGGCCAACGCAGACAAGCAGGCCGCAACCGCTGTCCTGACCAACGCGCAGAACACGATTGCGCGTGTACAGAAGCTGCATGAAACGCGTTTTGTCGCGCAGGCCGATCTCGATACCGCCCAGTCCTCTCTGGATCAGGCACGCGCCAAGGTCGCCGGTGGCGATGCGCAGATCGCGTCTGCCAAGGCCAATATCGAAGTGCTCAACGCTCAATATAGCGAAGCCGAAAGCACAATGAAATCGCTGGAACTTGCCCGCGATAAAGCCGCACGAGATCTTTCCTTCACGACGCTGCGCGCGCCGTTTGACGGTGTCATCGGCAATCTTGCAGGCAAGAAGGGCGATCTCGTTTCGCCCGGCCAGAAGATCGCGGCCCTTGTTCCGGTCAATGAGCTTTATATCGACGCGAACTTCAAGGAAACGCAGCTCGCAAAGATCAAGACCGGTGAAACCGCGCATATCTATGTCGACGCTATCGACGGCACGAAGTTCGACGGCAAGGTCGCGTCCATCGCGCCTGCCTCGGGTGCGGTATTCTCGCTTCTGCCGCCTGAAAATGCGACCGGCAACTTCACCAAGATTGTTCAGCGCGTTCCTGTTCGCATCATGATCCCGAAGGAAGCGCTGGAATCCGGCAAGATTCGCGCGGGCTTGAGTGTCGTGGTCGATATCGATACGCGCACTGCGCCTGACGAAAAGGCCAACTGATCGAACCTGCGGGTTGACTTGAAATAACAGATGGCGGCGCGGCGAAACGGGTTTCGCGCCGCCTTTCTCTTCCATTCCGGAGTGCGCCGTCATGGCCGCAGACACGACAATGGGGCCAATGGCCCCCGCAGATGACCGCATAGACCCGAAGAAGGCCATCGGCTTTCTGGCCATGGTGTTCGGCATGTTCATGGCGATCCTGGACATCCAGATCGTCTCGGCATCGCTGGCCGAAATCCAGGCGGGCCTGAGCGCCAGTTCTGACGAAATCTCGTGGGTGCAGACATCCTATCTGATCGCGGAAGTGATCATGATTCCGCTCTCGGGCTTCCTTGGGCGCCTGTTGTCGACGCGCGTGCTCTTCACTTTCTCGGCGGCGGGCTTCACCCTTGCCAGCATGCTCTGTGCGACCGCGACCAACATCGAGCAGATGATCGTCTACCGCGCCATTCAAGGCTTCATCGGCGGCGGCATGATCCCGAGCGTGTTTGCAGCGGCCTTCACCATCTTCCCGCCTTCCAAGCGTTCGATCGTCTCACCGATGATTGGCCTTGTGGCAACGCTTGCCCCCACAATCGGCCCGACGGTCGGTGGCTATCTCAGCCACGCCTTCTCATGGCACTGGCTGTTTCTGGTCAATGTCGGCCCCGGCATCCTCGTCACCATCGCCGCATGGAACCTGATCGACTTCGACGAAGGTGACAGCTCGCTCCTGAGCAAGTTCGACTGGTGGGGCCTCGTCGGCATGGCGGCATTCCTCGGCTCGATGGAATATGTTCTGGAAGAAGGCCCGCGTAACGACTGGCTGCAGGATGATGCGATCTTCTTCCTTTCCATCGTCATGACTGTCGGCGGCATCGTCTTTTTCTACCGCGCGTTCAAGGCGGAACAGCCCATCGTGGATTTGCGTGCCTTCAAGAACGTCAATTTTGCCTTCGGCTCGCTATTTTCCTTCGTGATGGGCGTCGGCCTTTACGGCCTCACCTATCTTTATCCGCTCTATCTGAGCAGCGTTCGCGGCTATGATGCCCTGATGATCGGCGAGGCGCTTTTCGTCAGCGGTCTTGCCATGTTCTTTACCGCGCCGGTGGCGGGTTTCCTGTCCAACAGGATGGACCCGCGCCTCATGATGATGATCGGCTTCCTCGGCTTTGCGGCAGGCACATGGATGGTGACTGGCCTTACCGCAGACTGGGATTTCTACGAACTGCTGCTGCCGCAAATTCTGCGTGGCTGTTCGCTGATGCTTTGTATGGTGCCGATCAACAATCTGGCGCTCGGCACGCTGCCACCAGCCTTGCTGAAAAACGCATCCGGCCTATTCAACCTGACCCGTAATCTGGGCGGTGCTGTCGGCCTTGCCGTCATTAACACGATCCTGACCCGCCGTGGCGACATGCATTACGAGCGTCTGGCCGAGCATGTCCGCTGGGGCAATGCTGAAGCGGAAAAGATGGTCGCCAATCTGACGGCCAAGTACAATGCCGCCGGTATGGACGGCGCAACAATCGCTATCGCCAAGCTTTCCGGCATGGTGCGCCAGCAAGCCACCCTGCTCTCCTTCATCGACGTGTTCTTCATCCTCACGATGATGTTCTGTTCGCTCGCTGTCTGCGCCATCATGCTGCGCAAGCCAAAACAGGTTGCCGGTGGCGGTGGGGGGCACTAAGCCCTCCACCTTCCAACTTCATACGAAACCCGTGAAGGTTCACTCATCTTTCGGAAATTTTCGTTTATCCTCAATATCCCGCATTGATGCCGCGCTGGGACAAACCCTTGTCGCGCAGGGAAAAGCCTCCCGCAGAATTATGACAGTAACGAATTTGCTGTCACATTTCCTGTCATAAAAATGCTGTTCCGGCAAACGGATGAATTGCTAAGTCCCTGAAAACGTGTTTCACTTTCCACCGCTGACAGTTTGTGACAAGCCACAAACTGTCATCCAACCGTCATGTAGGGCGGGTATCGGGAATGCGCGAGCACCGGAATCGACCGGGGGCGTTCGCCGGACCTTAAACAGGGGAGTCAAACAATGCTTGCTTACACAGCGCGTCTGCTGTCGCTTTCGACGGCAATCGCCGTTGCCGGGGTTTCCATCGCCGCTGCCGAACCGTCAGCCGAACTGATCGCCGCAGCCAAGGCAGAAGGCGAACTGACCACCATCGCACTCCCGCATGACTGGTGCGGCTATGGCGAAATCATCCAGAGCTTCAAGGACAAGTATGGCCTCAAGGTCAACGAACTGAACCCGGACGCCGGTTCGGGCGATGAAGTCGAAGCCATCAAGGCCAACAAGGACAACAAGGGCCCACAGGCTCCTGACGTCATCGACGTCGGCTTTGCGTTCGGCGCTTCGGCCAAGAAAGATGGCCTCATCCAGCCTTACAAGGTCGCGACCTGGGACGAAATTCCGGACAGCGCCAAGGATGCCGAAGGCTACTGGTACGGCGATTATTACGGTGTTCTCGCATTCGAAGTGAACAAGGACATCGTCAAGGACGCCCCTCAGGACTGGGAAGACCTCCTCAAGAGCGACTACGCAAACTCCGTTGCGCTTGCAGGTGACCCGCGCGTTTCGGCACAGGCTATCCTCGGCGTTCATGCCGCCGGTATCGCCCGCGGCGCAGAGCCGGGTGAAGCTGCCGGCAAGAAGGGCCTTGAATTCTACAAGGAGCTGAATGCCAACGGCAATTTCGTTCCGGTCATCGGCAAGGCCGCCTCGCTGGCACAGGGCTCGACCCCGATTGTCATCCGCTGGGACTACAACGCGCTCGCCGACCGCGACACGCTCAAGGGCAATCCGGAAGTCGAAACCATCATTCCGAAGTCCGGCGTTATCGCTGGTGTCTATGTTCAGGCAATCAGCGCCTACGCACCGCATCCCAATGCTGCGAAGCTGTGGATGGAACATATCTATTCGGATGAAGGCCAGCTCGGCTATCTGAAGGGCTACTGCCACCCGATCCGCTTCAATGCAATGGCGAAGGCTGGCAAGATCCCGCAGGAACTGCTCGACAAGCTGCCACCGGCAGAAGCCTATGAAAAGGCTATCTTCCCGACCCTGGAACAGATCGAGGCCGCACAGACCACGATCACCAAGGAATGGGACAGTGTCGTGGGCGCAAACGTCCAGTAAGGACCTGTAAGCACCAAGTACACACTTGGCGCATCGAAAATATATCGCGTCGGCCTTCGAACGCATCCCGAAAAGTGTGAAACGGTTTTCGGAAGAGATGCGCGATGCAGAACAAAAGTTGAGATATATTGATCTGGTTTATTCAGATCGGTGTATCTCAACGGTCGGCGCGATATCAAAGCGGCTTTCATCTGAGCCGCCGGTCCTCTTTTCCAAACAGCGCCAGCTTTTTGGCAAACAGGAAATGCTCTAGTGGATTGAATTTGACGTTTGAATCCTGACTGAATGAGACGCTGTTTCAAACGTCAAATTCAATCCACTAGCTATTTCCGGCAGGGGCGAATGGCGGCCTGCCGATCGCAAAAATAAAAACAAAAAGTCGGAACGGTTCTGTCAGTTCCGTTCTGACGGGAACCGGTCTAAAGAAAGAACGCATGAGTTCAATAGCCGAAACATCAACCCCCAGCGGAGCGCGCAAGCGCCAGCTTCCGTTGTCATGGCTTGGCGTGACACCGTTTTTCATCTTCGCCATTTTGTTTCTGATCTGGCCGACGATGTATCTCATCATCGGTGCATTTCAGGACCCGGCCGGAAATTTCACGCTCCAGAACATCCACGACCTGTTCCAGCCGCAAATCATGAGCGCCTACTGGATATCGATCAAGGTCAGCCTCGCATCGGCCATAGGCGGCGCGATCATCGGCTTCTTTCTGGCTTGGGCGGTCGTTCTCGGCAACCTGCCATCCTGGCTGCGTCCGACGGTATTGACCTTTTCCGGCGTGGCGTCGAACTTCGCGGGCGTACCGCTTGCCTTCGCCTTTCTGGCGACCCTCGGACGAACAGGCTTTGTCACGATCCTGCTCAGAGAGTGGTTCGGTTTCAATCTTTATTCGACAG
Organism: Brucella tritici; assembly: GCF_008932285.1. NCBI lineage: Bacteria > Pseudomonadati > Pseudomonadota > Alphaproteobacteria > Hyphomicrobiales > Brucellaceae > Brucella > Brucella tritici. The sequence goes on from NZ_WBVY01000002.1 coordinate 51,361, forward strand.
GTTTCAACCTGCTCTCCTTCTTCGGCCTGACGCTGACCTATCTGTTCTTCCAGATACCGCTGATGGTGCTGATCCTGACGCCAGCGCTCGACGGCCTGAAAAAGGAATGGCGGGAAGCCTCATCCATTCTGGGTGCGACCACCGCGCAATATTGGCGCATGGTGGCCTTCCCGATCCTGTGGCCGAGCCTGCTCGGCACGACGCTTCTGCTGTTCGCGAATGCCTTCGGGGCGATTGCAACGGCCTACGCATTGACGGGCTCCTCGCTCAATATCGTGCCGATCCTGCTCTATGCCCAGATCCGCGGCGACGTTCTGCATAACCAGAACCTCGGCTACGCGCTGGCACTTGGCATGATTGTCATTACGGGTGTTTCCAACCTCATCTATATCTGGCTGCGCATTCGCGCCGAGAGGTGGCAACGATGAAAAAGAAAGGCATAAACCTCCAGAAGATCGGTGCCTGGATCGCCTTCCTGATTGGCGCGATCTACTTCCTCGTCCCGCTGATCGGCACGTTCGAATTCTCGCTGCGCATGCGGCGCGGCGAATATTCCTTCGATGCCTATCGGGTCGTGTTCTCCGATCCGAATTTCCAGGCCACCTTCGGCTATTCGATCCTGCTTGGCCTGCTGACCATCGTTTTCGGTGTGCTGCTGGTGGTGCCCACCGCCTATTGGGTGCGCCTGCGCCTGCCGCAATTGCGCCCGGTGATGGAATTCATCACGCTGTTGCCACTGGTCATTCCGGCCATCGTCATCGTGTTCGGTTACCTGCGCATCTATAATTCGTCATCGTGGCTGCCATTCACGGCGTCCACGCGGGCAACAGACGTGCTTTTGATGTTCGGCTATATGACGCTGTCGCTGCCCTATATGTACCGCGCTGTTGATACGGCGATGCGCACCATCGACGTCAATACGCTGACGGAAGCCGCGCAAAGCCTCGGCGCGGGCTGGGGCCGTATCATGTTCAAGGTGATCTTCCCGAACGTGATTTCCGGTGTGATGAGCGGTGCCTTCATAACATTCGCCATCGTCATCGGCGAATTCACGCTGGCCTCGCTTCTGAACCGCCCGGCCTTCGGCCCTTACCTGCAGTTGGTCGGCGCAAACCGCGCCTACGAACCGTCAGCGCTGGCAATCATTTCGTTCGGCATCACGTGGCTCAGCATCATCATGCTGCAGCTCGTCTCGCGCCTCAATAAATTCAAGACAACCGCCGGGTAACATTCATGGCTTTTCTCAATATCAAAAACCTGAAAAAGAGCTTCGGCGCCAATACCGTCGTCCACGATTTCAACCTCGCCGTGGAAAAGGGCGAATTCGTCTCCTTTCTCGGTCCATCTGGCTGCGGAAAGACAACCGTTCTGCGCATGATCGCCGGTTTCGAGATGCCCGACAGCGGCGCCATCGAAATCAATGGCAAGGATGTGGTCGATCTGAAGCCCAACCAGCGCAATATCGGCATGGTGTTTCAGGCCTATGCGCTGTTTCCCAATATGACGGTGGCGCAGAACGTGTCATTCGGCCTGCGCGTTGCCGGAAAGCCGAAAGCGGAAATCGACGCCACCGTAAAGGAAATGCTCGGCCTCATCCGCCTCGATCATCTGGCGGATCGTTATCCCTATCAGATGTCCGGCGGCCAGCAGCAGCGCGTCGCACTGGCCCGCGCGCTTGCCACCAAGCCGCAGGTTCTTCTGCTCGACGAGCCGCTATCGGCGCTGGATGCGAAAATCCGCATATCCTTGCGCGAAGAAATTCGCGCCATCCAGCAAAAGCTTGGCATTACGACCGTCTTCGTCACCCACGATCAGGAGGAAGCGCTGTCGATTTCCGACCGCATCGTGGTCATGCATGAAGGCCGCGCCGACCAGATCGGCTCGCCCTTCGACATCTATAACCGCCCTGCCTCGCGCTTCGTGGCATCCTTCGTCGGCACGCTCAACATGCTGGAAGCCTCAGTCAGCGAACCCGGCAAGAACAGCATTGATCTCGACGGGCGCACGATCACCGTGCAGGAGAAGCTTGACCATCATCCGAAGGGCAAGCCGTTGACGCTGGCCTTGCGCCCGGAAGCTGTCAGCCTCGAAGCTCGCAAGAGCCACGATACCTCGCTGGACGCGACTATCGAGGACGTGCACTTCCTTGGCTCTGTCATCCGCACGCGTGTGGCGCTTGGCAAGAACCGCCTGTCGTTCGACACGTTCAACGACCCGACCCAGCCTCCGCCGCAGCGCGGCGACAAAGTGACAGTGCATTTCGCCTCGCATGATCTGCTGGTGTTGGCGGATTAGAATCTCTTGCTGCCTTTTTCGAATGAAAATGAAATGGAACATCAACATTCAGCTAGCGCCAAGCTCAATGAATGTAAGTATCTATATCTTGATAAAGCGGAAACAGGCCCTGACCACAGTCTTCTTATCCATGTCGTAGAAGCCAAAGCACAATCCACACCGATTGCTACCGGGTTGCCCGAGATTGATAGCGGCGATATTCCGGTTTTCCCAATCTCTGTCGATGAAACTTGCAACGCTTTCAAAATAACTTTTGAGGGATACATCCTTTACGCTGTAACGGATGAAACACATGCTCTTGTAGAGGAGACTGAAGATTACTCCTCACCGTTACGCACATACGAATCATCCCGGTTTCTAAATTTTGTGGAAAAGAAAACATGGGATTTTGAAGATAGTCCAAGCATCAAACATTACGCGATTGTTTGCTTGGACCATGTTATCGATGTGGCTTGCAAATCGGAACCTATGATAGAAATTAGGCCGATAGATCCTGATATTCTATGCAAAATGCAAGACTGACAGTCTGAATTTCGGAACCTACAAAAAAGCCGCCCCGTGGGCGGCTTTTTCAATTACAGCGAATTTTATTCGCCCCAGGGACCGTGGAAATCGCCATCCTTGTCGATACGCTTGAAGCCGTGCGAACCGAAGAAATCGCGCTGGCCCTGAATGAGATTGGCCGTGCCGAGCGCCTGCGTGAAGCTGTCGAAATAGCTGAGCGCCGAGCCGAGCGCTGGCAGAGGCAGGCCCGCGAGTGCCGCCTTGGCGACGATCTGGCGAAGGCCCTTGGAAGCCTTGCTCATGCGCTCCACAAAAGCAGGTGCCAGCAGCAGATTGCGGCTTTCGCTGTCTTCGAAGGCATGGGCAATATCGTCCAGAAGCTGCGAACGAATGATACAGCCTGCGCGCCAGATGCGCGCCGTTTCGGCAAGCGGAATGTTCCAGCCATGCTCCTGCGAGGCGGCTTCCATCACCGCGAAGCCCTGGGCATAGGCAGCAATTTTGCCAGCAAGCAGGCCCTGCTCCAGATCGGCAAGGAATTTTGCCTGATCGGAAATGTCGAGGTTGCGCGAACCCGGCTTATAGGCTTTCGCGGCAAGCTCACGCGTGGCCTTCAGCGAGGACAGCGAACGGGCGGCAACTGCGGCTTCGATTGCCGTTGCCGGAACGCCGAGCATCTGTGCTTCGATGGCTGCCCAGCGGCCCGTGCCCTTCTGACCGGCTTCATCGAGGATCATGTCGACCATCGCCTTGCCGGTTTCCGGGTCGGTCGCCTTCAGCACCTTGGCGGTGATTTCGATCAGATAGGAGTTGAGCGGGCCTTCGTTCCACTTCTCGAACACATCACCGATGGCAGGGGCCGAAAGTCCGAGGCCGTCGCGCAGGATGCCGTAGATTTCGGCGATCATCTGCATATCGGCATATTCGATACCATTGTGGATCGTCTTGACGAAATGACCGGCGCCATCCGGGCCGACCAGCGCGCAGCAGGGCTCGCCCTTATATTTGGCGGCAGCAGCAAGCAGGATCGGCGCGATGCGCTCATAGGCTTCCTCGGTGCCACCGACCATCATCGACGGACCATGGCGTGCACCTTCCGCACCGCCGGAAACGCCCATGCCGACAAAGGTTGGGTCGTTGGGCCCAAGCGCCTTCAGACGGCGCACCGTATCGCGGTAATCGGAATTACCGGCGTCAATCATGATATCGCCCTTCTCAAGATAAGCCTTGAGGCGGGTGGTCTCAGTATCGACGGGAGCGCCTGCCTTGATGAGGAAAATGATCGGGCGCGGCTTGCGGATATTGGCAGCCAAATCCTCGAAAGTGGGGCAAGGGATGATCTTGTCGCGCAGCGGGCCAGCCTTTTCGATAAAGGCTTTGAGCACAGGCTCATCACGGTCATAGACGGCTACCGTGTAGCCTTTCTCGGCTATGTTCAGCGCCAGGTTGGAACCCATGACGCCAAGGCCGACCATTCCGATATCTGCTTTTTCCATTTTGTGCCCTTCAGAAATGCAACCGACCGGCCGTCGTCTAGACACATGCAGAACATCGAACGCCGACAAGCCGAACCGATAAGAATAGGCTGCAAGCCGGATTTCGGCAGCAGCGCATGTCAATCTGTATCCTATTGTGGGATGATCTAGGGCATATGACGCAAAGTTGATAGACCTCCTATGACGAAAATCACCGGTTTTGCCCGTGGAAGCGTCTGGTTAAATCGGTTAGCTCACCCCAAAAACCTGTATTTCGCGCACTTCACACCCGTTCCAGCTTGCGATGCAGCAGCGGCGGCAATTCGACAATTATCGCGTCATCCGCCTTCACCATACCGCCCGCAAGAACGACGGTCATGATGCCGGACTTGCGAACAAGTTCGCCATCGGGCGTGCGATCCAGCACTGCATCGAGAAGCCCGGTCTGGAAATTCTCTATCTGGGCGCAAGGGTTGCGCAGGCCCGTTGTTTCCAGAACGACCTCGTCACCAATGCGGATCAAAGCGCCCTGCGGCAGCCCCAGCAGATCAACGCCGCGCGTGGTGACGTTCTCGCCAAGATCGGCGGGTGCGATATCAAAACCCTTTTCCGCGAGCTCGTCGAAAAGCTCGGCATGAATAAGATGCACCTGCCGCAGATTGGGTTGCGTCGGGTCGGCCCGCACGCGCGATCGGTGCTTCACCGTCACGCCCTGATGCGCGTCGCCTTCGACGCCGAGTCCTGTGACGATGCGGATTTCCGGCACGACCTGCTTTGAAAAACGATGCTCGCCATCCCGCGCCACAGCCACGACAAATCCACGCATCACGTCCACCTCCCCTGACAGGATAAACAAACTTCGTTAGCCGCATTACATGGGTTATATAGCACCTGTATGAAGCTGTGGGGCAAGCACGTGAATCGCGACAAGCAGGTAAAAACGGATTTCCGCTGGGGCATTTGGGGCACAGGCACGATAGCCGCCGCCTTTGCTGCCGATATTCAGGCAAGCACTGGAATGCGCGTTACCGCAGTCTGCTCGCGAGCATCAGAAACCGCCGAAACATTCCGGCGACGTATCGGCGCCGACAAGGCGTTTGGCGATTCCGGTGAATTTCTTTCCGACGCGGATATCGATGCCGTCTATATTGCGACGCCCAGCGCCATGCATGTGCTGCAGGCCATGCAGGCAATCGCAGCCGGCAAGCCCTGCCTGATCGAAAAGCCGCTCTCGCTGGATGCCGCTGGCGCACGTCAGATCGAAGCTGCGGCAAAAGCAAAAAGCGTCTTCGCCATGGAGGCCATGTGGAGCCGTTTTCTGCCGGCGATCCGCGCTGCCAAACAGCATATCGATAGTGGTCGCATCGGCACCGTGACGCGCATCGAAGCCGATCTTTCCTATATCCGTGCCTACGACCCGCAAAGCCGCTTCTTCAGCCCGGACCTTGGCGGCGGCGCAGCATTCGATCTGGGTGTGTATCCGGTTTCGCTTGCATTGTATTTTCTCGGTCTGCCGGATCATGTCGATGGTCGCTGGCAGTGCGCCAAAAGCGGCGTGGACATGCGCACCGAGTTCCAGCTTGGCTGGCAGGGTGCCACGGCCAGCCTCTCCTGCGGCTTCGACCGCGACGGCGACAATCGCATGCTGATCGAGGGAACCAAGGGCACGATCCTTATCCACGCGCCGTTTCTGAAAGCCCAGAGGCTGACCCTGTTTTCAGCCTTTGCGGCGCGGTCGTCGCTCGGGCCGAATGGCGGCAAAGGCCTTGTCGGCAAGGTTATGAACCGCCTGCCCCTGCCGGGCCGCACAATCGAGACTTATGTCTTTTCCGGCAACGGGCTGCAGTTTCAGGCCGAAGCGGTTCGCGATGCAGTGCAAAGCGGCCAGATTTCCAATGCGACCATGCCGCTCAACCAGAGTGCCGCCGTTGCCGATATCGTTCGCAAGGTGCTGGCTAGAGCATGATTCCGAAAAGTGGGAACTGGTTTTCGGATAAAATCATGCTCAAACAAAAGTTTAGAGCGGGATAACGATTCAAACTTAAAAACATCACGCTCTAAAGGCTAGAAGCTGCTTCTCATCCTGTAAGGCTGTGCATTTTCGCCAGCATTGTTCAAGGCAAGCGCGATTTCAGTGATATGCAGTGCCACATCACCGGAAAAGAATGCCTTATCGCCAGTTTGGATAGCCCGAGCCTGATCGGCAATACCGCGCACGAAATCGATCTGCGAAGGATACATCGGCAGCGCCCGCTTGTCGGCCTTCGGATAGGAGAGCTTTTGACCGACGGTCGGTTTCCATGACAGGAACTTGCCGATGCGCATTTCCAGAATACCGAACAGGCGCGCCAGAAAACGGCGTTTTTCTTCCGTGCGCTCAAGACGGACAGCCGAGCGATTATCCCAGAGATCATCCACCACAATCGAGCCCTTGTCGGCAACTATTGTCAGGCTGCGATCCTTCGGCATCGCAAGCCCGGATGTGAGGCGTGCCACCAGCCCCGACCTGAAAACAAGACAGCCAACCGAAAAATCGGGCGCCATATGCAGATGTTCGGTCCCCGGCCCCTTGTCGGGAAAGGTTATGGCAGAAAATGCCGAAACGCTCTCGACCGGGCCGAACAGCGACACCAGCCATGACAGTGCATAGCCTGCATGTTCCAGCGTGCAACCAATCTCAAACTCGTGCAGGCCCGGCCATGGCGCTCCCGACTGCGAACGCCAGGTCGACCATTTGTCACGAAATACCGGCCCGTCTTCCATTTCGGCATAAACCAGCCGCGGCATGCCGATCCCGTTGATCACGCTTGCTACCAGACGATAGGCTTCGCTGAGGCCGTTTGCCGGGGCTGCCGCCAACGTGAGGCCGGCTTGCCGTGCAAAAGCGACCAGCGCTTCCGCATCCTCATAATTCATAGCCAGCGGTTTTTCGGAGTAGACATGTTTTCCGGCGGAAAGCGCTGCATGCGAGATTTCAAAATGGCTTTCAGGTGTTGTCAGATTGACGACGATCTGCACGTCTGGATCGGCCAGCACGGCCTCGAAACTTTCATAGGCGCTAACTGAATAGTGCGCGCAGAACGCTTTCAGTCGTTCAGGCGACCGATCATAGACCCCGCGCAGCGTCAGCTCGGGATAATTGCGCAGCGTGGTCATGTAATAGTCGGCAACAAACCCGGTCCCGACGATTGCGATATTCATGAAGTGGCTCCGGCTACCCTTTTAGGAATGATAATTTTCGCAGTCAGTCTGAGGCCGAAAATCGCAAAGACGAGCGTAAGCCAGACCGGGTCCATGCGGCGGAAGAAAAAACTTTCCAGCATGGCATTCAGCGTTCCGAAGAACACGATCATCAGGAAGAAATCGGCAAGCAGCAGATTTTCGCGAACCGGACGGCACCGCACATAATTGACCAGCGGCATCACGATGATGACCAAGATCGCGCAGATCAGCGCCGGAATCCCCATCGATACCGCAATATCGAGATAGCCATTGTGTCCATGCACGATGCCGCGCACATCCCAATCCAGATAATAGGGATTCGCCGCCTCTTTCACGATTGGCGTGCCCCAGAAGCTTTCATAGCCGAAGCCGGTCCACGGACGATGCGAAAGCGCCTCAACAGCAAAAGCCCAGATGGAGGTGCGTCCGGTGAAGGTGGGATCGACATCGAGCTGCAGAACGAACTGATGCATCGGCTCGAAAAGAACCGTACCGAAGGTGAACAGCGCAAGCAGAAACTGGATCGCGAAGACTGCCACCGGTGCAAGAAAACGGAGACCGAAAATGCCGGGAACGATCACGAGCAGCATGGCGAGAGGCACCAGTGCCGCAGTGGTCTTCGATCCGGTTTGCGAAACAAAGATCAATGCCGAGACCGCAATCAGAAAGCCGCTCACGCGCCAGCCGCGCCGCCACAGATAGACACCGGCAAAGGCAAAGGCGGCCATGACCGGGCCAGCGATATTCTTGTGCGTGAAGACGCCGCGCCAGAGATAGGCGTTTTGCGGTTCCAGCGCGTCGGCGCCATGGGTGCCGAGATTGGGCAGGAGGACGACGCCCGCATAGGAAATGACAATCACGATCGAAGCCACCGTGACCAGCATCGCCGAATAGGCGTCGCCATCCTGTGGCAGGCTCAAAACAGCAATGACGGTCAGAATGCCGATCATCGTCAAAAGCACGCCGCGTATGGCGGTTGACGGATCGGGGCTTGCGAAAACAGAGGCGAGCAGGAAGGCGAACATCAGCAGCCAGCCGGGGCTGACGATGTTGACCACTTTTTTCGGGTCGGCGAACATCGCAAGTGACAGAAGCGCCACCGCGCCGAGACAGCCGAAGCCAAGCTGGTTGATGACGTCGCCACCGCCCGATGCGTCACCGTCCGCCGCAGCACCCAGCGGATTGAACGGACGGAACGAAATCAGCAGGATGCAGAATGTTATCGTGGCGATAACGAGCGCAATCATGCGGATCGTCGCCCGCATATCGGTTTGCGCCGCAACGTCGGAACGGGTGTCAGTTTTTGTCCGGGTTGCGGTACTGCTCATTCAAATATCCAAAATGGGCCATGACACGGCCCAGCCCGATATGGATGAAATAGGTCCCGACCGGCACGAAACGAGCTGCGAAACCGCGCCGCACGGCCTTGATCGGAGAATAGCCAAGAAGTGCAAGGCTCTTCAAGAAGACGCGCACCTGGCCGAAAGGCTCGTTCTTGCGCTGGCGTTGTTCGATCAGCGTAGACAGAACGCCGTTGCGCAAGCCACGCGCCCTGATCCAGTCGTTCTCCAGCCGCCGCGCCGGAATGGTCTCACGGACAATGCCTTCATTGCACCAGGCGATATTGAAGCCCTTGGCCCGCGAGCGATTGATGAAATCTGAATCGCCGCCCCCGGTGAAGTTGAACTTCAGGTCCATGAATGGATAGCCGATGGCTTCCAGCACCGGATGCGCAATCAACAGATTGCCGGATGAATAAATGATCGGAACCGGACCGGTCTTGTTGTAATGCGGCAGGAAGACGGGGTGTCTCGCCCATTTTTCCGCGCCTGGCTTCTCGAAGATCGGATATTGCGGGCCGCCAACGAGGCTGGCGTTATAGCGCTCCGCCGTGGCTACCATGTTCTCGATCCAGGCCGGATCAGCCAGTTCATCGTCATCGATGACGATGACATATTTGAAGTTCGGGAAGTAGGTCATCGCCGTCAGCCAGCCCGCATTATACGCGTTGCAGTTGCCGCGATGGGATTCGACGATCAGCATGCCGGTATATTTTCCGGCCTCGAACTGCGGTGCCGCAACCTTGGCGCCTTCCCGGTCCTCAGCCTCGTTCTCGATCACGACGACCGCAAAGCGACGGTTCGTGACCTGAGCGTTAAGCGTATCCAGCGTGCGGATGACGTGTTCCGGGCGGCGGAACGTCGGCAATGTAACGACTACCTCGACTTCATCGAAACGAAGCCCCGGTGTTTTAGCAATTACTTCTATATGACTAGGTAAATCAGACATAAACGCTACCGGATATTTCGAACTTCTATATTTGTTTATCCGCCACTATTGAAAAACATTTAAAGAAAAGTTCACCGCAGGGCTATAAACACTGGCCAAAACTATCATAGAGCATGCCAGCCCGAAATGTTAAGGGTTTTAAGATGAATAATGCATTAGGAAAAGAGTAAACGCAGCCCATGATTTTTCATGCGCTTGCGCCAGAATGATTGTTCAGGAGTTGAATTGCCGTCCCCTCACCTTGTTTTCGTAACATCGATTGTTCCACACGGAGTACCGACGACCGGTTATGAAGTGGCAAACGCCGCTGTGGTCGATGGCCTGCGTCGTTCAGGCGCAAAGGTGACCGTTCTTGGCTTCACATGGCCAGGCGTGAAGGCCGATGCTGCGGATACTGTCGTTCTGGGTGAAGTCGAGGTGCGAACCGAAGGTGCTGGCATCAGGCGCAAAATCGGTTGGGTACTGAAATCCTTTCTGACAGGGCTGACGGTTTCCTCGGCGAAGCTGCGGGTAATACCGGTTGAAACATTGCGCGCAGCCATCGCAAAGATCGGCCCGTTCGATGGCTATGTGCTGAACGGCGTGACCCTGCCCGGTGCGTTTGAAGACATCTTCAAGGACAAGCCCTCGCTTTTCGTGGCGCATAATGTGGAATATCGCTCGGCAGAAGAAAATGCCGCCGATGCCGGAAGTTTCATCCAGAAATTCCTGTTTGGCCGCGAAGCTCGTATTCTCAAAGGACTGGAAAGTCGTCTTATCGGGAACGCCCGTTTCGTCTTTACTTTTGCCGAGGATGACGGCCCGGCGCTCGGCCTCGGCCTTGATCGGTTTGCGACAATGCCGCTTGTTACGCCGGGCGGGATGCAAGCCGCACAGCAGCGGCCTGTCAAATACGACCTCGCCCTGATCGGCACATGGACTTGGCACCCGAACCGCATCGGGCTCGAATGGTTTCTGCGCGAGGTAAAGCCGCATCTTCCCGACGATATTTCCATCGCGATTGCTGGCAACACGCCTGCCGATCTGATTGCGACATGGTCTGGCGTTGGGTCCGGAGTCAATTTCGTCGGCAAGGTACCGGACGCGACCGAATTTGTGGAAAGTGGCGCGCTCGTGCCGCTTATCAGCCGCGCGGGAACCGGCGTGCAGCTCAAGACCATCGAGACATTCGAACTGGGCATGCCAAGCGTCGCCACGTCACATTCCGTACGCGGTATCGGCCATATTCCGGACAATTGCACTATTGCCGACACCCCGCAGGCATTCGCTGCGGCAATCGTCGAGCGCATTGAAAAGATAAGATCGGGGGATCGCCAGAGACTGGACGGCAAAGCCTTTACAGGGTCACAAATCGAGGGCATGGACCGCGCAGTTGCCAGAGGTCTGCAAGCACTTCGTGGCGAAAAGAGAAATACGGACCAGGCATGATGCATACCGAAAATGTCACTTACCGCAATATTCTTGGCGTGAAGGTCGCCTGTTTCGACTGGAACAGCGCCTTCACCTTTTTCGAGAACCGCATCAATGAAGGCCGGTTCATGAAACAGGGCTGGCTCAACGCCAACAATTCCAACATTGCGGATACTGACCCGACCTATCGCGCTGCGCTGGAGGATTTCCTGATCCTGCCAGACGGCGTGGGGGTCGATATTGCCAGCAAGGTCGCCTATGGCAGCAAGTTTCCTGCCAACCTCAACGGAACGGACTTCATTCCGGGCCTGCTGCAACACATGAAGCGTCCGCTTAAAATCGCCCTTTTGGGCGGCGGTCCGGCCGTTGCAGCCGACGCCGCGCAGCTTTTCATGCAACAGATTCCGCACCACGACTATCGCGTCATTTCCGACGGCTTCTTCAAGCCCGCCGATCTCGACGGCATTCTCGGCCAGCTCAAGGATTTTCATCCCGATATATTGCTCGTCGCCATGGGTGTGCCACGTCAGGAACTCTTCATCGACAAGCATATCACCGCGGAGCATTGCACAGTCGCCAGTGCTGTCGGCGCGCTGTTCGATCTGCATACGGGTCGCGTGCAGCGCGCTCCGCAATGGGTCCGCAAGATCCAGATGGAATGGGTACACCGGCTGTTGCAAGAGCCGCGACGGCTTGCAAAACGCTATCTCATCGGCAATCCCGTATTCCTGTGGCGCGTCGCCAAAGGCTGGATGAAGGGAGAACCCCGGTGAAAACCGCAATCGTCACAGCCAGTTGGGATCAGGATTTCGAGCGCTGCAAGTTGCTTTGCGAAACCATAGACAAATATGTCAGCGGTTTCACGAAGCACTATATCCTTGTCGACAGCAAGGATGTTGCCTTGTTTCGCAAGCTCGAAAGCGCGCACCGCGTCATCATCGATGAACGCGATCTGCTGCCCTCATGGCTGCATGCCTTCTGGGACCCGACCTATCTGTGGCGCAGGCGGGTCTGGCTCTCGCTCCGGACCAAGCCGCTGCGTGGCTGGCATGTGCAACAGCTACGCCGCATCGCACTTGCCGGTGCCGTGGAGGAAGACGGATTTCTCTATACGGATTCCGACACGGCCTTTCTGCGTCCCTTCGATTGCGGCACGCTTTGGCATGGCGAAAAGCTTCGGCTTTTCGTGCGTCCCAATGCGCTTGCCAATCCGGAATGGCCGGAACATCCGGTCTGGGCTGCCAATGCGGCAAAGCTGCTTGGTATCAAAAACGGGAAAAGCGGGTTGAACGACTATATCGGTCAGCTCGTCTCATGGCGGCGAGACAGCGTGATCTCGATGTGCGAGAGGATCGAAGCGCATACTGGACAGCATTGGGTAGCAGCCCTTGGCAACATACGCCGTTTTTCCGAGTGCTTCATCTATGGTCGCTACGTCGATGACGTGCTGCATGGGTCCGGCCACTACAGCGACACCCATGATCTGTGCCGGATGCAGTGGTTCGCACCGCCACCGAGCGAAGAGGAATTCCGCACCTTCATCGCCGAAATGGAGCCGCATCAGGTCGCCATCGGCATGCAGTCTTTCCTCGGTCTTTCGGTCGACGACATTCGGCGCATTATCGGAGCTTAGATTCTCGGATCATTGAGACCGCCCTATCTGTTTTTCAGCATTTCCGAACGCAAAGCCGGTCCCCACTTTTAGCGGCAATGCCTAAACCCGCTTTGCCGGCAAACGAATGCTCGTATAGGTGAAAACCAGCGACAGAAGATATAGCCCGGCAAACACGATATTGAGGCCGAGAATCCAGTCGTGATTATCGGCATAATTCACCAGCAGAAGCCAGACGAAGAATGCCTTGGCGGCAGTCATCAGCACCATGCTCAGCGTCCTGAGACCAGACTGGCCGCGCGCATAAAGAATTTCCGTCTGATACTCGATGAGATTGCGGAATCCCGGCACGAGCAGCACCAGCGGCAGCAGCCCGACAATCGGCGCAACGCTTGAACCGAGTGCATTCGGGAAGATTTGCAGGAACACGACCATCGCGCCGAGGCCCACCACCGAAACGGCAAAGACTGCAAGTTCCAGCCCGGCGCGGATGCGCAACGAGGACAGCATGTCCGGCGTGCGCATCAGCTTTTGCACCAGCATCATGTTGAAGGAGCGCACCGGCAGAGCCGTCAGATCGACAAGCCGCATGATGATCGCATAAAGACCTGCCGTCGCTGGCCCGCCGACGGTCAGCACCAGCAGCTTGTCGAGCTCGGCCTGAATATAGAACAGCAGTTCGGCCCCCATGACCGCAATCGCATCGGAAAGCCGCCGCATATAAAGCGCTGGTTTGAAACGAAGACGGATAGACGGAAAGAATTTCAGCGCCGTCAACAGCGCAACGCCATTGGCCGCCGCATACCACCACGCCCAATGGGCGATGTCATGAACACTCGCCAGCCACATGAACAGGACTGCCGCCATGGCGCGCGTCGCTGTCCCGAAAATCACTAGTCCTGCCGATATGCCGAACCGGCGCAGGCCGTTGTTGACGATGATGATGATTTCCGTCGAACGCCAGAGCAAAGCCTCGGCAAACACCACAACCGCAAAAGGCAGAAAGGAAATGTCGCGGCTGAAAAAGACGAAATAGACCAGCCAGGACGCCAGCGCGAACAGCGGCAGCGAAGCCAGGAGGGCGACCAGAAAACCAGCCGTATAGATACCGAGCAGGCGCGGCTTCACCGTTGATATGCGGTAAAGCGGCGAACTGAAGCCCAGAGAAACGAGACGTGACAGAACCACGCCTGTGCCCGATGCGGTGGCAAATATACCGAAGTCACCGGTCGGCAGTGTGTTTGCAAGCGCGATGAAATAGACGAGTGAGACGACCAGCCTGCCAGCGGAGCCGGAAAACAGGGACAGGTAATCACGCACCATTCCGGCGTTATTGCCTGACAGTTTCCGGAGCGCTTTCGCTATCAACAGGAGCCTCATCTATCATAGTCTGGTGCATGTGCCTGTTCATTGGAACGGAGGCATAGTCGGGGTTTAGCTAAAAAGACTTAAACTCTTCTTTGCAAGCTCAAAGAGTAAACAAGCAAAAGCTAAAGTTGCAGATTCAAGGAATTGGCACTTCGCCTCGACATTATTTTAACGTTTTGTTTTCTATAAAAAATTACATTCGGCCATCAGGTGCGGGCTGACCGGATTCCGGTTTGGCATGCTTGAGCCTTGGCTTGTGAATTTCAAAGCAGCGGTTGATACCGAAAACGGTAGAGACGGCTTACAGATACGGACGATTTCGGCGATGAGCGATCACGAGGAGCGCAGAAAGGCGGGAGTTGAGAAACCTCTTCTCGCATTCTCCGACGTTCGCCCGACTGGTAGCTCCAGCGCTCGCCCGGCTAATCGTCTTGACAGCGAAACCGTACCACCATGGACACCGCCAGCGACACCGGATGAACGCGCTGCATTCTTTCGCCAGCACGATCATGCCACGCAGGAAACGCCAGAACCTGCAAAATCCGTTCTCGAAGAAGAACTGGATGATGCCGATGTCACCGAGCTTCAAAAGCGCGTCGCGCTGATCGAAGCGGAGCTGGAACGCAAGGTTCAGGAACGCGAACGCCGCAAAATCATAGTCGAAACTCCCGCTCCGCCCCCTGAGCCGGTCCGCGAGTTGGTCGAGCGCGAGCGTTCTGTCGCTGACAGACCTGTCCCGGATGCCGAGTGGAAACCGCTGATCGATCCGCGCATGGCTATCGACGTGTTGCGAGGATCGCGCAGGCTCCTGCTTGTCAGCACGTTGCTGGGTGGTGTGGTTGCAGCGCTCTATGCATTGTCCCTGCCGCAGATGTATGTCGCTTCGACCGATATTCTGGTCGATCCGCGCAATATCAAGACCGTTGGAGACGAACTGACGCCGGGTCAGCTCCCGACCGATGCGTCGCTTGCCGTTGCGGAAAGCCAGGCACGTATCATCGATTCCAGCAGCGTGCTGCTGAAGGTCATCGACAAGACAGACCTGACAAAAGACCCCGAATTCAACGGCACTCTGGTCCCGACCGGCATTGCCGGGCTGTTTGCACAGATCAGGGACATGATGTCGCCCAGAAAGGCCAGCGACAGCCAGACGCTGCAAACCCGCGTTCTGTATAATCTGCACAAGAGCATCGCCATTGGCCGCGACGCCAAGACCTTCATCTATTCGATCTCGGTGAAAACGCGAGACCCACAGAAATCTGCATCGCTTGCGAACACCATCAGTTCTGTTTTCCAGAGCGAGCTTGCATCGCTGCAATCCGATGCCGCACGGCGCACTTCGGACGAACTGTCGAACCGCCTTGCCGATATGCGCGCCAATGTCGAGCAGGCGGAGCGCGCAGCGGCTGACTTTCGCGCCTCGCATGATCTCGTCAATGTGGACGGTAAGCTGATCAGCGACAACGACCTGACGCGTCTCAACGACCAGCTGACTAACCAGCGTGCCGAAACGATGCGGCTTCAGGCCCGCGTGCAGGTGCTCAGCAGTGCCACTTCCGACAGCGTGGTGTCCGGGGTTTTGCCGGAAGACCTGCGCTCCAACACGCTGACGGCGCTGCGCGCCCAATATGCACAGGCCCGCCAGACGGCAAGCGGCCTGTCCACCCAGCTTGGGCCACGCCATCCGTCACTCATTCAGGCACAATCGCAGGCCGGCACGGTTTTAAACGACATCGATGCCGAATTGCGGCGCATACGCTCCTCGCTGCAAGTCGAGGTCGCCCGGTCCGTACAGCAGGAAAAAGACCTGACCGCCCGTCTGGCGCAACTCAAATCGCAGCAGGCGAACAATAGCGGCGATCTGGTGAAATTGCGTGAGCTTGAGCGCGAAGCGACAGCGCGGCGTTCGGTCTACGAAGCCTTCCTCCTGCGCTCGCGCGAAACGAACGAACAGGAAGGTCTGAATACGGCCAATGTCAGGGTTCTGTCGGAAGCCCGCCCGCCGCTTGATCCGGCAGGCACATCGCGCAAGCTGATCGTCATTGCCGGGCTGATCGCAGGCTTCCTCGCAGGGCTTGCGATTACAGCCGTCCGCAACTTCGGACGGCTGCTGCGTTTATCTTAATTCACGCGGACTGCCGCAAAGAGGTCTCGACGCGTGGCACCTTGCGTCCGCTGGCACGCAGAATGCCATATGTCCCGTCAAGATGGCCGGGCTTCAACTCCAGCGCCAGAAAGCGCCGCTTCTCATAAGGGCCGGGCATGGCGAGATCCCCGGTCTTTTCAGCGGTAAAACCGAAGCGCTTATAATATTCCGGATCACCGACGAGCAGGATTGCACCATGGCCGCGGTCTTTTGCTTGATCGATTGCATGACGCATCAACGCCGAACCGATACCGCAACCGGCAGCGGAAGGATCGACCGCCAACGGTCCGAGCAGCAAGGCCGACACCGGAAAGCCGAAAGCATCCAGACCGGCATGGACGTTCCACAGCCGCACTGTGCCCGTAAGCAGGCCGTCATTACCAACCGCTGAAAACGCCAGACCTTCTGCAGGCAGGCGACCGCGACGCAGCTTCTCCGATGATTTCCGACGGCGGCCCTCGCCCATCGCACGATCAAGCAAAGCTTCGCGCGCAAGCACGTGCTCCAGCGTTTCGCCCGCTATTGTGAAAGCCGGAGCGACAACAGTTGCGATATTTTCCTGAATTTCCAGAGTTACGTTCATGACATCTATCCCCGCAAAGCGGCAGCAGCACACCCCACCCAGCGCCTTGCAGCACTGGGCGGATTGAGAGGATCATTCGGGACTTTCAAAGGTATGATCTAATCCGAAAACCGGTTCCCACTTTTCGGGATCATACCAAGTCTGAATGATCAGATGACGTAGGATCGGAGCGGTTCGAAGCCGTTGAACGCCACCGCCGAATAGGTGGTGGTGTATGCGCCCGTGCCTTCGATGAGGATTTCATCACCGATGGTCAGCGAGACCGGCAGCGGGTACGGCGTCTTTTCATAAAGCACGTCCGCACTGTCGCAGGTCGGGCCAGCCAGCACGCATGGTTCGGTTTCGCTGCCGTCATGCGGGGTCACGATCTGGTAGCGGATCGCCTCGTCCATGGTTTCGGCGAGACCGCCGAATTTGCCGATGTCGAGATAGACCCAGCGCACATTGTCATTGTCCGCCTTGCGCGAGACCAGAACCACTTCGGTCTTGATCACGCCTGCATTGCCGACCATGCCACGGCCCGGTTCGATAATGGTTTCCGGGATACGGTTGCCGAAATGCTTGGACAGCGCATCGAAGATCGCCATGCCGTAGGCCTGTGCGGTCGGTACGTCCTTGAGGTAACGGGTCGGGAACCCGCCGCCCATATTGACCATGCGCAGAACAATGCCTTCGTCAGCAAGGGTGCGGAACACCGATGCCGCATCGCCGAGCGCGCGATCCCATGCGGTAAGGTCCGTCTGCTGCGAGCCGACATGGAACGATACACCGTAGGAATCCAGACCGAGCGACTTTGCGCGGCGCAGAACGTCGATGGCCATGGCAGGCACGCAACCGAACTTGCGCGACAGCGGCCATTCAGCACCTTCACCGTCCGTCAGCACACGGCAGAACACACGGCTGCCGGGAGCAGCACGGGCAATCTTCTCGACTTCTTCAACGCAATCGACTGCATAAAGGCGAATACCCAACTCGAAAGCGCGCGCAATATCGCGCTCCTTCTTGATGGTGTTGCCATAGGAGATACGGTTTGGCGTCGCGCCTGCTTCCAGAGCCATTTCGATTTCAGCAACAGAAGCGGTATCGAAGCACGAGCCCAACGAAGCGAGCAGGCGCAGGATTTCCGGCGCAGGATTTGCCTTCACCGCATAGAAGATGCGCGAATAGGGCAAAGCCTTCTCGAAGCTCTGATAGTTGTCGCGCACGACGTCGGTGTCGACGACGAGGCAAGGACCGTCCGGACGGCGGGTGTTGAGGAAGTCGATGATACGCTGCGTTGCCATGGTCGTTCTCCCGCACGGCTTGATCTGCCGCATCTGGAGCGCAATCCCGAAAAAGGTTGCGCGAAAAAACACTTAGGGAATCGGACCGGGTCTTCCGTGGACCCGAAATTCTCTAAGAGACAAAGTAAGCATAAGCGCATCCACGGTGAGGCCAGCCTTTGGAGGTGCTGATGTCACGCGAAAACTCATGCGGCGATGGAACAACGCTAAGTCCGCGTTACTCCGCTTTGTCTGCCTTGGATTGGAATTGGAGAACCGCATCCGCACTTCTGGCAATGAAGGTGTGCCTCTTCAGTAATTTCGGCTTTTGGACAGCCGAAAGACACTAGAAAGGCCCGCACCGTCGTTGCTTCAAGATGTCCTCGATCTGGCGGTTGGCCAACAGATCGACTGGAGCGGTTAGGTCCAGGTACCGTACCGAATTCCTCACCATTCGAGGATCGGCGGACACCCACAGGCACGTGCGACTTTGGGCAAGCGCGATATAAGCGCAAAGTCGTGTCCATTCAATGACAAAAATTTCTCCGGACGAATTTATTTTTGGCCGGATCAGGTTGAACGACACGCTTGCCATTGTTCAATATTAGTGAAACATTCTCAGCGCATATCCGTCTCGAAAGAGCGTAAATAGACCGTTAATTGCTGCATGTTGTGAACAATGGCCAGTTTCGATCCCTTCAATGCCATCATTGCAAAACCCGAAAAGTCACCCGTTCATGCGTCGGACGGACTGCTTAAAGGTGAGCGGCTGGCCGTAAAAGACATTTATGACGTCGCCGGAATGACAACCGGATGCGGCAATCCGCAGATCGAGGCCGAATCACCTCGCGCCGAGAAGTCGGCTCCGGTGGTAGAGAAGCTTCTCGCCGCAGGCGCCGAATTTGTCGGCAAGGCGCAGACTGACGAACTTGCCTTTTCCCTGATGGGGCAGAATTCGCATTTCCCCTATCCGATCAATCCGGCAGCGCCGGACCGCGTCACTGGCGGCTCATCGTCCGGTTCAGCGGCGGCAGTGGCGGGCAAAATTGCCGACATTGCGTTCGGCTCCGACACGGGCGGCTCCATTCGGGCGCCTGCAAGCTTTTGCGGTCTCGTGGGCTTGCGCACCACCCACGGCCGCATTCCGCTCGAAGGCATCATGCCGCTTGCGCCCTCGCTCGATACGATTGGATGGTTTGCACGCGATATCGACCTTTACGACCGGGTCGGCTCACTCCTGCTTGGCGACGACGCCCGAGAATTCAGGCTGACGCAACTGCTCTATATGCCAGTTCTGGAACAGCTTCTGCTCGGCCAGGAAGAAACAGACGCCTATCGCGCCATGTTTGCCGAAGTGCGCCCGCAATTCGCGGGTCTCAAGGCGGCGAGCCAGCCGACGCTCTCGATAGACGAACTCTATCTGGTCTTCCGCCACATTCAAGGCGCGGAAGCCTGGGCGACGCATGGTGACTGGATTTCGTCAGGTGATCGCAAGCTCGGCCCCGGCGTCGCGGATCGTTTTGCCTTCGGTGCGGGAATCGCCGCTGATCTCGTCGCCAGCCAGCGTGTGCGCCGGGCACAATTCACGCAGGAACTGGAACAGATTATCGGAAATGACGCCGTGCTGGCATTGCCGACTGTACCGGGTGCTGCTCCGCTGACAAAAGAGCCTTTCGAGACCTTGCAAGCCTATCGCGAGCAGGCGTTGCGCCTGCTTTGTATTTCGGTGCTTTCCGGCCTGCCGCAGATCACACTACCTTTGGGACAGGTGCAGGGCGCACCTTTCGGCATTTCCTTCATCGGACCACGCGGCAGCGACCGGGCGCTGATCGCACTGGCCAAAAACATCATTGGGAAGCGGGGCTAGACCATGGACACCCTCACACGTATGCGCGCCTTCATCGACGTGGTCGAGGCGGAAGGCTTTTCCGCCGCCGCGCGAAAAATCGGGCGCTCCAAGGCACTTCTTTCCAAATATGTGCGGGAACTGGAAGACGAACTCGGCGCACGGCTTCTCAACCGGACAACCCGTCAGTTCTCGCTGACCGAAGCCGGGCACACCTATTATCACCGCGCAGTTGAAATCATTCGCGAGATCGACGCGCTGCAAGATGCTGTCAGCGAAACCAGTTCAGATGCGCGCGGGCGCATCAAACTGTCGGCCCCGCGCACTTTTGCGGATGCCGTGATTGGCCAGTCGCTGATCGACTTTTGCCTCGCCCATCCGGAAATCGTGCTCGACGTTCGGCTGGATGATCGGTTTGTCGATCTGGTGGAAGAAGGCTTCGACCTTGCGATCCGCATCACGCGCTTGCAGGACTCTTCCCTCATTGCCAAGCGCCTGTCACCGTTCCACTCCATCCTGTGCGGCGCGCCCGAACTCATCGCCCGCGTCGGCAAGCCTGAACGTCCAGAAGATCTGGCGGATCGGCCCTGCATCATCGACACCAATGCACGCTCGCGCAACAATTGGCATTTCCGTAATACCGATGGTTCGATGATGACCGTTCCCGTCAACGGTCCGATTGAGGTGAACAGCCCGGTCGCCACCAAGAACGCTGCATTGGCCGGCCTCGGTTTCTGCATGCTGCCAGCTTTCATTGCCGAAGAAGAAATCGAGCGCGGCAGGCTGGTCGCCTGTCTGGACGAATTCATTGTGAAGGATGGCGGCATCTATGCGGTCTATCCGCATCGGCGCTATCTGCCGGCAAAAATCCGGGCATTGGTCGATTTTCTGACCCAATGGTTCAAGGAGAGGGAATAGAGCGCATTCCGAAAAGTGTGAAACGGTTTTCAGGACTAAGATGTACGATAAAACAAGTAAAGCGTCGCACTTTCGCCGCCTTCGGGCATAAGCGTTATCTGATGGAATTTTCTATGGTGGTTTCCTCTCGGCTCAAGCATGGTTCCATCCGGGCTGCAGCAACTGCGTTGCTGGCCGGTCTTTTGCCGACGGCTGCGCTCGCTCATCCGCATGTCTTTGCTGACGCACGACTGGAACTGACCATCGCACCTGACGGCACTGTGCAGCAGCTTGCGCATGTATGGCGTTTCGACGACGTTTTCTCCTCGACCGTGCTGATGGAATTCGACAAGAACGGCGACCTGCAACTCGATAAGAATGAACTGATCGACCTTGGTCATGTCATCAATAGTTCGATTGCCGAATTCAAATATTTCCAGACCGTTCTGGACAATGGCAAAGACGTTAAAATGGCGAGGCCAACCGACCTTGCAGCCGATTTCACCGATAATCGCCTGTTGATCGTTTTTACCAGCAAGCCTGAAAAGCCGCTGAAACTGGCGGCAGGACACAAGGTCAGCTTCGGCGTCTATGATCCGACTTTCTATACCGCCATCGATTACATGAATGACGGCGATCTGGTTGTAAAAGGCCTGCCCGCAGGCTGCACCTCCAAGGTCATACGCCCCAATCCGGATGAGGCGCTGGCGCAGAACCAGGCAACACTGACCGATGCCTTCTTCAACGATCCGGCAGGCACGGACATGTCGAAAATATTCGCCACCCGTCTTGAGATAGACTGTGAACCGAAGGGAAAGACAGGCTGATGAGAAAACCGGCTACCTTCATTCTAGCTCTTTGCCTTACGATGATCGTTGCGCAAGCCTATGCGCAATCATCGCTCGGCATTGGCGCGAATGAGGTGGCGATGAAGCCAACCGGGCCTTTCGCGCATATCATTCTCTGGATGAACGAGCAGCAGCGCTCGTTTTATCTCGCCATGACCAACGCGCTGAAAGCCATGCGCGAAGATCCATGGCAGGCTTCGGTTCTGATCGGGCTCTCCTTCATCTATGGCATTTTTCATGCGGCAGGGCCCGGCCACGGCAAGGCTGTCATCTCCTCCTATATGATCGCCAATGAAACGGCGCTCCGGCGCGGCATTTTCCTGTCGTTCATTTCATCGCTTTTGCAGGCGATCATGGCGATTGCGGTCGTCGGCCTCGCATGGTTCCTGTTGCGCGGCACCGGCATTTCCATGAACCAGACTGCCCGCTACATGGAAATCGCCAGTTTTGCACTTGTCCTGTTTTTTGGCCTCTGGCTTCTGGCGCGCAAATTGCCGCTGCTTTTCAAGAAGCAGGACAATGCAAACCCCAGCCCGGCCTCATCGCTTTTTGCCGCAGCACCCGAACCGGCAATGGCTTCCGGCCCGGCATGGCAGGGCAGCATTTCGCAAACCACGCGCGCGGCAGCGGTCGGAAGTACGGTAAAGCTCAACTACAAACCCGCAACGGCCGCTGCATCGGATCATATTTTCATCGGCGAAGGCGATGTATGCGCCGCATGCGGCAATGCCCATATTGCCGATCCGTCGACGCTCGGCGACGATTTCAACTGGAAAACGGCGTGGTCGGCGATTTTCTCGGTGGGCCTGCGTCCCTGCTCCGGTGCGCTGATCGTGCTGACGTTTGCGTTGTTGAATGGCCTGATGGTCGGCGGGCTTCTCTCGGTTTTCGCCATGGCGTTCGGCACATTCATCACCGTGGCTGTTCTCGCCACGCTGGCCGTCACCGCAAAGAACACGGCACTCAGATTTGCAGGAAGCAGTGCCATGTCGGGACGCCTGAAGGCGGCAATCGAAGTTGCCGCCGCCCTGTTCATCGCGCTGACTGGCGCTCTGCTGCTCAGCGCTTCGCTTGTTGGTTAATCCTTGTTCTGACGGCGCGAGCGCAGCCAGAAAATGGCGAAGAAGCTCAGAACGAAAACAATCGGGAAGATGATCGCCGCGATTTGCGAGCGTTCGCCCAGCGCCAGCATGATGCTGGGCACGAAATAGGCAAGCACCCCGAAGCCGATCAGGATAATGGCAGCGGCAATTGCCGGGTTGCTCTTCTTAGGCTCAGCCAAGATCACGAAACTCCTCAAGCTTCTTCTTCTGCTGACCGTCACTATCAAAGTTTTCCGGCGCAAGCCATGCCTGATAGGCTTTCTTCAAGGCAGGCCATTCGCTGTCGAGAATGGAAAACCACGCCGTATCGCGGTTCTTGCCTTTCGCCACCATATGCTGGCGGAAAATTCCCTCGAACGAAAAGCCGAAACGTTCGGCAGCCCGCTTGGAAGGTTCGTTTTCGTTGTGGCACTTCCATTCGTAGCGGCGATAGCCAAGCTCATCGAAAATATACTGCATGAACAGGAACTGCGCTTCCGTGGCAGCAGGCTTGCGCGAAATCAGCGGTCCCCAATAGATGTTGCCGATTTCGATAACGCCATGGGTCGGGTCGATGCGCATCAAGGTCTGGCGTCCGGCAACCTTGCCGCTTGCCTTGTCTACGACAGCGAAGAACAGCGGGTCTTCGCTCTTCGCTACCTTTTCCAGCCAGGGCTCGAATTCTTCTCGGGTTGCAGGCGGAAACTCGAACAGCCACGTAAAGCGCTGATCCGCATCAGCAACCGATGAAGCGGCGAAAAGTTCGTCCCCATGCTTCTTCGGGTCCAGCGGTTCCAGCCGCACATAACGGCCTTCAAGCACTTTGCGTTCCGGCTTGGGGCGCGGCGTCCAGTTCTGCAAATCAGTCATGCATATTCTCCCATTCGCCAGAGACAGGAGCATAAAAGAGGCGGGCCGAAAACCGGATTATTGTCCCCGCGTCATTTTTCCCGAATAGCTGCCCGATCGACGGAAACCGCCTTCACCAGCGCAACCACATGGTCCCCCGATCGCAGCGCCAATTCGTCAACCGAGCGCCGCGTCAGCCGCGCACCAAGACGACGTCCCTGAAAGTCCAGCGAAACATAGGCATTCGGGCCGTCATCCATCGTAATGGCAGTGACGGTCACCGGCAGCACATTGCGGATGCTGATCTTCTCCGGCGCCTTGCGCGCTATGGAGACGTCACGTGCTCGCACGCGCAACCGCACATGCATGTTATGTTTGAGCCCTGCATCGCTGAGCTGGAATGACGCGCCACCGAGATCGATTTCCGCCAGCTTGTAGCGCTCGTCATAGGACGAAACCATCCCCTCCAGCAGCACGCCGCCGCCCTCGCCCTCTGCGTCGATCAGCGGAAACACATCCGCCGCCGCACCGCTTGCCGTCACCCGTCCAGCAGACAGAAGCACGATTTCGTCGGCAAGTCGCGCGACTTCATCGATTTCATGGCTCACATAGACAATCGGCACGTGGCTTTCATCGCGAAGACGCTCGATGAAGGGCAGGATTTCCTGCCTGCGCGCATGGTCGAGCGATGAAAGCGGCTCGTCCAGCAAAAGCAGCGCCGGATCGGATAAGAGCGCGCGGCCAATGGCGACACGCTGGCGCTCGCCGCCGGAAAGCGTCGACGGCCGCCTGTCAAGAAGATGGTCGATACCGAGCAGCGCCACCACCTCATCGAAGCTACGCGTCGCCTGTCTATGTCCGGCCCAGCGCGCATAAGTCAGGTTCCGCTTGACGCTCATATGCGGGAAAAGCCGCGCTTCCTGAAATACATAGCCGATGCGGCGCTTTTCCGGTGGCAGATTGATGCCCTTTTCGGCATCGAACAACGTGAAATCACCGACCGCAATGCGCCCGCTCTCTGGACGAAGTGTTCCGGCGATCATTTTCAGAAGCGTCGTCTTGCCCGCGCCGGAATGACCGAACAACGCGGTCACACCCCAGTCGGCAGCGAAATCGGCCTCAACAGGAAACCTGCCATTGCGGCCCGTAATTGAGACAGCAAGCCCGCTCATTTCGTTGCTCCTGCAAGCCTGCGTTGCAACCATTCGGAAAGGACCACGGCCACAATCGAGATAGCTGCAGATATGGCGATCAGGCGGAATGCTTCGGCATCGCCCGATGGGGTCTGCATCAGGGCATAGATGGCAAGCGAAAGGGTCTGCGTTTCGCCTGGAATGTTGGAAACAAAGGTTATCGTGGCGCCAAATTCACCCAGCGCCTTGGCAAAGCCAAGCACTGCGCCAGCCAGCACACCGGGCAACAAGGGCGGCAGAATGACCGTGAAGAAGGCCGTGAAGCGGCTGGCGCCAAGCGTGCGCGCCGCTTCTTCAAGCCCGCGATCCAGCCCCTCTATCGAAAGCCGTATCGGGCGAACAAGCAGCGGAAACGCCATGACTCCGGCGGCAAGTGCGGCACCCGTCCAGCGAAAGGAAAAGGAAAGGCCGAACCATTCCTGCAAGGGTGCACCAAGGGCGCCTCGCGCCCCGAACAGGATCAAAAGCAGATAGCCCGTCACCACCGGCGGCAGGACCAGCGGCATGGTGACGATAGCCTGCGCCAGAGACTTGCCCGGAAAATTGAACCGGGCAAGAATCCAGGCGACGATAAAGGCAACTGGCAGCGCGACAATGATAGCTATTCCGGCAACCCGGAGCGACAGAGACACAATCTGCCAGACATTACTCTCAATCATCTTTGGCCATCATTATTCAGCAGCCTCCGCAGCTCCCACGAAACCCTTGTCCTTGATGATCGCCTGACCGGCATCACTTTCAAGGAAAGCAAGGAAAGCCTTGGCAGCATCGGTTTCGTTCTTCGCAACAAGCGCTGCCGGGTAAAGGATCGGTGCGTGGCTGCTAGCAGGGAAGCGATAGACTTCGACCAGTTCCGGTGCTGCGGCACGGTCCGACGCGTAAACGATGGCAGCCTTCACTTCGGCGCGGCTGACATATTGCAGCGCAACGCGCACGTTCTCGGCAAAGACTGCATTCTTCTCGACATCCTTCCAGATATCGAGCTTTTCAAGCGCTGCCTTGCCGTATTTGCCCGCCGGGACATTCGACGGGTCACCCATGGCAAAGCGACCGGCGCTCAAAAGCTCCTTGGCGTCACCCTTCGGCGTGTCTTTCTGCGTTGCAATCACCAGCGCATTGCCAGCGATCACCTTGCGTGAAGCCTTGTCGATGGCATCGGCCTTTTCGACATAATCCATCCAGTCGAGATCGGCGGAAATGAAAATCTGCGCCGGAGCGCCCTGCTCGATCTGCTTGGCCAGAACCGACGAAGACGCAAACGACGCAACCACTTCAGTGCCGTCCTTGGCCTTCATCTGCCTGGCGGCTTCCTCGATAACGTCTTTCATGCTGGCGGCAGCGAAAACAGTCACCTTCTCGGCAGCGTGAGCGACCGAGGCGGCCCCCGCAGCAATGGTGATGAGAAATGCGGCGATCAGTTTTTTCATAAATGTCCTCCATATTGCCCGTAGCAACGGGCAAACCATCATCCGCCGGAAAGCCGGCGTTGTTTCTGTGCGAGCATGGGAGATTTCCTATGCCCCGACTTGCGATGATGGGTGTGATGGAGGCAAACGCGACCCGGATGCCGTCAGACCCTTGATGCACGGGCGTCCATGCAAAAGCCGCCCAAAATTCCGTAACGAATTCAGATCGTTCCGGAACCAGAGCCACCATAATGCGATGAAATCTGTTTGACCAGCCCTATGCGGGCATATGCGGCAATAGATCATTTCCTGTTTTGATTAAAACATTGGAAATGCTCTATTGTTTTGTTCTGACGCGCATCTTGTCCGAAACCGTTTCACACTTTTCGGGATGCGCTTTAGATCATTGCCGCAAAACGCCGTCAGCTACCGATGTGTTTATGCGCCCCGCGCAGCTCGGCAAGCTTCACCTGCTTCTGGCGCTCTGCGTAACGTGCGCGATCTTCCGGCGTGCGTTCGTCATAACAACCGGCACAGGAAACGCCTTCCTCGAAAAACTGCGAAAGCTTGTCTTCGGGCGAAATCGGACGACGGCAGGCACGGCAAAGTTCAACGTCGCTTTCAGCAAGGCCGTGGCCTACGGCAACGCGCTCATCGAACACGAAGCACTCGCCGTTCCACATGCTTTCCTCGCGCGGGACTTCTTCAAGATACTTCAGGATACCGCCCTTGAGATGGAAGACATCGTCGAAGCCGAGCCCCTTGACGAAGGCCGTCGCCTTTTCGCAACGAATACCGCCCGTGCAGAACATGGCAATTTTCTTACCTTCCAGCTTGTCGCGGTTCTGTTCGACCCATTCGGGAAACTCGCGAAAAGTCTTGGTCTGAGGGTCGAGCGCTCCTTCGAATGTGCCAATGGCATATTCATAATCATTGCGCGTATCGACCACGACGGTGTTCTCATCGGCGATGAGTGCGTTCCAGTCCTGCGGCGCAATATAGGTGCCGACGCTTTTCAGCGGATCGATACCATCGACACCCATGGTGACGATCTCACGCTTCAGCCGCACTTTCATGCGATGGAACGGCATTTCGGTCGCATGGGAATATTTGAGCTCCGGGTCAGCCAGACCGGGGATAGCCGTGATGTGCTGCACGAGTTTCTCAATCGCCTCGGCAGTGCCTGCAACAGTTCCGTTGATGCCTTCCGCCGCCAGAAGCAACGTTCCCTTGATACCATTTGAGCAGCAAAGCTGCGCCAGCGGCTCGCGCAGGCTTTCATATTGCGGGAGCGGCGCAAAGCAATAAAGGGCGGCAACGGTGAAAGGCAAATTGCTCATCGGTTCTATCTTCTTTGAAAATTTACCCCGCAACTAGCCCCCACACACGGCGAATTCAAGTCAACTTTATCCTCATGCGGCCAAGTCGCCTCAAAATCCGCTTCGAAGAGCAACTTTTCGAGGAGAAATACATGTTCGACAGCCAGACGATTGCAGCCCTGGTGACAATGGCAAACGAGGCGGAAACCGACCCGGCGGCCTTGCTGGCAACTGCGGAAGTGGAAAGCGGCGGGCGGGCGCTGTTCGATATCAACGGAGGCAAGGAACCGGCCATCCGGTTCGAGGGCCATTATTTCGACCGCAGGCTGTCCGGCCGTCTGCGCGACTATGCCAGAACCAACGGCCTGTCGGCGCCAGTCGCAGGCCAGATACGTAATCCGAAATCGCAAACCGCGCGCTGGCTTCTGCTTGAACGTGCGATGGGCTTGAGCAAAAAGGCAGCGCTTGAATCCACCTCCTGGGGGTTGGGGCAGGTTATGGGTGCGCATTGGCAATGGCTTGGTTATGCCACTGTCGATGAACTTGTGGCGGAAGCACGCGGATCGGTTGCCGGGCAGGCGCGGCTGATGCTGCGCTTTATTGAAAAGGCAGGACTTCTGGATGTGCTGAAGGCTCGCAACTGGAGTGAATTCGCCCGGCGCTATAACGGCCCGGCTTTTGCCCGCAACGAATATGACAAGCGGATGGCCGAAGCCTTTCAGCGCTGGCAAAAGCAGCTCGACAGTTTTAAAAGAGCCGCATGACAACAATCCCTTCGGTGGTGGACAAACCGTCGAAGGAGATTTAAATCGATTTATACACTCAAACAGCCGAGCAAGCCGATGTCCCAGAAAACCGATCTTCTCGTCCCCATCATGACAGGCCAGCCGGTCATTCCGGTTCTGTTGATCGACAAGGTGGAGCATGCTGTTCCGCTGGCACGCGCGCTTGCCAAGGGCGGATTGCCCGCAATCGAAATCACCCTGCGCACGGCTGCGGCACTTGATGCCATCCGCGCGGTTGCGTCGGAAGTACCGGAAGCAATCGTCGGCGCTGGCACGATCCTCAATGCCAAGCAATATGAGGATGCAGCGAAGGCTGGTTCGCGCTTCATCGTCAGCCCCGGCGCGACGAAATATATCGTTGCCGCGGCCAATGACAGCGACGTGCCGCTTCTGCCCGCTGCGATCACGCCGAGCGAGATGCTGGCGCTGCGCGAAGAAGGCTATACCCATCTGAAATTCTTCCCCGCTGAACAGGCAGGCGGCGCATCGTTTCTGAAAGCGCTGTCCTCACCGCTGGCTGGAACCGTCTTCTGCCCGACAGGCGGCATCAGCCTTGCCAACGCCAAGAGCTATCTATCGCTGCCCAACGTCGTCTGCGTCGGCGGCTCGTGGGTTGCACCAAAGGAACTCGTTGAAGCTGGCGACTGGGATGCAATCACCGATCTTGCAAGTGAAGCGGCTGATCTGAAAAGCTGAACAAGGCCAGATAGGAATGCAAAAGGGGCCTCGAAGGCCCCTTTTCTTTTGGTCTTTTCGAATGGCCGACGGTCAGTTGGTTTCCGTGAACTTGGCCACCGTCAGGAAGGTAACGGCATTACCGCTGAACTGGTTGGCGCGTTCAGTCGGCAGATTGCCGCGCTGGAACCCTGCCGTGTAGACCATGGCCGGTGCAGAGCGCATTGCATCATTGCGCAAGACCGGATTGGTCACCGGCACGGTGCTCGACACTGATTCCGTCGACATAGCGACTTCCGAAGTCGGCATCACGGCTGGCTGGACAACCGCACGCGGCTTGGACTGAGCCTTGGCCACATAACGCCCGCCTTTAGCGGTGGTGCGGACGCCGGTTTCGGCGGCCTTGCCAATCGCCGCGACCTGTTTATGGACTGCTGCTGGTGCGGTCGCCGTGGGCTTGGCCGATGCCGTACGGGCAACCGAAGCCGTCTGCACCGGTGCCGGAACCTGTTTCGGCGCAGCATCTGCAACCGGCTTGCTGTCATAATCGTCGTCCGAAGGCGGTGCGATCAGTTCACCGATCTCGTCTTTCTTGGAAAGCAAGGCAAGTTGCGTATTGGCGCGCGGCGCTTCCTTCGGCAGCGGGAAAGCTGCCGTTTCACCCGGCTGAGGCACAGCCACATTGCCTGCATCGGCAACCTGGGTCGGTTCGGCCTGCTCGCTATTGACCAGCGCGGCAATCGCGTCCTGACCGCTTGCGGCAGGGTTTTCACCCGGACGTGCCGGACGTGCCGACGGGATCACTGCGGCTGCAAGCTGCACATTGTCCGTTTCAAGCTGTGGGCGGGCCGATGGGATCGGCACAAAACCATTCATCAGCGGCGAAGGCGTACCGGCATCGGCAACCTGAACCGTGTTCGCATCGACCGCAGCGCGGGCGGCAGCCGCGGCATCGGCGGCAGGTTCGGCTGCGGCCAGCGCAACGGCATCCTGCGGTGCCATTGCCGGCTTGCGGGCCGGGATCGGAACATTGAGCGCAGCAACCGGAACTTCGGCTGCGGCCTGCGCCTGGGCATCAAGGCCCGTTTCCGGACGCGGCGCCTGCACTGGAAGCGGAGCGTCACGGGCTGGCAGAGCGGCAACCATGGTTTCACGCGGCTGCTGGACCGGCTCCTCCGGAACCGCTTCCGGGGCCTGACGCACAGGCGCTGCGCGAGCCGGACGGGCGGTCGCCGGTGGGGCACCTACATCGCCAGTATCTTCTTCTTCATCAGCGCCGCCGCCAAACAATGCACCGAACAGGCTCTTGCTGCGACGTGGGGCGGAATTGCTGGCCACCATGACCTCGCCGCCACCAGCCTTGCGCTTTTCGATCATGGCCAGTGCCTGCTCATAGCCAGGCAACGGCTTGCCGTCTGCCGGAAGGTGGGCAGTCTTGCCATCGGGGAACAGTGCGAGCAACTCGCGACGGCTCATGCGCGGCCAGGAGCGAACATTGCCGACGTCCATATGGACGAATGGCGAACCGGAACGCGGATAATAGCCGACACCACCGATCTGATAGCGCATGCCGATGCCGCGCAGCTTCGCCAGTGGAACACCGGGGATGTAAAAGTCCATTGCGCGGCCAAGCATGTGCTGGCTCTTCTTGGCAACCCCGGTATGCGCCGAGCGCGAACGCAGCATGGCGTTGGTGGCCGGTGAACGATAAGCGGAGACGACAGTGATATACTGGCTCGATCCGCTGGAGCGATAAACCTGCCAGACCAGATCGAACAGGCGCGGGTCCATCTTTGTCGGCTCGTTACGGCGCCAGTCACGCAGGAAAACGTTCAGCTTCTTCAAGCCCTGGGCATCGAAGCGCCCGTTCCTCTTGAAAACGATTTCCGCCTTTTCGCCCGTATGGACGTAATAAAGCTTGAGAGAACGGGTTTCAGCCGAAGCCTGCGAAGGAGACAGCGCCATGAGAACCGCAGCAGCGGCAAGGGCAGACGGAACAGACATAGATGCCTTCATCCCGGTCCAAACCTTCGCAAAGCGCGCTTTAATGGTCGATATGCTGTTCATCGAATCGTATCGCCTTACCGTTTTTCCGCCCCAGAAGCATTCTCCAGGCATCCCTCGGGACTTTCTTTGTGGTGCCACAAAAAGCCTGCGTCCCAGTTCCGCTCGAGCTCCGATTGTCGGATTTAATGGTTAATGGACGCTTAGTGAACAACAAATGAGGAAACACCATGGCAAAAAAGCCACACACGTGCATCTATTTTCACCATGGTTAAAAAATTATTAACAGTCTTTAATCCGCAACACCACCTGCGAAGGGCTACAGCGAATCCATCATAAATAACTAAAATTCAATCAGTTAGATGCGGTTTGACTAGCTGGCGGCACGGTTGAAAGGGGTGTTTTCACCCTCTTCCTCACCCCCCAACCCCTTGCCGGAAATCGACGCCACATCGATGCCATATTCCTTCAATTTCCGGTAAAGCGTGGTTCTTCCGATACCTAAACGCCGGGCAACCTCGCTGATCTGACCGTCATAATGAGCGATCGCGAACCGGATCATCTCTTCTTCGGCCGCAGCAAGCGTGCGCACCTCACCTGCTCCATCGACCCCGCTGAACAAGCCTGCCGAAGCGCTCACGCTTGGATCGTGATCGACAAGATTGAACCGCGCGGACTGCTGTGCAGTCCTTGCCGTCTCGGTCCCTGTACCGATCTGTGCGAAGTCAGCCGCCGTCAGTTCGCCAGTTTCGCAGAGAAGGACGGCGCGATAAACGGCATTTTTCAGCTCCCGCACATTGCCGGGCCAATGATAGGTCTTCAGCTTTTCCAGCGCATGGGTGGTGATGCCGGTTATGTGCCCCACCCGCTCTTCGCTGACATAGCGCATCATGAACTGATGCAGCAGGATCGGGATATCTTCCAGGCGATTACGCAGCGGCGGCATGGCGACGGCAAAAGAGCCGAGCAAATGGTAGAGACCGGCGTGAAAACGCCCCATATCAACGAGATCGGCCAGGGGACGACTGTTCGATGCCATGATGCGGGCATTGGAAAGCGTGCGCTCACCTCCACCGCCAGCCTCGAACTGGCCGGACTGCATGGCGGCAAAAAGCTTGATCTGCGTATGGCGCGGCAGCGCGCCCACCTCATCAAGGAAAAGCGTACCGCCATCGGCTTCCACAAGCTTTCCGAGGCTGCGGATGACATCATCCTCACGGCGGTCGCGCCGTGCCGTCGAAAAGCCGAAAAAGACTTCGTCGGCATTCTCCACAGTCAGGGTGCGACAATCGACCGTCACGAAAGGACCGCGCCAGCGGGCACCGCCACTGCAAATGGCGCGCGCCAGCGTTTCCTTGCCGCTGCCGGGCTCTCCCTCGATCAGAAGCGGCGCATCGAGCGCCGAAGCGCGACGCGCCAGAATGCCGATCCGCTCCATTTCCGGGCTCTTGATCGCCATGTCGGACAGCGTGAGATGAGATTTCAGGGATGAGCGAGCGCGACGGATCTCCTGCGTCAGCGCGTCAATCTTCAGCACATTGGAAACGGACACCTGTACGCGCTCGAAGGCAACCGGCTTGGTCACGAAATCGACCGCACCCATTTTCATTGCCTGTAGAACCGGCTGCAGATCATCGTTTTGAACCAGAACGATAACGGGAACATTATTTCCAGCTTCGCGCATCCGGCGCAAAACGGTCAGGCCATCCATGTCCGGCATCGACAGATCGAGCAGCATCAGGACGATGTCCTTGCGCTGGCTTACAAAGCTGAGTGCGCTTGCTCCGCCATCCGCAAGAATGGTCCGATAGCCCATGCGCATGACTATCGCTTCCAGATTGCGTCGATGAATCGGATCGTCATCCGCTATGAGTATGCGCGTGGCCATTAACAGCTATCATCAACCTATGGAGTTCCCGCGCCCAAAATCCTTAAACAGTTTAAATGTCTCATATTCCAGGCGCGTTATTTGGGGCCAAGCCTTCAACGAATGCAAGGTACTAAAATGTGCCTTAGTGTCCCATTCACAAAATTTGTATCCTGAATCCACTTTCTGATTCAGGCATTTGCTTTCTGCAATCCACCGCCAGACATAACATAGCAAGAATGCGAGGCGCTTTTCCCACCTCTTGGCGATCCTGGCAAGACATGCGAGAAGGAACCTAATAGGAGTATGTTCATGACCCGCTTTTCAGAATCCGTTTCCTTCAACAAAGTTTTACACGCACCTGCCGGCGATGCGGTTGCCGCCGCAAAGACCGACCTAGGCGCCCTGCCAGAATGGAATCTGGGCGATCTTTATCCGTCTGCGGACAGCGCGGAACTGAAAAGCGACATCGAAAAGGCCATGAAGGATGCAGCGGCTTTCGAGGAACGCTGGAAAGGCAAGCTCGGCGATGAAGCAGCCAAGGCAAATGGCGGCAATTTCGTCGATGCGATCAAGGAATTCGAGGCGCTGGACGAACTGATGGGCCGTATCGGCTCCTTCGCGGGCCTCTATTACTACGGCGACACGTCTGATCCGAAGCGTATGAAGCTTTTCGGCGACGTGCAGCAGAAGCTCACCGACGCCAGCACCCATCTCATTTTCTTCGGCCTGGAACTGAACCGCATCGACGATGCTATTCTCGAAAAGGCGATGAACGACAATGCGGCCATTGGCCATTACCGCCCATGGCTGACCGATCTGCGTATGGACAAGCCGTACCAGCTCGATGACAAGCTGGAGCAGCTTTTCCATGAAAAGTCGATTACCGGCTATAGCGCCTGGAACCGGCTGTTCGATGAAACCATGTCGGGTCTTCGCTTTGAAATCGACGGCGAGGAGCTGAGCATCGAGCCGACGCTGAACATGCTTCAGGATGCCGATGGCGCTGTGCGCAAAAAGGCCTCTGAAGCCTTGGCAAAAACTTTTGCAGCCAATCTGCGCACATTCACACTGATTACCAACACGCTGGCCAAGGATAAGGAAATATCCGATCGCTGGCGCGGTTTTCAGGATATTGCCGATAGCCGTCACCTCGCCAACCGCGTCGAGCGGGAAGTGGTGGACGCGCTGGCCAAGGCGGTGGAAGATGCCTATCCGCGCCTTTCGCACCGCTATTACGCCTTGAAAGCCAAATGGCTCGGCCTTGAAAAGCTTGAAAACTGGGATCGCAATGCGCCGTTGCCGGAAACGCCGCAGGCGCTTATCTCGTGGGATGAAGCGCGCGAAACGGTGCTGTCCGCCTATGGCAATTTCGCACCGGAAATGGCCGAGATTGCGAAGAAGTTCTTCGACAGGAACTGGATTGACGCGCCAGTCCGCCCCGGCAAGGCGCCCGGTGCTTTTGCGCATCCGACTGTTCCGTCTGCGCATCCCTATGTGCTTCTCAACTATATGGGCAAGCCGCGCGATGTGATGACGCTGGCACATGAGCTTGGTCATGGCGTGCATCAGGTTCTGGCGGGCGGTCAGGGCGCGTTGATGGCTTCAACGCCGCTCACGCTTGCTGAAACCGCATCCGTATTCGGCGAAATGCTGACTTTCCGTTCGCTTCTGGAGCGCACGAAAGACAAGCGCGAGCGCAAGGCCATGCTGGCACAGAAGGCCGAGGACATGATTAACACGGTCGTGCGCCAGATCGCCTTCTACCAGTTCGAGCGTCGTGTCCACACCGAGCGCCGCGAAGGCGAACTGACGTCTGAGCGCATCGGCGAAATCTGGATGGATGTACAGCGCGAAAGCCTTGGCGATGCCGTCAATCTCAATCCGGGTTACGAGACCTTCTGGACCTATATCCCGCATTTCATCCATTCGCCGTTCTATGTCTATGCCTATGCTTTCGGTGACTGTCTGGTGAACTCGCTCTATGCGGTTTACCAGAACTCGGAAAAGGGCTTCCAGCAGAAGTATTTCGACATGCTGAAGGCTGGCGGCACCAAGCACCACAAGGAATTGCTTGCGCCGTTCGGTCTGGATGCAAGCGATCCGAATTTCTGGAGCAAGGGCCTGTCGGTGATCGAAGGCATCATCGACGAGCTTGAAGCCATGGAAGACTGAGCACTTGCGTGACTCACCAAAGCAATAAGCCGCTTATCCTGTTCCGGGATGACAAGGCGGGCCGCGATGTGCTTTTCACGGCCCCCTCATCGATCATTCGCGCCGACATACCTGATGAATTTGAACCCGCATGGGATGCGATGCAGGCGGCCCATAATGCCGGAAAATGGCTTGCGGGTTATCTATCCTATGAAGCCGGCTATCTTCTCGAGCCCAAGCTGAAGCCGTTGCTGCCAGAGGGGCGCGATGCCCCGCTTCTCTGCTTCGGCGTGTTCGATGGCCCTTCCGACCAGTCTATGCACGGCCGCGGCGAAGACAATGCCACCTTTCTGCGCAATCCGGTCGCGCAATGGTCGTTTGACGACTATGCGCCCCGCTTCGAACGCTTGCACCAGCACTTGCGCGAAGGCGATTGCTATCAGGGCAACCTCACCTTTCCGATCCATGCGGAATGGGGCGGCGATCCGCTGATTCTGTTCAACATGCTCGCAAAGCGCCAGCCGGTCCGCTATGCGACCTATTGCGATCTCGGTGGGCCGATTGTCCTGTCGCGCTCGCCGGAACTTTTCTTTGAAGTCGACGGCGACGGGTGGATTGAAACCCATCCGATGAAAGGCACCATGCCGCGCGGTGCGACACCTGAAGAAGACGAGCAGAACCGCCAGTTTCTGCTGAACGACCCGAAGAACCAGGCCGAAAACCGCATGATCGTCGATCTGCTTCGCAACGACATTTCGCTTGTCAGCGAAGTGGGATCGCTGGACGTGCCGGAACTCTTCCGCGTCGAAACCTATCCTACGGTTCACCAGATGATCAGCCGCGTGCGGGCCAGGCTGAAAGAAAGCCTGCCACTGCGTTCGCTTTTTGCCGCCTTGTTCCCGTGCGGCTCGATCACCGGCGCGCCGAAGATCAGCGCCATGGAAATCTTGCGCAAGCTGGAAACCGGGCCGCGCGACATCTATTGCGGCTCGCTCGGCTGGATCGAGCCAAGCGGACGGATGCGTTTCAACGTTGCTATTCGCACGATCTCGCTTCTCGATGAAAATCGTGCGATCTTCAATGTCGGGGGTGGCGTGGTCTTCGATTCCACGGCGCAAGCGGAGTACGAGGAATGTCTTCTGAAAGCACGGTTCGCGGCATTGTCGAGCCACATGGGGCACAGGCCGTAATCATGGAGCCGGATTATCAGCTCATCGAAACCATGCGCTGGGAGCCGCTCTCCGGCGTTTTGCGCTTCGATCTGCATATGGCGCGGCTTGAGAATTCTGTCCGTGAACTTGGCTTTTCCTGCAATATGGAAGCCGTCCGGCAGAAGATTGCGGAAAGCGGAACCGGTGAACAAGCCCTGAAACTGCGGCTGACGCTTGCGCCGGACGGGGTCGCCACGGTCTCCAGCACTCCATACGAACCACTCTCCTGCCAGACGATCTGGCGGATCGCAATTGCCCGCACACATCTCGATCACAACGATCTCCTGCTGCGTCACAAAACGACGCGGCGGCAGGCTTATATCGCCGCACGCGAGGAGTATTCACCGGCGGAGGTCGACGAGGTCATCCTGCTCAATGATCGGGGCGAAGTCTGCGAAGGAACAATTACGTCGATATTTCTCGATGTTGGCGGCACGACCTGCACGACACCCGCTCTTTCATGCGGCCTCCTTGACGGAGTGTTGCGCCGCGAATTGCTGAACAACAATGTCGTCGAAGAGGGTATCGTTACCGTTGAAGCGCTCAAAAGCGCGCGCAACATTCTCGTCGGCAATTCGCTGCGCGGTATGATCCGCGCGAAGCTGGTCGAGGCTTAAAAAGCTAAAACACGTTAAACATGTATTGATGTCATCGACTTGTGACGTTTCTTTCTTTCTATGAAGTTGTGTTATCGTTCCCGCGCATAAGCTAAACCGGGCTAAGGATAACCCGACACCGCAATCCTGCGGCTCTCAAGAGGAAGAAAATGGCGAAAGCGAAATGGCAAGTCTATGGCGAGATAACCGGCCCCGTCATCATGATCGGCTTTGGGTCGATCGGGCGCGGTACCCTGCCGCTGATTGAGCGTCATTTCAAATTCGACAAAACCCGCATGGTCGTGATCGATCCGAGCGAAGCCAACCGCAAGATCCTCGACGACAAGGGTATTCGCTTTCTCAAGGAAGCGATCACCAAGGACAATTACAAAAAAGTTCTCGGGCCTCTTCTGAAAGAAACAGAAGGCCAGCCTTTCATCGTCAATCTTTCGGTCGATACCGGATCACTCGATCTGATGCGTTACGCCCGAGAGCATGGCGCGCTTTATATCGACACGGTGGTGGAACCATGGCTCGGCTTCTATTTCGATACCGATGCCGACAATGCCTCGCGCACCAATTATGCGCTGCGAGAAACGGTTCGCGCTGAAAAGCGCAAGAACCCCGGCGGTACGACCGCCGTTTCCTGCTGCGGCGCCAATCCGGGCATGGTCTCGTGGTTCGTCAAGAAAGCGCTCGTTGATCTTGCGACTGAACTGAAGCTCGATTTCGCCGAACCGGCAGCCGATGACCGCCACGGCTGGGCGAAACTGATGAAAAAGGCAGGCGTCAAGGGCATTCACATCGCGGAGCGCGACACCCAGCGCGCAAAAGAGCCGAAGCCTTTCAACACGTTCTGGAATACATGGTCCGTCGAAGGGTTTATTGCTGAAGGCTTACAACCGGCAGAGCTTGGTTGGGGCAGCCATGAAAAATGGATGCCCAAGAATGCCCGCAAACAGAAGAAGGGCAACAAGGCCGCAATTTTCCTCGAACAGCCCGGCGGCAATACCCGTATTCGCACCTGGTGTCCGACGCTCGGCGCGCAATATGGCTTGCTCGTCACCCACAATGAAGCGATCTCCATCGCCGATTTTTTCACGCTGCGCGACAAGAAGGGCAAGCTCGACTTCCGCCTCACCTGCCATTATGCTTATCATCCGAGCAATGATGCCATTCTGGCGCTTGATGAAATGTTTGGCGCTGCTGGCCGGGCGCAACCTGTGCAGCATGTTCTTGAAGAGCATGAAATTCTGGACGGCAGCGACGAACTCGGCGTGCTGCTCTATGGCCACGAAAAGAATGCCTATTGGTACGGCTCGCAGTTAACCGTCGAGGAAGCGCGCAAACTTGCGCCTTATCAGAATGCAACCGGACTGCAGGTTTCCTCGGCTGTTCTGGCGGGCATGGTCTGGGCGCTGGAAAATCCACGAAGCGGTATCGTCGAGACCGACGAGATGGATTACCGTCGCTGCCTCGAAGTTCAGATGCAATATCTAGGCCCATTGAACGGCTATTACACCGACTGGACGCCACTGGAAGGTCGCGGTCATCTGTTCAAGGAAGACCTCGATACCAAGGACCCATGGCAATTCCGGAATATTCTGGTTCGCTAAACTGAATAACTGCCCGGCAAAGCCGGGCAGTTTTCATTGCGGCAGTTTCGCAACAATCGCGTAATCCTCACATTGAGGGCTTGTTTTCGTGCAAGTTTCAATACATCAAACTAATCATCCCCGAGCGGTTCCAATCAGCACGGAATCGTTGAAGCCGCTCTGAGTACTTGGTTTTACGCATTTCAAAGGTCAGACATCGTACAGTTCTGGCCGGAGATGTTCTAATGGAGAGCATGGATATGAAACGCTTCCGCATCATTGCCCCTCTTGCAGTCATGTCGCTGGCGTTGGCCGCGTGTGAAACGACTGGCCCGGTTGGCGGCAATGCCCCGACCGTCTCTCGCGCCCCGGCAGGCATCGAAGGCAGTTGGGTGGATCCAAACGGCATCGTTTCGTCATTCAACGGCGGTATTTTCGAGACCCGCTCCACCGATACGAACGAAAAGCTTGCCGAGGGCAACTACCGTTACCAGTCGCCGCAGCTTGTTGAAATCGACATGCGCTCCATCGTGCGCGGTACGTCGTCGAAAGTGAACTGCGCACTCGTCTCGCCGACGCAGCTTAACTGCACGTCATCGTCGGGCTCGCGCTTCTCCCTGACGCGTCGTGCTGCAGCATAAGCACCCGATATCTTGCGTAATTTTCAAATATTTACGGCGCGGGAAACACCCGCGCCGATAGAATTTCGCAAGCGGCAATTGTCAGGATTGTAATTTGTCTTTTTTTCTCTAGTTTTCCGGCTGAACAGGAGTCGGAAGATGAGTGAGATGGATAAAGTGCAGGAGAAACCCAGCCAGACGACCAAACCGGAGATGCAGGCAAAACTGCCGAAGGTCGGTGTCCTGCTGGTCAATCTCGGCACACCGGATGGCACGGATTATGGCCCGATGCGCCGTTATCTGGCCGAGTTTCTCTCGGACCGCCGTGTCATCGAATGGCCGCGGCTCATCTGGTATCCGATCCTTTACGGCATCGTTCTCAACACTCGCCCGAAGCGTTCCGGCAAGCTTTACGACCGTATCTGGAACCGCGAGAAAAACGAATCCCCGCTGCGGACCTATACCCGCGCGCAGGGTGAAAAGCTTGCCAAGGCGCTTACCGACTATCCGAACGTGGTCGTGGACTGGGCAATGCGCTATGGCCAGCCCTCCATTGAAAGCGTGACCGACCGCCTGCTGCAGCAGGGTTGCGAGCGGATCGTCATGTTCCCCCTCTACCCGCAATATTCGGCAACGACGACCGCGACGGTGAATGACAAGTTCTTCGAAGCGCTCATGAAAAAACGCTTTCAGCCGGCAGTGCGTATCGTTCCATCCTATGAAACGGAATCCGTTTATATCGAAGCACTGGCCCGCTCCATCGAGAAGCATCTGGAAACACTTTCCTTCAAGCCGGAAGTGATCCTTGCATCCTATCACGGCATTCCGAAAAGCTATTCGGACAAAGGTGATCCCTACCGCCAGCAATGTCTTGAAACATCACGTCTTTTGCAGGCCCGGCTGGGCCTTGATGACAGCCAATTTCGCTCCACATTCCAGTCACGCTTCGGCCCGGAAGAATGGCTCCAGCCCTATACCGACGAAACGGTGGAAGAACTGGCCAAACACGGGGTCAAGTCGATGGCTGTTCTCAATCCGGGTTTCGTTGCCGACTGTCTGGAAACAGTGGATGAGATCGGCAATGAGGCCGCTGAAGAATTTCTTGAAAACGGCGGCGAAAATTTCAGCCACATTCCTTGTCTCAACGACAGCGAAGACGGCATGAAGGTCATCGAGACACTGGTGCGTCGCGAATTGCAGGGATGGGTGTAAGGAAGTAAGGCAATAGGTAATTAGGGCAGTATGTTTGCCTCGCTAAAGCATCTATTGTCATATAGCCCTACTGCCTTATTGCCTTAAAAGGGAAATAATCAATGACCGGTTTCGATATCACGCTGCTCATTCTGGCTGCACTGGTTCTGGCAACGCTGTTTGCCGGTATCAAGACCGTGCCGCAGGGGTTCAACTACACGGTTGAGCGGTTCGGACGCTATACGCGCACCCTCAATCCCGGCCTCAATCTTATCGTGCCGTTTTTCGACCGCATCGGGGCACGCCTCAACATGATGGAGCAGGTGCTCGATGTGCCGACGCAAGAGGTTATCACCCGCGATAACGCTATTGTCGGCGTTGACGGCGTGGCTTTCTATCAGGTGCTGAACGCAGCGCAGGCAGCCTATCAAGTAGCGAACCTGCAATATGCGATCCTCAATCTGACCATGACCAATATCCGCACCGTCATGGGCTCGATGGATCTCGATGAACTGCTATCGAACCGCGATGCGATTAATGATCGCCTGCTGCGTGTCGTCGACGAGGCCGCCCATCCGTGGGGCCTTAAAATGACCCGCGTGGAAATCAAGGATATCAATCCGCCGGAAGATATCGTCACCTCGATGGCGCGTCAGATGAAGGCGGAGCGTGACAAGCGCGCGCAGGTTCTTGAAGCCGAGGGCGATCGTAACGCACAGATTCTGCGTGCTGAAGGTCAAAAGCAGTCACAGATTCTCGAAGCTGAAGGCAAGCTGGAAGCGGCCAAACGCGAAGCAGAGGCACGCGAACGTCTGGCCGAAGCAGAAGCGAAGGCCACCACCATGGTTTCCGATGCCGTTGCCAACGGCAATGTGCAGGCGCTTAACTACTTCGTGGCGCAGAAATATACGGAAGCGCTCAGCAATATCGCCAGCGCCAAGAACCAGAAGATCGTACTGATGCCGCTTGAGGCAAGCTCCCTCATCGGTTCGCTCGGCGGCATTGGCGCAATTGCCAAGGAAGTCTTTGGCGATGGCAGCAGGCCGGTCGACCCGGCACCACAGCCACCGAACCCTTCCCGTCCGCGCAGCGTTCCGTCCGCTGGACGCTAAAGCTGCTCAACAAAAGGAAGAGAGGGCGCCATGATTATTGAATATCTGTCCGGTCTCGGCATCTGGAACTGGCTCGTTTTCGGGCTGATCCTGCTGATACTGGAAATCTCGGCGCCGGGCTTCTTCTTCATCTGGTTCGGGCTTGCAGCGCTTGTGACCGGTGCGCTTGCCTTTCTCCTGTCTTCGACAATAGGATTTGGCTGGCAGTTTCAGACGGTCGTTTTTCTGGTTCTGGCGGTTATTTTCGTGCTGGCGGGACGTCGTTTCTTCGGATCGCGCAGCACCGATGCCGATGAACCCTTGCTCAATCGTCGTGGCGAGCAACTCGTCGGCCAGCGTACCACCTTGACGGAGCCGATCGTCAATGGTCGCGGGCGTATCCGTATCAACGATACGATGTGGCGCGTGAAAGGCCCCGATCTGCCAGCCGGAACAGAAGTCCGGATCGTTGCCTTCGATCCGGTTTCGCTGGAGATTGAAGTTGCTGAATAGGGGAATAGGGGAATAGGGGAATAGGGGAATAGGGGAATAGGGGAATAAAAAGGAATCGGATAAGCTAAAGCAAGTGATTTTTAGCTTACTCCCTTACTCCCTTACTCCCTTACTCCCTTACTCCCTTACTCCCTTACGCCACGCCTATCCGCAACAGATCGTGGAAATGCACGAGCCCGATGGGGCGCCCGGCGTCCACCACGATCAGCGCGCCAATATGATTTTCATTGATGGTGTTGAGTGCCGCGGTCGCCAGCATGTTCTGGTCAACCGTCTTGGGCTTGCGCGTCATGATGTCGTCAACCGCCAAAGCCGCAAGATTGCGGCTCAGATTGCGCGAGATGTCGCCATCTGTGACGATGCCCGCCAGATCGCCACCATCATCGACAACCACCACACAGCCAAAGCTCTTTTGCGCCAGAACCTTCATCGCGTCCGGCAGGGACGTACCCACTTTAACCAGCGGGAGACGTTCGCCGCGATGCATGATATCGCGGATATGGATGAGACTTGCTCCGAGCGAACCACCGGGATGAAAGGTCTTGAAATCGCTCGGTGTGAAGCCCCGCGCTTCCAGAAGCGCGATGGCCAGCGCATCACCGATGGCAAGCTGCATCATGGTCGAGGTTGTTGGCGCCAGACCGTGCGGGCAGGCTTCAGCCGTTTTCGGCAGGAGCAGCACAACATCCGCCGCGCGACCGAGCGCCGAATTCTCGCCTGCGGTAATTGCGATCAGCGGAATGCGGAAGCGCTGCGAATAATTGACGATCCCCTTCAATTCCGCCGTTTCGCCTGACCAAGATATGGCCAGAATGACATCGTCGCG
This sequence comes from Brucella tritici, assembly GCF_008932285.1. Lineage (NCBI taxonomy): Bacteria > Pseudomonadati > Pseudomonadota > Alphaproteobacteria > Hyphomicrobiales > Brucellaceae > Brucella > Brucella tritici. Next base: position 94,095 of record NZ_WBVY01000002.1, read on the forward strand.
GCCGATCATACCGAGATCACCGTGATTGGCTTCTGCCGAATGCACGAAGAATGCCGATGTGCCAGTGGAGGCAAAGGTGGCGGCAAGCTTGGAACCAATATGGCCGCTCTTGCCCACGCCCGTCACGACCAACCGTCCATTTGAGGCGACAATACGCTTCACCGCTTCGACAAAAGGGCCGGAAAGGCCATCATTCAGCGCTTCTTCAAGCGCCGTGAGGCCCGCATTTTCGGTCTTTATGGTACGCAGCGCCGAAGCGATGGCCGCTTCCGCATCTGCCGGAGGGATGATCTGATCGAGCTTTTCCATGGCGGCAAGGGTTAACTTCTTCGCAGCCGGTTGTCCAAACATTTGTGCTGTGTACATGGTCATGAATTAGGCCACAGCAACCAAGAATTAACCATGTGCCTTTACCGTTCATCTACCACGTTGCGACGGTTTGAAAACACGATATGCTTTTTGCCAAGACCCCATCTGGCGGTTCGACGCCCATTGCCCGCAGGCTGCAAAGCCTGTTTTTGTCGGGCATGGCGATGGCAATCTGTCATGGTTCTGCATTTGCTCAGGAAGCTTATCTGCGCGGAAGCGTCGCCGAAGATGTGCTTTCCGCATCTTCGCCGGAAACGCTTGCAAATCGCGGACTTGCCGCGCCCGGATATGACGACGGCGCCGGCGAGACGACTGACGACACTTATACCCCGCCTGAAAACACGACAGCGGCAGACCCGGCAACCGCAACACAAGCCGCTCCGACAGTTCCCATGCCGCAGGACCGTCAGCCGCTTCAGCCCGACAATATTCGCGTCGGCTCGATCGATACCGAGACAAGCGAAGAGACGGGTCGCGCGCAGCGTGAAAACCTCCGGCAATCGCCCGAACAGGGGCGCGGCTCCACGCAGGAAGCCGATCCTTTCGCGCCGGTCGGCATTCGCACCGGTTCGTTCATCCTGCGGCCGTCGCTGGAACAGGGTATCCGTGCCACAACCAACGGCGACAATAGCGCAAGCGGTTCCAGCGCTGTTCTCAACGAAACCACATTGCGGCTCAATGCACAGTCGGACTGGGCGCGTCATCAGGCAACGCTCGACGCATCGGGCACCTGGGCCAAGTCCATTTCGGGAGAAGACGTCTCCGAACCACAGGTCGACATTCAGGGTAAGCTGCGCTTCGATCTTGGCGACCAGACGACCGTCAACACTGGCGCAGGCTACAGGCTGCGTCGCGAAAGCGCGTCGAGTCCTAACGGGGTCGTCGGCGCCTTGCAGCGGCCTCTGGTTCATACCCTCAACGGAAGTCTCGGCGTCGAACGCGATATGGGCCTGATTTTCGGCAGTGCAACCGGGCGGGTCGAGCACAATATCTACGGCGATGCGGAGCTGTCATCCGGCGGTACGGTCAGCCAGAAGGACCGCGACAACACCTATGCCAGTATTACGCTGCGCGGCGGCTTCAGCCTGTCCCCGGCGATCAAGCCCTTCACCGAAGTTGAATTGGGCAAACGCATCTTCGACGAGAAGGTGGACAGTAATGGCTATGAGCGCAGTGGATCGCAATTTGCCCTGCGCGGCGGCATGATGCTGGATATGGGTGAGAAGCTGAACGGCGAATTCGCCGCCGGTTACATGCGTGCAAACAGCGATGATTCTCGTCTCAGCGACATCAGCGGCCCGTCGATCAATGCGGCGCTCAACTGGTCCCCGTTGCGCGGAACCGATGTACGCCTCTATGCGCAAACACTCGTCGATACCTCGACCACGCCCGGCATTGCCGGGTCGCTCCTTCATTTTGCAAGCCTCGATGTCACCCGCCGCATACGCTCCGACCTCAGCCTCAATGGCAGGCTCGATGCAAATATCCGTCAGAACAAGGATGGTACCGGAACCGATTACACGATCGGCGCGCAGATCGGCGCAACCTACTGGATCAATCGGTTTGTCGGGCTGGATGCACGCTTGCGCCACGAGTTCCTGACGAGCAAAATCTCCGACCGCGAATATAGGGCTGACAGCGTCTATCTCGGCGTGAAGGTGCAGCGCTAGAGCATGTCTCCCGAAAGTGGGAACCGGTTTCGGGATAAAGACATGCTTAAAAACAAACAGATAGAGACGAAACGGCACCCCTTCCGGGATGCCGTTTTATCGTGCGTTTAAGCAAGCCAGAACAGAATACACGCCATGCCGAACCCAAGAAGCCCGATAAGGGTTTCCAGCACGGTCCAGGTTTTCAGTGTTGTCTTGACGTCCATGTTGAAGAAACGCCCGACGAGCCAGAAGCCTGAATCGTTGACATGGGACAGCATGACGGACCCTGCAGCAAGCGCGATCACCACCGCTGCCGTCTCAAGCCCGTGATATCCGGCGGCCTGAACGGCAGGCTGGATAAGCCCGGCAGCCGTTATCAGCGCCACTGTCGCCGATCCCTGCGCCACACGCAAAATCGTTGCAATCAGGAAACCTGCCACAATGACAGGCAGTCCCGTATTGGCGAATGCACTGGACAAGGCGTCACCAATGCCGGAAGCACGCAGGACACCGCCAAACATGCCGCCTGCACCCGTAATCAGGATGATGGAACACACCGGACCGAGTGCCGAATCGAGAATGCGTTCAACGCTGGCAAGGTCTCTGCCGCGTCGTGGTCCCAGCACGTAGGAGGCCACCAGCACTGAAATCAGCAGAGCAACCGGCGTCGATCCGATCATTCGAGCCAGTTGATACCAATTGGCATCGGCACTGACCCAGCCTTGCGCGCGGGCAAAATCGAGGCCCGTATTGATGAAGATGAGAACCAGCGGCAGCAAAAGAAGCAATATGACCAGACTGGAGCTCGGAGGGTTTGCGGCCTCTTCTGCGTTCTTCCCGGCATCAAAACTGTCAGGGATAGGAAGATTGATCCGCTTGCCGATCCACGCGCCAAAAAGATGTCCGGCAATGAACCAGACAGGTATGACGACCACGATCCCGACGAGGATGAGAAGCCCCACATCTGCACCCAGAAGCTCGGATGCGGCCACCGGGCCCGGATGCGGCGGCACGAAAACATGCATCACCGAAAAGGCCGCTGCGACCGGAATACCGTAGAGAAGCAGGCTTCCCTTGAGGCGTCGCCCAACGGTGAAGACCACGGGAAGCATCACGACCAGCCCTGCATCGAAAAAGATCGGAAAGCCGAAGATGAGCGATGCGATGCCAAGCGCCATGGGCGCGCGTTCTTCGCCGAACCGCCGGATGAGATCGTCTGCGAGCGCCTGCGCGCCGCCGGATATTTCAAGCAAACGCCCCAGCATCGCACCAAGGCCAACCAGCAGCGCCACCCCGCCAAGGGTTGATCCGAAGGCGGACGTGATGGTCGTCAGAATATTCCCTGCGGGAATGCCTGTCGCCAGCGCCGTCAGAAGGCTGACGATCACAAGTGCTACGAAGGCATGGACGCGAAACCGGATGATGAGCAAAAGCAATAATAGGACGGCGCCAACCGCTATCGAGATGAGCGCGCCTGCACCCAACGTCTGCTGGAATTCCTGCATGCTTTATTCCTTATGTGGGGGAGGAACCTGGTTGATCGATTGCACCCGAAAATGTTTCACACTTTTTGAGGGACCTACTAGGTCAAAACCCTATTGTCATTGTAAAAAAAAGCAAGTTTCACGGAAATCTTACCATCAACCATAAAAAAACGCCCCCTTTTCAGGGGGCGTATTCAAAGACCAGACCGATTCTATCAGGCTGGTTTGATGGTATTCAGCAGATTACCGATCGAGCCTTCGACCGAAGGACGAATGTCGTTGCGCCACAGCGCGAAGGCAACATTGGCCTCGATGAAGCCAGCCTTGGAGCCGCAATCGAATGTCAGGCCTTGATAATCGAAGCCGAAGAATTTCTGGGCGTCGGCGAGCTTCAGCATTGCATCCGTGAGCTGAATTTCGTTGCCAGCGCCCTTTTCCTGCTTGCTCAGCAGTTCAAAGATCTCCGGCTGCAGAATGTAGCGGCCATTGATGTAGAGATTGGAAGGGGCCGTGCCCTTGGCAGGCTTTTCAACCATCTGCGTGATCTCGAAACCGCTGCCGATGGCTTCACCCTTGCCGACGATACCGTATTTATGCGCTTCTTCCGGATCGCATTCCTGCACGGCAATGACGTTGCCGCCGGTCTTTTCGTAAAGCTCGACCATCTCCTTCAGGCAACCCTTTTTGGACTGCATGACCATATCCGGCAGCAGGAGAGCGAAGGGTTCATCGCCAACGAGTTCGCGGGCGCACCAGACCGCATGGCCAAGGCCGAGCGGCACCTGCTGGCGGGTGAAGCTGGTGGTGCCTGGTTGCGGCTGGATATCCTGCAAATGCTCAAGCTCAGCCTTCTTACCGCGCTCGGCAAGCGTGGAATAAAGCTCAACCTGCGCATCGAAATAGTCTTCGATGACCGCCTTGTTGCGCCCAGTGACGAAAATCAGATGTTCGATACCAGCTTCGCGCGCCTCATCGACCACGTACTGGATGACGGGCTTATCCACGACCGTCAGCATTTCTTTGGGGATGGATTTGGTGGCAGGCAAGAAGCGAGTGCCAAGACCTGCGACAGGGAATACGGCCTTACGGATTTTGCGGATCGAACTCATTCCTCTCCTCGATTTCACTATTTCAGGTTTGCTATCAAAGCATTGAAACGACTGAATTTCAAATAAGGCCTTTTCATTAAAGAACGACGAAATTGCGTGACCCATCCCATCACATTCAATGACCCGACCTTAATGTTGCTTGATTCAAAAATTTTTCGAAACTTCAGGCAAATTTTGAAGCAAGGCCGGTGATGGTAAACCAATTGCTAACCGACAAGTTCTAATTTGAACGTTCAACAGTTCGATCCGGAATTTTCTGCTGGCTCAACTTCAACACAGGATGGTATTAATTGATTAATGCAATCCGGGGCGAGCAGAATCCAGGTCGAAGGGAAACGCGCCGGTATCGGCTAAATTTGATTGCAGAAGGGAAACACAGAATGCTGCGATTTCCATTCACGGTGGGCCAGACGATGAAGCTGAAAGCAGCTGCAACGGTTGCGATAGCTGTGCTCGCCTCAACGCTGACAACCGGTTCCGCACTGGCTGATGCGCAATTTCGCCAATGGGTCGCCAGTTTTCGGCCTGTCGCCATAAAGGCAGGTGTTTCGCCGTCCACTTTCGATCGCGCATTTCGTGGTGTGGACGCGCCAGACCCCGTCGTGCTGCAGAAGGCACGTTATCAACCCGAATTCACCGAACCGGTCTGGAACTATGTCGATAACCGCGTGAACGAGCATTCCGTCTCGGTTGGCCAGAGCATGGCCCGCAAATGGGGCCCGTGGCTTCAGCGCATCGAGCAGCGTTTCTCGGTCGACCGCAATATTCTGCTCGCCATCTGGTCGATGGAAAGCAATTACGGCGAAATTCTCAAGCGCGATGACGTCATGCGCGACGCCGTGCGCTCGCTGGCAACGCTTGCCTATGCGGACCAGCGCCGCGCCAAATATGGCCGCACACAGCTCATTGCCGCGATGAAGATCCTCCAGACCGGCGACATTGACCGCGGCCATCTTTCCGGCTCATGGGCCGGTGCGCTCGGCCACACGCAATTCATTCCAACCAGCTATCAGGCCTATGCCGTCGATGTGGACGGCAATGGCAAACGCGACATCTGGAACTCCGTTCCCGATGCGCTTGGCACAGCGGCAAATCTTCTGCAGCGCAATGGCTGGCAGCCGGGCCGTAGCTGGGGCTACGAAGTCGCGCTGCCGCAGGGACGCAAGTTCCCTTCCGGCTCGCTTTCTATCGCCGAGTGGCAGAAGATCGGTCTCGTCCGGGCCAATGGGCGCGCCTTTCCTGATCCCAACGAAAAGGCAACGCTGAAAGTGCCGGATGGCCGTCAGGGCCCCGCCTTCCTGATGACGAAGAACTTCTTCGTCTTGAAGCGCTATAACAACGCCGACAAATACGCACTTGCCGTCGGTCTGCTTGCCGACCGCATCGGTGGCTATCAGGGATTGCGTCAGGACTGGAATCGCCCGTTCACACCGATTACCATGGATGAGCGACAGGAGTTGCAGACGCATCTGAAAGCACTCGGCTATTATGACGGTAATATCGACGGCAAAATCGGCTCCACTTCGCGGGCCGCTATCGAGGCATTCCAGCAGCGCAATGGACTTCAGCCAGACGGTCATCCGAGCAAGGAAGTTCTGTCGGTCCTGCGCCGTCGCTAGGGTCTGATTCTGACATTTGCGTCCCTCAGATACAGGCGCCGAGCAAATGTCGGAATTGTAAAGACCACGAGTAATTTAATGTATCTATTGGATTGAATTATCGAATGGGGCACACTTGTTCAGAAGTGCGCCCCATTTTGTTTTTCCAAGCAGCCAAGCTAATATACAAGCCATGAAGGCAAGACGGATGCGCGAAAATCGGATTGTGAGGCGACTGGTCAACGCTGCTGGCGTCATGCTTGCGGTGGCAGCGCTGATGTTTTCAGGCATCGCCACGGCATCCGCACAGGAACGTCCGCGCACACTTTTCGATCTCCTATTCGGCTCGCGGCAAGCGCAACCGCAGCGTCAATATCAGCAGCCCTCTCCACAACGCGCCCGGCCAAAGGCCAAGCGCTCCAAAGCGAGTTCTCCCGCTTCACGCCCGGCACCGCCACCAGCGACGAGCCCTGCGGTCGAGTTTGTGGAGAAAAAGCCGGACGCAAAGAAAATCCTCGTAGTCGGTGACTTCATCGGCAATGGTCTGGCCGAAGGCCTCGACATCGCTTTCGCGTCGGACCCTGACTTCCAGATCGTAACCCGGATAAATGGCTCCTCCGGCTTTGTGCGCAACGATCATTTCGACTGGCCCGACAATATCGGCAAGATATTGGACGAGGAGAAACCGGCTGCTGTCGTCGTGATGATCGGCTCCAACGACAGGCAGGCGATCACCGAGAAGGGCGCGAGCCTGCCGCCGCGGTCGCCGGAATGGAACGAGGAATATCAAAAGCGCGTCACCGCCTTCATCAAGGTAATCAACGACAAGCATTTTCCTCTGGTGTGGATCGGTCAACCGCCGTTCCGCCCGAAAGGCATGTCGCAGGATATGCTGGCGCTCAATGAAATCTATCGCAACGCCACCGAAAAGGCGGGCGGAAAATTTGCCGATGTCTGGGATGGCTTCGTCGATGAAGAAGGCAATTTTACCCAGACGGGTTTCGATATTAACGGTCAGACCGCGCGTTTGCGCGGCAATGACGGCATCAACATAACTTCGGCTGGTAAACGCAAGCTCGCTTTCTATGCGGAAAAGCCGCTTCGCGCCTATCTCGGCGGTGCAAAGGAAGAAGACCAGCCTCTGCCCGCCGCAGGCACTCATGACCCGTCCAAACCGGTTGATCGTGTTGCGCCGGTCAGCATTCGGGACGTCGACAAGGATGAAAGCGGCGTTCTGCTTGGCGGCAGCCTCGTTGCGCGTCCGCAAGATCCACGCCCGGCCCGGAATGAGAGCAAGCCTTCACCCGGACGGGCAGACGATTTTTCCTGGCCGCAGAAGAGCGCAAATCCCTAAATTTTTGAGCCAAGTCAGCGTGATAGAGCTATCACTTTATTGATAGCCAGCGGCTTTCTCTATTCAATATGATTCTAATTGCTACATTCCGCGCTGTTCACAGGAGTGCTTTCATCGTCTATCAGAAGGCACCGTCTGCCTGAAAGGGCTGGACAGGAAGGACGCTTTTCCTCGCCCGAGCGAGGTTGTTTTCAGCGTCCGCCAGAAACAAGAGGCGTTTGAATGAATATCGCATCAAAGCCTTCTGTCGATCCACATCGGGAGGAGGAACCCCATCTTGCACGTAATCTGTCCAATCGACATCTGCAACTGATCGCCATCGGTGGCGCCATCGGCACCGGCCTTTTCATGGGGTCGGGCAAGACCATTTCGCTGGCAGGCCCTTCGATCCTGCTTGTCTATGCGATCATCGGCTTCATGCTGTTTTTCGTCATGCGCGCACTGGGCGAAATCCTGCTGTCCAATCTCGAATATCGTTCCTTTGCGGATTTCGCAGGCGATTATCTCGGGCCATGGGCTCAGTTCTTCACCGGCTGGACCTATTGGTTGTGCTGGATTGTGACCGGCGTGGCCGATGTGGTTGCCGTTTCGGGCTATGTCTCATTCTGGTTCCCGGAACTGGCGCTCTGGATACCGGCGCTCGGTCTGATTTTCACGCTTCTGGCGCTCAATCTGCCAACCGTGCGCAATTTCGGTGAAATCGAATTCTGGTTCGCTCTCATCAAGATCGTCGCCATTGTCGGGTTGATTATTGCGGGTGTGTACATGCTCTCGACCGGCTTTACCCTGCCCAATGGCAGCCAGGCATCGGTCGCCCATCTGTGGAACCATGGCGGGTTCTTCCCCAACGGTTTCCTGGGCTTTGTTGCCGGTTTCCAGATCGCAGTTTTCGCCTTCGTCGGTATCGAACTGGTCGGCACCGCCGCTGCGGAAACCAAGGACCCTGTGCGCAATCTGCCCAAGGCGATCAACTCCATTCCGATTCGCGTGGTGCTGTTCTATCTCGGCGCGCTGTTCGTCATCATCACGGTCATTCCCTGGGATCAGGTCGACCCGAATTCGAGCCCGTTCGTCGCCATGTTCTCGCTCGCCGGTCTCGGCATTGCAGCCCATGTCGTGAATTTCGTCGTGTTGACTTCGGCAACGTCGAGCGCAAATTCCGGCATTTACTCAACCTCGCGCATGATCTACGGCCTTGCCACTTCCAAACTTGCGCCGAAGGCGCTCGGCAAGCTGAACAAGCGGAAAGTACCGGTGAACTCGCTGTTCTTCTCGTGTGTTTTCCTGCTGGCAGGCGTGGTTCTGCTTTATGCTGGCCAGAGCATCATCGAAGCCTTCACAATCGTCACGACGATTTCAGCGCTACTTTTCATCTTCATCTGGTCGGTCATTCTGGCGTCATATCTGCAATACCGTCGCAAGCGCCCGGACCTGCATGAAAAGTCCACTTTCAAAATGCCCGGCGGGCGCGCAGCCGTCGTGATGGTCTTTGCCTTCTTCGCCTTCATTCTCTGGGCGCTGGCGCAAGAGCCGGACACCGCAGCCGCACTGAAAGTCACGCCGCTTTGGTTCGTGCTTCTCGCCATCGCCTATCTGGTGATGAAGTCGCGACGCAGCCAAGACTGATCCCCAAAAGACACAAAAAAGCCCGGAGGAAACTCCGGGCTTTTTATTTTCAGTGCGCTCATAAAAGCTGATGAGATTGCGGCACTGGCGAGCCGAAAATGGTGGAGTTTGAGAACCGGAGCGGAGGGTACTTAAAGGTACATGAGCACCGGAAGCGCAAAACAACGCCATTTGCAGGCCGCTAGGGCCGCAACATAGCAGCTTTAGCGAGGAAGGACGGAACTTCCCATTAGATCAGCATCGATGGCGTGTGCTGCTTGACGGCCTTCGCGGATTGCCCAGACAACCAGCGACTGGCCGCGGCGCACATCACCCGCCGCATAGAGCTTATCGACATTGGTGCGGTAGTCGCGCTCATTGGCCTTCACCGATCTGGAGCCACGACGGTCGGTCACGATATCGAGCTTTTCGCCCAGTTCCTTGACCACGCTGTCTTCTGCCGGTCCGGCAAAACCGATTGCGATAAAGGCAAGATCGGCCTTGATGAAGAACTCCGTCCCAGCAATCGGCTTGCGCTTTTCATCCACCTGACAGCACTTCACATGCGTGAGGCGGCCGTCTTCGCCAATGAACTCCAGCGTTGCGACCTGAAACTCGCGGGAAGCGCCTTCCGCCTGGCTGGAGGAGGTGCGCATCTTGGTCGCCCAATAAGGCCAGACGCTGAGCTTGTCTTCCTTTTCCGGCGGCTGCGGACGAATATCGAGCTGGGTGACATTGACCGCACCCTGACGGAACGCCGTGCCCACGCAGTCCGACGCGGTATCGCCACCGCCGACCACCACGACATGCTTGCCGCCAGCCAGGATCGGAGCCGAAGTCCAGGCAACGGATTCGATATTCTCGCGCCCGACGCGACGGTTCTGCTGAACCAGATAAGGCATGGCATCATGCACGCCTTCAAAATCCGCACCCGGAATGCCCGCCGGACGCGGCGTTTCCGAGCCACCGCTGTAAAGCACGGCATCATAGGTATCGAGGAGACCGCGCAGCGGCTTGTCGACGCCGATGTTCACACCGCACAGGAAGCGAACGCCTTCACCTTCCATCTGCGCGACACGGCGGTCGATGTGGTGCTTTTCCATCTTGAAATCGGGAATGCCATAACGCAGCAGACCGCCGGGGCGGCTTTCGCGTTCGTAGACATCGACCATGTGACCAGCGCGTGCCAATTGCTGTGCAGCCGCGAGGCCAGCGGGACCAGAACCGATGATGGCAACCGACTTGCCAGTCTTGTTGGCAGCGGGCTGCGGCACGATATAGCCGAGCTCATAAGCCTTGTCACCCAGCGCCTGCTCGACTGTCTTGATCGCAACCGGCGTGTCCTCGAGGTTCAGCGTGCAGGCTTCCTCGCAAGGCGCGGGGCAGACGCGACCCGTAAATTCCGGGAAATTATTGGTCAGATGCAGGTTGCGGATCGCCTGATCCCAGTTGTTGTTATAGACGAGATCATTCCAGTCCGGAATCTGGTTGTGCACCGGGCAGCCCGTCGGGCCATGGCAGAACGGAATGCCGCAATCCATGCAGCGTGCCGCCTGCTTCTGCACTTCACCATCCGTCATCGGAATGGTGAATTCGCGGAAATGACGGATACGATCCGACGCTGGCTGGTACTTCGCTACCTGCCGGTCGATTTCAAGAAAGCCAGTTACCTTACCCATTCTCTTACTCCCCTCGGCCTGCGACCAGCGCATGGTCGGCTTTGCCGGAAGTTGCCCTGTCCGCCGCATCATCTTCCAATGCGCTGGCATGCAAGGACGTTGTTATCTCTCACGTGGCGAAGGGTGCCCGACCCGAAGGCCGGGCTCCACTTTTCAGGATCTTGCCCTATTCAGCCGCAACACCGATCTGCATACGCTCCATCTCTTCCAAAGCGCGGCGGTATTCGACCGGCATGACCTTCACGAATTTCGGGCGATAGCTCTCCCAATTGTCGAGAATGTCCTTCGCCCGCGTCGAGCCGGTGTAGTGCAGATGATTAGCGATCAACTGCACCAGACGTTCCTCATCATGATGGGTCATGTTGGCTGAAACGTCCACACGGCCCTTGTGCATAAGGTCGCCGCCATGGTGATGCAGCTTTTCGAGGATGTCGTCTTCTTCGGGGACCGGTTCCAGCTCGACCATTGCCATGTTGCAGCGCTGGGCGAAATCGCCTTCTTCGTCGAGCACATAGGCGACGCCGCCCGACATGCCCGCCGCAAAATTGCGACCCGTCTGGCCGATAACCACGACGACACCGCCAGTCATGTATTCACAGCCATGGTCACCCACGCCTTCGACAACCGTGACCGCGCCAGAGTTGCGAACAGCGAAACGCTCGCCTGCAACGCCGCGGAAGTAGCACTCGCCTTCAAGCGCACCGTAGAGCACAGTATTGCCGACGATGATGGAATCCTCGGCAACGATACGCGTGTCTTCCGGCGGGCGGATAACGATGCGACCACCCGAAAGGCCCTTCCCGACATAGTCGTTGCCATCGCCGATCAGCTCGAACGAGACGCCGCGCGCCAGGAACGCGCCGAAAGACTGGCCAGCCGTACCGCGGAGCGTAACGGCAATGGTGTCTTCCGGCAGCCCCTTGTGACGGAAGCGCTTCGCCACTTCACCGGAAAGCATCGCGCCGGCAGAACGATCGACATTCTTGATGTCGATGTCGATCTTGACCGGCTGGCGGTCTTCCAGCGCGGGCATAGCCTCGGCAATCAGCTTGCGATCAAGGACATCCTCGATCGGGTGATGCTGCCGCTCGGTCCAGTAGATTTCGTGCTTCTCGGCTTCAGGCTTGTAGAAAATGCGGCTGAAATCGAGACCCTTCGCTTTCCAATGGTCAACCATGGCCTGCTTTTCCAGAAACTCGGTCTCGCCGATGATCTGTTCCAGCTTGGTGAAGCCCATCTCTGCCAGCAAAGCACGAACTTCTTCCGCGAGATAGAAGAAGAAATTGATGACATGTTCCGGCGTGCCCTTGAAGCGCTTGCGCAGAACCGGGTCCTGCGTCGCCACGCCCACCGGGCAGGTGTTCAGATGGCACTTGCGCATCATGATGCAACCGGCGGCAATCAGCGGAGCGGTCGAGAAGCCAAACTCGTCGGCACCGAGCAGCGCACCGACTATGACATCGCGACCTGTACGCAAGCCTCCGTCCACCTGCAATGCCACGCGGGAGCGAAGCCCGTTCAGCACCAGCGTCTGGTGAGTTTCGGCAAGACCGATTTCCCAGGGGCTTCCGGCATGCTTCAGCGAGGTGAGCGGCGAAGCACCCGTACCGCCATCATAACCCGAGACCGTAATGTGGTCGGCACGCGCCTTGGCAACACCGGCAGCAACCGTGCCAACACCCACTTCCGACACCAGCTTGACCGAGATATCGGCAGCCGGATTGACATTCTTCAGGTCGTAGATGAGCTGCGCCAGATCTTCGATCGAGTAGATGTCATGGTGCGGTGGCGGCGAAATGAGGCCTACACCCGGCGTCGAGTGACGGGTCTTGGCGATAGTCGCATCGACCTTGTGACCCGGCAACTGGCCGCCTTCGCCGGGCTTTGCACCCTGCGCGACCTTGATCTGGATCAGATCGGAGTTGACGAGATATTCCGTCGTCACACCGAAACGGCCCGATGCCACCTGTTTGATGGCAGAACGTTCAGGGTTCGGCTTACCATCCGGCAGCGGATAGAAGCGATCTGGCTCCTCACCACCCTCGCCGGTGTTCGATTTGCCGCCAATGGCATTCATGGCGCGCGCCAGCGTTGTGTGGGCTTCTCTGGAGATCGAGCCGAAGGACATCGCACCCGTCGAGAAGCGCTTGACGATTTCCGTCGCCGGTTCGACCTCATCGATGGAGACCGGCTTCAGACCGCGCTCTTCAGCGAAGCGAATATTGAACAAGCCGCGAATAGTCTTCGCCTGCGCCGACTTGGAGTCGAGCATGCGCGTATATTCGGTGAACGTCTCCGGATTGGAGGTGCGCACGGCATGCTGCAGTCTGGCAACCGCATCCGGCGACCACAGGTGCGCCTCGCCGCGCATACGGTAGGCATATTCGCCGCCAACTTCCAGCGAGGTCAGCAGAACCGGATCGCTGCCAAAGGCATCGGTGTGGCGACGTACGGTTTCTTCCGCGATTTCATCGAGACCGACGCCTTCAATGCTCGTTGCCGTGCCGAAGAAGAACTTGTCGACAAAGCCCGTCTGCAAGCCAACTGCATCGAAAATCTGCGCGCCGCAATAGGACTGATAGGTCGAGATGCCCATCTTGGACATGACCTTGAGGATGCCCTTGCCGATGGACTTGATGTAGCGCTTGACGACTTCATTCTCGTCCACTTCCGGCGGGAATTCGCGACGGCGATGCATGTCGAGCAGCGTGTCGAAGGCAAGGTAAGGATTGATCGCCTCGGCACCGTAACCGGCGAGGCAGCAGAAATGGTGTATTTCGCGCGGCTCGCCCGATTCCACAACGAGGCCGACCGACGTGCGCAAGCCCTTGCGGATCAGGTGATGGTGCACGGCTGCCGTCGCCAGAAGAGCCGGGATCGGAATGCGATCCGGGCCAACCTGACGATCCGACAGGATGACGATGTTGTAGCCACCGTGAACAGCCGCTTCGGCACGGTCACAAAGGCGTTCAATGGCGCCATGCATACCGGCTGCACCTTCACCCGTATTATAGGTGATGTCGAGCGTCTTGGTGTCAAAGCGATCTTCCGTATGACCGATGGAGCGGATCTTTTCCAGATCGCCATTGGTCAGGATCGGCTGGCGCACTTCCAGACGCTTGCGGCGTGACGTGCCGACAAGGTCAAAAATATTCGGACGCGGGCCGATGAAGGAGACAAGGCTCATCACCAGTTCTTCGCGGATCGGATCGATCGGCGGGTTGGTGACCTGCGCGAAGTTCTGCTTGAAATAGGTGAACAGCATCTTCGACTTGTCGGACATGGCCGAGATCGGCGTATCCGTGCCCATCGAACCAATGGCTTCCTGACCAGTCGTAGCCATGGGCGACATCAACAGCTTGGTGTCTTCCTGCGTGTAGCCGAAGCTCTGCTGGCGGTCGAGAAGGCTCACATCCTTGCGCAGCGCACGCGGCTCGACCGGATTGAGGTCTTCCAGAATGAGCTGCGTGTTGGCAAGCCACTGCTTGTAGGGATGCTTCTGCGCGATCTGGGACTTGATTTCCTCATCCGAAACGATGCGGCCTTCTTCCATATCGATCAGCAGCATGCGGCCCGGCTGGAGACGCCACTTCTTGACGACTTTCTTTTCCTCGACCGGGAGAACACCGGCTTCCGAAGCCAGAATGACGAAATCATCGTCCGTCACGATATAGCGCGCTGGACGCAGGCCGTTACGATCAAGCGTCGCGCCAATCTGGCGACCGTCCGTGAAAGCGACAGCCGCAGGGCCGTCCCACGGCTCCATGAGCGCCGCATGATATTCGTAGAATGCACGGCGTTCATCCGACATCAGCTTGTTGCCCGACCATGCTTCCGGGATCAGCATCATCATCGCATGCGCAAGGCTGTAGCCGCCCTGATGCAGGAATTCGAGCGCATTGTCGAAGCAGGCCGTGTCCGACTGGCCTTCGTAGGAAATCGGCCAGAGCTTGGAAATGTCGTTGCCGAACAGTTCCGAGTCCACCGAAGCCTGACGCGCAGCCATCCAGTTGACGTTACCGCGCAGCGTGTTGATTTCGCCGTTATGTGCAACCATGCGGTATGGGTGCGCCAGACGCCATGACGGGAAGGTGTTGGTGGAGAAGCGCTGATGCACCAGCGCTACCGCGCTTTCAAAACGCGGGTCCTTCAAATCCTGATAATAGGCACCGACCTGATAGGCGAGGAACATGCCCTTGTAGACGACCGTACGTGCCGACATGGACACGACATAGAAGCCCTTATCGTCGCCGTCGTTTTCCTGATAGATACGGTTGGAAATGACCTTGCGCAGAACGAACAGGCGGCGTTCGAAATCGTCGTCCGTCTCCAGCATCGGATTGCGCCCGATGAAGACCTGAACGTGAAACGGTTCGGTTGCGGCAATATCCGGAGCCTTGGAAAGCGATGAATTGTCGACAGGCACTTCGCGCAGGCCGATAAAGGTCTGGCCTTCTGCGGTGATGACCTCCTTGACGATCTCTTCAATATGGGCGCGCAGTTCCGCATCGCGCGGCATGAACAGATAGCCGACGCCATAATGGCCGGGCTGCGGCAAATCGATGCCCTGACGCGCCATTTCCTCGCGGAAGAAGCGATCCGGAATCTGCACGAGAATACCTGCGCCATCGCCCATCAGCGGGTCGGCACCAACAGCACCGCGGTGGGTGAGGTTTTCCAGCATCTTGAGGCCGTTTTCCACGACCTGATGCGACTTCTTGCCCTTCATATGCGCAATAAAGCCAACGCCGCACGCATCATGTTCATTGCGCGGATCGTAAAGTCCTTGCGCTGCGGGCAAACCCGCGGCTTTCGTTTTTCGCGTCGTTCGGTTGGGAGCGGTCGTCGCAGCTTTGACCGTTCCGTTCTGCACGTTGTGAGAAACCACATTCGATACAGATGGCGTCAAATGCGTCATCGTCATTCCCTCCGTTTGGCCCTCATCATGAGGTGCGCGATCAGTATATACCGAGATGGTGTGACAACCATCCCGCCGTTGCTTTACGTATAAAGGAAGCCTTATCGACAAGGCGTTGGACGAGGTTCCGGGCGAGCGGCAAAGCCGGTGCGAGGAACGATGTTTAGCGCCTTATTCTCATCAGGCTTGGACAGACGACACTCAGCCCACCAGAAAATGGCGCACTAGAATTCCTCCTGTCGCGGTCGGGGCGCCTGTTACCGCCAGGCTATATGCCTGCCAGTACGGCGCCTCTTTCTGAAACTTTTCGGAGAGCGTTGTGACGCTTCCGTTTGCATCAGCGTTTAATTGGACAGCATTGCTGTCCTAATTACGTATGACAGAATTCAAATTGCCTCACAAGATGGAAACGCAATTTTTCTCATCATCTTCCGTAATAAAATATCAAAAGCCGTGATTTTACTGGATTTTAATTGCGTTTAGCGGCCATTGCGTCAGTTTGGCGCGCTTTCGCCTGCTTCATGTATGCCTAAATAATAGGCAGCCTGATGAGATTTTTCGCGTAAGCGGGGCCTTAACCGCTTCTGTCAGACAGGTTATAGAAACATCGACTGTGCGACAGCCCATTCAACCCATCTGGAGGAACACGTGCATTTTGCGTCAGACAATTGGGCAGGCGCCCATCCCAAAATCGCCGAGAGCCTTTCGTTGCATGCTGCAGGCTTTGCGGCAGCCTATGGCGCAAGCGAAATCGACAGCCAAGTAGAACAACGCTTCAACGAATTGTTTGAGCGCGAAGTTGCCGTGTTCTTTGTCGGAACCGGAACCGCCGCCAACTCGCTGGCGCTCGCCAGCGTCAACCGCCCCGGCGGGGTATCGCTGGTCCACCGTGAAGCGCATGTCATTGAGGACGAATGCGGCGCACCTGAATATTTTACCGGCGGCGCCCGCTTGCATCCAATTGACGGCGCGCATGGCCGTATCGACCCCGAGCTTCTCAAGCGCGAACTGAAGCGCTTCAATCCGGCTTTCGTCCATGCCGGACAGCCTATGGCCGTCAGCATCACGCAAGCGACCGAAGTTGGTACGCTCTACCAGCCCGAACATATTGCCACCATTTCCGAGATCTGCCGCGATGCCAGTCTGCCGCTGCATATGGACGGTGCACGTTTTGCCAATGCGCTTGTTTCGCTGGACATGACGCCTGCCGAAATGACCTGGAAACAGGGCGTAGACATCGTTTCCTTCGGTGGCACGAAAAACGGCTGCTGGTGTGCCGAAGCGCTGGTCTTTATGGACCCCGCCCGCGCCAAGGACCTTCCATTCATCCGCAAGCGCGCAGCACAGCTTTTTTCCAAGACCCGCTTTGTCGCGGCGCAGTTTGACGCCTACCTGCAGGATAATCTCTGGCTGGAATTGGCTCGCCACTCCAATGCGCTTGCAACACGCCTCGCCGGTCATATCAATGCGTCGAGCCAGATGCGCCTTGCCTGGAAGCCGGAGGCCAATGAGGTTTTCGCCATCATGAAACAGTCGGTCTATGACCGCCTGCGCAATGCCGGAGCGATCTTCTACGACTGGAACCCGCCACATTCGGAAGTGAACCGCATCAGCGACGGCGAAATTTTTGCCCGTTTCGTGACGAGCTTCGCCAACACGGAAGAAGATGTCGACCGGTTCGCCGACTTGATCGCCTAACGCTCTGTAGTAGCTGTGAAAACGAAAAAGGCGGCGCTTGAAGCGCCGCCTTTTCTTATTCGTAATCCACCGAGTTTAAAGCGCCTTGTGCTTTAAACATCTACATCTACGCATGTCTTCGTCCCAAAACCGGTTCCCACTTTTGGGAGACATGCTTTAATGCGCGGTTTTTGCCTCGATCTGCTGAGCGCTGTCGGAGCCAGCCTTGGTAACTTCGATCTTGCGCGGTTTCATCTGTTCAGGAATCTCACGCTTGAGATCAATGTGCAGGAGACCGTTCTTGAGGCTCGCACCGGCGACTTCAACGAAGTCGGCGAGCTGGAAACGGCGCTCGAAAGCACGCGAAGCAATACCACGATAGAGAACTTCACCGATATCGGAAGCATTTTCATCCGCCTTCTGACCCTTGATGGTCAGCTGATTGCGATGTGCTTCGATTTCGAGTTCGCTTTCGGAAAAACCCGCGACCGCCATGGTAATGCGATAGGTGTTTTCACCCGTGCGCTCGATATTATACGGCGGATAGGACTGGTTACCCTCCGGCGAAGCGAGCGTATCAAGCATGGTGAAAAGCCGATCGAAACCGACCGTGGAACGATAAAGCGGGGAAAAATCTACGTGACGCATGTATTAGCCCTCCTTTAGAGCGACATGATGCTTGTTTCAGCATGATCTTTTCCGAAGGGCGCTAAGCGCATTCGGGATCATACACGGCGGCGAAATTCCCTTCTGGCGAATTCCTTGATGCCGACGGTCCCTTTCAGGCGACCGCAAAACTCATTTGGGAACGGTGCTTTTTCATTTCAAGTCCACATGCGCGTGAGATCACGAAAGATAAGCCTACACGGGCTGTCACGGCGCGTAATAACTCCTGATCCATAGGGGCCTACATTTTGGGGATTCGCCGCACAATGAACCCAAAATGAACATCATCTTTGGCGAGCGTTCAGCCGCTTGGGGCTAATGTCCCACCATGCCTGCTGCAAAGCGGGTTCATCAAAGGATCACGGTTATGAAAAAAGCTGTTCTCGCTTTTGCCGCACTTGCCACCGTCGCAACCGGTTTTGCGACATCATCTCTTGCAGCCGACAGCGGCCTGCGCGTTCAGGTTCAGTATTATGATGATGACGGCTATCGTCCGCCGCGTCCTTATCCAGGCCCGCGTCCCGGTTGGGATGGTGGCCCGGACCGCCGCCCAGGCTGGGGCGACGACTATGGCCGTCGCGAAATTATGGGGCCGCGCCGTATCGCACGTTCACTGGAACGCCGCGGCTATGATGTCGGCGATATACGCCTTAACCGTGACACCTATTTCGTTCGTGCCACGAGACCGAATGGTCGCCGCGTCATCGTGATGGTCGACGCTTATTCTGGCCGCATCGTCGGTGAACGCCGTCCCGGCGGGTACTAAGCGCTTTCCTAAAATTCTTTCTACAGACCAGCCGGCGTAACGTCCCTTGCACCAGCTGTTCTTTGAGCCGGAAGTTCGTTCTCGAACTTCCGGTTACTTTTTATCATCAATTGGCCCATTATGCTGGAAGCAATATCCCGATCTGAAACAGAAAGGCGCGCAATCGGATGTCGGAACTGCTTTTCGAAACCGATGCGAATCCCATTCCACACGGAATGAAGGCTGGCCTGCTTGAAGCGAGGGGCGGCAAGAGCCTGCGCTATGCCATACTGAAAGCGGAAACAAAGCCGATACGGGGAACGGTTGTCCTGCTTCAGGGACGCAATGAGTTCATCGAAAAATACTTCGAAACCATGACCGATCTCACCGCACGCGGTTTTACGGTCGTGACGTTCGATTGGCGCGGGCAAGGCGGCTCGCACCGGCTGCTGAAGGATCGCCAGCGCGGTTATGTCCGCAGTTTCGACGACTATTCCGACGATCTCGACCTTATCCTTGACCAGATCGCTTTGCCCGACTGCCCCCCGCCCTTCTACATCCTCGGCCATTCGGCTGGTGCGCTCGTGGCGCTTTCCTCGATGGGCAGGCTGACATCACGCATCAGTCGCATGGTGCTTTGTGCGCCCTTCATGGGGCTCGGTGGACAAAAGCTCAGCGATGACAATGTACGCCGCATCGCGTCTGCCTTCCGATGGCTCGGCCTCGGCCGGGTTTATGCCTCCGGCGGACGGAGGCTGGCCTCACGCCCTTTTGCAGGCAATCCGCTGACCAGCGACCCGGCGCGCTTCATGCGCAATATGGAAATCCCACGTCTTAACCCGGAACTTGCGCTTGGCGGTCCGACAGCTCGCTGGCTCTGGAGCGCTCTCGAAACATCTCGGCGCATCAATCAACCGGATTTCTATAGTGGCCCCACAGTGCCCGTTCTCGTCATTGCCGCTGGCGCAGACCGCGTGGTTTCCACATCGGTGATCGAACGCTTTGTTGCGCGCACGCGCAATGTCTCGCTAACGACCATTACCGGCGCACGTCATGAGATGCTTCAGGAAGCCGACTTTTATCGTGAGCAGCTCTGGGCCGCCTTCGATGCCTTCATTCCCGGATCGTCGGAAGTGGAAACCATGCCTGAGACGATTGAACCCTTGGCTTCCGGTATTTAAGGCGTGTCGCGCCTTTCATATTCAAACGACACGCTTTGAGCTTTTATTTTTAAGCATATCTTTATCCCAAAAGCGGTTCCCACTTTTGGGAGACATGCTTTAGCTATTCAGCAGATCAAGCGCTGCCCTGTGCAGTTCAGGAGAAGCGGCTGCCACGACATCGCCACCCTTTTCCGCCGGGCTGCCATCGCGTTGCGTCACCACGCCGCCAGCCTGCTCAATCAGCGGAATGAGAGCGACAATATCATAAGGCTGCAGACCCGCTTCAACGACAATGTCGGCAAATCCGCTTGCCAGCATCGCGAAGGCATAACAATCAACCCCGTAACGGGACAGCCGAACAGCGCCTTCCAGCCGATCAAATCCCTTGCGGCTTTCGCCTTTGAAAAGAGCAGGCGTCGTCGTGAACATCGTTGCATCGGCCAAGGCGGCATTCTTGCGGACCGACAGGCGGTGAGGCACGTCTTCGCCGCCATGGTGGCGTACGAGATAAGCGCCATTACCATCGCTGTAGAATAACTCACCCGTGAAGGGCTGCGACATCATTCCCGCCTTGGCATCGCCATCAACAGTCAGCCCCAGAAGCGTGCCCCAGACCGGCAGGCCGGAAATGAAGGCGCGGGTTCCGTCGATAGGATCGATGACCCAGACATGGCTGCGGTCGATATTCTCCGGCCCGTATTCTTCCCCAAGAATACCATGGTCGGGAAAAGCATTGCCGATAACTGCACGAATCGCACGCTCCGCCGCCCGATCCGCTTCGGTTACCGGATCGAAACCGACGCTATATTTGTTGTCGATTTCCGTCAGCTGACGAAAACGCGGAAGTGTTTCGCGCGCTGCGGCAGCAGCCACTTCAGAAAAAAATGCCTTGTCGATCAGCAACCCCGAACTCCTGTTTCCAAGACATGGCGCATACTTGTGCAAACCATGCTAATTTTGCCTACATAATGAGCATACTGAAATTAGCTCAAAAAATATGCGCATTTTCTTGACGTTAACGCCATTCAGACGTAACTTAATTCCCAGACAGGTTTTCCTGTCGATGCCTTTCGGGGCATTTCCTCCCTAGTCTTTGACCGCGCTCGTATCGTTCGGGCGCGGTTCTTTTTATCTGCGAGAAGCGCTCGACGGAACGAATTATTCCGCAGCCAGAGGCGGCGCGATAAAGAGATCATCCGGCAGGGATGTCAGGTCGCTCAGGAACCCGTGCAGATCGGTACAGAGCGTTTCGAAACCGGCAAGCTTGTGCAGGTTCTGCTCGTTCACATAGAGACTGCGATTGATCTCGATCTGCAGGGCATGACAGGCCATAGCAGGCCGTCCGTAGTGCTCCGTGATAAACCCGCCAGCATAGGGCTTGTTGTGTGCGACGGTGTAACCCAGATCCTGCAGCAGATCGATGGCAGCCTGCGTCAGCCTTTCGCTGCACGACCGACCGAAACGATCACCGACAATGAAATCCGGACGCGATTCGATTTCGCCGGGTCTTGCGCCGCCAGGCATCGAATGACAATCAATCAGCACCGCATAGCCAAAACGCTGGCGCGTGGACTGAAGCAATGCATCAAGCGTCTGGTGATAAGGCTTGTAGAGGCCCTCGATGCGATAGAACGCTTCGGCGAGCGGAATGCGCCCCGGATAGATCAGCTGACCTTCGCCGACCAGTCGCGGCACTGTGCCGAGCCCGCCTGCAACGCGCGCCGACTGGCTATTGGCGAAAGGCGGCAACGGCTCGGCGAACATGCGCGGATCGAGCTCATAGGCTTCACGGTTCACATCGAGAAAAGCACGCGGAAAATGCGCCTTGAGCAAGGGAGCACCGAGCCGCATGGCCGAAGCAAAAAGTTCATCGACATAGCAGTCTTCCGAATGGCGTATGCTCAAGGCGTCGAGACGCGAGGCCTCAACGAACGAATGCGGATAGTAACGCCCGCTATGCGGTGAATTGAAGACAAACGGAATACGCTGTTCCGCCGGAGCGCATATCTCGAAGGGCGGTATCAGACTAAAATCGCGCTCCAAACTCATTCTTCACCCGTTTTCGACCGGAACATTCAGGCCACCCGACAACAATCCACGTCAGTAACGCAATAAATTACGTCAGACAGCCCATGCGTGCAAATGGTCGGAAGACGAATCTTGCGCCCCTTGCACGGCGTGCATATGCGACAATCCTGTCACACTGAACAGCTTGTTGCCAAATACACGCCATAACAATTAACATTCGCGCGAGCATTCATTCCATATTTACCAAAGAAGCGTTTTCTACGGTGGATATTGAGTCGTTAAGGGTCAGCTTTTGGGCGATGAACACGACACAGAATTCGGACGGAACAATGAAGAGAATCCTTCTAGCTGAAGATGACAATGATATGCGCCGCTTCCTCGTCAAGGCGTTGGAAAAAGCCGGTTATCACGTAACACACTTCGACAATGGCGCGAGTGCCTATGAAAGATTGCAGGAAGAGCCTTTCTCCCTTCTGCTGACCGACATTGTCATGCCGGAAATGGACGGCATCGAGCTGGCGCGGCGCGCGACAGAAATCGACCCGGATCTGAAGATCATGTTCATTACTGGATTCGCCGCTGTCGCCCTCAACCCCGATTCGGATGCGCCGCGCGACGCAAAGGTGCTTTCCAAACCATTCCACCTGCGTGATCTGGTAAACGAAATCGAAAAAATGCTGATCGCCGCCTGAGGCGATCCCGCAGATTCGCGGCCCTTTGTTTTGTCATCAACAAAAAGACGAAAAAACTTCATAAAAGGGCATTGACGGGCGCAACGCGATATGGTGTATGCGCCACATCGAATGGGCGTGTAGCTCAGCGGGAGAGCACTACGTTGACATCGTAGGGGTCACAGGTTCAATCCCTGTCACGCCCACCATTCGATCTCCTTGAAATTGTTAAGATAATTTGTGCAAACTGAACGTTTGCGCCCAGAATGAGTTTAACTTAGCAACACGCTAGCAACTTGAAAATTATGATAGCTTTTTGGTACTAACGCAGACAAACGCCGACTCCTTAGCGCGGCTGATTTTCCCTGACGTTCCTTCTGACGATCGGTATTCAATCGTCACATCTCATTGCCAGTCGGGATACTACCCGTCTATCGTGAAATCCAGCAGTTGATACCGATATGATGATCCGGGAGCAAAGCTCGCAATCAGCACACGGCCTTTCTCATGAAATGCTGCATCACATTTGATTAGCGTAGTACTGATGCCACGCTCGCCTATGGGCCGTTCATTGGAACCATTTGGACGGGCCTTTCGTTTTTCCTGTTTCTCTGGCCTTGGTGCTGATGTCTACAGAGAATGGATTGGGTCCATTTCGACCCGAGAGAGCGACAATGAGAAATTTTGAGAAAGCTCGTGTCCAAATGGTGGAGCAGCTTGTCCATCGCGGTATCCATGACACGCGCGTGCTGGAAGCGATGGGCACGTTGGCTCGTGAGAAATTCATCGATGAAGGCTTTATCGAGTTTGCCTATGAAGACACACCTCTACCAATCAAAAATGGCCAAACGATCTCACAACCATATATGACTGCCTTTATGATTGCATCGGCGCATCTGGGTGGGGGTGAACACGTTCTCGAAATTGGAACAGGCTCCGGCTACGCTGCGGCGATCATAGCACAGATTGCCGGTCAGATATTTACTGTCGAACGGTATTCCACCCTTGCCGAAGCCGCGCAACAACGCTTCGAAGACCTCGGCTGCGATAATATCCATGTGCGCACGGGCGACGGCAGCAATGGTTGGCCAGAAGAAGCTCCTTTCGACGCGATAATTGTTGCAGCGGGTGCTCCGGAAATCCCCTCCCCGCTCAAAGAGCAGCTCAAACCAGGCGGGCGGCTCATCATACCGGTCGGCAGTATGGCGGGTACCCAGCGCCTTTTGTGCATCACCCGTAAATCTACGGAGGAATTCGACGAGGAAGATCTCGGCGGTGTGATGTTCGTACCGCTTGTGGGAAATAAGGCCTGGCCCGACATGAACTGATATGATTTTGGCCGCGAAGAACGGGAGAAGACCATGATAGAAAACGGATACAAACTTCACAAAAAT
The DNA here is from genome assembly GCF_008932285.1 of Brucella tritici. Taxonomy (NCBI): domain Bacteria; kingdom Pseudomonadati; phylum Pseudomonadota; class Alphaproteobacteria; order Hyphomicrobiales; family Brucellaceae; genus Brucella; species Brucella tritici. Next base: position 118,207 of record NZ_WBVY01000002.1, read on the forward strand.
GGCGATGGTACGTGGTCGGTGATTGACGCTTTCAAGGGTAATCCGATCACGTTCGAAGGCAAGCTGCAGATCGCATTGAACGAAGAAGAGGCAAAGCGGGTTCTCGACTGTCTCAACAGACAGAATCTCGAACGCCACCCCGAAGACGGCAGCGGACGATTACCTTGATCCCTCAGCGCGCTTGAAACACGAAGTGATCAAATGGGGCTATCTTAAATAGTCTGGAAGCGTATCGTCGATGCTTCGGAAAGGAGAAGGAGATGCCGCTCTTCAACGAAGCGAGCCGCATTTATAAGCCAGAAGAAGTGAACTTCATGCGCAGCTGCTTTTCCAACGCCGCGATCATTCTTGAAGAAAGCGACTGGGAATATGCTGCGACTGACCTTTCGTCTGCAATCGTTATGCTTTACCAGAACGGGCTGAGGGATTTGAACTACATCGCGGAACTGGCGGCGCGACTTGCTCACAAGAGATATATGGAGCGTCACCCTGATACGCCCGTCGCAGCGAATGTGAACGTTCTGCCCGGTTCGAAGGCTCCTTCCTGAATTCCGAACCGAACTAGGGTTTGCGGGTTAGTTGCAATCAGGAATTCTGCTCAGCATCTATAAACTTGTTAAAGCGGCTATCCTCCGTTTCTTCGTAGAGAAAAGCCAGCTTTCTATCGTCAAAGATGGCGAAGAAATCATCCCAATTGATTTCCTCCAGATTCTGGTCTTTTTCTGCGAAATCGATACGCAATAGACCGCCTTCACTACCGGTTTCCACCATTGCGGGCCGCCCATTTCGGTCTTCAACCCACTGGCGGATCTCATCGTGGTCACGTGTGATCTGAGCCATGGTTCTACCCTTCCGCTTTAAATTTCTTTGCTTCTTCAAGCAATTTTTGTCGATCTCTTCCAAAACGCTCGATCAACTGCCGAGCCTGCAGCGGAGAAATATCCGAGTTCTCGGCCAGGAACTTGATGTCTTCATCATCCGTCAGTGGGGTAGTTGATTTCTCGTTCATGATTGATCCTCATTTCTGGTGAGCGGGCGCCTGCACCGGCTGGTCGCCGCCCGTGCCGGTCTCTGGTCGGTCATTTTCTACCGGCGGCTTGGTCTTCTGGTCGGCGGAACCTATGGCGGGAGGTGTCTGGATGCCTTGCTTTTGCGTTACCGATCCACCACCGGTCAGGCTCCACCCGAGAAGGAGAAGGAGCAGAACTGCCACTATGACTAATACGAAGCGCGGAAAATATCGGAGCGCTCGCGGCGAAGCCTGTCTCTCCCCTCGTTCACGTTCTGATCGCTTGTTCATGACCACATCCATGAGACTATAAAATATCCGATGACAACCACGGCAATGATGAACCACCAGACCATGTAGGCTGGACCTTCACGCATCTGCGTAGTTTTTCTTGCGGATCGCGCATTCTCTTTCGGTGGCCATGCGCGCAGGCCGGACGCATGACTGGAAGCATTGCTATCATCGGGTTTTACCGGAGCCGCTAACGGCCGTGTCCCGTGATCTTCAGCCGGTTGAGCGCTGCCGCCAGCCTCTGCATCTGTTTCCATTGGCGCTACCGCAGGATCAAAGCCGGGAACCTTGTCGCCGGTTTTACCCCGTTGGATCGCGCCTCTTGCGCGAGCGCCAGAGCTTTTATCCGGTGGAACTGTTTTCATCATTATGGGCCTCTAAGCTCCAACCATGAGGAAAACCAATTGTTCCGCAGAATTTCATTGCTTCAACCTTGCCATTTCCCGCTCCATCATTCGGTGCTCCTTTTCACTCAATGAAACAATCCGAGGTTTGAAAGGTTGGGCCGCCGTCTCAATAAACGGAGGTTTCCATGAAACACGATCCGAAAACCGGCACCACCGATCAGAAGCCGAAATGGGAAGGCCCGCCGGAAAACCGGCCTCGTGGTTACGAACCCGCTGACGACGATCCCGCAAAGAAACGCGATGCCGCGGGGCACAATCTTGCCGATCCTGACCGCAAAAACCTTGCTGATGCGTTGAGTGAACCCAAGCACACCAGGAGAAAGGGAGGTGGAAAATGACAGTGTCTTCCCTTCCTCCCCTCAAAGCTATCGCGCTCAATGCCACCTTGAAGCGAAGTGCAGACCAGAATCCATCTTCGACCGACAGGATGCTACATTATCTCGATACACATCTTGTTCCTTATGGCGTGCAAACGGAGCATGTGCGGCTGAGTGAATTCAACATCGAACCCGGCGTTACATCGCGCGAAAGCGAAGACGACGAGTGGCCGGCACTCAGAACCAAAATCCTCGATGCGGATATTCTTATTTTCGGCACGCCGATCTGGCTCGGTCAACCATCAAGCATCTGCAAGCGCGTGCTGGAACGTATGGATGCATTTCTTTCAGAGACCGATGATGCCAACCGAATGCCGTCTTACGGGCATGTCGCCGTCGCGGCAGTGGTTGGGAACGAGGACGGGGCACATTTCGTGTCATCCCAGCTCTATCAGGCGTTGAACGATGTGGGCTTCACCCTGCCTGCCAACGGCGTAACCTATTGGGTGGGCGAGGCGATGCAATCAACCAATTTCGTCGATCTGGGAGAGGTACCCGAAACAGTCGTTTCCGCTACCAAAATACTGGCTGCCAATTGCGTACATCTGGCACGATTGTTGAAGGCCGCTCCTTATCCCGGTTCAGAATAACAGGAGGGTGGCGCGCAAAGCATTGTCGGCTGGCCCGGATTGACCGGCCCGGGTGATGGATGTTCAGGTATAGGAAGGGGCGGTATCTGTTCAGGTTCGTCGGGACTGAACGGCCCCTTATCTGGTTGCGGAATGGTCTCCGGCGGCTCAACCGGAATGCCTTCAGGTTCATTTTCAGGAATTTCCGGCGGGTCGGACGCTGCCCCGGAACCCGCAGATAAAGCGATCGTCCACCATTCAGCGATATAGATTTTCACTGGTCCCTCCCTTGTCCAAAGCAGGTTAAGTCCGATCTGGTTTGCCGTAAGCCTTGCGCAATTCTTCCTTGGCGGTTTCCAGCACTTGTTTGCGCGTTTCCGGCAAGTTCTTGCCAGCGCGGTTGATGTAGAAGGTCAGCATGGACATGGCCGAGCGAAACGGTTCCGCCTTGCGTTTGTGGCTCTTGTCAGCCGAGCGTTTCAGGGAAGCTGCGATTTCCTTCGGATCATCCTGCTCGAACACATGCGGTTCGATATCTAACGCGTCGCTGTGTTCGGTCACGTCGGCTGACCATTTCTTTGCCTGGACCATATCAAAACTCCTCTGTTGCAAGTTTCGATAACCGTCGAGGGCAGTTCATGTTCCCCTTTCACTGCTCTGCAGCCGTGACCCAGGATTACGCGCAGCTTCGCAAAGCTTCCTGCTCTTATGGAACAAAGTATCTGCCAGCTTGTTCCGGACCATTATTAACCACCCGGGTCTTCGCAATGGAGAAAGTACAATGTTCAATACTGACCCTTCAAACTGCGGGTTGCTCTTTTTCAACAAAGATCGAGTCGGCGCGGGCGAACCGTCCCAGCGCGAAACACGGGACCATCAAGCACGCCCGACGCATGAGCAGTCCAACGCACCTGGCAATCCACACCAGCCCCAACCGAACGATCCGCAAAAGAACTTCGATTTTGACGACCCCAATGGCGCACGTCCGAATGACCTTGCCAATCCCGGTCCGCGTGTAATGAGACGCGAACGCAGCGATCGAGACTGACCGACCCCTTACAGGAGATGTAAGATGCCTGCGAAATCCAAAGCACAACAACAGGCTGCCGGCGCGGCCTTGGCTGCAAAACGTGGAGACAAATCAAAAAGTCAACTCCGTGGAGCATCCAGGGAAATGGCCAAGTCCATGAGTGAGAAAGAGCTCGAAAAATTGGCCTCCACCAGACAGAAGGGCAAGCCGGAGCATAAGTCGAAGTCCTGACAAAACGGACAGGAAATAACGATGATTATCCTGAAGTGGCTTGCCGTCATCATGTTCGCCGCCGCATTGTTCGGGCTGGGAACCCTGTTCATCACATCGGACAAGGGGGACGTCACTCCAGAAAGTCCCACCCAACCGTCCAGCTCCCCGACGCAACCCTGATCGCGACTGCTCGCCTGTTTTTTTCGATCGCGCGAAACAAAATTATTCCTAGCGGGTTAGGTGCGCCGTCGTCGCAATTTTCAACCGCACGACAAGAACAGTTCATAACCACAAGGAGGAGCCGGAAATGGCCAGCACCAAGCAACGCAATCTCGATGACCTATTCTACGACACGCTCAAGGACATTTATTATGCGGAGCGTAAGATATTGAAAACGCTTCCCAAAATGTCCCGAGCGGCCACTGATGAAAAGCTCAAGAACGCGTTCGAAAAGCACCGGGAACAAACCGAAGGACATGTCGAACGTTTGCAGCAATGCTTCGAGATTCTCGGTAAGCGTGCGCAAGGCAAGACCTGTGATGCCATTGAAGGTATTATCGCTGAAGGAGAAGAGATCATCGAAGAGTTTTCGAATAGTCCCGCCCTTGATGCCGGTTTGATATCTGCGGCCCAGGCGGTCGAACATTACGAAATCACGCGTTACGGCACATTGAAGCGTTGGGCCGAAACCCTGGGCCACAAGGATGTGGCGAAACTCCTCGACCAGACCCTGCAGGAAGAAGGTCAGACCGATAAGGACCTGACGAAACTCGCGGAGTCCTCTGCCAATCCCCGTGCGGAAGCCGCCTGAGCGCAGACTTTTCAAGACCGCTAGCGAGGTGATGACATGGAAAGTGCCCTATTCCGGGGTGATCCTACGGGAAAAATTCGTGTCGTTTGCCAGTCTTCTGACAGTCCTCACAATGTAGCCAGCGTGGAAGCGTTGGCTGCCCGCCTATGTTCGCTGACCGGCAGGCAATTGCGGCCCACCCTGCAAAGCTTTGACGAGAACAACGAAACGTTTTTCGTACCGACTTTTGCTCTGGTCCGCCAGGACGGGCACCCCGAAATGAGCATTGAGAACTTCTACGGCGGCATCGTTCACCACGGTTTTATGGCTACGAAACTCGTTACCCATCCACACTGGCACGACGATGACAATTTGCCGGAAGGTTGGGCAGGAAACTTTGCAGCTTGTTTACAGGATTGTGTTCTACCCGGCTTTTCGGTCTTTTCACATGGCCATGCACTGGATGCCGCTGGTGCCCTGCTAAAAAAGCACAAGGTTCGATTCAAAAATCCCTATGCGTCCGGCGGCAAAGACCAGACCGTCATCGAAACCGTTCGCGCCCTCGACGGATTTCTGGAAACCGTATCTGATCGCGAAATTGCGAACGGGCTCGTCGTCGAAGAGGACGTTGAAAACTCTACCACCTATTCCGTAGGACAGGTCCAGATCGAAGATCACATCGGAAGCTATCTAGGCCGTCAATATACTTCGCACGACGAGGACGGGAGTAAAGTTTATGCGGGTAGCCGTTTGCGTGTGGTGCGCGGCGGCTGGGACGCTCTGCTTCACCAAGTCCAATCGCCCGTTGCACGCAGGATCGTAGAGAATGCCAGACGTTACGATGAAGCAGCTCTTCAACATCTCGGTCTCGTTGCGTCGCGCAGAAACTACGACGTTCTTGTCGGGCCGATAACGGAAAATGGCGTCCGCTGCGGCGTATTGGAACAATCATGGCGTGTGGGAGGTGCCTCCCCTGCCGAAGTTCTGGCATTGGAAAAACTGGCGCAGGACGAAACTGTTACCGCCGTACAGGCAGTATTGCGCGAGAGCTATGGTCAGCCATCTACATTCAACGAGGACGATTTCGTCGTTTACGTCGGCGACGACGATTTCGGACGACCTCTCCACAAATATGCGCGAATAGAGAAAATCTATCATGATCCGTAACGCCACCGCCGTCAGCGTCGACCAGCACGAACTGGCCGCGACTGTCATCTCTCCGGATACCACCATTCCGGGCGTTCTATTTCTGCACGGTTGGGCCGGTAGCCAGGAACGCGATATCGAAAGAGCAAATGCGATATCCTCGCTCGGTTGTGTTTGTCTTACCTTCGACATGCGCGGCCATGGGGAATTGCTGTCCAGCAACAAAACCGTAACGCGCGGTGAAAATCTTGACGATGCTATTGCTGCATATGACCGGCTGGCCAGCCTCAAAATGGTCGAAGACGGTTCGATTGTGGTCATAGGAAGCAGCTATGGAGGGTATCTCGCGACATTGCTGACCGAATTTCGGCCCGTCCGTTGGCTGGCATTAAGAGCCCCGGCACTTTATCGTGACCAGCTTTGGCAAGTCCCTAAAGCACGGCTCGACCGCAGTGACCTGCAATCCTATCGTTCGACACTCGTAAAGTTTGATGATAACCGCGCACTTCGACAGGCCCGAGAATTTCTTGGCGATGTACTGCTGGTCGAGTCCGAACACGACATCATCGTCCCACATCCCACGGTCGCAAGTTATCAAACTGCCTTCATCAATTCTCAATCGTTGACCGTTCGGATGATAGGTGGCGCGGATCACGCACTTACCGGAGACCATCATCAAAAGGTCTACAATCAGCTTTTGACCCGTTGGATCAGAGAAATGGTTCTCGGAGCACGCTAACGGAACAATGTAAGGGTTCATTGGTTGGGACAGTCCCTCAGAAACAAGGGAGCCAACGATGAAACGGTCTATTCGAAATCTCGCAGGCGCAGCCTTCTTGCTGCTCGCACCAGCGGCGTTTGCCCAAACTACACCTACTGAAGAACCTCAGACTCCCGCAGTTACCACGCCCGGAGAGAAAAATCCGAAGGCACCGGTGCCTGGGCAGAACAGTTTTACCGAGGATCAGGCAAAGGAACGCCTGACCGAAGAGGGGTTCAGCAACATTATGAATCTTCAACTCGGCGAAGATGGCATCTGGCGCGCCGAAGCCGCGCGTGACGGTCAGCCTGTCAAAGTTCTTCTCGACTTTCAGGGAAACATCACCACGCAGTGACCGGTTGTAGTCGCAACACCATAAAGGAGATGAAAATGGCTTATATCACGGGTCTATTCGACAATCACGACGAAGCCGTCGATGCCGTTAGAGCGCTCGAAGAAGCCGGGATTCCGGCTGAAAATATCAGCCTGATTTCGAATAACACAGATGGTCGATATGCAGGCGAGGCCCTGAAGGACGAAGAGAGCGCAGTCACAGGTGCTGAAACCGGCGCCGGTCTTGGTGCAGTAGCAGGCGGTGGTGCCGGGCTGTTGACCGGGCTGGGCCTGCTATCCATACCGGGTGTCGGTCCGGTCGTGGCGGGCGGTTGGCTCACCGCCACACTGGTCGGACTGGTCGGCGGAGCGACTGCCGGCGGCGTCGCAGGCGGTATTGTGGGCGCTCTCGTGGAAACCGGCGTGCCCGAAGAAGAGGCGCAGGCCTATAGCGAAGCCATTCGCCGTGGCAGTACTCTGGTTGCCGTTCGTTGCGATGAGACGGAGCGAGAGAAGGTCGAAGCTATTCTTGATGATTGGGCGCGGGTCAATATCGGCCAAAGACGCGATGCTTATATCGAAGAAGGATGGGAGAGCTTCAATGCGTCGGGCGCGCCCTACACTGCGGACGAAATTGAACGCGAACGTCAGCGCTGGGGCTAGGCGGATTGACTATGAAAGAAGTAGATCCGCGCAAGGCCCGTCAAGGTTTGAATGGACGGCGTATTCTAATGATACTCATTTCCAGCCTGATACTGGCCGTGATTGTCTGGGGCGCAGTCGAATTTTACGGGAAAATGCGCCCCGGTCGCGGTTTCATGGATGACAATAGCAAGCCGCCTGCATCCACGGAATCACAGACGCCGCCTTCGGCAACAGGTCGGCGATGACAGTACCAGCAATCACCCGTCGCCAACAGAATCTTGAACAAGTCTGCGCGGAAGCGCGGACTTGTCGGCGTTGTGAGCTCTATCAAAATGCAACACAGACGGTTTTTGGCGAAGGGCGCACCGGCGCCCGAGTTTTCTTTGTTGCCGAACAACCTGGCGACAAGGAGGATATTGGAGGAAGGCCCTTGATTGGCCCTGCAGGTCGGCTCTTCGATGCCTGCCTAAACGAAGTCGGTATCAAACGCGAGCGATGCTATATTACCAATGCGGTAAAACACTTTCGACATACACAGCGCGGTAAAAGACGCATTCACCAGCGCCCGTCAACCAGCCACATTGAAGCTTGTCGCTGGTGGCTCCAGCAGGAAATTGAACTGGTTGAACCCCACATCATCGTTGCGCTGGGCGCAGTTGCCGCCCGTTCCCTTTTCGGAAAGCCGATGAAAATCGCAGCGATACGCGGCATCCCTCTCGAGTTCGAGAACCACCTTATCCTTGTGACGATCCACCCATCCTACCTGCTACGCTTACGTGCCCAGAGCGGCTTTGATCGCGAACGGGCGATGTTTCTCAAAGAACTGGCCAAAGTCGCGGAGTTCGAGCGCGCCGCCGAAACGTGAAGTTTATTACAGTCATTTTCCCGGAACATCATTTGCTCTGTCTTGTTAGGCTTATGTCACGCGCGACAAATTCCACTCCCAACAATCAATGGTCTAAAACCACTGAAAGGAAAGAGAATGGCACAGAACCACACGCAAGGTGGCACACACGAACAACACGTGAAAGCCGGCCAGCAAAGCCACAAGAACGATGGCAAGCATGCGAGCAGCGGAGGCGGCGACAAGCAACAGCAGCAGACGTCTTCCCGTGGGGGAACCCATGAGCAGCATGTAAAGGCAGGTCAACAGAGCCATAAGAATTCGTAATTCAAAGGGGCGGTCTCGTGCCGCCCCATTCTCAAACCGGACTTTTGTTCGGAAAGGCTAAGACGATGTCTTTCAAGCCAAATCCCGACTACATGCTGGAGCCGGAACATCTCGTTGAGATGATACCGGCTTTGCGCGCGTTTTCCCGCACATTTTACCGTCAGAAAGAAGATGCTGAGGATCTTGTTCAGGAAACATTGTTGAAAGCACTGGCCAATCGAGAAAAATACGTTCCCTATTCGCCCCTGAAATCCTGGCTTTTCACCATCATGCGCAACACGTTCTGCACGCGTATTCGCATCCAGAACCGTGAAGCACCGGGCGTAAGCGAGTGCGTTTCACCCATAGCTTCAGTCAAAGCCTCGCAGGAGCTGACGCTCGAGGCGCACGACGTGCAAACAGCAATGGAAACCCTGCCTCACAAATATCGCCGCGTTCTGGCATTGGTAGTGTTGGAGGGCAAAAGCTATGAACGAACGGCCCAGCTTTGCGATTGCTCGATCGGAACGGTGAAAAGCCGCCTGCATCGCGCTCGTCATAAGCTCCACGATATCGTGGAACGCGCCTAGATGATGTTATCCAGGCATTTGCATTCGCAAAATCGCGTTGTGGTTCGTGATGCGAAATCAGCACGAGACATCTTGTCATTCGGTTTCAGACATGGCCAACTGTTTGTAATGATTAGATCTAGCGATGATACAATGCGTTTATTCTCAGGAAAGCGCATTTTGGTTTTTGAAGATGGTTTTCTGCTTTCAGAGGAAGCAGGAGCCTGTCTGACGAAGGCTGGCGCTGTCGTTCTCGGTCCGGTAAACACGGCTTATCAAGCACTGTATTATCTGGAACGTGAGAGGGTAGACGCTGTTGTTATGGATGTCACTCTGGAACCGGAAGCGGTGCTTCCGGTTGTCGCCGAACTGGAACAGAGCGCCATACCCTTCATATTCGCCCTATCAGACAACCCCATCCTGGACAGCCTGGGCTTCGCAGGATTTGTACTCAGCGCGCGCCACAGAGACCTGTCCACAATAGCGGAAGCATTGTTTCTTCATTGTAACGTGGAACATTAATAGTCCTCCCAAATCTATTGATCACTGTTTCTCCTTCAAATGCTTCTGAACGCCTGGAACAAGCAGCGTATTTCGTTGTTAGGGCGACAGGGTGAAAAGGAAGGACAAGCCGATATGGAAAGCCAATATCCCAAGCCACCATTCGAAACAAAGCAGCAACCGATGCCGGGCATAACCAATAAGATGAATCCGAAACCGGATCACGGCGAAACAACTTATAGCGGTTCGGGGAAACTGAAGGGGTTGAGGGCAATCATTACTGGAGGAGACAGCGGCATTGGTCGTGCGGTTGCGATTGCATTTGCACGGGAAGGCGCGGATATCCTGATTGCTTATCTGGAAGAGGATGAGGATGCACTGGAAACCAAAGCGCTTATCGAGAAAGACGGTCGAAAAGCCGTCTTGATGAAATGCGACATCCAGCATGCCCAAACCTGTCGCGACCTGATTGATCGTGCGGTAGGCGAACTAGGCGGAATCGATATTCTGGTGAACAACGCCGCTCATCAGGCAAGTTTCTCCGAACTCGGTGATATCAGCGACGAAGAATGGGAGCTAACATTTCGCGTCAATATTCATGCGATGTTTTATCTGACAAAAGCGGCCCTTTCTCATATGAGACCCGGCGCTGCGATCATCAATACGGCTTCCATCAATTCAGATATGCCGAATCCAACTCTTCTGGCCTATGCGACGACAAAGGGTGCGATCCAGAATTTTACCGCTGGGTTGGCCCAGCTTCTTGCAGAAAAGGGAATCCGTGCCAATGCGGTCGCGCCCGGCCCGGTTTGGACCCCACTCATACCGTCGACCCTTCCTGAGGACGCGGTACGGAATTTTGGCAAACAGACGCCAATGAAAAGACCGGCCCAACCAGCGGAACTCGCTTCCGCATATGTCATGCTGGCAGACCCGCTATCGAGTTTCACGTCCGGCGCTACAATAGCAGTCACTGGCGGCAAGCCGATTTTGTGATGCGTACTCGTTCGCTTTGCGGCCATGGCTCCATTGCATTGTTATTTTCGTGGATCAATCAGGGCTATGCCGCATTCCGGTCGATAGGTCCGCACCATAGTGCTGGTATTTTCCTTAATCATTACTTCGAGCGTCGGCCGCACCAAGGCTTCAATCAGGTGCCCGCCTTTCGCCTCACCGTTACGCATTCCCAAAACCACATGCAAATGAAGAATCGGACTGCCCTCTTCGCCCAAAGCGCAATCACCCAGCAAGCTGAGTACCTCGCACTGCTCGTCAAGTTCGATCCGGTGATAGTCTTGTCGCTCAAGGTCGAAAAATCCAAGCGTAGCGCGTCGGAAAGCTCCAATCGCGGTCACCGAGGCTGCCGTTAAATCCCTTTTCTGGACAAACCGGGTAAGTGTCGCGACCACCGCTTCTTCCGGAGCGAGAATGACGACGAGATCCGCTGCCCCGCTCCTTCTCCCAACAGTTTGAATTGCATTATCTGTGCCTCCTGTTTTCGAGTTTTGAAGATGCAACCAATAGCGGGACAAAAAGTTTCAGCTTGCCGTCAAAGGAAAATTCGGTCGCAACTCATTTCCAGATTTGTCCGCTACCGTACCAAAAATCATTTGCCGGATCAGAGTGTTATAGAACCCCAACCGTCAAAGAGAGTTGGGGGGCACAACGGCGAATAGCTGGTACTTTGCCCGAAGTAGCACAGATGTACGACGAATCTAAACTGCACAACCGCCTGTTGAAGAGCCTGCCTCCAGATATTCTCAATAGTATTTGTTCGTCCCTGGAACCTGTCACGCTTGAGCGTGGTCAAGTTATTGTCAGGGCCAATCAATCGATCGACTATCTATACTTTCTTTGCGGCGGGATCAGTTCGGTCATCGCCGTATCGACCAGAGGTCAGCTGGCAGAGGCTGGCATGGTCGGACGCGAAGGGTTTTCACCAACGTCAGGAGCGGTTGGCGCTACAACCAGCATTCATGAAATTATCATGCAAGTCAGCGGCTATGGTCATCGGATTGCCGTCAGTGCTGCACGAGAGGAAATCAATCGCAACAGCGTGTTTGCCAGTTTGTTGGCCCGTTACATTCAGACTTTTGCCTCACAGGTTTCTTATACTGTCTGGGCCAACGTAAACTTGCATGTTCACGAGCGGCTGGCGCGCTGGCTCTTGATGTCACATGATCGTGTTGACGGGGATGAAATTATCCTGACCCACGACTTCATCGCTCTCATGCTCGGTGTAAGACGCCCCAGCATTACGACAGGACTTCACCTACTGGAAGGCAAAAAACTGGTGCGATCAGAGCGAGGCCGCATCACAATACGTGACCGTAGGGGTCTCGAAGAATTTGCTGGCGAAGCCTACGGAAAACCCGAAGAAGAATATAGCCAGCTTTTCGGCGCTCAAAACTAGACGTCATCGACAGGTTCAAATCCCTGCATCAGCCGCACGTATTCCTTTTCCGGCCAGCCATAGGCATCTCGAGCATAGCGTTCCAGCCCGTGACGATTACGAATAAAGACAACTCCTCGTTCAGACTTGATCAAGCCCAATCCTTCAAGAACATGAAGAGAATTCGTGACACTTGGCCGACGAACTGCAAGCATTATCGACAGGAACTCGTGAGTGATTGCTATTTCTTTGCCTAATATTCGGTCATCACACATCAGCAACCATCGGGCCAATCGTTGCGTGACTTCATGAATGGCATTCGAGACGGCGGTATAGGCAAGCTGAACGGAAAACGCCTCGATAGAGCGGATCATGATCCTGGAAAAACTGCGGCTTTCGTCCATCCACCGGCGAAACTTCTCATAAGGCATTTCATAACCTTGCGCAGCAACCTGAACCAGGACGTCATAAGAACTGTTTTCGACACCAGCGATTGCAGACGTTGGAATATACCCATCGAAGCCGAAAATTCCCGCTTCTGCACGTTTTCCTTCGGCGGTCGTCACAATAACCGAGCCGATACCTGTCGTAAGAAAATAAACTTTCGCGATCGGTTTCCCCGTTTCTGCAAGCACCGTCCCACGCGGAAGTTCCACATAAGTAGTTTCCTGGATAAGGGCTTCATAATCGGAGGGCGGAAGCAAAGCCAAAAGTTTGTTAGCAATGGCATTCTGTGGAGGAAACGGCATTTCGTGATCCTCATTCCATCATCATGAAGTGGAAACACCGCGGAAGGATGGTTGGTTCCGAGAAGCAATCGGTAAACGCTTTTTTCGGTACGCTACCGCACCAATGCGAAAGAACAGGTTTTAAGACTATCTAAGTCCATTAAACAGCGTATCATTGAAGCTTCGTTTCTTGATGGAGGCTGACATGCCGTTATTTAATGAAGCCAGCAGAATTTACTCATCAGTTGAAGTTAATTTCATGCGTAGTTGTTTTGCTCAATCTGCAATAATTCTCGAAGAAAGTGACCGTTCTTATTCGGCCACTGAGCTCGCAGAGTGCATAATACGACTATATGAAAGCGGCTTGCGTGATCTTAATTACATTTCAGAGCTAGCTGCAAAGCTCGCTCACTCACGATTTGAGATCCGGCATCACGATTTCGCGGCCAACACCAATCACTCGCAGAAATTCGTTTAAGCTATCGTTTCCGAAGACTCTTTTCAGCCGGATACAAGTCGCTTTCGAGTTGCGCTCTTGCTCTGTTAAGCCTGCTCTTGATCGTTCCGACCGTGCAGCCTGCCGCCATCGCAGCCTTTTCGTAACTCAGCCCGCGAAATATCACTAGGTCAAGAACGCTCTTATATGCCGGCGACAGTTTACAGAAAGCCTCCCCGACATCCTGCAATTCCATGGCCCAATCCTGTGATGGGTTGATTGTCGGTCCCTCCCAATCCTCAATTGCATCTTCGCGGCGGGATCTCTTGATCCTGGTGCAGAATGTGTTCTTCATGATCGTGAACAGCCAGGATTTGAGCGATCCATAGGGGACGAACTTATCGCGATTGCACAGAGCTTTTAATAGCGTTTCCTGAACAAGATCCTCTACGTCGGAACGCTGGTGGTACATCGTTCTGGCGAACTGATGAAGCGCAGGTCCAAGTGCCAGCAACTCTTCTTCGAACTCGGATATCGAGGGCATGTGTCTCCTCCTTCCCCAGGTAAGGTAAGGCCCAGCCAGCCAGTTAGTTCCTCCGCAAGGTCTGTCTGTACGATAGCGTACGGTTGTGAAGCGGAGCGCGATGAGCGTGGGAATCAGCCGTATTCGGCTTCGCTCGTCGCTGAAACCTCGGGTATTTCAATCTGGAACGAAAGCAATTCTGGCGGGTTCGGCATATTTGGCAGGAGTTTGGCAAATGACTATGGAAACCCAAGTCGTTTCGATGGAAGACGATGAAGCTTATTCGGTTCAGTTTTTTGACGATGAAGGAACTGCCGTTTCTGTCTACTTCCAGAACCCGCAGCATGTTCACTTGTCAACAGCCGACGCGGTGAACGAAGCAACGGCGCGGATGTTGCGTCTGCTTGAGGGAGCCTGTGGGCAAATCGTCGTAGAAAGACTTGAAGGATAACATGCCTCTGGAAACCGGGCTTCTACGCGGAGATTTGCGAGGCGGCTGCATGCATCTATGCATAGACATGCAGAATCTTTTCGGACCTGCTTCGCCTTGGCACGTGCCATGGATTGAAGCGATCTTGCCCAATATCGTGGATATCTGCTCCCAGCGCAGTGAAGAAACGATCTTTACCCGCTTTATACCTCCAAGGTCACCCGACGCTGCCCTGGGAGCATGGAGAGGTTATTACCGCAAGTGGGAAACCCTTACTCTCAATCGTATCGATCCGTCATTCATCGACCTCGTGGACCCGCTAGGAGATTTTTCGCCGCCTGCTGTTGTACTCGATAAGACTGTTTACTCCCCCTGGACCGAAGGCTTCCTCCAGCGATATCTGCACAAAAGGCGCGTTCATACTTTAATCGTTAGCGGAGCGGAGACCGATCTTTGTGTTCTCGCAACACTATTGGGCGCCGTAGATCGCGGATATCGGGTGATCATTGTCCACGATGCAGTATGCAGCGTTTTCGATCAAACCCACGACGCAATTATCTCTCTTTGTCACCAACGATTTAGTGAGCAATTGGAACTCGTCTGCACGGATGAGCTGATCGACTCCTGGCGATAAGACTTGGCAAACCACGGAACTTTCAAATTGATGAAGGGTTTGACCTGCTCCCCTTGTTGTCCGCGATTATAAGCTCGCCATGGAAAATGGTACACCGGGATGACGCTTTGGTCATTAAAATTGCGGACGGCTTCACGCAGACGGTGAGAACAGTCGCAGATGCCGAGAATATATTGCTGTCTCAATGGAATAGGTTCAAACTAGATAGTCTCAGCGTCGCTATCACGGTCTGCCTTTTATGCACGCACGACATTGGGAGTACCGAAGACGCAAGACTTGCTTTCGAAATGCCGCTTCGATGTCAAGAATTCTGGCTTAACTCTTTGGCTGAGCATGACCTTTCAGAATCCATCTCAAAGCGACCTAAACACGTCAGATACCCATCTGTCAGCCGTTTAATAAAGCTCATGACGCGGGGGACTAGAATTAAGCATTCCTGAGCCAACTAAGTAGAGTCAAAAAGACGACCTTCACCCTGCAACTGGCGAAGAGGGGCAGAGAATTTCGCAACAAACCCTTCGGTTCCATAGTCAGCGTCAACCTCACCGGCGCCTAACAGTCCCATTTTTATGAGCTTGGAACCAAACCCGGTCTTAGTTGGCGCGATAACAGGTGGCCCGCCAAATTCAGCCCAACGCAACGAGAAAACTGCATCATCCTGTTTTTTTGACACAGCTACTTCCAACAGCACATGACCCTCATTGTTTGAAAGAGCGCCATATTTGATCGCATTGGTGGTCAGTTCGTGAATTAGAAGCGACAGCGTTGAAGCTCCTTTAGGGCCGATCAGCACATCCGGTCCGCTTATCTGTACGCGATCCGCCACCGCCAGCGCGTTTGTTATTCCGCTCACAATCTGACGAAGCGAACCTTCGGAGCTTTTGCCCAATCGTAACACATCGTGTGCATTTCCGAGTGCAAACAGGCGTCTGGTAAAGGTGTTGATCACTTCTTCATCAGCATTGTTATTGAAAGTCTGACCAGCAATCGCCGCTACTATGCTAAAGGTATTTTTGATCCGATGAGCGAGTTCGGCATTCAGTATGCGAGCATGTTTTTCCGCTTCAACCTTTGTCGTGGTCTCGATGACAGTATCCATCATGCCGGCTATTTGTCCCCGTTCATTATAAATCGGGCTATAGCAGAAGGTAAAATAACATTGCTCGGGGTATCCGTGCCGATCGATGACCAAGGGAAAGTCTTCAATGAAGATGGCTTCACCCGCATAGGCCTTCTGGACCATCGGTTGAATTTCATCCCAAGCCTCGGCCCAAATATCGCGGAATGAAGCTCCCATGCAGTTCTCTTTCTCACCGAGAATCTGTCGGAAGGCATCGTTATAAATCGTGGTGAATTCCGGTCCCCAGATAATGGCCTTTGGGAAATGCGAAGCCAGCATCATCTGAACCGCGGTTATCAGAGAGGTGGGCCAGTTTTCTGGCTTTCCGATTGGATTGCTGTTCCAATCCAACATCCGGATTTCATCGGCCGACTGTCCACGCGCATGCAAGAAAAGCACTGCACTATCCATAAATTTTTCCATACCGGTATGCGGAAGATTCAAAGGCGACCAAGGAAAAACATATTGGATTCAAAGCGTAAATGCCAGGCGAATGTTACTCATGAGACTTCGCAACAAAAAGGCGACCTCGTGGGCCGCCTTTTCATATCTCTGAGATAATGCTTGTCAAAACTTGTAAGCTACACCTAAACGAACGTCATGTGTTTTGAACTTGTCTTCGACACTTACATCCGTGCCAAAATCAAAGTCCTTCTTACCATAATCAGTGTAGCGATATTCAAGGCGCAGAATGAGGTTGTCAGTAGCAGCGTAGTCCACACCCGCACCGGCCGTCCAGCCAGTATAGGTTTTGCTTTGCGATACGCTGATTTCATCCACACCGTCCGTTGCTGAAAGCGTGTTTTTCACACTACCGAATGCAACACCGCCCGCGATATAGGGCATGAAGCGATCAAATGCGACACCGGCCCGTGCGCGAACAGCACCCGACCACCGCAACTTGCTCTCAAGGTCACCAGCAATATCTCCGTCAGTAGCGCTGTAGTTGTCCTTTAGATTATTATAAGTGATATCGCCGTCGACACCGAGAATGAAGTTATTGCCGACATCAAAGTTATAACCGGCATAAAGACCACCGAGAAAACCGTCCGGTTTCACACGGAAAGCATCTTCGAATTCCGATTTTCCCCACCCGTAGCCGATCTGCCCACCAATATAAGCGCCAGTCCAGCTAAAATTAGGTTCAGCAACGATTACCGGCGCAGGCTCCTCAACGATAGCGTCAGCAGCTTTCGCACCCGTTGTAGCAATAAGAGCAACAGTTGACGCCAAAAGAAGAGACTTAATTTTCATGGCATTTCTCCGTGACCTAATAGCCTAAGGTTATTTCGTTATTTAAAAGATAACTCATAGATGAAATATGTCTGTAGTATTAATGTCACAACCAGATCGAGAGCCGACATTTCGCCACCTACTGTTAAAAGCAGTTAATTAAGTCTTTCCGCTAACCTAAAACATGTTGATCTAGCCATCATGATGACCAATGGCGTTCTGTGCCTGCCAATCCATAACCGCATCGTGCCGCGAGATCGCGAGCCGTCAACAGCCATCGTCATCCGTTGGTCAGCTCTTTTCCGCATCGATGAAAAGTAGCCATTTCAAAGTGCGACGCTCGGCATCGCTAAGTTCGGGCGCAACTAGCCGGATAGCTCCAGCGGCATCGATCTGCGAGCCAAGTTTTCCGGCCAGCCAGTGTTCGGGGATGGCAGGATGTATGTAAGACTGCCGGCATACCGTTCTTGTATTGCCGAGCATGTGCGCAACCTTATCGATTGCGCTATTAAGCCTTTGCTTTTGCGCCCTGTCACTGTCGGGCAAATCGAGACAGCGTAGCAACTCAAGGGCAGTTGCCGTTGCAGCCCAAGTTCGAAAATGCTTCGACGTGAAATCGGACCGCATAGTCACTCGCAGATAGTCATTTATATCCTGAGAGGAGACGGGACAGCGATCACCCGCCCCGTCAATATATTGAAATAACTGCTGCCCAGGCAGTTCCTGTATGGAGCGTATGATACGCGCAATTCGTTTATCGGAAAGCTTGAGACTCCACATTTTGCCCGATTTGCCAGTAAATGCGAGCCGCAATCCGCCACGCTCATCCCGCAAATGCCGATTGCGAAGCGTAGTGACCCCAAAGCTCTTGTTGTCACGTGCATAATCTGGATTTCCGACCCGCAGCAATAGTCGATCCATCAGCCAGATGACGGTCGCAACGACCTTTTCACGACAGAGCGAGCGTCGCCGCATATCGATATCGACCACTTTGCGCAGTCGGCTGAGTGCACCGGCGAAATCTGGCAGACTTGAAAATTTGGTTTCCTCCTGCATCGCCATCCACGCGGAGTGATAACGATATTGCTTTCTTCCGCGCGTATCACGCCCGGTTGCCTGTATATGTCCGCGCTGATCGCAACATATCCAGACATCGTTCCAAGCAGGCGGAATGGCAAGCTTAGCAATCCTGTTTCGATCCGCGACTGAAATCGCCTTTTTGTCAAACCGAACATAACGAAACCCGGCTCCACAACGCAGGCGCCTAATTCCCGGCGCGGTGTCGCTGACATGGACCAACCCATGAGCAGCATTGTTTTGTAGCAGCGGAACAGCGGAAGACTTTTTAAGCAATTTGCAACCCCAGTCGTACTTTCCTTGCCGAATAACCACTACAAACCACAACAGGTTCCCAGACGGAAAAAATCTAATCGGGAACTATCGGGCTTCAAACAGGTTATCCTGTTCTTCCGGAGGATCAGTTCGTGCCCCACGCTTTCTGGAAAGGCTATCTCAAACTCTCGCTCGTCACCTGTGCAGTGGAGCTGACACCTGCGACCAGCGAAAGCGAGAAAGTGCGCTTCCACACCCTGAATGTTGAGACCGGCAACCGAGTGATCAGCCGATACGTGGATTCGGTTACGCACAAGCCAGTGCGGGATGATGACGAGGTCAAAGGGTTCGATAAAGGTGACGGAAGTTATGTCATTCTTGAAGAGGATGAGCTGGAGGCTGTGGCGCTTGAGAGCACAAGAACTATAGACATCGACAAGTTCGTACCGAGGGACAGTATCGGCTGGATCTGGTACGACAAGCCGCATTATCTCGCGCCTTCCGACAAGGTGGGCCAAGAAGCCTTTTCCGTCATCCGGGAGGCAATGGTTAAAAGCGCAGTCTTCGGTCTGGCCCGGCTTGTCATGTACCGACGCGAAAGAGCAGTGCTTCTCGAACCGCGCGGTCGCGGAATTGTTTTGTGGACGTTGCGTTTCGGCGATGAAGTGCGGAATGCCACCGACTACTTTTCCACTATTGAAGATAGCAAACCCGACAAGAAGCTTCTTTCCATGGTCCGCAGGCTCATCAAGGGCAAGACAGAAGATTGGAAACCCGATTTTCTTCAGGACCCAATGCAGAAGAACCTTCAGTCGATGATTGCTGCAAAGAAGAAAAAGAAAACGGCATCGGTATCGAAGCCGCGCAAGACGGCACCTGAAACCGAAGGCAATGTTATCAACATCATGGATGCCCTACGAAAAAGCCTTGCCGGTGAAAATACAAAAAGCTGATGCGAAGAGTTCTGCCTATTTCTTCAGCTTAGGCAGCGGCGTTTCCGCGCTGCGAAAATCCTGCCAGGGATCGCTATTCAATGCGGCCAGCCGGTTCGGCGTGTTGACAATAGTAAAATGGACGGGGCCTATTGCTGACGTCACTTCGTCCCACCCAAGCGGCATGGAAACTGCAGCACCAGGACGTGCCCGCGGCGAATAGGGTGCTACAGCAGTCATGCCGCGCTGATTGCGCAGATAATCAATAAGAATTTTGCCTTTGCGCTTGGCCTTGGAAATCGTCGAAACATAGCGATCAGGACTGTCTGCAGCCATCTGGTCGGCAATAGCCTTTGTAAAGCTCTTGAGGGCGTCCCAGTCGACCTTCGGCTTCAATGGCGCGACCACATGTAGTCCCTTGCCACCGGACGTTTTAACAAACGTCTTCAATCCGAGTTTTTCCAGACGTTCCTTGGTCTCGATTGCGGCTTCGATCACGCGCGACCATGGAACGCCCTCACCCGGATCGAGATCCATTGTCAACGTATCCGGTAGCTCCCAATTTTTGAGCGTAGAACCCCAGGGGTGAATTTCCAGCGTCGCGGCTTGCACCAGACCGATCAGCCCGTTGAAGTCCCGAATGCTGATATAAGGCTCCTCTTCCTTGTTCTCTGGATCTTGAACTTCGATAATATGTTCATTCAACCCCTTCCACGCGTGCCTTTGAAAGAAGTGTTCTCCGTCAATTCCGGTTGGGCAGCGTAACAATGCCAGGGGGCGGTTGACGATGAAAGGTTCGATGCTGGACCAGATAGCGGAATAATAATCTGCGAGACCCTGTTTTGTGACACCTTCGCCCGGCCAGTAAACCCGGTCGGGATGTGTGAGCTTCACGTCGATCTCCTCGGAGCCTTTACTGGAAATACGGGGTGACATGGTTTGCTTCTCCCATATGACGTCCTTGGCAGCCTTATCGTCTCGTACCCCCCTGAAGGACGCGTGACGCAATCGCTTATCGGCAGTCCAGGCACGAAATTCGATTTCCGCTACCAGCAGCGGCGTAACGAACTTGGCTCCGCGCCTTTCATCTGCCGTCAGCGGCACGGCGAATGGGCTCCCTCCCTGCCGCATGGCTTGCAGCCGTTTGTAAAGTTCTTTTGCAATCCTGACCGAAAAGCCTGTTCCCACCCGGCCTACGGGAACCAGCCCCTTCTTATCCTGTACACCCAAAAGGAGCGAACCGATTGCCGCTCGCGTTACCGTCGACGGAACATAGCCTGCAATGACGAATTCCTGTCGTCCAATGCATTTCGACTTACGCCAATCGTTGCTGCGACCGCTTCTATAAGATGCCTCCCTGAGCTTCGACACAATGCCCTCAAGGCCAAGTCCGCAGGCATTCTTCAGTACCGCAGCCCCATCGGCATCAAAGGCCTCGCTGAAGCGAAGTGTTGACGATGATGCAGAAATTAATTTTTCGAGCAACGTTTTGCGCTCAACCAGAGGCGTCTGGCGAAGGTCTTTGCCATCAACATGCAGTAGATCGAAGAGGTAATAAACGAATCGATCAGAACGTCCCTCCCTTAGATCCTCTTGCAAAGCTGAAAAGTCAGACAGTCCCGACTGGCTTTCGACAACGATCTCCCCATCAAATATGGCTTCGTTCACGCTCGTACCAACAAGATCTCTGGCAATCTGCTGGCCAAATTTTTCAGTCCAATCCAGTCCCCCACGCGAATAAAGGGCGACCTTGCCCCCCGCAATATGAGCCTGGATGCGATAACCGTCGAACTTGATCTCGTGAAGCCAGCGGTTTCCATCTGGAGCAACTGATACGAGCGTAGCGAGCTCAGGTTTGACGAAACTCGGCATCGGTCGCTTCTTCGCATTTTTGATATTTGCGCCCCCACCATCCCCTTGAGCGTTCGACTTTTTGTTGATCGAACCAGTTTTCGATGACCATCCTGGCGCTTCGTGTTCGACATCGGCGATGGCGCGGCCGGTTTTTACCGATTTCGGCATCTCTACAAGAATGTCAGGTTCACCAGGATTTCTGGAAAATTCGTCCTCCCCCTTGATGAGGAGCCAATTCTCTCGCTTCTCGTCTGGCTTTCCGTGCATCCGGATCAAATGCCAGCGACCTTTGAGTTTTTCCCCTGTGAGCTCGAACTCAAGATGCCCTTTCTTGTATTGCTGATGTGCATCAGCAGTGGATTTCCAACGCCCTGTATCCCAGACGATAACTGTACCACCACCGTACTCGCCTTTAGGGATCGTGCCTTCGAAGTCCGCATATTCAAGCGGATGGTCCTCCACATGCACGGCCAGTCGCTTTTCGCCAGGAACAAGGCTTGGACCTCGCGTCACAGCCCAACTTTTCAGCACGCCATCCATCTCAAGGCGAAAATCATAATGCAGTCTGCGAGCATCATGTTTTTGCACGACAAAGAGCTCGCGTTTTGTGCGCGAAGACTTACCGCGCGGCTCGTTAGTCAGGGTAAAATCGCGTTTCCTGCGATAGGTTTCGAGTGACTGTCCCATGATCAGCCGGCCTTTTTTCTAGACTTTGTTCCAGATGCCGCCCCGGACTTGGCTTTGCCTTTTATTGCTTTGGTCGCCGCCTGCCCGACCCGACCTAGGTTTGCACTCTTGCGAAGAGCCTCCTTGAGATCGATAACCTCGGCAGTCTTCGGCGCAGCCGGCTTCTTGAGCGGCTTCCCCTCAATCTTCGCCTTTATCAAATCTGCCAGTGCTGCATCGTACCGGTCATCGAAGCCTGCGGGGTCGAAACTGCCCATCTTGGTGTCGATAATATGCTGCGCCAGGTCGAGCATTTCTTGATCGAACTTGAAAATGCCCAAGTCGGCAAATGCCTCCGCTGCCGCTCGTACCTCATATTCGAAATTGAGCGTCGTGGCTATCAGACCATCATCGTCGGCACGGATCAGAACTTGTCGCGCGCGGCGGAAAAGGACAGTCTCGGCAATTGCGGCTACATTTTCAGATTTCATACCCTCGCGAACGAGTACGAAACCATCGCTGTCGCCGACTGGGGTAAGATAATATGGCCGGTCGAGATAGACATCGTCGATTTCGTCGCATTTGACAAATCGGGTGACATTCAGCGTCTTGTCGCTTTCGGGAATGGCCGCGGCGATTTCCGCTTCGTCGAAACTCAAATAGGTGCCCGACGACACTTCATAGCCCTTGACCTGATTTTCCCGCGGCACCGATTTGCCCGTGTCACCGTCAACAAATTCCCGGTTGAGGCGGTTTCCGGTCTTGCGATTTATCAGATTGAATGACACACGATCAGACGTTGATGCCGCTGTGAAAAGTGCAACGGGGCACAAAAGCTGATCAATTTTCAACTGCCCTTTCCAGTTTGCACGGCGTGCCATCGATTTAGCCCTTCTTCCGCTAAGCGCCATCTTCGCCTGGCTTGGTACCACCAGTGCGCTTCAGATAGTGTGCATATGCGAAGCCGCTTACGAGAAGCACTGGCAGTCCCACCAGAACAATCCAAAACAACAACTCACCCATCTCACTCTCCCCCTATGTTCGTTGAAGACATAGATTTTGCTGCGTGAGACAAACTCGGAGAACGCCGCAATTGTTCCGATATTGCTTAGCGACGCGTAATTATAAATATTCTATCTATAATGATAATTGAAGAATCCATGATGTTATCAGAGTTATCTAGAAAAAGCTCGATCACATCTAGCTTTTCAAAAGGGATGAAATCGATCCTTTTGGCAGATACTGAAAGAGCAAAGCCTTCAACAAATTACAACATATGGCAAAATCACGTTTTTGCCATATGTTGTTTCACGGTTGTGATTTAGACTATTTCAGTTTATCCAATTTAAACTTAAGCATCCGCTGCTTATCTAGTCCAGCTTGTAGAACAGTTTGAGTATATGCATCTCCCGCAGGTTTTTTATAGGCACCGCGCTGCGAAAGCTCATTTAAGATGCATCTATATTCATCAGAGTTTATGCGCGCATATCTGTCCATCGCCTTCGGATATACGAATAAGCACGCCCTTCCATTCTCGTCTCTCCTGAACCCGTGTTGCACCTCGCTTTGTGAAACCGGGCTACCCTTCGTGACTAGTGGAAATTTCTTATGATCCATTGCGAAATCTAGAAACGCGTTAAGCTTCGTTACAATCTCAGAATTCGGCTGAGACATGTTGCAAATAGCTACGCTACAGAGGTTCTTCATGGTTTGATAGTAATCTCCAGGCAATAGCTTGTGACGATGAGCCATACGAGCTGTCGCTGCAAGAAAAGCAAAATGTTCCGCAACGCGTAAATTTTGCGGAAGCATTTCTCTACCCTTCAATTTTGGATGGTTGCCCACATTGGCTAAAAACGCTTCTTCCGTTTTCCTTACAGCCGCTGCAACTTCCTCTCGTTTCTGCTGAGAGAGACTTTTAATCCAGCGTGGGAAAAGACGTCCATAATTCTTCTCGATAGTTTCTTTGACCTGGTTGAAGAGACTGATCGCTCCAATGCCGTCTTCGTCTTTCAGTAAATCAAATATTCCCTTTTCATTATCCGGCAGCGGCAGATCAATGAGACGAACCATATTTCCATTTTCAAATTTGAGCTTCGGTGATTTGAACATATCCTTCAGTGTCTCTTCGCTTGAGAAAAGCTGAATCGAATACAGTGGGCTTGTCGAGCTTGTTGAAAGCACGGTGTGCCGTGTCGCGCCATCATTGTTGTTGAACGTCAAAAGCCTCAGTTTCTTGAAAACCTCAGTTTCATCTCCCTGAATTAGCTTTAAATCCGCAAATGGCGTGCAGATGCCACTAAAAGCAGATTGATTTGACGTCGAAAAGACGTCGGAATTGTCTGGGTTGATGAGTGCGGATTCCGACGGATTGGTCACTGTTGAAAGGTTCACACGCAGCGCAAGCGTTTTGCCTCGACTGGATTCTCCAGAAATATTGAAGCTAACACCGCCCTCTCGCCCCAAAAACGCAGCAAGCGGTGGAGCCAGCGCCGCTACCAATGAGAGCCTCAAATAACGCGAGTATTTTAAAGGTTCTTTGAGCCCGGCCCAGTACTCACTGGTCTTTCCTCGAGCTGACGCACCGTGGTTTAGCTTATTGTCAGGATCAAATCGAACCTGTTGAACGGCTTTCGCATCCGCATTCTGCCCAGTGGGAAAAAAGCCGTAGCGACAAATGAAACCGTCAGGCCGCCATGACGCCTTTTTCACTATTGTGACTGTTTCCGAATCCTTTTGCTGAAGCATCCGCTCTACTTGGCTTCCAAAGTTTTTTATGTGTGGCAAGCCCTTGTTGGTCAGCACAGATTTCAACTTCTGGATGTTGCTCAGTAAGCCCCGTTCAACACGTGTCTGCTTGAAACCTTCGTGCGACGAGGTTGGGTGCTCAATCGTCACCATGATGTTTCCCGTGTCCTCATAAATTTCCTGTCGGACGATTTTCAGTTCATTACCTGCATTTTCGAGATTCATTTTTATGTCCTGTAAGTTGTGCACCCGTGCACCCAGTCGAAAAAGACCGGCTTTGCGGTGTCGTGCACGGGTGCACGGGTGCACGGGTGAAAAAACAGCAATGTGAGTGTTGTAATTTGATTGCGTGTGGCTAAAAACGACACGTTTCATAGGCATAGTGTACGGCCCATTACCTACACCCAGCACCAGTCACGGCCTCCTTAGCTTCACTCGTTTAGCTTTAGCCGTTCGGACGCGACGCTTTATCTTTTGCACAACCTTCAGTTTCACCTTATCGCTTAACAGAAATTGGTCATGCCTATAATTAATGCCAATAGACACCCATCGATCACCAGTTTTTATGTCGCCATAATTAGAAATTAGCTCGCCCAAAAGCTTCGGGTAAGGAAACTCGGGGCTACCGTACTGCGCACCCGGAGCACTTGTTTTGCGTCGCTGTTTAAGCGGCTGCTTACAGACGTAAGTGGCCGCGCGAAGAAACGAGGTGACAGACGGATTTACTTGTCGCACTTCTAGCGGCTTGTTAGCTTCATCACAAAGAACGCCAGTTCCCCCTATGGCCTTACGGATAGCGTTCCTAGCCAGCCCAGAAACCATCAGGTGAATGTGAAAAGGCTTGGCATAAGGTTCGTTATCGACCAAGTTGAAGACCGTTTCGACACTGCCGAAAGCCAACACGGGTGTGTTTGTTTTTGTGGATGAAAGAGCCTCGCAGATTTTCTCGACGACTGGGTGATCGTTAAAATATCCAAACCTTGTGAAATCTCCAGGAGCGATGTTCCAGTCTTTTACGATAACGGTCACCATGTACCATTTCAATTTTCGTAGTTTGTTCTGGGTCACAAAACGTACCAGACGCAAGCGAAACAGGCGCTCACACACGGGACAGAATCCGGAATTGCACCTGCCATTATCAGCGCAGGTTTCAAAAAACATTACTGGGTCAGTCACGTCATTTTGCAAACCGTCGACTGCATTGCAGATGAGCCTGCGTTCTCTACGCGCTTGTTCAAAGCTTTCAAAATTCGCTGGAACGAGCGTGCCCTTAATCCGACGCAGCCCGAGCTTATGCTCGCGCGACTTTATATGATCGATCATTTCATGGGCGAGTTTCACCGCTTCAGCGTTCTCGTAAGATGCCAAATGCTGAAGGAGCTCGTCCTCGAATTCGTCGATACTAACTTCGTTGGCTTGAGTTCGAACTGCTTTTTTCATCGTAACTTCCTTTTGGTTTGGCTTGCAAAAGGAAGGAGTTCGGTACGAAGAAGGCAGAGGCTTCATGGCGTATCGACCCACAATCCCATGCAAACTGTTGCATTTGATTGATGGTCGAAGCACCAACTCCATCTGCGACGCCCTCAGCGCGTCTATTGCGGATGAAGCAGTGTGTGAACTTGGCTTCGGTTATCAGTCCGTTGCGCTCACACAACTTGTGCCACCATGACAGTGGCTCGTTGTACCTCTGAAAAAGTCGTCACTGAGTTATTGGCGACTTAGATGATAGAGATATCGGTGTTCTTGTCGTTGCTGTCAATCGGCTGAGCCAATTATTTTTTGCCTTCATTTATTTTAGCTTTTACTGATATTCATGACGATAATGCTTCCCGGCTGAACATGAGCTCGCCGCTTGTGCGGTTCGATGAACTCTTGTGGCCGAAGCGCTGACCTCGGCAGTCGAAACAGACGATCACTGTCAAAAAGGTAAGCGTGTTGGTCATCGAGTTGCTTGACCACGCACCAATGGTCGAGCGTTCCATATATTGCAGCAAGCACCGCCGTGTCGGGCTGACACAAGCAGGCTTCGATCGTCCCAAGGGTTTCCTCAGCCTCAAGTGGCTTGCTCTGGGCAAACGGTCGTCGAAACAGCAGCTCGATTTTGTGGCGCTCACGCATGCGGTCACGAGCGATGTGCGTGAGTGCGATCATTGTATAGAGCGTGACCCCATGGCTAACTAACTCAAGGTCACCCCGGTTCTTAATGGCGTGATTGGTGAGTTTTCGAAACAGCCCTTCCCAATGCTCGCCTTTTGCAGAAAGCGGTTCATTGCGCAGGGCCCAACGAATGCCGTTGATGAGGGCGTAAACGCCGCAAAGTGAATCGAGGCTGCCCTGGAGATAAGGCCTGAGCTTTGACCGTTGATTATCCGCCATGATTGCGAGCCACTGCTTAATATTCATCAGCGAGCATGATGGTCATGACCCGGACCGTCACATTCGGGTCTGCCTTGTCAGGTGAATGCATCGACAAGCTCTCGTCGTAATAGTCGATTTTCCAAAACACCGAATGCTGGGCAATTTGAACAAAGCCGAAGTCATGCTCGGCATGGGGATCGTTTTCCTCGGTGAAACTGTCAAAGCTGCGAATAGCTTGAACAATGTCGTATATCTCTGTTTGCTGAAGTGCCGCGATCCCTTGTGTCATCACAATGCGACCGCCGATCCCGTATTTGCGCAAGCGATCATTGAGCGCTGTGACGATTTGAGATTGCAATATGTTCTTGTTTTGTTCTTTGTAGTTGATCATGCGAGGGTCTCCTCAATTTAGGATGTGGGTTCATTTCATGATTGATGGATATGGGTGACTGAGCGATACGCTCAGATCATGCGAACGAGCTTCCGCTGCGCATCGCTATCGCCGTCGATATAGGCTTGGGTGGTGGTGATCGATCGATGACCGGCGAGAAGCTGTACATCACGCAGGGATCCACCGGCCTTGTGAACAAGCCTTGCAGCCTGCGTGACAAAGGTTCGTCGCCCTGAGTGCGATGAGCATCCTTCCAAACCGGTGAGCGTATAAATATGCTTAAACCAGTTGACGACGGATTTTGCTGACATTGCCCTACCCCGCTCGCTCAGGATGACAGGGCCACTCAAATCGCCCCTACTCTTTGCGAGCTTTTGCAAAGCTTTTCGAAGATCAGGGTGTATCGGCACGCGCCGAGGATGAGCATTTTTTGTAATACGACCCGGCAGGTTGATGGACGTGCCGAGTTTGTTGTTGGCGTCGAGCAGCATTGACCATTCGATCTTGGCGATTTCGCCTGCACGAAGTCCAGCCTTGAAGCTTAAAAGCAACATGGCGGCATTTCGGTCAGGATGTCGGAGGGCATTTGCTGTTCGAAGCGCTTGTTTTATTTGAGTTGTATTCACCGTGCGGGCTTGCCGGTGCTGCGCCATGATGGGCCTCGACTTGACAAACGATGTCGGCATTAAAGCCAAAAAATCATCGTTTGTCAAGCCGACCATAAAAATATAGAAGTAATATCAATATCTTACGTATCTTCACTCAGTTAAAAACAACCCCATTCACCCCACACAATGCCGGGATATTTTCATGATTGGCCATCACAAAATAGGTGAAGGTTTTCGCGTCAGGACGGTAGTTGCTATAAAATGGCGTATAGCCGGTATAGGCGCCAAACTGGTTCTTGCCATTGACAAAGCCGCATACAACGTAGGTTCCGTCTGGCATTTCAGCAGCGGCAAGATTTCTGTAACGAGCGGATGTCTCGTCGCGAAGGCGTAGTCCGATCAGCTGTTTGACAGCGTTTTCGTCAGCAGAGCTCAACGTGATCGGCTTACCCCTGGCTATTCTCTCCATCGGGCTTTTGTGCTGATCTGCCAGTTGGCGCATTTCTTCAGACGACTTTTTACGGTCTAGCTCATACTCGGCTGCTCTCCGTGCCTCTTCTTCCTGCTTTTTCCGTTGGCGATTAGCCATACGCTTCTGCCAAGTAGAGCCATCATCCTCCGTAGCGACTGCAGCCGCATTCGTGCTCTGCAATGCAGTCGTCTTCTCTCCTGCTTGCGCGGATCCCAACTTTTCGACATGGCTGACCGCATCGATCCATTCCCGGTCCTCGTTGAAGTCCCCTTCAATCCGGCATTCATCATCCATTTGGCAGAATTTGAAGATTTCCCTGCCGACATTGGATTGGGTCAGGAAACCATAGGATTTCCCACCGTCATCGCCACTCACCTCTATAGCGCTGTCGGTCGAACCAACCACTATTCGTCCGATGGTGCTCTTTCGAACAATACCTTTTCCAGGGAATGGTTTGTTGACGCTTTGCTGGCGTTCACCAATTTTCCACGCACATATAGTTGCCGTTGCGCTTTTCCAACAAGCTCCGTCCTGCTGCATATAACCGATGACAATTTCAGGCTTACTATAGCTGCCTTTGCCCGCGTTCCAGTAGCCAGTATGAACAGTCGAGACATGGTCGACATTCACAGCAGCCGAGTACTTGCCCGAATAAACAGTGAAGCTGCCACTTTTATCGGCTCGCCAATGGCACGCGCCATCAGCATATGTTTCGCCGCCGACCGCAATGAGACAATCAATGGCGGAAAGATTGGGCGTTGAATTTGCAGTTTCTGTTGAATGCGGGGCGTTATCATCATCGGCTTCAATCTTTGATCGAGCGTATTCGGCGATCTCTTCAGCCGTCGGCAATGGATAGAATGGCGATGTGATCCCAGCGGTTTGCGGCAGGGTTTTAGGATCACATAGATTCAGCACTGTCAGCTCGCCGCCGCTTTTAAAGGAAAACCGCGTCGTACTTTCAACCATGTAGCTATCTTCCCCCATTTCGACGTCATCGAGATTGCGTCCGCAGGTTTGCTTCACCCGATATTGCGACTGGCCAGCTTTCTCGACATTTTCGAAGCGACAAGCGGAACTGGGCCAGTTCAGCGATTTACTATCCGTATAAATGACGCTCGGCCCCAGGCCGTCAGAGCAATTGCCGTCAGCAGTGGCATAGAATCCTGATTGTATCGGCAAGCTGAAGGTCGAAGCCCCCATACCGCCCTCGGCGCAGGACCAAAGCATATCCAGCGCATTGCTCGAGCCTTTGAGCGAAACGTCATACGTTTCCTTGTTGAAGGATATGCGAACTCGAGCCGCCGTACGGATACGGTTTTCAAGGCTGTCTTCCCCTGCCCCTGATGGCACGACCACTTTATTCTGGAACGACGCACTTACCGTTGTAGCAATGGGCTGATCGTTATCGAATGTGATCGTTCCCTTCCACTCCGTTCCTTTTTCAAGGCGCCAATCAGCTGACACCAACCCGATCTGGAAAGTCTCGTTATTGTTTACATATATAATGGCATGCACATTGTTCTTGACGTGACGCCCCATGACGCAGCCATTTTCGGGGTCTTTTTGCTTTGGAAAAGCAATCCAGCCGTTTTCCTGGAAGATAATTTGCGGTTCGTTGGCGTAGCTCACTGAAGGCACTAGGATGCTCGCAGCAAAACTCAGCGAGGCGATCAACGATCTGAACAAAGACCCATGACCAAGAGCAAGCGTTGACTCTTTTGGGTTTTGGTCGCGTTCAAGCGCTGGCACAGAGGGGTTCTGCTCCATATTCATGTCTACTCCGTTGTGTGAATGTAACGATTGAGGATGGGCGCTTTGAGTGCGGTATATTCTTCCGCCGATATCGCCCCGCTTTCAAATAGCGACTTCAAACGCCGCAGCTTTTGCACAATCTCGGCGTCAGAAAGAGTGTTCGGTGGGGCCGGATCGTTATTCGACCTGCCCGTCGAAAAAGTGCTCGCATTGCTGCCCATACTTGGATCGACGCGAACATCGACTGGGTCATTGACGAAGAGATTGATGCCGCTTTCGCCGCCATTGCTGCCATCTTCGCTGATGTGTGCGTAATGCATTGCCCACACCAAGGCTGCGACCCAACCGACAATCGTGCCGCCGAAAGCAAGATTGACGACGAAAATCAGCCAACGATTGGGATGCTGACGCCGAAAGGCAACAATGGTCGGAATGAATATGACGGCCAGAATGACAATAATCGCAGCGATGAATGCAAGCGCCAAAAGCGCGGTTTGCATATCGCCCTGCCCTGCCCAGGCGCGTTCTGAAAACGCTAGGGTTAATGTCGATGATAGGCCAAGCAGCGGCAATTGCCGCTGCAATGATCTAAAATATTTCCCCATGGCACCGCCTCACCGTGATGGGCGGGTGAGCACATTGGCTTTCAACTGCTTGAACTCATCCTCATCAATCGCCCCCGAGGCACGCAATGATGCGATTTTCTCCAGTTGATCGAGAGAATGTGCGGGAGTTGCTGTTGCTGGCTCAGTTCCAGCAGAACGTTCGTGCGGTTCATATCCCGGCATCGCGTCAAATCGGTTGCGGCCAGGCGATGATGGCAGGCACATGAAAATCAGCACAGCAAGCTGACCAATCAGCGGCACGAACACCGCCAGTAGCCACCAACCTGATCTGTTAGTGTCGTGCAGGCGACGAACGCCCACAGCGATCGATGGAACCAAGTGGGCCAAATACACCAAGCCGGTAATTGCCCCCGCAGGCTCATCAGTGGTCGTGTCGCCAAAAACCTGATCGATCATCAAGGCAACGATCAACATTCCGAACAATACCAGGCTGAACAGCCAGTACTGCGAGCGCGTCGCGCGCCCCGAAAACACAGCATACTGCCGCATGGCATTCACATAATGATGCATGATTACTCCCCCAAGATGGTGTCCAAATGTGCGAAACGGCACGCCTTCAGCTGTGCGTAAGTGCTGAAGGGTGCCGCCAATGATTAATATGTCGAATATATACGATGGATTAACGAGGATCAAGGTGGTCGCGTTCGGGCATGAACGCACGCACCCGAATTGCTTGGAATTTAAGGCAAATACGCTCGAGCCAGGGCATTACGCAGGAAAACCTGGCGGTCGATGCAAATGTTGATCGCACCGCAATTAGCGGCATCGAAACGGGTGACTATAACCCCACTATCGATTTGCTCGAGCGACTGGCTGAAGCGTTGTCGGTCGACATTGTGGATTTGGTTTCCAAAGTGCCAGAAGGAGCTGAAGCGCCCCGCCCCATGCGTGCAGGCCGTAAACCAAAGCGCAGTTAGCAGCGTAGTTGCACCGCAACTTTTACCCGCCCACTTGATCAAGCCCCTCCTCTCAGCACACGCCGCGACAGCACAAGCAGCCGCGCACCCCTTTGATGTCCGTTTTACATATTATAGTTGATAAACTTATAGTATGTAAAGTGCCAACAATTCACGCATGGATGTGCGAAAAATCGTTGGCGATAATGTTGCCCGGATACGAAAAGAAAAAGGGCTGACACAGGAACAAGTGGCGGAGCGTTCAGGCTTCAGCCAGCAGTATTTGAGTAGCCTTGAACGGGGACAGCGCAACCCAACAATTATAACGATTTACGAGCTTTCGTTGGCGCTTGGAACAACCTATTCCAATCTGATTTTGCCGGGAAATACCGAAGGTCATTAGTCTTATCATATGCAGTTTAGTCTGTAGGTATTTTCGATTTGAAAGCACTTTCAATTGGTTATGCGCCTGGTAATTCGTGAACAGTGCATTTTTAATTCGTATCTTTCGAACGCACAACCAAATGGCGTTGACGATTCTGAGCATTTGCAGTTTAGAGTCGTCAACGGCAGAACTTTTAGAGGTTGAGATGGCGGAATACGAAGTTTGGGCAACAAACGACCCCTTCGAGTGGACCCAATTACGTCTGGCGACTGACGACCGGGAGAAAGCCATAAACAAGGCGCATGAAATTCTAGAAAAAGGCCGCTTTCGATTTATCGCTGTCGACCACAATGGCACAACAATTTGGTCAAATGATCCCGAAACGCCAGCAACCTCTGAATAGCAGGCAGCATTATCACCGGGATGTGACAAAAGTCAGCTTTTGCCATATGTTTACTGATCAACAGTTTTCACGTCAGCTTCGCGCGCAATTGCAGATATTACCGTAGGATTTACACGCATTCCAAAGCGGTCATTCCGCTTTTTTGCTGCTAACGACCGTGAAAGGGTGGCTTGCTGCTAGTCCGCTTCTGGCCGCCCAAGCTGGAAAAGCTGTCGTTCAGTTGGCCGTCGAACTTCGGCAGGAATGCACCCCAAGTCCGGACAGCCAGCATCGCTGATACGCTTTCCAAAAAGCAGACGCTTGTTCAGGGAAATTTCCCGAGCGCTTAAACTGCCGGGGTGTTCACTGCGTTCGCCGGCATTGGCCGTATCGGCCCGAACCATGCACCGCAGGCAATTTTCAAGCATGAGGGCGGCCGCGCTCTCGCCAAGCACCATCGTCAGTTCGCTTTCCACTGCCTGGAGCATGTTGGGCGCTCGACCGACAAGGCTCTGATCGAGGTGTGGCGCGATGCCGGCGAATTAGGCCGCACATCCGTACCAACGCTGCGCGCGACTGAAGCGCCTCGGCCAACGCGAGTATATCCGGATATAAATCTAAAATTCCGACGCAATTCTATTGTCTGTTCTATCTATTTCATCCTAGTAAGCCACGGAGCTGCTGTATAATATCTGGCCATGATACGGCATCTAGATTTGAGGTTTGAAGGAAGTGGCTGCGCCGCCGCACATTGGTTGGATCAAGGACACGGGTGAACGTCGACAGACGGCATGCGGGAAAGAAATCCAAATCTGGGAACTCGATCCCGTTGACGACCAAGCCGTTCTGTCGGCGTGGGCGGCACATTTCCGACATCATTACTGCGCTGACGCTGATCTTCCGGCTCTCGTGGACGGCACGGGCAAGAGCAAAGCCGAGTTTCTAAACACGATATTGTTTCCCGATGCGAAGGTGGCACCCGGCCCAAGCCTTCGATCAGGTGACTTTAGCGAGATACTGGTCGCCGACTTTATCGAGTTCATATTGGGATATTGGTGCCCTCGGGAGCTTCGGTATCAGGATCGCTGGAATCGACAGGACTCCACCAAGGGCTGCGATATCGTCGGCTTCAAGTTTGTGAGTAACCAAGGCGAAAACGCGAACGACGAGCTCTACATCTTCGAGTCAAAGTCCGGGTTGTCAGCGACAAAAAACAATCGGCTTCAAGACGCGGTCACGGACTCGATGAAGGACCACCTTCGCGAAGCCATGACGCTGAATGCGATGAAGCAGCGCCTTCTGGTGCGCGGGGAGACCGCGCAGGTTGAGGCCGTCCAGCGATTCCAGAACGAAACCGAGCGGCCCTTCCGTCGCATCAACGGGGCAGCCGCAGTGTTGGACATCGATGTCCTCGCGACAACGAAGCTGGAGGAGACCGACGCGAACGGGCACAAGAACGCGGCAAACCTGCGGCTGCTCGTCATTAAGGGGCCCTCCCTGATGCAACTTGTCCAAGCCCTTTACGAAAGAGCGGCTAATGAAGCCTAGAGCAATCGCGACCAGAGTGCTTTCCACAACGCGGGCGCGGGCGAAAATGCACGAGTTCCGCGTCGCCCCGGAGGATTTCATTGAACTATACCGGGACCCATCGACGCTATTCGATCTGGCAGTGGGTATCCTCGGTGACGTGGCCGCCGTCACCGCCCATCAGTTTCGCGAAGCCGACGGCGTGGAAGGGTTCAATCCGGATGTCGAGCCGGTGAGCTGGGATGGCGAAGAGTTTACCGTATCGGAAGGTCTTCGCTTCGCTTCAACGTTCTTCGACGCCTACCTGAATGCCAAGCTGGACGAGACAATTTCGGTCGAATTCTCGCTTCTTTGCGCAAGCGCCTATTATCTCAACAACAGCGTCGGCAACGCGACTGTCATCGTCAACAAGATGGATGCACCACCGCCGGACTTTGCCGCCGGGTTGGCTCGCCTGGTCTACAAGATTTTGCTCAACGACTTTTCGCCGATCGATGCGGGCTCCGATCGGGTGAATGCCGTCCTCGCCGGCATGAACGGTTTCATGACCTTCGCATCAGGCGTACCAGAGGTGTCTGCCGCCTGCGACGCGCTCCGGGAAGTGGCTTATCAAAACGGCTCGCCCCGCGAGCTGCTCTACGCGGATTTGGCAGCCGCAGCTTGTGCAACCAAGCTCCGAAACGCGTCGCGCACGATCCTTCCTGACGCGTCGGGTCTCGATGCCGCCGCGTGGCAACCCGCGCTCGGAAAATCTCATTTCCCGATCGAACTGTGGCCTGCTCAGCAACGAATAGCATCCGCTGGCCTGCTGCAAGGCCGCTCCGCTGTCATTCAAATGCCGACGAGCGCCGGTAAAACCCGTGCAACAGAATTGATCATCCGCTCGGCCTTTTTGTCGCAACGGGCGTCGTTGGCCGTGATCGTCGCCCCCTATCGCGCGCTCTGTCACGACATCAGAGGCGATCTTGTGACGGCATTTGCCGGAGAACCCATCCGTCTGGACGAGGCTTCGGACTCTTTTCAATTCGATATCCAGCTAGAGCAAATTCTTGCGGTGAATACGGTCCTGATCGTGACGCCGGAGAAGCTGCTTTACATGCTGCGACGCGCGCCGGAGCTGGTCGATCGCATCGGCCTCGTCATCTACGACGAAGGCCATCAATTTGATGGTCTCACGCGCGGGCCGACGTATGAGCTTCTCCTTACGTCCCTGAAATTGACCCTGCCCGAGGCGACGCAGGTCATTTTGATTTCAGCCGTGATCGGGAATGCCAACACGGTTGCGGAATGGCTGGTTGGAGACCCGGAAGCCGTCATCGATGGCGCAGGCCTGCTCCCCACGTCGAAAAGCATAGCATTCGCGAGCTGGCAGGATGCCAGAGGACGCCTTGAATATGTAAGCCCGGCTGACCCCGAAGAAGGCGAATTCTGGGTTCCTCGCATCATTGACGACTTTCCCCTGAACCTTCGCGGGCGCGAACGGGTTGTTCAACGGTTTCCTGCCAAAACGAAGGGCGGCGAAGTCGGCTTATTTCTCGGGCTCTATGTTGTCGGCAACGGCAGCGTCGCGGTCTTCTGCGGCAAGAAGGATAGCGTGACGACCGTCTGTCGGCGGGCCGTCGACATTTTTGATCGCGGCGCAAATTTGCCGAAGCCCGTAGATGTGTCGGACGCGGCGGAAATCGAGAAACTCAGACGTCTGTCCGAAGCACATCTTGGACCCGATGCTGTGGCGACAAAAGCGGCGGTCCTCGGGATATTCGCCCATCACGCGGATACGCCCCAAGGCCTTCGGCTATCGATCGAGCATGCCATGAAGGTGGGTCTGGCCAAATTTGTGGTCTGCACCTCCACGCTTGCGCAGGGCGTCAATTTCCCTCTGAAGTACCTGATCGTCACCTCCACACGCCAAAGTGCGGCGAGCATCATGGTGCGCGACTTCCAAAACCTGATGGGTCGCGCGGGCCGCGCCGGAATGCACACCGAGGGAAGTGTGATCTTTGCAACCCCGTCGATATTCGATCAGCGCAACGACTATAGAAACCGTTGGCGCTGGAACGAGGCGAAGGAGCTGCTGGACGCGTCCAAGTCAGAACCGACGAGAAGCAGCATCCTCAACCTGTTCGACGATTACGAGCAGCGGCAGAAAGACGCGCCGCCGGTGGTCCTGCCAATTCAACCCCAATGGCTCGACCTGGCTTTCGCGGACCAGGCCCGGATCGAGGTGGTGGTGCAGGAAGCGCTCAACATACAGCCGCTCATAAGCGCGGCTGAATTTCGGAAATTTATCGAACGCCGGGCACGGGCGATCCAGGCCATCGCGGCTTTTCTCGTCGCGAATATGACATTTCTGGAAGAGGAAGGTCAGGATCGGGTTTCAGACCTCGCCTCGCACACGCTGGCCTATCACCTGGCACCCGAGGAGGTTCGCCCTGCCCTTGTCGATGTATTCAAAATGATCGCTGACGCTATCGCCGCGAATACGGACGGCGACCAGCGAGCGGTGATCCGGAAGTCGCCGCTGCCGCCAGCGATCATCGCCGAGCTACAGGCTTGGCTTGCCGAGAATGCGGCGGAGCTTCGCGCGGCGATCGAGGCAGACCAGTTACTGCAAGTGGCGGGCGAGAAGATCATATCCTGGAACTCGGCCCCCTCCATCCGATCGTTGTCCGACGATGGCTTTTTACCCGAGGCACTGGCGGATTGGGTCGCAGGCCGCCCCTTCCACCATATCCATGCGAAGATGGCGGCGCTGGGCATCCGGGTCAGCGGCGATCATGCAACCGTCGAGGACGCTGTCGCCCTC
Source organism: Brucella tritici (assembly GCF_008932285.1). Classification (NCBI taxonomy): domain Bacteria; kingdom Pseudomonadati; phylum Pseudomonadota; class Alphaproteobacteria; order Hyphomicrobiales; family Brucellaceae; genus Brucella; species Brucella tritici. The sequence goes on from NZ_WBVY01000002.1 coordinate 155,231, forward strand.
TGCGAGGGGGCCTTTGCCTATGACTTGGCGATGATCACCGCCTCCCTCGCCGACTTCGCCGAGCCGGTGGACGAAACCCTCTTCAACGGCTTCTCTAGGCTCCAGAAGCAAATCAAATACGGGCACAGCGATCTAGCCGCTATCGCTTTCATGGAGTCGGGTTTTGCCGACCGGGTGGTGGCAAACTTCCTCTCGGTTTTGTGGAACAATGTGCGTGACCGAGACGGGGTGCGCACAGTCTGTCGGCATGAGGCAATGCTTCCGGCACTGGCGGCGTATCCATCGTATTTCTCATCGGTTGCGGCCGAGATTGCTGCATAGGGTTCATGGCCTGCCATCCCGTAAAGCTGCATCTCAAATGCGCCGGACCGTATGCGCCAAAACGTATTCAGGCTTGGCCGGGATTGGGTCAGCAGACGAATGACAGCTTCATAAGGCTACCACGCTGCTGGCGGACAAGTCCGCATCAGGCGAAATCCGGCCGTTGTTCGATCGGCCTGCAACAATGTTCGGTCTTGCGGTCTGCCGATCAGTTAGCGGTCAGGCTGCTACCGGCCCCAATTCCGCCATTCATGTCTCTCGGATGGATGACCGGTTTCGGGTGCCGACGAAAACTCCCCAACGGCCGCAATGGCGTCGCAACCGGCCGATCGGCAATGCGCTTTAAAGCGGACATTCGCTCGAAGCAAGGCACTGTCTGTTTTGGGGCCTGTAGGAGCCCCTGTGGTCCTCGACGTTGGAAACTCCTGCCAAAGTTCGGGATGTGGGTCGGCTATCGTTAACGGAAGCTGCGTCTGCTCCATAGATCTTTTGACAATGGATAGGGCGTATTGCCGCCAGTCTGCTGGACTGGCGACCGTTTGCTGTTTAATCGTCGAGTCCACCCAATTTGACCGCACCGCCCGCACTGCCGACAGGACAGTCTGCATAAGCTGAAAAAGCTCAAATACCACTGAGGCTAACGCGAACCTCTGCTGCGCGAGCGAAACCGTCCAAGCCTGGATATATGCGACCATGGGAAAGGCCCATTGCGTCTAGCTCTGCAATAGCAGGACGAGCATCTCCAACAGGTAGCGTGTATTGAAGCAACTCGACTTCTCCCTCAGGAAACTGCGAAACGTATTCCTCTAAGGAGTCCGCCGGATTCTTTAAATGGGTGAATTTACCTAGTTGATTTTTGATCCGCGGATTCCAAATAGCTGGAACCTTCACGATTGGACATCCTTGATCTTCTGTCCATGCAGAATTCGAGGCGTCAAGCATCCAAACGGCCACATATTTTTGAAGATTCAATGCGGTGAAGCCATCAGGTTTACGATAACCATATCCTTGGCGGACATGACCGCTAAAAGCAAAAAACGCTGCTACAAAGGGGCTTTCTGTCCAATCGAGTAACCTTGTTGGCAGGCCATGGTGCTGACCCAGCCCCAACATGGATGTTGGGTTGCTGCGGAGGCTGTCAGGCATATCTTCCAACTCGCACTCGGCAGTAAACTCCTGAAGCAATCTTCCTGCTACTGTATTTTTGCTTCCTCGCTCACCTGTGTACCAACGATCAAATGTTGTACTCAATTTCCAACCATCGGAACCTTGTCCACGGAAAAGAAATTGTCCTTTCCTAAAAATTCCATCATGAGAGGAATCAGCAATAATCCTGTTGCGGAATTCCTCCCAAGAACCGCATCCAATTTGTCGAACATTTTTAGATATTACTCGTTCCCCGCGAAAAATGCACAACGTGTATGCTCCATTTCTTTCTATTGAAAATAGCTTATGGAGGCATGATTAAAGCGGAGATATGAAAGAATTGTTTCTGTGAGGCTCAACCTATATTCCTCAATCCTTGGGATTGGTTTTTGGGCAAAATACGTTTGCGTGCCACATGTTATTTCTTCCAAAGATTAGCTTGAAACCCTGTCTACGCAGATCGATGACAGCAGGCACCTGAGTTAACTGCGATTGGCTTGCGACGTGAAGAGTATGGCACACACTCGCTCCGGCGAACGAAAGCAGCTATGATCTAAAAGGCTACTGGCAACTTTCGCGCAATCCAAATCCTGCTCGAACACACCAAGATTGAGAATACGGTCAGATATCTTGGTGTGGACGTAGAGGATGCTTTGGTATTAGCAGAGCATACTGAGATTTGAATCTAAATGGCCCTGCTAGAGTGGAGCCATATATTGCCTCACATAGGTGAGAATACGCTTACAAAGCGGTTAAGCGTTTTATCTCGGTCGCTGGAAGCTCCTGCGGCTTTTCTACAAAGCGCATCTGCCTTCTGTGCTTCCGCCCAGCTAGAACAAGATCGACTAAATCGACCTTTGAATGGTCGAATGCCTAATCGACGATAGACGCGGCTATCTGAATCCCATCTGCAGCCTCGTCAGCAGTGACCGGAACATCCGGGAATCTTACAATGCCTGACATTTCGATCATGGCCAAACGGCAGCGACGAGCAAATTCGTCGTCTGAAGTGCCAGAAAGATACTGTGCGGCAGCGTACAGTCGGTCGGTCGACACTAATCCGTATGACATTGATGTGGCCGAGGTGATGCACTTTTCGGTGAACTGATCCGCGCGCTCACCCGGCTTTGTCAGGCGATAACCGTTTCCGAATAGAATGCCTTTGGCCGGTCGAGTAACCTCCTCGCGCTGCAGGTCTTCGTGCAGGTTGGTCGACAGCTGACGCAGCTTCTCGATGTTTACTGCCTTGTTGTCCTTTCCTTCAGCTTCGCCGAGAAGACGGCCTTCAGCGCTCTCGAAGACTGCATCGAATTCCGATTGCCCGTCCTCATATCGTTCTGCTTTGAAGCCGAGCACCTTCAACGCGGTGATGACCGCCGCCTCCAGCCGCTTGCCCTTCTCGAATAGCAGCGCGCGTAGCTGTCCTGCGTCCTCCAGCTGGTTGGATAGATCGTCCTTCACGCGCTGGGCTTTCTCCAGTTCTGTCTCTGCCTGGAGCAATTGCTGGCGAAGCTCGACCTCGGGGGCGAGTGCGAACTCGTCAGCCGACGCCCATTCGGGTTGCGGCGTTTTCTCACCGTCGTTGGCAATTGCCTTCGATAGAGCGACTATCTCCCCAATTAGTGACGCGCTGAATTGCTGGCCTGCTTGAGACCAGACCCAATCGCCATCTTCATTTTCTTCGCTAAACTCGTCCTGGTCGAAATCCATGTCGGGAAGGAGTAGAAGCGCACCGGTGGAGACCTTGCTTCTCAGAAATAGCCCCACGGGGATGTGCCCGGTCTGTGTTTGAACACACACACCTTTGCTGGTTACTGGCCAGACGACGTTATACCGTGAGTGTTTTCCAAACTTGTGCCAGTACGCCGCGAACAGTTCTTGCGTGCCTTGGCTGAGCGTCATTGAAGATCCCTGCGTCTCAGTCCATTTGACCGCGACCGGAAGCGCATTGTAGCTTGTGCACAATTCGACGTGTCGCGTCACCTTTTGATTGCGACCAGTCCCGGAAGTGGATTTCGACCCGGTCGCGACATACACCTCGGCTGGCGGGGAAAGAAAGGCAACAACTAGTTTGCCCGCGTCTACAGCCTGCGTGATTTCCCTTCGCCAGTGCGCGCACGCTTCCCGGAGCGCAAATGATTTACGGTCATTCAAGCAGAGTTTACCGAGATACTCGTCATTGCCATAGTCGAAGGTAGTGATCTGGGAAATATTAGGTCTGAAGAGGACGATGTCCCAATCGAGGAGCGAGTTTTTATCACTAAAAGTTGTGCTCTCGACGTTGTCCCCCACCAAGTCGAAGCCGACGCTCAAAATTTTCTTAGGCATGCAACTCCGCCGTCCCGTTGATTTATCCGAATGTACTGTCGGCGAAACAACCATTCAATATTGCGGGTTGCGTTCACCCCCAAAAATGTGACCTTTGAGGGTAAAACTTGCTACAGCTGTGTGGTGGTCAGTGAGTTGCCCTGAAAAGCAATCTCACCTTGACCGTGTTAAGCCCAGTCATGCCTAAAAAGTCGCGAAGTGATCACATGTTAAACTGCCCAGATCAGAGGCATCGTTCCGCGCCGAAAAGGGGAAGCAAACTTCAACTTTTAATCACTTCCCGCTTCTGGCCCGGGAATGCACCGTAGCACGCGTGACTACGACGAATGTCTGCTTACTTACGTCCGCCGTCAAGGAGCTGCCATTCCGCTACCGGCCCCTTTCCGGTCAATATGAACGCTAGTTTGACGCGACCACATATGGCAAAATTCACCTTTTGCCATATGTCATACACTTCACTGTACCTGTGCACTATCGGCACTTTTGCCATGTCTTTTACAGAGGATCTTTCCACAGCCGTTCGTATAGTTAGGTCTAACCTTTAATCCCGGCACAATACCGCGCTCGAAATGCGGCATGGGGGTAACTCCACCGTGGGTTCGAATCCCATCCTCTCCGCGATATGCTTCTTTAAGTTTCTGATTTTAAGTGTTTTCTTGCTGGTCATCTTCTTGGCCATCATTCAGCCCATACTGTTCAATTGGATCTTCTCGGTGTAATTTTTTCACGTCAGCGTGTTTCGCCATGAGAATATTCTGATACGCATAAAAGCACATCCGGTGAAATAGTCCTTAATGGTGCAACATATTTGAGCTCAACTGGACCACCCAAACAGCGCTCTATTTTCGCCCGCGCTGGCGCTCAACGCAGGTCTTCGCATCCTTTCCCGGTGCGCATTCGTCTTCCTCTTTTTTCACGCGGCCCTGCTTCTGTGGCTCGGAATTTAGCGGAACGTGAACCGCATCTGGGTCAGACGGCGGCTGATTAGGAGACGGTGGTGGATTGCCTGGCACCTCTGGTTCTTGCGTGCCTGACTGTGTCGGCATACCTGATTCCTGTGCAACTGCTATATTCGGGGCAATCAGTAGTAGTGCAAGAATGAGTAAGTTTTTCATTTTCCTACTCCGAGTTTAAATCATGGAATTGCCTTACATCTTCACTCCGCATCTTACGAAAGAAGGGCCTATTGAACTTTAGAAGAGCCTTGTTCGCCGCTGTTCTGAGGAGACACCCCATAATAATAAGGTGTTGCGAAGATAAATCCCAAGATCACAGCAACGGCTAAAATTAAGAACAATATCGACTTACGCATTCATTTCTCCTGTCCAAGACAGACTAAACGAACCGCCACCATTCGGGTTCCGTCCTCTCGACAAACATCTGAAGCGCACTATTTGCCGAAAGCGAAAATATTCAGGGGATCAGGATGTCCAGTTCGGAAGAGACGGAGCCGACAGCAGACGGGCTGAAGGAAACACTTCCATCGAAGTCAGCCGCCATCCACGAGCTAATCCGACGTGATGGTGAGAAAGAAATCAACCGAGATGCAATGGCGCTTTTCTGGTCAGCCATTGCAGGCGGAATTTCTATGAGCACATCCATGATCGCTCGGGGAATTCTGGAGACTTACCTTCCAGACAGCGATCTTTTCTTCCTTGTGAGCTCCGCAGGATACACGGTCGGGTTCATCATCGTCATCATCGCCAATCAGCAGCTATTTACGGAGAATACGATCACTCCCGTCTTGCCATTTATGACGGAACCGACGCTGTCTCATTTCGTGAAAATGATCAGGTTGTGGACCATTGTTCTCTTCGGGAACTTGATTGGCGGTGCAATTGCAGCCTTCGTTATGGTTAAAATGCCGATTTTCTCGGACGAAGTGACCAGGACGTTTGTTGGCATGGGTAAGCACCTTATGGCCAACAGCAGCAATGAACTATTCAGTAAGGGAATAATGTCAGGCTGGCTTGTTGCTACGTTGGTCTGGATGCTTCACAGTACAAAGCAGGGGCACCTAGCATTAATCTTTCTCATCACATACCTCATAGCTATCGGCGATTTAACACACATCGTAGTGGGTTCAATTGAGGTGCTATTTTTACTTATGATTGGAGAAGTCACCCCGTTTGATAGCATCTTTAAGTTCGGGCTCCCAACTTTGTTCGGGAACGTCGTTGGAGGAACTTTCATCTTCGGATTAATTTCGCACGCACAGGTGCGTGCCGACGAATAGTCAGGCGGTTCAGTCATACTACGCAGCAAGCAGCGCCTTTGTTTTCGGTGAAAGGTGCGCTCAAGCAATCCATAGACATTCTTCAAATTCAGTTCTGGGAATTCCAGGCGGAAGCGAATGGGCAGATAGCCATTCTAGCGCGTTTGATAATCACCACAATTAATTTGCTACGCCGACCTCATTGAGCGTCGGCGATGACAATTCAGGCCCCTCCACATCAAGGCGTCATCAGACCAGGGCTCTTGCTCTACGAAATGCAGCAGAGATTGATGCTTGGCAGAAACCAGCCCCGGCGATGTTACCGCCGCCAGCGGCTCTACGCTTTCGCGCGCCACTGGGATCATCAACCCAGTACAATAATCCTGAAGGGTTCAGCCCTATCAACATACCCGATTACTTCGATCAGCGCCTCCAAAAGCGCCTCGAACACACTTTCTTGTCTATTGTAAGTCTTATCCATGCCGACCATCTACGCACGTGATACATACCGTAGCTGACGTGACGACGTGACGTCCTCTTGCTGCAAGCGATAGGCACACAACGGATGCCGCGGTCAGTTGTCGCGCACGTAAGCGTTGCCCGCGGGATGTCTCGTAGAGTTTGCGGTAGAATACGGCTTCCGTGCTACGGCTGTTTGGTCTGGACGTGCTTGCCTTCGCACTGTTGATCAAGAGTCAATTGCTCTTTAATTCGTTGCAAGTATCGGGATCAAACCTTGGCCCCCAGTCAAGTGCGCCACCGGGCGGTCAGCACCAAGAAATCTTCGTTTGGAACAGTTATAGTTTCAATGCGTTCCTTAGGAAGGAACAGTAGGGAGGAGGAACGATGAACAATAACGAGATGAAAGCCTGCATTGATGCATGTTTAGCTTGTTATCAGACATGCATCGGAATGGCGTCCACACACTGCCTCGAAGAAGGTGGGGAACATGTCGAACCCACGCACTTTCGAACCATGCTTACTTGCGCCGAAATATGCAGGAGCTGTGCCCATATCATGCTCTTGCGGACGCCTTTGCACCAAGCGGTATGTCGAGCCTGTGCTGAAATATGCGAGACCTGCTCCAAGAGCTGCGAGGCACTCGACGGGATGGACGAATGTGTCGCCGCTTGTGATCTATGTGCCGCGACTTGCCGGGAAATGGCCGCTTAATGGCCAGGCATAATATGCAAAAACTCGAACAATTCCTTACTGTTCGCCGTTTCGGTCCGATAATTTAAAAGGAGAATCTTATGGCATGGCACCCCGAAAGCATGCTTTCCGAACAGATCTACGCACGCGCAGAGAGGTCAGCAGCCTATCTTCCCGCCTGTCAGATCATCTCAGCAATTTATCCAGCGCGACTGATGACGCGCTCGCATCAACGAAAGACGCTGTAAATGTTCTCGCCGAAGATGCACGTGAACGTGGCCAACATGTTGTACAATACGCACGAGAAGTCCCAGGCACCGCTCCGCGTGGGTTTCTGTTGGTCTGGTGGCCTTAATGGCCTACATGCTCATGAAGGGCAGACGCAGCCGTTGACGGTACAATCGGCGGGCAGCCTACCGCAATAGGCCTAACCGCCGAAACAGCAGCCGGAGGAGAAACCGCGCTAGGGAAGTTACTCCGGTCGTGAACGGGGGCATAGAACGCCCAGTAAAAAGGCCTGCGCACGGCGTTCCAATTAGTATATGCCTTATTCACCCCGGTGGTGACTTGAATGCGCGTTACCGACAATCAGGCTGTTTCTTATTGTTTGTCAAATATGTCCCCATAAAGCCTTCAAGAACAGTCAGGACACGACAAACAAGGGCCTTTTTCTGAAATCTCGGCGGCTCGGCTAGAATGCCCATCTTGCTCGCCAATTCCACCTAACGTCTGCCCAAGGGAACAGCATCTTCAACCCGGTCTAGCAGCGCGCCCAGGCCGAACTAATGCCTGCTAGAACAGGTATAGCCGCTGGCCAGTTGTCATAAATTGGGCTATTTCGCGTCGTAAGACGTCACGTTCAACAGCCCTTTGATATGCTCGCTGACGTCCTCCGCAGCCGCAAGCAACGCGCTGTCCGGACGATGTATATAGCGAGAAGTAACGCCTCTTCCCTTGTGCCCTAACAGTCCAGCTATTGTGCCATCAGAATACCCACACCCCGAAGCAAAAGACGCATACGTATGCCGGAGAGTATGGCAAGTGACATTATCCAATTCCGCTGTTTGAAATATTCGGGCAGCCTCACGTTTCGTTCCTTGATACGGGCCGTCTCCCCTTGCTCCAGGGAATACCCAATCTGAACCAGACAGTTTATCGATGTTCGATAAGATTTTCGTTGCTGCGCTACCAATTGCTCTGAGACTTTGTCCCGTCTTCGTGTCCCCGAGACGCAAACATCGCTGAGATAAATCGACTTCAGACCATCTCAAAGAAGCAATTTCGTTTAGTCTGCATCCCGTCAACACAAGTAGATGAACGACTGTCAGAGCATAACGATGAATTGCTTTTTCATTACAATCGCGTCCGGCAGATAGCACCTTTCCCAGTTGTTTCAGTTCTACTTCTGATAGGAATCTTTGCCGTGGCTGTCCTCGGTATCTGCGAACCCTGTGAACAGGATTGTCGCGGATCAAGCCTTCATCGACTGCCCATGTCATAATCCCTGACAGCAAATCCGCGACGCGAGCAGCAGAACCTGCACCGCCAGTTACAATTGCTCTGCCGCGGGTCCCAGTTTTGATACTCGTAGCTGTTTTTCCCACCGTGATATCGTGGATCAGACGCTTGACAACTTTAGAATCCACCTCGATCACATGCTTCTTTCCGATAAGTGGCTTAATGTGTCGCTCAATGCGACCCACATCAATCTGAAGCGTCGACTCCTTCTTAGGTCGGTGAAAGCGAGTTAAAATGGCACCTGCACGGGCAGCTTTCATATAATCGTCGCAGAGTTCCGCGACAGTCAACGGACCTTCAGCAGATCGTTGTTCGTCTCTCGCGGCCGCCGGGTCGCCACCTGATGCTACCAAGCCTAGAAGGCGTTTTGCCTCGAGACGAGCTGTTTCAACGGTCCATGGTGATCCATACTTTCCAATAGACATCCATCGCGAACGCCCTCGAACGCTATACTTGAGAATAAACACTCGAGCGACGCGCTGCCGCCTCACCCCAAAACCTGCCACGCTACCCCTGCCGTCATCCCACAAAATTGTGTCGGGTGTCAGGCCGTCTACGTCGTTTTTCGTAATTGGCATATCAAATCCTAGCAACAGATTAGCAACTTTCAGCACATGATTTGAACAGAATATTCGGGAAGATCAAGGATGCGCATAAAATTTTTATTCATTAAATACAGTAAGTTAGTGAAATTCCGGGAAGTATCGGGAAATAGCAAGCCGCCGTTGACATCGTAGGGGTCACAGGTTCAATCCCTGTCACGCCCACCATTCGATCTCCAAATAAATCAACTACATAGGATCAAGAAGCGCTGCGTGTATGAAGCGCTCTTCAGGTCCTCTGAACATGTAGTGATCCTATCGGTTACTTAAACTAACAGATATGCCGTCTACGGCAGAAACCACGTGACATCCCCGTCGCAATACGTGAGCAAATGGCTGTTGTTCGTCGCAGTTGACATTGCTCGAATGCAGTTCAAGCGCTCTGTCGGAATGCCGACAATCAGGCAAGCTGAATTGTTCAACGCCCCCGCGCAAGCCGCCGCTCCTGATGTTCGCTGAACTCGCAGGATATGAGCGCTAGCCGGTTATTGAATTATTTCTCACCGAAACCGCATGCCTTTTACAGGACGTCAATGCAGTGGGAAGTTAATTCCATTTCCCGTAAGAACACGCAATCTTCTTTCCTTCATTACCTACAAAAATTGTAGATTATAGACCCTCCCATAAAGGAGGATCTCATGCCCAAAACACCATCCAATTCCATCGAACTTGGCACTGAAGCGGCCAGTTTCCTCCTGAGCGACGCGAATGGTAAAGCGCACAAGCTCTCCGATTTTGAAGACGCACCGGCGCTTCTTGTCGCTTTCATCTCCAATCGCTGTCCCTTCGTGCAACTCATTCGGAATGAATTTGCATCCTTCGCCCGCGAGTATCAGAAGAAGGGCTTGCAAGTGATTGCCATCAACAGCAACGACGCCGAGACACACCCCGAAGAAAGCATTGAAGCAATCGGCCGGGAAGTCGAAGAATTCGGTTACTCGTTCCCATATCTGAAGGACGAGGAACAAACGGTCGCACTGGCTTATGGCGCGGCATGCACACCCGACCTTTTCCTTTTCGATCGCGATCGCAAGCTCGCCTATCATGGCCAGTTCGATGATGCCCGACCGGGTAACGGCAAGCTGGTAACGGGCAATGATCTGCGCGCTGCGACCGATGCAATACTTGCGGGCAAGAAACCCACAGCAGAACAAACGCCCTTGATTGGCTGCAACATCAAATGGACTGCCGGAAACCAACCGTCTCAGTTCTCCAGCGTCGCATGACAACGCTGCACGGTCACAAACCGGCATAATGTTTTCTGGAAATCTCGATGTCATTGAAGCGAAAAGACCTGATAAGCAGTGATCCGCTGCATTTGCAAACGGATGTACTCATCCTGGGAGGCGGTCCTGCTGGCGCCTGGGCTGCTTTATCGGCCGTGCAGAGCGGAGCCCAGGTCATCCTTGCTGACAAGGGTTATTTAGGTACCAGCGGCGCAACGGCACCGTCAAACACCGGCACCTGGATCGCGCCGCCAGGGGACAACCGGGCTCAGATCATCGAGCGGCGCTGGCAGCGTACCGGTAATCTTGCCGATCAGCGCTGGATGCTGCGCACGGTCGATCAAGCCTATGAAAATCTGCTCAAGCTCGCCGAATGGGGATATCCATTTCCCGATGGTGAAGATGGCAGGCTCTATATCGCCAATCTACGCGGGCCTGATTACATGGCCTTCATGCGCCGACGTGTTCTAAGGGCCGGCGTTACGGTGCTGGACCATCATCCGGCTCTGGAACTCTATTTCGACGGTGAGGCAGTTACAGGCGCGGCCGGAATAGATCGTCAGCGCGACCGCGACTGGCGCGTTGAGGCTGGCGCAGTCGTGCTTGCAACAGGCGGATGCGCGTTCCACGAACGCATACTGGGTGCCACCACCCTGACCGGCGACGGCCATCTTATGGCAGCCGAAGCCGGCGCAAGCCTTTCCGGCATGGAGTTCACGGGCAAGTATACTCTGGCACCCTTCGGTACGTCCCTCAATAAGGGGTTACCGTTTCGCTGGGCTTCGTTCTATCGGGAGGATGGCACCCCAATTCTCGATAGCGACGGTAATCATCTGCAGAACGGTATCGGCGAGCGTGAGAAGGAAATTGCCAAGGCAATGATCGACGCCCCCGTTTACGCGGTGCTTGACCAGGCAGAGCCCGCCTTGCAGGACTGGTTGCGCCGTGGTCAGCCGAACTGTTTCGTGCCCTATGACAGGATGCCGGTCGATCCATTCCGTGATCCATTCCGCGTTACTTTCCGAGCCGAAGGAACTGTTCGCGGCACCGGCGGTATTCGTATCGCATCGTCAGATTGCGCCACCGACGTTGCCGGTCTCTATGTCGCTGGAGATGCCGCGAGCCGCGAGCAAATTGCGGGAGCCACATCCGGCGGCGGCGGACCTAACTCCTCTTGGGCGATCGCCAGTGGCTGGTGGTCCGGTCAGGGTGCCGCGTTGCATGCCAAGCGTCGAAGCGGCAAGGCCTTCAAGCGCCATTCCAATCCGCTTGGTCAAGCAGGCCTGCGTCCCGTCTCGACAACCAAAAATTGGCTCACGCCGAAGGATGTCATCGACAGTGTGCGGGCTGAAGTCACGCCCTTGGAAAAGAACTATTTCCGCGAAGGCAACCGTCTGCGGGTCAGTAGCGAAAAACTCAACGCAGTCTGGAACGACGTCAAACACCATCTTTCAGGAGCAGGCCCCAATCGCCTGAAGGCGCGCGAAGCAGCAGCAATTGCAGCATCCGGACGTTGGTCAGTGGCGGCAGCACTCGCCCGCAAAGAAAGTCGCGGCATACACCGCCGAAGCGACTTCGAAGGCAACGAAATGACGTTTGCGCGACCCATCACGTTACGTGGGATCGACGACATCTCCGTCTCGACCGCGCCTTACAGTCGGCGGGAGATGGCATCTTGATCGAGATTGTTTCCCAAAGCCGCTGCGTAGAATGCGATATTTGCGTGAAGGTTTGTCCGGCCAACGTCTTCGATACGTCTGATAGTGCCCCCGTCATTGCCCGTCAGGATGATTGTCAGACCTGCTTTCTGTGCGAGATTTATTGCCCAACGGACGCGCTTTATGTCGCCGAACGCGCCGATGGCCCTCTTTCGATAACGGAGGCCGAAGCGGAAGAGCGAGGGCTTTTCGGCAGCTATTCGCGCGCGCTGGGATGGAGACGCGGGAAACCGGGTGGGTCGGAACTCGACCCGACACATCACATCCGCGTTGCACAAGTCTGAATGGAGAACCGCATGGACCGCATCACAGTAACCGACGTTCACAAAACTTTTCAGTTGAAGCCCGGTCAGTCGGTCCAGATCGAGGGTCGAAGCTCGGACCGCGTTACCGTTCTGAATGGGGTCAACCTTGCTATCCGGAAGGGTGAGTTCATTACATTGGTCGGTCCGAGCGGCAGCGGCAAATCCGTCTTGCTCGATATTATCGGCGGTCTGACCGAGGCATCCAACGGCATTGTCTCAATCGATGGCAAGCGTATCGTCAAGCCGGATCCGAAGACAGGCTACGTCTTCCAGCAATATGCCCTTTTTCCATGGCGCACCGCTCTGTCCAACATCGAATATGCGCTGGAGGTGCAGGGCGTCGCCAAGCGGGAGCGCACCGAAAAGGCGCGATACTTCCTTTCGCTGTTCGGACTCTCCGGTTTCGAAGATCGTTTTCCCAATCAGCTTTCGGGCGGCATGCAACAGCGCGTTGCAATCGCCAGAGCTCTTGCCACGGACCCGGAGGTTCTGCTCATGGATGAGCCCTTCGCGGCACTCGATGCACAAACCCGGGAGATTCTTCAGACCGAACTGCTTCGTATATGGGAAAAGATCAATACAACCGTTGTCTTTGTTACTCATTCGATTGATGAGGCGATCTATCTCGCGGACAGAATCGTCGTCATGACGGCACGCCCAGGCACAGTGAAGGAGATAATAGACATTGATCTCCCGAGGCCTCGCGGCAGCGATATCCGCGCCAGCTCCCCATTCAATGCGCACCGCAGCCGCGTGTGGGAAGCGCTTCGTGACGAAGTCAACAAGGCACAAAAAGACTGGGCGCTGTCGCCTGACTATACCCACTGAAGGAGCTGATCACCATGGCATATGTAGCCGATAAGACTGCATTCGGTACGCGCCATTCTTCCAATAGTGCGAAAGGGCGGACTTGGAATCTTAAGCGGCTGGAGTTCGGCACCTTCACATACGGCTTGCCGTTGCTGCTGGCTTTCCTGGTATTGTGGGAGATCGCGCCGCGGCTCGGCTGGCTGAATCGCATCTTCTTTCCTCCGCTGAGCGAAGTAGCGTTGGCATGGTACGCGATGCTGCTGGACGGAACGCTTACGGCCAATATCGGCATCAGCCTGCAACGAGCGGCAATAGGTTTCGTGCTGGCCGTTATCATTGCGGTACCGCTCGGCTTTCTCATGGGGCGCTATCCCCTGTTTGAAAAAGTTTCCGACTTACTGGTGCAAACGCTGCGTAACACGTCGCAATTTGCGTTGCTGCCCGTTTTCATTCTGCTGCTTGGTATCGGCGAAGCGTCGAAGATTGCGATTACTTTCTATTCGTCGGTCTTCTTTCTGTTGATCAATACAATTTCGGGCGTCAAATCCGTCGATCCGCTGTTGTTAAAGGCGGCGCGCTCGATGGGTACATCGGACATCGATATGTTCCGGAAAGTCATCCTGCCAGCCAGCATTCCATCAATCGTCTCAGGCATGCGGCTTGCCGTCAAAGCCTCGATCTTCGCCGTGATTGGTGCAGAGATGCTGGCGGCAAAATCCGGCCTCGGATTTTTGATCCAGCAATCGCAGCTGATGATGGAAACAGCCGATATGTATGCCGGCATCATAACCATGACAGTGATCGGACTACTGGTGAACTATCTGCTGGTCTGGTTCGAACGCTGGTCCACCGCCTGGCAAGGCAATTCCGATACCTCCCACACCTGAGTTCGAACCAACATCAACTGGTCTCAAGGGGAACACCATATGACCATTTTCAATTCTCCCATCCTACGCCGCGTTCTGTTCGGGGGCCTCTCAGCACTCGTACTTGGCAGTGTAACACTGTCATCAGCCGCATTTGCCGATGAGAAGCCAAATGTGATCCGCATCGGCAGTACAGCACCCGGCCATTTGAAGTTTATCCTCGAAAGGCATAACGGCACACTTGCCAAAGAATTTGAGGAAGATGGCATCAAGGTCGAGTTTATCGCATTCACCAACGGCGGTTCTGAAGCAACAACCGCGCTTGCCACCGGAGCGGTAGAATTCATTTACACCGGCAATAATCCGGCACTCCGGGTCGCTGCGGCCGGTGCCGACGTCAAGGCCATCGGTCTTTCAAGCTTCATCAAGGAAAACGGCTCAGCGATCATCGTCAGCACAGGCTCATCAATCCAATCACTGCAAGATTTGAAGGGTAAGAAAGTCGCCTATCTCACCGGGACAGTCCGCCATTCAGTCTTCGCAAAGGCCCTCCAATCGGTCGGATTGTCGCTCAGCGACGTGGAATCTCTCAATCTCGCCTTTGATGCTTCAGGCCCGGCACTCGTACGCGGGGATGTAGATGCCGTTGTCGAAAGTGGCGACGTCGCCGCAAAACTCGTCGAAACAGGTCAAGCGCGAGTCATCCTCGATGCTTCCTCGCATCCCGAATGGTCGGCCCCGTTCTTGATTTCAGCGAATGGGGACTTCGTTCGCAAATATCCCGAGCTCGTCAAGCGCCTCCTGAAAGTCGATATCGAAACGGCGCGTTGGGCCGACGCCCATCCCGAAGAAACGATCAAGATTTTCGTTGCCGAAACAAAGTCGTCGGAAAAGTCGGTTCGTCAGACCTATCGGAACAATGTGTTTTATCAAGACCCCAGAATTACCCCCGAGGCGCTCGCGTCGCTTAAAGGCGAAGAGCAATTCATGGCCGATGCCAAACTGCTCAAGGGTTCAGTTGACTACGAAAAGTGGATTGATACCAGTTTCCTCGATGCTGCTTACAAGGAAGTCGATGGGAAGCAATCCAACTAAATTGAGTGGAGAGAAGGGAGCATGTCACAGCAACAGGCTCTCCGTGGCAGGCAGTTCTCGTTCTGTCGTGGCCTTACCGATATCCGTTTCACGCATATGCTAAAGCGACGTAGTTGCGTCGTCGGTGGGAGACACGGAGGGAAAGACCGCAGAGCGGTTGGGGGGAAAGAAGCCGGAAGTATCGAAGCGGTACGCATCGGTCTCGTCATAGGCGAGGCCGATGCATTCCTTGTTACGCTTGCTAACTCGCTTTATTTCGCCATATCGATCGCGGAACTCAGCTCTTCCACCGCCTGATCTGCCGTGAGCTGCCCGTTGAACTGACGGGTTATGACATCGAACATCGCGTTCTTGATTGCAGTTGGCTGAGCATGCGACTGCGAGAAGGAACCGAGCAGCGACCCGTTCTTGTCGGCTGCGGCAAGATCCGCAATCGCCTTCTTCCCGCATTCATCGAATGCCGTAAACGGCACGTCTGTGCGGGCAGGTGCCGAGCCCTTCACCACATTGAAGGCCGACTGGAAATTGACGTCTTCAACAGCGGTTGCAAGGGCAAGCTGCGCTTTGCGCTTGTCTGCGCCAACTTCAAAAACCGCAAACTGATCGGCATTGAAAGCCACGGAGCCTTCCGTTCCCGGAAAACGCCCGCAGACAAAATCAGTGCCGGGCTTTTTCCCCGCCTTGGTGAATTCGCCCTTGGCCCAATCGCCCATGAACTGCACACCCGCCTTGTCGTCGATCACCATCGCCGAGGCGAGATTCCAGTCACGCCCGGAGAAATTGTCGTCGACATAGGTGCGCAGTTTCGCCATCCGCTCGAATACCTGCTTCATGGTATCGCTCTTCAGGGCTTCCGGATCGAGATCGATCAGCGCCTTCTTGTAGAAATCCGGCCCAAAAGACATCACGACGCTGGTGAAGATAAGCGCCTCCTGCCAGGGCTGGCCGCCATGTGCAATCGGGGTAATCCCCTGCTCCTTGAACTTGTCGAGCAGTGCAACGAGCTCATCCCAGTTCTGTGGCACTTTTCCGCCAGCCTTGTCTAAAGCGGCCTTGTTGTACCAGGCCCAGTTGGTCGAATGGACGTTGACGGGTGCCGCAATCCAGTGACCATCATATTTCGAGAAGTGCTGAATTGCTGGCGGGATAACCTTGTCCCAGCCCTCCTTGTTGGCGACTTCGTCCAGATTGCCGAGCACGCCCTGCTCTGCCCAATCCAGAATATCGAAACCCTGCATCTGCACGGCGGCAGGCGGATTACCCGCCGTCACGCGGGCGCGCAAAGTCGTCATGGCAGCTTCGCCCGCACCGCCGGCAACTGGCATATCGACCCAGCCAATGCCCTGCTTCTGTAGATTTTCCTTGAGAAGATTGAGCGCGGCAGCTTCGCCGCCCGAAGTCCAGTAGTGAAGGACTTCGACACTGTCCTCTGCCTTTGCCAAACCAGCCCCGCCCAAGATGCTGGCGCCAGCCAGCAACATTCCCATCATCAAGCGCATTATCATGCCTCCTCGTTATGAATGGCGCAGCTTATCATGCAGCAGGCGAAACGGTACTCACTATCACGTTTAGGAATGGCCGCTGCAATCAGACACCTTGAGCTTGTTGGATTTGGTTCATATGACCTCTGATCCTCCATCCCCCGGTTTGTTCGCCTCATAAGGGAATATGAGACCAGCCAGGTTTGGCAACGATGGCATTGAGGTCACATCCTGCATCAGCCGAGGTGTTGCAGGATGACTACAGGTCATCAAACATGACTCTTTTTATCATGTAATTTCTTGCCCGTATTAATACATGAATATATCACTCATGATTGTCGAAATCATGTTGGGAATATTCTTTATGCGTTCAGATTGCATGCCTCTCCGCCGCACAATTCTGGCTGGTACATCCCTCATCGCTCTTGCCGCTACTGCAATAGCGCAGGAGCAGTCCACCTCCTCTTCGACGGAGAATGGTGCAATCGTTCTCGACAAGATTGTCATAGATGGTGGCAGCGGCGGCGTAATTGATGCGGACGGTTATGTGGCACGCAGCAGCGCAACCGGCGCCAAGATTGATACGCCGTTTGTACAGACCCCGCAGTCCATTTCCTCTGTTACCCAGCAGCAGCTTGAAGACCGCAATCCGCAGAGCTTGCTCGACGCCATCGCCTATACACCCAGTGCACGCGTTGGCGGCTACGGCTTCGATCCGCGGTTCGACTCTTTCACTGTACGTGGCTTCGACGTCACATATACCGGTGTGTTCCGCGACAATCTCCGCCAGCCCGGAGCCAGCTCCGCACTGTTCAAGACCGAACCTTACGGTCTGGAAGGCGTTTCCATTTTGCGCGGCCCATCGTCAGCCCTATACGGCGCTTCCGGTGCGGGTGGCCTGTTCAACCTGATCAGCAAGCGCCCGACCGAAACCCCGCTGCATGAGGTGCAGGTCCAATATGGCACCAACAATCGCTATCAGACCCAGTTCGATCTATCCGGCCCGGTCAAGGAAGGCGACCCGCTTTACTATCGCCTGACAGGCCTTTGGCGCAATTCCGATACCGAACAGCCCTCGGTTCCAGACGACCGCATTTACATAGCACCGGCCTTGACGTGGAAACCAGACGAAGACACGCGCCTGACAATCCTCAGCGAGTTCTCCCGTACCAAAACCGGCGGTACGGCCGCTTATTATTATGATGCCGCCACGGACAGGGTCTTCGACTTCTTTGCAGGCAATACCGCTTTCAACGACTCGGTCCAAACTCAGGGGCGTATCGGCTATGAATTCGAAACCCGCCTCAACGACACATTCGTGTTCCGCCAGAATGCCCGCCTTGCGTCGACCAAAATCGGAGCCGACTGGGCCTTTGCCTATCAGGCCAATGAAGACGATCCATTGCTTCTCGACAGCAGCGCAGGCACTTTTGAAGAGCGCCTGACCAGCTTCACTATCGATAACCAACTGGAAGCAAATTTCGATACCGGCAATTTTGAGCACAGGTTCCTGGCTGGGGTCGACCTGACAAAGCTGCAATGGAAGGGATTGAACGGCTATGGTTACACACCGCCGCTGGACACCAGACATCCGTCCATGGGACGCCCTGTAGCACCAATAGATTTCCAGACAAAAGACGTTCAGGACCAGCTTATGGCTGGCATCTATCTGCAGGATCAGATCCGCTATGATGCCTGGACCATTACCCTTGGCGGTCGTCAGGACTGGGTCAGTACCGACACGAAAAACACCGATCTGACAACCAGCACGTCCACCGATTTCGATCAGAGCGACAAGGCCTTCACATGGCGCGCCGGTGTGACCTACGAGACGCCTTGGGGCATTACGCCATATGCCAGCTATTCGACCGCTTTTTCGCCCAATGCCGGTGTAAACCAGGCAACAGGCAATCCGTTCGAGCCAACGGAAAGTGACCAGCAGGAAGTCGGAATCAAGTATCAACTGCCCAACAGCAATACCCTGTTGACGGCAGCCCTGTTCAACATCAATCAGGACAACGGCCTCTATTACGAAGTGGTTGAACTCGATACAGGCCCGGCCAACATTCAGGTGCAGCGCGGTAAACTGCGCTCACGCGGCCTGGAGCTGGAAGCCAGTACCAGTCTCGACAATGGCCTCTCCCTCATTGCATCCTATAGCTACATGCAGACCAGTATCAAGGACGGGCCGGAAGGCACAATTGGCAATGAAATCTCGTCCGTTCCGACCCACATGGCGTCGGCCTGGGCCCATTATAAATTGCCCGAGAACACTTTCCTCTACGGTCTGGGTGTCGGCGCAGGCGTACGCTTTGTCGGTTCCAGCTACGGCAATGACGAAAACACCATGAAAAACAGTTCTCGCGCTTTCGTCGATGCTGCGATTGATTTCGATTTTGGCGCCATCAAGAAGGACTATGAAGGCGTAAAGCTGCAGGTCAACGCCACCAACCTCTTCGACACGCGCAAGCCGGTCTGTTCTGCAGGTTTCTGTTATCGCGATCAGGGCCGAACGGTTGTCGGCAGCCTGAAATACTCATGGTAGCGCCAGTATGCAAAGTGAAACTCTCAGCCCCCCAAGGACTGAGAGCGCCATCTGAATTTAGAGCATTTCCAGCAGAAGTGGGAAGCGGCTTTGCGCAGGATAATGCGACGAAACAAATACTTAGAGCGGCTCCTCTTTAACTGGAACCGCTCCGGAAAGTAATGAAATGATCCGTCTTATTGTCTGTCTGACCGTAATCTGGCTGGCCCTCGGTAACAGCGCTGTTGCAGATGTCACCTATCCCATTCATGTCAAGGATGCGCTTGACCGGGACGTTACCATTGCAGCCCAGCCGAAGTCCGTGCTGCTTGGCAGCGGCTTCAATTTGATTGCATTGTCACTTATCCATCCCGATCCCGTCAGCCTGCTGGCCGGTTGGGCTGACGACCTTAAGGGCGACAACCCTGAAATCTACGCCGGTTTCAAAAAGCGCTTTCCGGAAATTGACAAGCTGCCAATCATAGGCGACGGCATGACAGTTTCGGTCGAGAAGATCGTTTCAGTCAAAGCTGATCTGGCCATTCTGTCAGACTGGCAGATGCGCAATGATGAAGGTGTACAGGCTATCGCCTATCTCGAGAAAATGGGCATACCGGTGATCGTGGTCGATTTCGGCAACCATGCACTCGAAAACACCTCAAAGAATATGCGTCTGCTGGGCGAGGTACTCAACCGCGAGGAACAAGCCAACGCATTTGCCGATTTCTATGATGAGCGCATTGCCCGAATTCGTGATCGGGTGGCGAAGAACGGTGCCGGGAGTGATGCTGGCCCGACCGTGTTGCTTGAAGCCTTTCCCAATGCAGACCAATGCTGCTACGCCTACGGACGAAGCAGCATGGGCGAGTTCATCACACTGACCGGCAGCCGAAATATCGCTGCGGACGGACCATCACAGGGAGCCATAGTTAGCAGCGAATTTATCGTTGCTGCCGATCCACAGGTTTACATCGCCACATCATCCCCGGGAGGGAAGTATAGCGGCTTTTCAATTGGACCGGGCGTCAGCGAGCAGGAAGCGCGCGACACGCTTTCAAACGCCTTGAAGAACCCTTTCCGTGCCGGTTTAAAGGCCGTGCACGATAAGCGCGTGCATGGATTGTGGAACTTCTTTAATGCCGTTCCCCTGAACATTCTGGCGGCAGAAGCCTTCGCCGTCTGGCTGCGACCGGAACTGTTCACCGATACCAGCCCCGAAGCGACACTGGCAGAGATCAACAAACGTTTTGCTGCAGTCCCCTTTGAAGGCTCATACTGGATCAGCCTTAAACCCTGGTCCACGCGGCGCAATGTCGAGTAAGCCTTTTGCGCGACATTCATCGCGCCTGCGCTTTCAGTCGTGTCGGTCAATATTCGTTTCTCATGCGCCAGACCACTGTAACTATCCACGCCTTGAGAGAGGCAGCTTGAATGGAAAGATGCCGTTTTTGAAAGCGGCGTCTAAGAATCCGTTGGCTGTTCCAGTGGTCTGATTCCGGCATTTGCATCCCTCGGATATGAGCGCCGGGCAAATGTCGGAATCAAAAAGACCACTAATAACCCTATGAATCTAGTGGATTTTTCGAATTTGACGCTTGAAACGAGATTTGTATCGGACGGGTATCAAACGTCAAATTCAATCCACTAGTGCCTGTCCGTATTGCGGGCGCGATTTACAGCGCAGCGTATCCCGATAAAGGAAGCGGAAGAAGAACGCATCGCCCGTTCCGCGCAGAAATCTGGCAAATATCGCAACCAGCAGAACGGAGAAAATCAGCCTGCCGAACAGGACCACATAGATATCCGCACCGAGAGCCACCACGATCAGCGTATCTTCGATCAGACTGTGGCAGAGCCCCATGAAACTCGACGCGAGAAAGACGTCCCGAGGTTGGATGTGTCCGCGCTGCGCTTCGCGAATGATGAGGCCACCGCCATAGGATAGTCCCAGCACCAGCCCCACAACGGTCAGTGGAGCGGCATCCTTCGATATGCCGAGCAAACGCAACAAGGGTGAGAGAAGCAGGTTGAGAAAGCGCGTCACATTGAGCGCATCCATCGTTCTCAACACCGCCACCAGACCAAGCAGAACAACAAATATCCAGACCAGCGTAGATGCCGTATCGGCGACGAAGCTGCTCCAGCTTGAATCATAATGGCCCGGCACCCAGCTCGGCGCCGCCGGTTCTGCCAGCCAGCCGGTATGGCTGGAAATCAGCTTGATCCCCCATGCAAAGAAAAGCCCGCCGCCAAGCCGGATCAGTGTCGAGACGATCAAACGCGGGCCGGCCTTTTGCACGATACGCTGTTCGATAGGAAGAGCATGGGCGAAGAGGAAAAGCGAACTGAGGATTGTCACCTGTGCCGAGGTCAGCGTGTCGACCGGCAAGACAGCGAACATCACCACTGCCCCGCTCCACACTCCGACCAGAAGGTTCATCGCCCAGACAAAACCTGCCTCCGGAGGCAGCCCCACGAACTGCATGACGGGAGCGAAGGCAGGTGAGATGGCCTTGATCAAGCCCATCTCGATTGCAAACTGCGTCAGCACCATCACCGGCAGCATGATCTTGATCAGCGTCCAGTAGACGCTGATCGCCTCGCGCAGGATAACCATGCCGAATGCTGTCAGTCGCTTTGCCGATTCCCCGGCCATTCTGTCCCCTCCGCTTTGTCCGGAGCGTGCGACGTCTCAGGCCGGTTCGCGCGCAACGGATTGCGTCTTCGCCGCGGTGACCGTGGCGATCTGCGTCTCCGATACAAGCGTTCCATTGGAGAAAACGCGCAAATGCGGTGTTCCGCCGGCCACGAAGCCGTCGATGCTTTCGGCTTTGGCCAGCAGAAAATCAGCCCGTGCGCCCCGATGCAAGCCATAATCCTTGAGACCCATGAGTTTTGCAGGGATTGCGGTAATCATCGCATAGGCAGTGGCCAGTTCATCGCCCTTAAGATGACCTGCAAGCAGGGTCCAGCGCGCAATTTCCAGCATGTCGCCAGAGCCGGTCGGAACGAATGGATCTTCGATATTGTCCGAGGCCGTGGCAATAGGCACACCGGCGCGCACGATCTCTGCCACCCGCGTCAGCCCGCGCGGTGGCAGCTTGTCGCAATCGCGCGCTTGCAGATAAAGATTGGCCGCCGGCAGCGTGACCACGCCAAGTTTCAACGCGATGATCTGTTCCAAGATCGCTTCGAAATCCGGCCGGTCCATCGCACTGAGAACCGAAGCATGGCTAAGCACGGTACGTGCCTCCAGACCATAACGGCGGACCCGCTCGAAGACGGCGTTGAAAAGCGGGCGTTGCGGGTTGAGATGTTCATCGAGATGCAGGTCGACTGGACGGCCATGCCGTGCAGCAGCGGCGAATAGGATATCGAGATAACGCTCCGGGTCTTCCGCCACTGCGGGCGTGCCCCCCACGGCATCGGCCAGCGCAACCGCGCGATCGATATTGGCCTCCAGCCAGTCGAGATCCTGCCCCGGATGCGGGATCATGAACGCCACAAGCTGCAGCTTCGCCCGGTCAGCCCAGTCCGACCGTAATTTCGCCAGAGCTTCTATGCCATTGAAGCCCGCATCCTTGTCCACATTCACATGACTTCGGATAGCTCTGGTGCCACGGTTGAGACAACGCTCAATGGTTCGGGACGCCCGCTTGAGAATGTCGTCAGGCGGGGCCTGCCGCGCATATTTCGCAAAAGCGTCGCGCGCGCCCTGCAACGTGCCGGATGGGTTGGGTGCGAAACGCAATACGCCGGTCTTGTCGAGATGCTGATGCATGTCCACCAGACCCGGCGAAACGATGCAGCCTGCCGCATCGATAAGCTGCATATCGCCTTCAGGCTCGATGTCGGGTGCAATATCCAGGATGATGCCCTTCTCCGAAATCAACATGTCGGCCTGTCGGACATCGCGGGCGCCGACAGCAACCAGTCCTCCCCGGACAAGGCGGCGGCACGGCGCATTGGATTGCTGGAACAGATTATCCATCGTGAACCTCACTATCTGAATGGAGCTGAAAAGGTAAAACGGGCGGCCCCGCAGGCCTGCATTCCACAGCCTCTATAGCGGGCGGATGCAAACCTCTGGCGTGCAGGCCGGGCTCTCTGCCCGGCGCCGCAGATGGTTGTGCTCAGCCACCGTTGGTCTGGGACTTCGCCTCGGCCAGATGACCGTCATGATGGCTTTCATGAACCTGATTGCTGTCGCCCAATCCGTTGAGGACGAGATTGAGCGTAACGGAAACCACGCAAGCAACCACAACGCTCGAATGCAGGATGGACTGCGTCCAATCCGGCAATTGCTGGAACAGGTTGGGAGACATGATCGGGATGAAGGCGATAGCCAGCGTCAGTGCAACGATCAGGATATTATACTGATTATTCGCGTAATCGACCTTGGACAGGGACTGGATACCAGCCGCAGCTACGATACCGAACATTGCTACCGCTGCTCCACCGAGCGCCGGCGCAGGCACCGCCGCAAGGACTGCTCCGAACTTGGGAAAGAAAGCGATGACGCACAGCATGAAACCGCAGAGCGCAACAACCCAGCGGCTGCGCACACCGCTCAAAATGACCAGACCGACATTCTCCATGTGAGCAATGAAAGGAAAGCCCGCGAAGACCCCTGCAACCGCACTGGCAAGGCCATTGGCACGTACACCGTCGGCGACCTGCTCAGGCGTAACATCCTTGTCGACGATCTCACCGATTGAAATGAACAGCCCCATGGATTCCACTGTCTGGACGATCATCACGATCACAATCGTCATGAACGGCAGGACGGCGAAAGTCGGCAGTCCGAAATGGAATGGCGTCGGCACGGTCATCCAAGGGGCGGTTTCTACCGGGTTGAAATTGCCCATTCCCAGAAGAAAGGCGACCAGAGCGCCCGTACCCATACCGAAAAGTACAGCCAGATTTTTCAGGAGCGGCGATCCGAACCTATTTAACGCAAGGATAACGATCAGCACCAGTAACGCCACGCCCAGAAAAGCAGGGTCGCCAAAATCCGACTGGCCACGTCCGCCGCCTGCCCACTGATAGGCTTCCGGCAGAAGCTGCACGCCAATGGCGGTGACAATACAGCCCGTGACGACGGGCGGAAAGAAGCGACGCAGATGCCCGGTAACCGGTGCGATCAGCATGATGAAGATACCGCCTGCAATCACGGCACCGCAAATGCCCGCTATCCCCACCCCCGGCATGGAGCCGATAGCGATGATCGCCGAGACACTGGAAAAGGCGACCCCGTTCATGATCGGAAGACGGACGCCGAAACGCCAGAATCCTATGGTTTGCAGTAGCGTCGCAATACCTGAACAGAAGAAGGTGGCACTGATCAGGAGGATAGTTTCCTCGGAACTGAAGCCGAGCGCATTGGCGATAATCAGCGGTACCGCAACCGATCCCACATAGGACACCGCAACGTGCTGCAGCGCCAGAGTGAGTGTTTTCTTGGCAGGTAATATTTCATCGACTGGATGTATTGCAGATGTCATCGTTGTTCCCCTTATTGAGTCAATTTCCAACGACTTGTGGCCGTTCCTTTCGTGACGTCTTGTCTTGACGTTTTCATTGCCTGTTCCATCAAACCGGCTTCGGAAATCATCCCCGCACCAAGCGATGCAGCAGATAAACTCCCGGCTCCGAAGCCGGTCAATTGCCGGTCATTATGCCCGACATGCTTCTATGCGGGCCTGCAACGAAGCCCGGTCGAGATTGCGCCCGATGAAGATCATCTTGTTCGAGCGTTCATCCCCTGCCCATGGATGATTGGGGCGGAATTCGATCTCGTTGTGGACGCCGTGCAGGACATAGCAATAGTCATCGTCCTGAACGGAAAAGATGCCTTTCATTCGAAACAGATTCTCGTTGTTCTGTCGCTTGAGTTCCTGCACCCATCGCGAAATTTTCTGCGGGTCCATATTGCCCGGAAGTTCGATGCCAACGGACGTGACCGACGTGTCATGGGTATGGCTGGCATCCCCGAGCCATGCGTGTTCATGACCGTGATCCTCGTGGTCATGAACGTGCCCATCACCATGGTGATTATGATTGTGCACGTGCCAGTCGAAATCGATCTCGGCAGCCATCTTGCGATTGCGATCGAAGGCCGCCAGTCCCAGGATCTTGGTGAGATCGATCTGCGCATAGCTCGACAGCACGATATCCGCAGTTTCGTTCAGCTGGCGGATGCGTCTGCTTACATCGGCAATATCTGCGTCCTGTGCCAGGTCCACCTTGTTGAGCACGATACGGTCTGCACAGACGATCTGATCGACCGCCTGATTGTCAATGCCATCCAGATGGATATCGTCCAGATGCTGGCGAATATGTTTGACGTCGACCAGCGTTATGACTCCGTCGAGATTGGTTTCATTGCGGATCGGATCATCGAGGAAGAAGGTCTGGGCCACCGGATAAGGATCGGCAAGTCCGCTCGTCTCGATAATAATATGATCGAGACGTTCCGGTCTTGCCAGAAGCTGGCGTATAACCCGCAGAAGATCGTCACGTGCCTCGGCCACACAACAGACGCAGCCATTGGTCATTTCGAAGATTTCTTCCGTGCTGCCGACGACCAGATCGCCATCAATGCCGATTTCCCCGAACTCGTTCTCGATCACAGCGATCTTCATGCCATGATTTTCCTTCAGAATGTAGTTCAGCAACGTTGTCTTGCCGGAGCCGAGAAAGCCGGTAAGCACGGTGACCGGAATCTTGTCCTTGACTGTCTTCAACATCGTTCTTCTCCCTTGGATTATCGTTGTCAGGGCATTTTGAGCCATCGCCGCACGCCACCCGTCTCCAGATCGAAAAGATCCAGAACCCGGCCAACTGTGTGATCGACCATCTCCGCGATGCTTGCGGGTCTGGCATAAAAGGCGGGAACAGGGGGCGTCACGATGGCGCCCATTTGGGTGACGGTCAGCATATTGGCGATATGGGTCTGCGTCAGCGGCGTCTCGCGGGCCAGCAGCACCAGCTTTCGCCGCTCCTTCAACGTGACATCGGCTGCCCGACTGATCAGGCTCCCCGACAGGCCATGCGCAATTTCCGCAAGCGTTTTCATCGAGCACGGCACCACGACCATACCCATGGTTCTGAAGGACCCGCTCGAAATGCTGGCAGCCATATCGTCGGATTTGTAGAGATAGCTTGCCAGCTCGCGAATATCAGCGAGTTTGTAGTCGGTCTCGTGGGTCATGGTCAGAAGCGCCGACCGGCTCACCACTACATGCGTTTCTATCTGGAGCTGCTGCAGGATTTCGAGAAGGCGAAAGCCGTAGACGAAGCCTGACGCACCGCTGATCCCAACCACCATGCGCGGGCGGTAGTCGTGTGGTCGTGGAGAGACGGCGTTCATGACGGCGTTCCCGTTGGTCTTATTCCGGTCAGACCGCCCAGAAGATCGCGCGCACGCCCGAGCGCATCGTCGCCAATCACGGCACGAATGCCATGAAAATCAGGGCTTCGCGTTGCATCGAGCGCCAGCCGCGACGTCGTACCGTCAGAACTTGACGATGGATCGAGCGGACTGCCGGGCAGACCGTCAATCGTGAAAAGATCACGATGCGGTTGGAAATGCGTGGCCATTGCCCACAACACCTGACTGTCCTGCGTGACGTCTATATCGTCATCGACGGCTATGACCGTTTTCAAATAGGGGTCCCAGCCAAGAAGACCCAGCATCACCTGGCGCGCTTCGCCGGGCCGACTTTGCTTCAACGCGACATAGCAGTGAAAATGCGTTCCGGAGGTGGGATAGTGCAGCCTCGTTACCGAGGGGAACCGCGCTTTCAGCTTCTCGAACATTTCAGCTTCCCGCGGCAGGCGGGCAAGGTTGAGATGCTCGTCCGTCGCACCGCCCACGACATCGACCAGCCAAGGCGCCCGACGACGCATGACAGCCGTTACGTGAAACAGCGTATTGGTCGACCGGTCCGAAGAATAGCCAGAGAACTCGCCAAATGGTCCTTCCTCGACATGTGCATGGGGATCAAGATGCCCCTCCAGCACATATTCTGCCGCCGCCGGAACACCGATGGCGTAGCGTGGTGTTCTGACCAGACGCAACGGCTCGCGCATCAGCCCGCCGGCAACAGCACGCTCATCTGCACCGAATGGCAACCGCGCGGAAGCAGCCAGCATGAAAAGTGGATGTGCTCCAACCACCATCGCCACCGGCAGCGGCCGACCGGTTTCACGCGCCGTCTGATACATGCGCCATAGATGCCCGCGCGAATGCAGGCTCGTTGCCAGTGCCGACTGGGAGTGCCGCATCGACCTGTGATAACTGAGATTGGCAATGCCGGTTTCAGGATCACTCGCAACAATGATCGCATTTGTGATGTAGGGGCCGCGATCACTCTCGAAATGCCGGATCATCGGAAGTTTGTCGAGATCGACGTCCTTGCTTTCGTCGACCTGTTCCATCACCGGGCCGTCGGCGACATATTCAGGCTCGATCGGAGCATTGGCGCGTTTCTGGTACTCGCCATGCAGCTCGGAAATACGCGTCCCGAAAATGCGGGCTATCCTTTCGCGCGATGCAAACACATTCGTGACCAGCAGCACCTCGCTGCCCGGAACCTGATCGCAGACCAGCATCGGTGTCCTGCCCTTTTCAGCCAGCGTCGCCACCAATGCGGTGACATCGCGGCCGTCCTGCAGGGGCTCGCGGATATGAACGACGTCATCGGGATAAAGTTGCCGGTAGACGTTCGCGAAACTCTGAAAATCCTGTGTTCCCGTCTTGGTGACTGAATGCAGCTCGTTCATGACTCCTCCCGATGTCATTTCCTGAAATGTGCGGGGTGCGCATGCACACCCCGCACAGCGCCTCAGACGTAGGTGGCCTTGAGACGCTTCTCCGCTTCCGCCAGATCCTTGGGAGGCTTGGTGGGTTCGATACCGATGAGACGGGCTATGTTGTTGCCCAGATAGTCTTCAAGAATATCTTCGCTGAGGTTCATACCCTGCGGCTCCGGCGAACACAGAACCTCCAGCTCGCGCAACCACATGCCCGGATTGTTCGGCGGCGAATCCGTACCGAACACGATCTTGTTCGGCGGCAACTGCTTTGCAAACTCCACGATGCGCGACTGGAAGCACCAGCCGGATTCGCAATAGACATTCGGCGTGTCCATCGCCATCCAGAACGCTTCGAACGAATAGTTGCCGCCCGTCTGTATCCCGAAATGGCCGATGATGAAGTTGACCATCGGAAATTCGCGAATGATGGGATAGAACTGCGTCGGGATCGAATAGGGGCCGTCACCCGTATGGATAAGAACGACGACGCCCAGCTCCGCACATTTCTTCATGGCAGGCCGCAACCATTCCAGTGCGCGGTCCGGGCGATAGCCATGCATGTTGGAATGCAGCTTCAGCATCTTGAAGCCATATTCCTTGACATGGAATTCCAGTTCCGCGGCGCCGTTTTCCGGACCCCACCGAGGATTGTAGTTGAAGTTGCCGATGAAGCGGTCCGGATATTTCTGGCAAAGCTCGGCGACATAGGACATGTAGTCACGAATGCCGTCGCGTCCGCGGCGGTTGCCATCGCGGTAGCCTGTATTGCCGGGCGGCGGCTGAATGAAGCCCATATCGATCCGGCGTGGCTTGCCGTTGATCATATACGGACCGTCCATGAGCTTCAGCATGCGTTCGCCGGTAAACGGCTCACCGGTATGACGCCAGGCCTCATCGACAAGATTGGTTGGATGCAGATGGGTATCGATAATCATGTGGATTCTCCGCTGAACTACGCAAGGGTCGCCAGGTAGTGCTTGTTTTCGATGCCATGACGTTCAAGTTCTGCGACTGCATCCTGATAGGTGGCGGGCGGAGGTGTTGGCTCCATGCCCAACATTCGGGCGAGATTGTTGCCGAGGTAATCCTCAAGCGTGTCCTCGTCGAGATTCATCCCTTGCGGCGGTTCATGGCAAAGCACTTCGAGCAGATTCAGCCACATGCCCGGTTCGTTAGGCGGCGTGTCTGAACCGTAAAGGATCTTGTGCGTCGGCAAATCCTTGGCAAATTCAACGATACGCGACTGCAGACACCAGCTGCTTTCACAGAACACGTTCGGATATTCCATTGCCCATTGGAAAGGCTCGAAACAGTAGACCCCTCCGGTCTGCACACCAAAGTGCGCCATGATGAAATTGATGTCCGGATATTCCTTGATAAGCGGAATCCACTCCGTCGGAATACTGTAGGGGCCATCACCGGTATGCAGCTTGACGAGCACACCCAGTTCCCGGCATTTGTCGAGCGCTGGGCGCAGCCAGTCCTTGGCACGGTCAGGCCGATATGCATGCATATTGGCTTGCAGTTGGACCATGCGGAAACCATGTTCCTTCACATAGCGCTCAATGGCCTCGACCCCGTTCTGCACGCCGCAACGCGGATTATAGACGAAGCAGCCAATGAACCGGTCCGGGTGTTTTTGAACCATTTCAAGCGTATAGGCCATATAGGCATCGATGGACTGACGCCCGTCTAGCTCCCCATCTGTCCACGTATAGATGGTGTTGCCCTGCGGCGGCTGGATGAACGCCTTGTCGATGCGACGTGGTTTGCCGTTGATCGTATAGGGGCCGTCCATCATTTGAATCAGGCGCTCGCCGCTGAACGGATCGCCATCATGCTGCCAGGCCAGATCGACCAGATTGGTCGGATAGCAACTGGTATCGATGATCATTGATTGGTCTCCTTTTCCCGGTCGTGAAGGACCGATCCTCGAGAAAACCAACTGCGTCCCCCTTTGGTGCGGCAACCGTTCGCCAGGCGACGGCAGGCCTATTTTTCGACGGCAGTGATTTTCGTCACTGCCCACTATCGCCACATTGATGGTAAGACGTACAATATCACTTTCAGTGTATGGTGAGACGATTTCGATATGGTCGAATCCGGCGCTGAAGCTCAGAAACGCCCATCAGGAAAGCGGATCACAATAAAAAAGCCGACCCTAAGGCCGGCCGTAGCTCTTCTGGGAAGGTGGACCGCCGCAGGCGATCACTTTGAAGACTGTTTGGTCCAGTCAAACAGCATGGTTGTGCTGAGAACAGCGAAGATAAGAATGATATCGAACACGTAAACCTCGAAAATGGGAAGCCGCGGGCCTTGTTGAACGGGCAAGGAGTTTACCGGTCAGCATCCCTTGAAGATCTCCCAGATCTTCATCCCCACGCCTGACACGGGTCTCATAAACGCAAGACGGCGATGAAATCAAGCCGCGTTTTGCGATCATTCCTATTCGGGACGTTCGTGAGCAGAGCCGACAGCAAGCCGCGTCCAGCAACAGAGTTTCGTATTTTCAAGGACTATCGCCCCTCCCCCTTTGAGACGTACAGTGTTGTTTGTTCCGGTTGGCGAGAGGTTTTCGATATGGCTTACAATCATCTGAAACCGTTCGATCTGCGAACACTGCGTTATTTCCTGGTCGTCGCGGAAGAACTCCATTTCGGTCGCGCCGCAGTCCGTTTGAACATGTCGCAGCCTCCTCTCAGTCAGCAGATCAGACAACTGGAGGACCGTCTCGACGTCGTGCTGTTCAAACGCAGCCATCACAATGTCGAACTGACTGCAGCGGGACTGGCTTTGAAGGAGCAGGTTCCCCTGATCTTCCAGCAGTTGGAAAAGGCTGTTGTCACGACCCGTATGACAGCTGCGGGCGCCATCGGTCGACTGGACATTGGCGTAATCAGTTCTTCGCTGGTCGGTATCATTCCCAGAGCGCTCGATATCTTCACCAGCCGTTATCCGGATGTCGACTGGCAGCTCCATGAATTAACGCCAGCGCTCCAGATACAGGGACTGCTTGAGCGTCGCATCGATGTTTGTCTTTTTCGCATGCCGCCGCATCAGGACGGCCTGCACCGGGAAATCATCATGCAGGAAGCTCTCATGGTAGCCATGCCAAGATCGCATCCTCTCGCCAGCCAGAACAGCGTCTCCTTGATGCAACTGAAAGATCAGCCGTTCGTCATGTTCGGCCTGCATCAGTCGAGATTTGCAGATTTCCTCTATCAGTGTTGTGTCAAAGCCGGGTTCGCGCCGAGAATTCGCCAGCAGGTTGTCGAGGTGCAATCGCTTCTGAGCCTTGTGGGCGCCAACATCGGCGTCGCCCTGTTACCCGCCAGCATGCGGCAGCTTGCGCAGCCGGAAGTGGTTTTCAAGCCAATTCATCCCTCGCCGCCGGAAATCCCTCTATATGCTACCTATCGTGCCGGGGACACGTCGCCGACGTTGATGCGCTTTCTGGCAATAATCAGCGAACTGATAGCCGAACACCGGATAGAGACGGGCTCCGATGAATCAGACCGACAAATCCAATCGGTTTTTGAGGCGCAGGAGAGCAACACAGATTGAAGGCAACAGCGTCCTTTATAAGGACGCGCAAAGAGACGGGGGCTGAACAATGTCCAGCCCCGCTTGTTCGTTCTTATTTTGCTTCGATAGCCTGAAGACCGGCCAGAGCACATTCCGCATCGGTTGCACCTGATGGTGCACCGCCGACGCCGATGCCACCGACCAGCGCGTCGCCGATCTTGATTGGCAGTCCGCCCGCCTGAATGACGAAGCGAGAATCCATATCCCGCATGCCATTATTGGCTGGCTTCGACGCGATAAACTCTGCAAGTTCACCGGAATCGCGCCCCAGAGCTGCCGACGTGAACGCCTTTCCTTCAGCGCTATTGCCGGTATGCGGGCCGGAAAGGTCGGCCTTGAGCAGAACCTTGGTCGATCCATCGCGGGCCACGACTGCGACGCTCACATTATTGCCCTTGGCAACGCAGGCATCCAGCGCAGCCTGTGCAGCCTTCGTTGCGAGATTAAGCGGCAGATAAGGCGTGGTGGGAAGCGTTTGAGCGAAAGCGGTAGCCGGAGCCATCGACAGGGCGATTATTGCAAGTTTACGGATCATGGTCGTTCCTCGGTTGTGATGAGGAACATTTAGTTGCCGCCAGCATCCAGCGAAATCCGTAGCATTTACGATCTTATCGGTAGTTCTACGGATTTGGCTGGCCCTCCAGCCACAAACGGGTCATTTCTGCTTGCGAGGTTGTGCCCAGTTTCGCGCCGATGGCCGCACGGTGGCTGTCAATCGTGCGCGGCGACAGTTCAAGACCATCGGCAATTTGCCGGGTGGTAAATCCTTGCGCGATACGGTCAAGAACCTCGCGTTCACGTGTTGTCAGCGTATCCAGCAGTGCCAGCGTTTCGGCTCTCAGCGCCTTGCTCCCCAGCCTGTGTTCAAGCAATTGCTGCGCCTTCTGGATTGCATCGATCAAATCCTGCTCATCGACTGGCTTGGAAAGATAATCCACCGCGCCATTTCGAAAGGCGCGACGGCAGGCTTCGATATCGCCATGGCCAGAGATGATGATCACCGGCCAGTCGATTTCCTGTCCGGCTAACAGCTCCTGAAGTTTCAGACCCGTCATGACCGGCATGCGGATATCAAAAATCATACATCCCGGTTTCAACCGTGGCAGTTGGGCCAGAAATGCAGAAGGATCGGCAAAACTTCTGACCTCGATGTCTATGGTCGACAAAAGAAGGCCAAGCGACTTTCGTACTGCTTCATCGTCATCAACGAGATAGACCGGCTGAACCATCCTCTTAACTTCCCGCATCTTCAGCAATTGGGAGCACAACGCGAAACAGCGCGCCGCGCTCCTGTGGAATATAGGAAATCTCGCCGCCAAAACGCTCCACCAGTCGCTGGCTGAGCGCAAGACCGAGACCGGTTCCTTCCGGACGGCTTGTGGTAAAGGGGGTAAAGAGGCGCGGCAAGAGTTCAGGGGCAACACCGGGGCCATTGTCCGCAATTTCCAGAATGGCGACCGATCCGTCAGCTTTCAGGGATGCATTTACCCGCCGGTCCTGATCGTCGTCATGAAAAGATTCAATCGCGTTGCGCAGGAGGTTGAACATCACCTGCTCCATTTCCACCGGATCAACTGCAGCCATCAAAGGTGTTTCCGGCATCACAAGCTCAACTTTGACATTCTGCCGGACAGCTTCCGAAGCCAGCAAGGTCTGGACGTTTTGAAGCGACAGGCGCAAATCGGCAGGCGCCGTCTGTCGCCGCTGCGGACGAGACCAGTTGCGCAGCCGATCCAGAATGGCCGATGCACGGCGCGCCTGATCCACCATATCATCCAGCGCTCCAGCGAGAGCCTCCGTATTGTTGCGGACCAACAAGCGGCGGCCCGCCTGCGCGCCAGCGAGAATTGCCGTTAGGGGCTGTGTCAGTTCATGCGCCATGCCGCTTGCCATTTCGCCCATCGTGTTGACACGCGAAGCGTGAGCCAGCCGGGCATCAAGGCCGCTCAGCTCCGCCCGACGTTCCGCATGGCGTGTGCGTTGTGTCTGGCGAACAATAACCAGCCCGCCGAAGAACAGCAGATTCGTGAGGGTGAGAATCGCAATCAACTGGTCGAATGGCAACAGATCGGTCCACCCCATGGCGAGAGCCGTCTGGAAAAGAAGCGGCTGTGTGGCACTGCCCAGTTTCTTGGAAAAGCGCGCTTCGCCGAACGAGGCCGGGCTACTGAACAGAACAGTTCCGTCGGGCATGACGAGGCGTCGGGCAACGCCTTCACGGCTCCAGAATGCGTCGTCCGAGGTAATCAGGCTGCCAGCATTGATCGCGAGCGCCAGGCCGTCATGCGGATTATCCGTATTCGGGCTGCGTTTTACGATCAAATAATGTCCGGGCCGTTCTGCCGGTGCCAACAGTTCGGGAACGCCACGGGATGAGCGAGCCACCGCCCGTATGGCGTCGGCCAGTTCCGGTTCCAGTTTTCTGGTGCCAGTCACTGGGACAGTTGGCTCCATCGGCACCAATTGAATCTCATCTATGCGCGGATAGAAACGCGTGATCGTTGCCGCTACTTCGACGAAAACATCGTCCTGCGAGAGATCGGCCGTTCGCGCCTTGGATTGAGCAATCGTCGAAAGCGCCGTCAAATGGGCATCGTGCTGGTCAGCACGTTGTGAAGCCTCACGGTGCAATGTAAAGCTGGCGGCCTGAAGTTCGGACAACAACGCGGCACGCTGATAGACGACAAGGCCACCTATCGCCAGAATATTGAACAGCAACCACATGAGGATCGGGAGCGCCGCAGATCGGATGCTTCTGGTGTGGAGGTTCATAAATTGCATCCCGGTATCAGTCGCTGTTCAGACAGAATATCGCACCAACTGATAATCATAATATTATTAAGTCTTCTGAGGTTATTGGAGTTTCACGAGGCTGGCAAATGCGGTGTCTGCTGGAAAATTATGGTTTCACAGCCGCTTGAAAAGCCCCTGCCAGTTTTTTGACCGCGCTTTCGATTTCTGTTGGCGTATAGGCCGCAAATCCCATCAGGAAACCGGCTCTTCCATCCCCGGCGGCGTAAAGCCCGGACAGGCCGAGGAGTTTAATGCCGACACGTTGGGCGGCAGCAACAGCATTACGCTCCGATAGAGCGCCGGCGAGCAGGCAAGACATTTGCAACCCTCCGGCAGGTACTTGTGGCTCTACAAAATCCGCCAGATGTTTTTCGATCAGTCCGGCCAGTAGATCGCGTCGTTCAGCATAAATGCCGCGCATGGCCCGGACATGGGCGCCAAAATGCCCGCCCTCCATGAACCGGGCAAGCGTCAACTGCGCGATCGGTGCGGAATGTCCGTCGAGCAGGGTGCGGGCAACGGTCATCGGTCTGACCAGTTGCGGCGGCAAGACCATGTAGCCGATACGCAGGCCCGGAAAGAGTGATTTGGTGAAAGTGCCGATATAGATTGTCCGGTCATGCCGGTCGAGGCCCTGCACGCAGGCCGTCGGTTTGCCAGCGTAGTGAAACTCGCTGTCATAATCATCCTCGATAATCCATGCCTGCTGGCGGGCGGCCCATTCGATCAGTGCCAGACGGCGATCCAGCGACAGGGTCGCACCAGTTGGGAACTGGTGCGAAGGCGTGAGAAACACCGCCTTGGCCTTGTTCGTTTCGCTTACCATCCGCTCAATCACAATGCCCTGATCATCCACACCGACCGGGACAGATTCGAGACCTGCAGCGTCGAACGCCTTGCGTGCACCGTAATAGGCCGGGTCCTCGATGAAGAGGCGGTCACCGGGATCGAACAGCATGTTTGCGCATAAAGTCAGCGCCTGTTGCGAGCTGGTCAGGATCAGCACCCTGTCCGGCGTCGCACGGCCGCCGCGTTCCAGGTTCATGTATTCGGCGACGGCGCGTCGCAAGGGCTCGGTTCCCTGCGGATGGCCATGGAGCAAGGCCTGCGTACCGATTTCCTTCAACACCTGCCGCTCCAGACGCTCCCACAGCGGAAGCGGGAAGTTTCGGGTTTCGGGAACACCATGAGCGAAAGGCCGTGGCGCCAGCAGCTCGCGCACACCCCCGCTACGAAACATGATCGCGCCGCGCTTGCTCAGATTGGGCGCCTGATTGCGCAAAAGCGCATCGCGCTGGGACACGCTGTGTCCAGGCGTGAATTCCGTTATCTGCGCCACAAAGCTGCCGCTGCCCACCCTGCGGTCGATGAAGCCCTCCGCATGCAGCTGCGCATAGGCCGCCTCAATCGTGTCGCGGGACACGCCCAGCGATTTGGCGAGACCACGCGAAGCCGGAAGCGCCTTTCCCGGTCCAAGGGCTCCATCAACGATCAATTGCCTGATTGATCGTTGAATGCGGGCGTGGAGAGGCATGACCGCATGGGCGGGATGGGCAATCCACGCCTTCACAGATTCAAGTTGGGAATGCTTGAACAAATGGTCTGGTCCTAAATGGCAAAATGGATGGGAATATCAGGCCATTAAACGACTAATTGTCAAGACATCTTGTCGGCCATGCGCCTCGATTCCCAGGAGGTTTACCAGAATGGTTTCATCCCGTGCATCAACTTCAAAAATCCGCCTAAACGATCTCACCCATCCAATCGTGGCCGGGCTGATCTCCGTCATCGTCAACTATGGCGGCACATTCATTCTTGTTTTTCAGGCTGCAAAGGTCGCGGGACTGAGCCCGGAACTGACGGCCTCCTGGGTCTGGTCAGTTTCCATCGGCGTCGGCCTGACCGGTCTTTACCTTAGCTGGCACTATCGCGAGCCGATCATTACCGCCTGGTCGACCCCAGCCGCTGCCTTTCTTGTCACAGCGCTTGCCACCACATCCTATGCCGAGGCGATCGGAGCCTACATGATTTCGGCTTTCGCCTTCATTATCCTCGGTGTGTCGGGCTATTTCGAGAAAGTCATCAAGCTGATACCACCGGGCATTGCTGCAGGCCTGCTTGCTGGCATCCTTCTGCAATTCGGAATCGGAGCCTTCGGCGGCGCCACTATTGATCCATTGCTGGTCGGACTGCTGATTGTTGCCTATGTCGTTTTGAAACGGCTATCCGCTCGCTATGCTGTCGTCGGCATTCTCGTGCTCGGGCTGGCTTTTCTGCTTCTGCAAAACCGGCTCGACCTGTCTGGACTGCGGCTGGAATTTGCAGCTCCGGTTTTCACCATGCCCGAATTTTCTCTCAATGCCCTGCTGTCCGTCGCGCTGCCATTGTTCCTCATCACATTGACGGGGCAGTACATGCCGGGGATGCTGGTTCTACGCAATGACGGCTTCAAGACCAGCGCCAATCCAATTGTCACCGCAACTGGTCTCGGTTCGCTCATCATGGCCCCCTTGGGATCGCATGCTTTCAACATTGCAGCAATCACGGCGGCAATCGCGACCGGACCCGAAGCACACGAGGATCCATCCAAGCGCTGGATCGCCGGTATTGCGGCGGGCGTGTTCTACATTCTCGTCGGCATATTCGGTGTGACGCTCGCCGCTGTCTTCATGGCCTTTCCGGCAAGCTTTATCACAACACTCGCAGGTCTGGCCCTGCTGGGGACGATAGGCAGCAGTCTGGCTGGCGCAATGTCTGACCCCACGCATCGCGAGGCAGCGCTGATCACCTTTCTGGCGTCCGCCGCGAATATCAATCTCTTCGGTATCGGCGGCGCGTTCTGGGGGCTGATAATCGGACTTGTTGCCTATATCGTTCTCAACGGTCGCCTGCCCCGCCGTGAACGGGCCGAACTGAGCATGAGCGAAGGAGCCGCGAAATGACGACAGAAATCAAGGGAATGACCACCTCCATCATTTCAATCCAGAGCCAGGTCGTGCACGGGCATGTCGGCAACAGCGCTGCGGTTCTGCCCATGCAGGCCCATGGGTTGAATGTCGCTGCGGTTCCGACGACTTTGCTGTCAAATAACCCGCATTTCGAAACCATGCGCGGGCGCGTTCTCGAATCCGAGCTCGTCGGCGACCTCCTGCGCGGCGTGGAAGAACGCGGACTGATTGAAACAAGCCGCTATATCGTTTCCGGCTATCTCGGCTCTCAGGCAAACGGGAATGTTGTCGCCGCGTTTGTCGAACGCGCGCGCATGATCAATCCGGACATCAAATACATTTGCGACCCGGTGATGGGCGATATGAATCTGGGCATTTTCGTCGCCGATCAGGTGGTGGAATGTATCATCGACCGGCTCGTTCCGCTGGCCGATCTGTTGACCCCCAACCAATTCGAGCTGGGCCTTATTACGCGTACCGAAGTGATGTCCTGGCCTGCGCTTGAGACGGCAGCCGCTCAGGTGCAGGCGCTTCGCGGTGCAAGGCTGGTCGTGACAGGTTGCAATCTGGCGGACACGCCAGACGGCTTGCTCGAAAATATTGTCTTCGACCACGAAACCTGCACGCGGCTGACCTCACCGCGCCTGCCGATCGTTCCGGTCGGGACCGGTGATCTTTTCACAGGCCTTCTGACCGCCAAACTTACGCAAGGAAACACGCTGGTCGAGGCAGCGCGCGGTGCTGCTGCGACCGTGTCTGAAGTCCTCCGGCTCACCATGGAGGCTGGCGAACATGACATGCAGCTTGCCAGTGTCATCGATGTCCTCGGCTCCTAGAGCATTTTCTGTTTTGATTGAATCATTGGAAATGCTCTAGGGGCCGTCAGAACCGCTCTTCGTCCCTGACAAAAGTGCCCGATCCATGTCTGCGCACGACAATTCCGGCAAAAACCAACATGCCGATTGCCTCTCTCAAGGTGGCACGAGAAACCTTGAGATCATCGGCCAGATCAGCCTCGTTTGGCAGGCGCTCGCCTCTGCTCCATCGCCCTTCAAGGATCGCAAGCCGCACGCTTTCCGCAACCTGGATCACGAGCGGCTGCCTGTCCAATGGGCGCAGCCATTCTGCTGGCCCATCTTGTACCATCTCGTCTTTTGCCATGCTCAACCCGTCTGCGTGGCGGTGTCGATTGTGGAAAGCCGCATCGCATAGCGGCGCGCCAGAACAGCGCCCACCAGAATCTGAATCTGGTTATAGAGCATGATGGGTAACACGATCATGCCGAAGCCTGGCAGACCAGCGAACAGGACCTGCGCAAGTGGAAGCCCGGATGCCAGGCTCTTCTTGGACCCACAGAACACAGCCGCGATCTCATCTTCACGGGTAAAGCCCAGCCAGCGCGAACCAAGCATCGTAAAGCCAATCACGCCCGCCAGAAGAACAACGCAAAGCACAATTGCCATAATGAGCCCGGAGGGCGGCAAGACCTGCCAGAGCCCCGCGGTGACCGATTGAGAGAAAGCCGAATATATGATCAGCACAATCACGGACTGATCGTAATTCTCCAGCCAGTGCTTGCGCGTCGAAAGGAATGACCCAAGCCAACGATGGCAGGCTTGTCCCAGACCGAACGGCAGCAGCAATTCAATCACCACATCGCGCAAAGCCTGCCCCAAATCGATAGACCCGGATGAACGCATGAAAATCGTCATCAGAAGCGGCGTCAGCAACAATCCGAAGACATTCGACCCGGCCGAATTGCAAACCGCAGCAGGTACGTTGCCCCTGGCCATGGCGGTATAGGCAATAGAGCTAGAAATTGCCGAAGGCAGAACGCCCAGATAGATGAAGCCAAGGACCAGATCAGACGGCAGGATGCTTTCGGGAACGAGCCGCAAAGGCTGCACGATCAACGGAAAAACGATGAATGTCGTCGCAAAAATAAACCCATGCAATTGCCATTGCTTCAAACCCGAAATGATCGCCTTGTGAGACAGGGCCGCTCCATGGCCGAAAAACAGTAGGGCAACGCCGATAGTTCCCAGCATACTGACAACGTCTGCTGCATTGCCAGTCGCAGGAAAGAGAGTTGCCAGAACAACCGCGGCAATCATCAAAATCAAAAAAGGATCAAGGCGCATCTATTCATCCACCATTGGTTCGTCGGCCATTCGTCAACTTGACCGACCGTTGCATGGGGGATAGGTCTCTGCGCAATTGGTCTACAAATTGGTATGGAGCGCCGCCGGATGACAGATCGCATGCCGACCACCGAAGCGATGCAACGCATGCGGAAGCTGCTCGCGGAAAAGAACTTCGGCCCGCAGGATAAGATCCCGCCCGAGCGGGCTTTGTCGACGACACTCGGCTGCAGCCGCGAAACGACGCGCAAGGTGCTACGGCAGCTTGAGATCGAAGGCCTGGTTTGGCGTCATCAGGGCAAGGGCACCTTCATGGGCCCGCCCGCCTCGAACATCGAACGGCCCCTGGACCGGATCATCGAATCCGCATCCGCTCAGGACCTCATGGATGCAAGGCTGGTCTATGAGCCAGCCCTTGCCGCAGCGGCGGCCCAATATGCCACGCAAGATGACCTCGCCTCCTTGCGCAAGCTTGCGCTGGCGACGGGTACGGCTCGTGACTGGCGGGAATATGAACGCCTGGACGATGCCTTCCACAAGGCGGTTGCGCGCGCGAGCGGAAATGCGCTGCTGGCCGCGATCTTCACTTCGCTCGCCTCGGTCCGGGGACGTTCGACATGGCAGCGCAGACATGATGCGATCTTTCGGGAGGCCCGTAAACGCGAATATGCGACCGAGCAAAGCGCGATGCATCTGGCAATCGTCGATGCAATCGAGGCACGGCAAAGCGACCGTGCTCACCACGCCATGCAGGCTCACCTGGAAGCCATCCGCACGCTGGCCCTAACATCCCGCTGACACAGATCAACCCGCCACCGTAATCGACGGCGACGGGTCTGAGAAGCGTTGAAATAAAGTCACCTACAGGCTGTTCACCAGACGGTGCGAGACGTTTTTCACAACCGTATAATGATGCAGTCCTTCGGCACCGCCTTCGCGGCCAAGTCCGCTATCCTTGACGCCGCCGAACGGGGTTTCGGCAACCGAAGCTTCAAGCGTATTGATCGAGACGTTTCCAGCTTCCAGCCCCGTCATCAGACGATCCACATTTTCCGCAGAATTGGCAAAACCATATGCCGCCAGACCGAACGGAAGCGAATTCGCCTTTTCAATGGCCGCATCGAGAGATGCAACGGGATTGATGAGCGCCAGCGGACCGAACGGCTCCTCCGACATCGCGCGGGCATCGTCCGGCAATTCAGCCAAGGCCGTTGGCGGGAAGAAATAGCCATTGTTCTTCAGGCGACGACCACCGAAAAGCAGTTTCGCACCTTTCGCCTCTGCATCGCTGACCAGCTCTTCCAGCGCCATAACGCGGCGATCATTGGCAACAGGCCCCATCTGGACGCCCTCATCCATGCCGTTGCCTACACGGATCGATTGCGCCGTTTCGATGAAGGCCGCAGTAAAACGTTCATAATGGCTTTCATGAACGAAGAAGCGTGTCGGCGAGGTGCAGACCTGACCCGAATTACGGTATTTGCGACGCGCCGAGGCGATACCCGCGACGACCGGATCTGCATCCTCGCAAACGATGACGGGGGCGTGGCCGCCAAGTTCCATCAGAGCCGGTTTCATATGGCGCGCAGCGATTTCGGTCAGATGTTTGCCGACGGCAGTTGATCCGGTGAATGCAATCGCCCGGATTTCGGGGCGCGGGATGAGGAACTGCGAAATATCGGCAGGAACGCCGAAGACCAGGTTCAGCACACCGGCTGGCAGTCCTGCATCCTCGAATGCGCGTGCAATATGCGTTACCGCCGTCGGTGTTTCCTCGGAAGCTTTCAGGATAATGGAGCAACCGGCAGCCAAGGCGCCTGCAATCTTGCGTGCTGGCTGGCTCATCGGGAAATTCCACGGTGCAAATGCTGCGACCGGACCAATAGGCTCGTGCACGACGATGTAGCGAATGCCGGGCGCGCTCGGAATGACGCGGCCATAGAAACGAATGCACTCGCCAGCATCCCATTCGAAGAATTCACAGCCGCGAATGACCTCAAGCCGGGCTTCGCTGATCGGCTTCCCGTTTTCCAGCGTGATCGCGCGTGCGATCTCTTCCTGCCGTTCGCGCATGAGCGCCGATGCTTTCATGATGATCGCGGCACGGTCCGCAGGCGCAGTGTTGCGCCAGACCTGATAGCCGTCCCACGCAGCCTGAAGGGCTGCCTCCAGATCCTCGCGCTCCGCGACCGCAACCTGCCCGATTTCGGTCTCGTCGGCTGGATTGATAATGGGAAGCGTATTGGCAGTCTTGCGCCATTCACCGCCTATGAAAAGCTGCACGTCGGATTTTTGCATCAGAAAGCCTCTGCAATCTAAAAATTCGGGCCACGCCCTGATCATCGTTACAGTCAGAATGGGATGTTTTAATTCATGCGACAATTCATCTTAAAACCATATATCCATGAGGATAATCGCATAAGTTAACACAAAAGCTGGCAAGTTTTGCCCGCACGAAACCACCAGCCGCCCATCGCTACGCGGCCGTGCAATTTCTTTTGGAAAGCCGATCAGAGTACCGATCCGATCGAATCAGATCGGCGCTCCAAATTTTTGCTTTGAACCGCGCATCTTTTCCGAAAGCCTTTTCACACTTTTCGGGATGCGCTCTAACACTACAGTTGCAAATTCGTCAGGCCGTGGCGAAAAGAGTGATTTTCGAGTACCGGAGCGAAGCGTACTTAAAAGTACGTGAGCACCGGAATGCAGACAAAACGCTCTTTGCAGCCCGGCATCACGAAGAATGCAACTGTAGTGCTAACCGATGTTGCGAATACCGGTTAGCAGAGCCTGCGACATCTCGGTTTCGCGCGAGCACCAATCCATCAGAATATTGTAATGGTTCCGGTTAGCGACCTTGATGGTCTTCGCCTCTCCGCCTGCTGCAGTCCACCTTTCAGCATAGGCAAGCGACTGACGCTCGAAGCCGTCTGCCTCATGCTCTGCCCATGCCACCGTAATCGGACAGCCCCGCACGGGAATGTGACGGATCGGGCTGAGTTCATCGACATCAGCGGCACCGAGATTCAGCCACTCCTGCGGGAAAGTCGCCGCCAGTGGCGCAAGCTCGAAAAGCCCGCTGACCGGCATGGCAAACTTCACAACATCCGACGGCAAACCGAAATCGTGCTGCCAGCCTTCCGCAAGAAGCGCTCCGGCAAGATGACCGCCCGCCGAACTTCCCCCGACCGCTATCCGGTCGGGATCGAGACCATATTCCCGTCCGTGGTGCCAGACGAAGGCAAGTGCCGCGCGCACCTCCCGCGTAATTTCCGCAAGGGTGACTTCCGGCGCCAGACGATAATCGACGACAACGGTTGCAATGCCTTCGGCCGCGAGCATTCCCGCCATCATGGCAGAATCTTCCTTGGACAGAGCGCGCCAGTAACCGCCGTGAACAAACACGAAGACTGGACACGGTCCACTCAGGGAAGGCGGGCCGAAAATATCGATCCGCTGTCCGCTTTCTTCGTCATAGACCACGTCGAAATGCTGGCCCCAATCAGCCCGGGGCGCAATACTTGCCTCACGATAGCGCACCATTTCGGCGGCAAAGGCTTCCGGTGAAACCGTGGCCTTGGCATTGTAATCGCGATCAAGTCGGGCAGGGTCGAAACCTGCTT
Organism: Brucella tritici; assembly: GCF_008932285.1. NCBI lineage: Bacteria > Pseudomonadati > Pseudomonadota > Alphaproteobacteria > Hyphomicrobiales > Brucellaceae > Brucella > Brucella tritici. The sequence continues at coordinate 198,448 of NZ_WBVY01000002.1, forward strand.
CTTCAGTGAGCGTTATCATGCGTTGAACACGCTGATGACGTTAGCCACATTCGCAGGCTGTTCAAGCGTCGGGAAATGGGTCGTTCCGGGCAGCTTCCGAGGCTGGAACCACGGATTGCGCGCCGCAAAATCCACCTGTGCCTGCGTATATTCCGGCTCGAATGGCTGCGAATAGATATGGGTGACCGGACGGTTTTCGGCCATGGCCGCCATGCGCTGCATGGGGCTGCCCCATTTGCGATAGGCTTTGCCGATTTCCCGCCCCGAGCGCGCCCACATTTCATAGGAATAGCCCGCCATCTCGTTGTTCACGTGATTGACGATATCGGCATTCTTCGTGTCGCCGATCCAGTAGTCGAAGAAACCAGAACGACCATTCTCCCAGACCTGCCGGTCCTGAATACCGTCGATCAGTTCGAAGAAGGTTTCATTCGGCTGGTTCATGATCCAGTCGATAACAACCGATTTCGGCACGCGGCTTGATCCCAGCCGGTCGGTGACTTCGATATTTGCCCAGCCGCCATGAGAGGTCGAGACGGGAAGAAAGGTCTCAAGCTCCAGCACGTCGACGAAAGCGACAAGATCGTCGGCTTGCTGGTTGATGTCGAAATCGCCGTCATGGTCGCGATGGTCGCCGTGACCGCGCCAGTCGAAGCGGATGACGCGATGATCTTTCGCCAGTTCCGGCACGAGTGTCTTGAACAGGCGGTGATCCTGGCACCATCCAGAAAGCAGCACAATGGCCGGGCCGCTTCCGGTTTCATCCCAGGAAAATACATTGTTGCCAATTTTCATCGAGTTCATGGAAATCTCCATCATCCGGCGTTTCAGGCTGCGCCTGTTGGAATATGCAAAGCGGTCTTCATGCGTTCCGCACCAAGCGGAGCGCATTTCCCGGTAATTTTCAGCACTTGCGAGCGCACATCGTCGGGCCAGTAATTCATGTCGCCCAGCCGCTCCGCAGTATCCTGCGTGTGTTCGGTCAGCGGGCGTTCACGCGCCTCCCAGGCTGCCAGCGCTTCGCTTACATCCGCATGTTCGTCCAGCGCAACCGCCAGTCCGAGCGCATTCATCAGAGCGCAACCACCGCCTTGTCCGAGATAAGGTGGCATCGCATGGGCACCATCGCCGAGGATTGCCACCCGGCCCTTGCTCCATGATTTCAGCTTCAGGACTTCGAATGCGTCCCACCGCCCCGCATCACCGAAACGAGCGATCAAAGATGCAAGATGCGGGAAGCTTTCGGTCCAGAGCGCGGTATCGACCGGTGTGCGATAGGCCGCCTCGTCTTCAACCGATGCACAGAGCGCGATGTAGAGATCAGTCTCGCTGGCGGGCGTGTAAAGAATACGGCGCGAGCCGGAGAAATGCTCGATATAGCGCGGCAGATCTTCAACGGGAGCGTCTGCGCTATCACGCTTTATCATCATGCGCACGGCACCGTAGCCAAGCGGCTTTCGGTACATCATGAGATCAAGCGAATCCCGAACCTTGGAATTGATGCCATCCGCCCCGATGACCAGATCGGCAGCAAGGCGCTTGCCATCGGCCAGCAGCAATTCACCCTCGGGCGTTGCGCCGACAGCTTCCGCGCCGGTGACGACTTCAACGCCCGCGCGACGCGCAGCATTGAGCAATGCCGTCAGCAATGTTTCACGCAGGATCGTTATAAGGCGCGCTGGTCCATTGCCATTGATTGGAATCTCTTCCATCGTTTCGTTGCGGTGATCGCGCGTATGGAACTCCGGTCCCTCATGAGCGCCGATCACGGCCTCGTCGTAAGCGCCGAGGGCCTTGAGCACATGCAGGCCATTGCTCCAGATATAAATCCCGGCGCCGAAAGTGCGCAGATTGGGCGAGCGCTCGTGCACCCTTACGCTCCATCCGCGTTGGGCGAGCGCTGTAGCAGAAGCCAGCCCCGCAATGCCTGCGCCAGCGATCTCCGCGTGACGTTTCGTCATTCCAATTCTCCTCAACCCATTTCGGAAAGAGATTTCCAAGTCCTGCCGACAAAGGAAAGTGAATTCTGACCGCGACAGATATGAGGAAATAGAATATCTGTGGGCAGACATATCCTTGAGGAGGCGATATGGCATTGCTCACCAATCATCTGACGATCCGGTATATCCGCATCATCGATGCGATCGAAGAGGAGCGCAGCATCGCGCGCGCAGCCGACCGGTTGAACGTTACCCAATCCGCAGTCACCAAGGCGTTGCAGGAAATCGAAGCCCTGACCGGATTGCGGCTTTTCACGCGCACCAACAGGGGCGTTGTCCCGACCCATGCGGGCATGCAACTGACCACGGATGCAAGACGTCTCCTGGCCCATCTGATGGTGGCCGAACAAAATCTTGCCGATCTGCGCGACGGCACTGGCGGACGGCTGGCCATCGGAACCCTGCTTTCTGCATCTGCCGATCTGCTTCCCAGAGCCATCGCCAAAGTCCGGCGCGACAATCGCCGTATCGTGGTCAAGGTCGTGACGGGAACGGATGATGTCCTGATGCCAGCATTGCGGGCGGGTGAGCTGGACATGGTGATAGGCCGCCTTTCCGAGCGGCACGAACCGGTCAATCTCGTACAAGAGGTCCTGATTCCGGATAATGCCGTCGTCGTCGTGCGCCGCGACCATCCATTGACGCTGCGCCCCGCACTTCGCCTTCATGATCTGATTGAATGGGACTGGATCTTGCCGCCCAAGGAAACCAATCTCCGCCTTCAGATTGACCGCACATTCCGCGAGGAAGGCGTTCCGCCGCCTGCACAATCCGTTGAATCCGTCTCGCCGCTCATCAACAAGGGACTGCTTTTGCAGGCAGACTATATTTGCGTCATGCCCGCGCAGGTGGCGCGGATTGAAGAAGCGTCGGGACAGCTTGCCATCCTGCCGGTTCAGCTTGGCGCAACCTCCGGCTTTCTTGGGATCACCACGCTTCCTGAAAGCAACCGGTCGGCCACGGCAGACCTGTTCATTCAGGTGCTTCGGGAAATTGCCCGAACAGGTTAAGGCAGGTTGAAGACAGGCCCCTCCCATCCTCAACGCACCCTTCTGATATTCCTGAGCCTCATAGCAGTGCGAAGAGTGTTCAGTTTACGGACTTCAAGTTTCAGCATGAAATGACCGGCAAGACCTCCTGTCCGAAACAGCGTTTTCAAGCGCGGGACAGAGAAAAGGTCGTGAAGGGCAATCAAGAGAGGAACTTTCATGCTCAAGCTTTCACTGCTTGGTGCTTCGGCACTCTGTCTATCTCTGGCCGGGACTGTCGCGGCCTTCGCCAAGGAACCCGTCACCATCGGCATGATCACCACCTTGTCCGGCCCTGCCGGTTATCTCGGGCAGGACATTCGGGACGGTTTCCAGCTCGCAATTGATCAGAATGGCGGTGAACTGGGAGGCAAGCCGGTTGCGCTCAAGGTCGAGGATGACGGCCTCAAGCCGGGCAATGCCAAGCAAATTGCCGAAGCCATGTTGTCCGAACAGGGCGTAAAACTCTTTACCGGCATGGTCTTCGCCAATGTCGCCGGTGCGGCTCTGCCGGATATTCTCGACGAAGGCGGCATCTATATCAGCCCCAACACCGCCTCTGCCGAATTTGCAGGCAAGGAATGCCACCCCAACTATTTCGTCAGCTCCTGGCAGGATGACAGCCAGGGAGAAAGCGCTGGCGCGCTGGCGCAATCAATGGATTATCCTTCGGCATTCCTGATCGCGCCGAATTATCAGGCCGGGCGCGAGACGATGGATGCGTTCAAGCGCTTCTACAAGGGCAAGATCGTCGGCGAAGTCTATACCCAGATGGACCAGACCGATTTTGCCGCTGAAATCGCGCAGATCCGTGCTGCAAAGCCAGCGATGGTCTATGAATTCGAACCGGGCGGTATGGGCATTGCGTTTCTGCAGCAATATCAGCAGTCAGGTCTGCTGAAAGAAATCCCGATGGTCGTTCATCCTGCATCGCTCGATCAGGTGATCGTGAATGTTGTCGGAAAGGCAGCCGATGGCGTGCGGGTGACCAGCCACTGGAACGACGATTTCGACAATGCGGAAAACAAGAAATTCGTTGCGGCCTGGAAAGCGAAATTCGGGGATCGCCCGATCACCTATTATGCCGCACAAGGCTATGATGCTGCGCTGATGATGGGGGCCGGACTTGCTGGCGTCTCGGGTGACGACATCGATGCCAAGACATTCCGCAAGGCGTTGCTTTCCGCACAAATTCCTTCCGTGCGCGGAGAATTCAAACTCGGGCCGAACCAGCATCCCGTTCAGGATTGGTATGCGCTCGGCGTGGCCGAAGGTGCCAACGGCAAGCCCTATCTGAAGACCGAGAAGAAAGTCCTGACCGCGCATGGCGATATCTATGCCGCACAATGCAAGATGGATGCGGAATAAGACTTACGAATAGAAGAAGCCCCGCTACTGCGGGGCTTTTCGTTAAGCGAGTGTGTCAGATAACCGTCGTGGCGACACGGTTCTCAATCGCGCGCACAAGGTTGAGCGCGGTCATTTCGGACGATTTAGGATTGGTCGCAAGCGGGCCGTTTTCAAAACGCAGATGCATCCGACCGAAATCGCCTTCGGCAATGATCTCATGCGTGTTGAGGCGCGCTGCCGGGTCCGCAACCAATGTGACGCGGGTACGATCAAGACCAATCCCCGCGAGTGACGTAATCACCGCAACATTGGCATTTTGCGGAAAGGCATCCGCAGCCTTGCGGGCCGTATCCGTGAAGAAGACCGTGGCCTCACTGATTTCGTCAAGCCGCACCAGTTGGGCGGCCTGCGTGCCCGCCCATGCTTTTGCGGGCTTGATGATGCGATGCTCGACATTTTCAATCGAAAGCCGGCTTGCAGCCGAAAGCGCGTCGATGCCGCCGAGCGCACCGGGTGGAATAATAAGCTTCGCGCCGCTGGCCCCAGCCGCATCCTTCAGCCTTTGAAACAGGGCATCGTCAACGAAAGCCGATGTTGATGAAACCGCAAAATCCATTCCAGCGGAAAGCGCCGCCTCGCCCCACGGCAAGACACTGGGGCGACCTGCCGCCTCCACCACAAGACTTGCGCCGGTGGTAGCAAGCTCGGCAGGATTTTCGATGAGCACGGCACCGGCAGGCAGTCCGTCACGGAATGCCGCCCGGTCACGCACCGCCACCGCGCCGATCCTTACGGCACTATTTCGTTCGGCGAGAAGGCCCGCAACCCGCTTGCCGATAGCGCCCCATCCAACGAGGGCGATTGTCTCAGATACCGACATAAGCATGCACCTGCTCACGGTCGCGTTCGAGATCGGCACTCGTCCCGCGCCAGACCGTTCGGCCTTTCTCGACAATATAATGGCGGTCCGCCAACTTCTTCAAAACCGCGATATTCTTGTCGATCAGGAGGATCGACTGGCCCATTTCGCGCAATTGCATGATGCAGTGCCAGATTTCCGTGCGGATGACCGGAGCAAGCCCTTCCGTCGCTTCATCGAGGATCAGAAGATGCGGGTTGGTCATCAATGCACGACCGATAGCCAGCATCTGCTGTTCGCCGCCTGAAAGCGTGCCCGCCGTCTGATCCGCCCGCTCCTGCATACGCGGGAAAAGCGCATATATCTTGCCGAGATCCCACGGTGACTGCCGCTTGCAGCGGTTCGATGCGGTTGCGACCAGATTTTCACGCACGGTCAATGTTGGGAAAATCTGCCGTCCCTCCGGCACAAGACCGACCCCCAGGCGCGCGACTTTTTCCGGGCTGTAGCTGGTCGTATCGCGCCCCGCGATCTGGACCTGTCCCCCTTTTGGAGCGAGCAGACCCATCAATGTGCGTATGGTGGTGGTCTTGCCCATGCCATTGCGGCCCATGAGCGTGACCAGTTCCCCCTCATTCACTTCCAGCGAGACGTCGAACAATACCTGAGAATGGCCATAGGCCGCCTGAAGTCCTTCGATTTTCAGCACAGTTCCTCCTCCCCGCCGAGATAGGCTTCCCGCACAGCTTCGCTCGCCCTTATGTCTTCCACCGTACCTGTGAGGATGACACGGCCATAGACCAGCACCGATATGCGGTCAGCAAGCGCAAACACCGCCTCCATGTCGTGCTCGACGAGGAGCATCGAAACCTTGCCGCGCAGCCCCTGCAAAAGCTCAATCATTTCCTGGCTTTCGACATGGCCGAGACCAGCCATCGGTTCATCGAGGAGCAGAAGCTTCGGCTTTCCGGCCAGCGCCATCAGCAGTTCCAGTTGCTTGCGCCCACCACTCGACAGATCGCCTGCAAGCTTCTCCGGGTGATTGGCCAGACGGCTTCCGGCAAGGATTGCATCAACTTCACGCCAGATGGCGCTGCGGCCTTTCAGACTGTCGAGAATCCGGAAATTATGCCCCTCACGCGCCTGCACCGCCATCGCGATGTTCTGGCGCACGCTCATATCGTTCAAAAGCGTCGATATCTGGAATGTGCGTCCCAATCCGCGTCCGACACGTGTGGCGGCAGGCAGTTTGGTAATATCCTCTCCCATCAGGCTGATCGTCCCCGATGTGGGCGTCAGCTCACCGCAAAGCTGGTTGATGAGTGTGGACTTGCCGGCGCCGTTCGGGCCGATCAGGGCATGGATATGCCCTTCCGTAACGTCGAGCGTCACATGATCCGTCGCGACCAGACCAGCAAAGCGCTTCACCAGATCGCGGACCTGCAATATTGCAGTCATGCTGGCACCTCCACCTTGCGGTCTTTGCGAAACGGACGGCAAAGCGCGCGCCAGCCACCGACAATACCGCCCTTGGTTCCCAAAACCACAACGAGCAGAATGATACCCATGGCAAGCTGCCAATGTTCCGTCCAGGAGGCGAGATAGGTCTGCAGGATCAGGAACGCAGCCGCTCCCCAGATAGGCCCGAAGAACGTGCCGACCCCGCCCAGAATGACCATCACCATCAACTCACCCGATTTGGTCCAGTGCAGCGTGTCCGGGCTTGCAAAACGCATGAAGATGGTGAGAAGCGCGCCAGCCAGACCAGCGCCCATTCCGGCAAGGACAAAGCCGTAAAGCTTGTAGCGATAGGTTTCGATCCCCATGGCTGTCATGCGCCGCTCGCTCTGGCGAATGCCGGAAAGCACCGCGCCATAGGACGAATGCACAACCCGCCAGAGGAAACCGAAATACAGGATCATCGAAACGAGGATGACATAATACATCGTCGTCTTGTCACGCAGGCTGAGGCCGAAAAGATCATTTGCCCGGCGCACGATGATACCGTCTTCGCCGCCATAGGTTTTGAGCGAAACGAAGAGGAAGAACAGCATCTGGGCAAAGGCGAGCGTAATCATGATGAACTGCACGCCGGAAGTGCGCAGCGCCAGCGCACCGATGACCAGCGCGGCAAGACCCGCCACCAGCATCGCCGCCGGAACGGTGATCAGAAACTGGTCGGAGCCCGGAATGAAGCCGAAAAGCATAGTCTCCTCGGCGTGGTGAAAATAAAGAATACCCACGACATAGGAGCCAATGCCGAAGAAGGCGGCATGACCGAAGGAAACCATCCCGCCATAGCCGAGGATGAGATTAAGGCTGGCCGCGGCGATGGCATAGATCATGATCCGGGCAACAAGGCTGGATGCAGCCGTCTGCCCCAGCGCTTCAGCGCCGAAGGGAAAAAGTGCAAGCACCACGCAGCCGAGAAGAACAAACAAAAAGCGATATGACATGATTCAGGCTCCCACCGGAAAGAGGCCTCTCGGGCGGAACAGAAGAACAATGGCCATCAGCAGATAGATGCCCATGGAGGCAATCCCGACACCCAGAGCGTCAGCCTCAGCCCCGGCCATGAAATGGCGCAGAATGGAAGGCAGAAAGGCGCGCAGGCAGGTATCGATGATGCCGAGCGAAATTCCCGCGATGAAGGCTCCCTTGATCGAGCCGACGCCGCCAATAACCACGACCACGAAGGTGGCAAGCAGGATCTGCTCGCCCATGCCGACCTGAACGGCAAGGATCGGCCCGGTCATGAAACCGGCCAGGCCCGCAAAGGCAGCGCCCAATGCAAACACCAGCGTGTAGAGCAGGCGGATATCCACGCCGAGCGCGCGCACCATGTCGCGATTGGTCGACCCTGCACGGACCAGCATGCCGATGCGGGTGCGGTTGATGAGCAGATAAAGACCGCCAGCGACCAGCAGGCCAGCCACAATGATGAGCAGCCGGAACGGCGGATAGCTCAGGCCTGAAAACAGCTCTATCGGCTGCGAGAGCGATGCGGGCAATTGCGTGAAAATCGGCTGGCGGCCAAAGATCAGCACCGTCAGCTCATTGAAAATCAGAATGAGCGAGAAAGTCGCCAGCACCTGATCCAGATGATCGCGCTGATAGAGCTTTCGCATGATGCCAAGCTCGATCACGATACCGGCAATCGTCGCGGCCAGAATGGCTGCGGGCAGGCCCAACCAGAAATTTCCGGTCTGCACCGCCACCCAGGTCCCGATGAACGCACCGATCATGTAGAGCGAACCGTGAGCGAGATTGATGACGCCCATGATCCCGAAGATCAGCGTCAGCCCTGCCGCCAGAAGGAACAACATGACGCCGTAGAGAAGGCCATTCAAAAGCTGCTCGAAGATGAGTGTCATTGGAGAAAACGACCTTCATGAGAAATGAAAAGAAGCGTGGCGCGCGCTTTCGCGCGCGCCGGACGGTGGCTGTCAGAGTTTGCACTCTGCAGAATAGGAATCACCGTAATTTTCGATCAGCTTCTTCTTGATCTTGGTGGTCGGGTTGCCATCCTCGCCCTTGACGACATCAAGGAGATACCAGTCCTGCAACGGATGCTGGTTCGGACCGAAGGCAAAATTGCCGCGTACCGACTGGAAGTCAGCCTTCCGCAGCGCTTCGCGCACCGCATCCATATCGTCAACGCCGCCGGTCTGCTTCAAGGCAGAAGCAATCAGACGAGCCACGTCGTAGCCTTGCGTGCCGTAATAGGTCAGAGGCCGGTCAGGATAAGCGGCCTTCCACTTTGCCACGAGTTCCTTGCTCGCCGCATTGTCCATATCCGGGCTCCAGTGGCTGGTGGCCATGATTCCGACCGAAGCGTCACCCAGTGATTTGAGGATCACCGCGTCGCTGGACGGCTCGGAAAGAACCATCGGAATCTTGCCGAGAAGACCGGCCTGCTGATATTGGCGCATGAACGCAATGCCCATGCCGCCCGGATGAAACTGGAAGACCACATCGGGGTTTGCGGCGCGAATCTGCGCCATCTCAGCCGAATAGTCGGTCTGGTCGAGCTGGGTATAGATTTCACCGACAACTTCGCCCTTGAACCGGCGCTTGAAGCCTGCCAGCGCATCCTTGCCTGCCTGATAGTTCGGCGCAAGAATGAAGGCGCGCTTGAAACCTTCCTGTTCCGCAGCAATGCCCGATGCCTCATGGAGCGAGTCATTCTGCCAAGAAACCACGAAGTAATTCGCATCGCAGCCCTTGCCCGCCATGTTCGACGGCGCTGCGTTGGCACTGATATAAATACCGTCATTGTCGATGATATCCGGCACCGTTGCGCCGGCTACATTCGAGAAGATGATGCCGGTAAAAAGCTTGACGCCGTCTTCCGACATGAACCGCTCGGCGATCTGTCGTCCGTTACCAGGCTTGGCGGCATCGTCCTCGACCTTCAGTTCAACCGGCACACCGCCGAGTTTGCCGCCTTCGGCATCGATAGCGAGCTTCATGCCATCGCGCACGTCCTGACCGAGATAACCTCCCGGACCTGACAAGGTCGTAATCACGCCAATCTTGACCGGTTCGGCAGCGGCAGCACCAGTCGTCAGCCCCGCCAGCAGGCCGATCATCAGGAGTTTGTTTTTCATTTCATTTCCCCTTGTCTTTTTATGGATGGGCGCCCGGCAGTTCCGCCGGGCATGCCTCATCAGAGCGCAACCCAACCTTCCGGCGGGTTCTTGCCGGGGTGGACGGTGTTGCAATGTGGGCAGGTCCGCAGCTTCTCATCATTGTAGAAAGCAGCATAGAGCGGCGGCAGATCCTCGACGATGGATTCCAGATCCACTTCGGCGCGATGGACGAGGCCGCTGCATTCGAAGCAGTACCATTCGACGGCATCGAGTGCGCCTTCAGGACGGGCCGGTTCGATCACCAGACCGATGGAGCCTTCCTGCGGGCGCTGCGGCGAATGACGGATATGCGCTGGCAGAAGGAAGATATCGCCCTCGCGGATCGGCACATCGTAAAATTCGCCCGTCGACGTGTCATGCAGCTTCAGCAGCATGTCGCCCTTGAGCTGGTAGAAGAACTCTTCGACCGGATCGTCGTGGTAATCGGTGCGCTTGTTCGGGCCACCGACGACCGTGACCATCAGGTCCGCATCCTTGAACACCAGCTGATTGCCGACGGGCGGCTTCAGCAGGTGCTTGTGTTCATCGATCCATTTTTGAAAATTAAAGGCGCTGAGTTTTGTCATTCTTGTTCCCCTTTTCGGTTCGATCAGGACAGTTTGAGACCGCAGCCGTCAAACGCCTCCCGGATTGCGCGTTTTTCGGCATCGGTCAGCTCAAGCATCGGCGCACGAACAGGTCCACCAACCTGGCCGAGCAGCTCCTGCCAGTATTTTTGATGCGAAGTGGGCTTTTCAGCCGGTCGCGTCGACTTGAAGGCATGGCGGACAGGCTCAAGGCTCTGCCAGACGGCGCGCGCCTCGGCCTCTTTGCCCGCAAAGGCCAGATCGGTATAATCGCGCATGCGGCGCTCAAACTTGGTCTGCAGCGTATAGGGCGGCGAAGAGCAGAGATAAAGCTGCCAGCCCAGTTCGAGAATATTATCCAGCCATTCGTCTTCCGATGCGGTCGAGACGAGAATGCGGTCGCCTGCAAGTTCCGTGAGCTTGCGATACATGTCGCGCGGAACCGAATATTTGATCGCGACGACCGTTTCGATGTCGGCCAGACGATTGCAGAGTTCCGGGCTCATGAGATAGCCGCTGTCGGGATGCGACCAGAGTGCAAGGCCGATATCCACCTTCGAGGCAATCGTTTCATAGTAGCGCAGCAGCGTTTCGTCCTGTGCGCGCAGGAAATGCAGAACAGGTGCATGGACGACGATATAGTCCGCGCCGCAGGCCTGCGCATGCTTGGCCAGATCGATAACCACGTCCATGTTCTGGTCCGAGCAGGACATGATCGTCTGTGCCTTGTCACCTACTGCCGAGACAGCCAGATCGAACATGCGCTTGCGCTCGTCAACCGACATCGAGAAGAATTCGCCCTGCTTTCCCGCGACGAAAAGTCCGTCAATGCCCAGATCGTTGATCCAGTGGTCGACATTCTTGCGAAAGCCGCCTTCATCGATCGATCCGTCCTGATTGAAAGGCGTGTTTGCCGCAGCCCAGATACCGCGCATCGTAGCGCGCGAATGGGCCTTGGCGTTCTGACGGTCATACTTCATCGGAATCCTCGCTTCGGGGGCGGGTCACTCCAAACCCGCGTCTTCCTGATCGAGCCTGACTTTCTTTCATTCGGGAAGTCTTGTAAGTAGAATATATTCATAAACAAAAACTCATAAGTGAGCCGATGCGCCCCACTCTCCGCCAGATCGAATGTTTTCAGGCCGTGGTCGAACTGGGAAATTTTTCCCGCGCAGCCGAACGTGTCAGGACGACCCAGGCCAATCTTTCCCACACCATCCGCGATCTGGAGACGGTGCTGGATACACGGCTGTTCGACCGGACGACACGGCGCGTCAGCCTGACGGATGCAGGACGTGCCTTTGCTGAAGGCGCACTTGCCGGTCTTGCCGAAATTGACCGCGCGGCCGAAGTGGTGCGCGATCTGGGGAAATTGCGGCGCGGTCAGGTCAGCATCGCCGCCCCGCCATTGCTATGCACGACAGTGCTTCCGCGTCTGGTGCGCCGTGTGGCCGACGAACATCCCAACCTCGTCATCAAGATCGAGGATGTCGGACCGGATATCGTCATCGAACAGGTTCGCAACGGGCGTTGCGATCTTGGCGTCGGCACCTTTTCCGGTGAGGACTCGGATGTTGAAAGCCAGACGGCACTGCGCGATCAGTTGATGGTTTTCGTGTCGCCCGATCACGATTTCGCCGGATATGAACAGGTCCGTTGGACCGAACTCGACAATCAGCCGATCATTACGCTGACCCAGAAAAGCAATATCCGGCTTTTGACCGAAATCGGCTTCGAACAGGCAAAGCTGGCGCTTAGACCGCACATGGAGGTCAACCAGATTCACTCGGTGTTGTCGCTGGTCGAGGTCAATGCCGGTATCGCTGTACTGCCCGCCTATGCCTTCACCGCTCTGCGCGGTCGCGGCATCGTGGCTCGCCCGTTGACAGACCCCGCCATCGTGCGCGAGGTGCGCCTCATTACGCCCCGCGACCGCGAACAGTCAGCGGCAACTGTCGCCGTGCGTTCGATCCTGCGGAACCTGCTGCGCCAGATGATCCCGGAGATGCCCGGAACCGGCAGCGCCAGCTAGTACACGGCTCCTGAACCTTTTGAGCTTGCTTCGCGAGCCTTTGCGCGCTCATATAAAATTGCACCGCTGTTTAGAATCAGCTGGAAAAGTCGATACTGAACAACACACCGCCGAAGGTCGGTCGCGTCGCCAGCAAGGGAATGCAGCCTCATGAATACATACGGAAAACTATTTTCAGCCGCGCTGGTCGCGGCTGCGCTCAACAGCACGGCAGTCGGACAAGTCTTCGCCAAGACATTGATCTATTGCTCCGAGGCATCTCCTGAAATGTTCGATGCGGCGCAGACGACATCCGGCGCCGTGTATGACGCTTCGGCGCGCAATGTGTCCAATGGACTTATCAAGATCAAGCGCGGCTCGACGGAACTGGAACCCGGCCTCGCGGAAAGCTGGGACGTTTCTGCCGACGGCAAGGAATATACGTTTCATCTGCGAAAGGGCGTGAAGTTTCACACCACAAGTTTTTTCACACCGACGCGTGAATTCAATGCGGACGATGTCATCTTCACGTTCGACCGTCAGGTAAACAAGGACAATCCTTACTACAATCAGGGCGCATGGCCGCAATTCGGGGCCTATTCCTTCCCTTCGCTGATCGAGAAAATCGAAAAGATTGACGATCACACGGTCAAGTTCGTGCTGGCGCATCCCGAAGCGACCTTTATCTCGACGCTGTCGCTGACATTCGCCGTCATTCAGTCCAAGGAATATGCCGACAAGCTCGTCGCGGAAGGCCGTATTGAGGAGTTCAGCCAGCAGCCAGTCGGAACCGGCCCTTATCAGTTCGTCGCCTATCAGAAGGATAGCGCCATCCGCTATCAGGCCAATCCCGATTACTGGGCAGGCAAGCAGAAGATCGACAATCTCATCTTTGCGATCACACCGGACGCGGCAGTGCGCTATCAGAAGCTGAAGTCGGGCGAATGCCATGTCATCGCCGCTCCCAATCCCGCCGATATTGCGGAAATGAAGAAGGACCCGGCAGTCGAAATGCTGCACAAGGAAGGTTTGAACCTTTCCTTCCTCGCCTATAATACCCAGCAGAAGCCGTTTGACGACGTACGTGTCCGCAAGGCGCTGAACATGGCGGTCAACAAGGCCGCGATCATCGATGCGGTCTATCTCGGCTCGGCAGTCGTTTCAGTTAACCCATTGCCGCCGAGTGTCTGGGGCTACAACAAGAACGTCAAGGATGATCCCTATGACCCCGAACAATCGCGCAAGCTGCTCGATGAAGCGGGCGTCAAAGACCTGAAGATGAAGATCTGGGCCATGCCCGTGCAGCGGCCCTATATGCCGAACGCGCGCCGCGCAGCCGAACTCATGCAGTCCGACTTCGCCAAGGTGGGCGTGACGGCGGAAATCGTCACTTATGACTGGGGTGAATATCTCAAGCGTTCGCTGGAAAAGGACCGCGATGGCGCCGTCATGCTTGGCTGGACCGGCGGCATCGCCGACCCCGACAATTTCCTGGCCGCACTTTTGAGCTGTCAGGCGATCGGCAGTGCCAACCGCGCAAACTGGTGCAATCAGGATTTCGAGAAGCTCATTCAGGCCGCCAAGCTGACGACCGATCAGGCCGAGCGCACCAAGCTCTATGAGCAGGCGCAGGTCGTCTTCAAGGAACAGGCTCCCTGGCTGACCATTGCTCATCAGATTGTCGAGCAGCCAATCAGCAAGAAAGTCAAAGATTTCCGCATCGATCCCTTTGGCGGCTATCTTTTCGAAGACGTCGATATCGAGGAATAAGTCTTTTCCTGCGCCGGTTCGATAACTGGCGATAAATTCCGGGTAGCGGGCATTGAGCATAATCCGACCGGAGTGAAACGAGGATCGGTAAGATTATGCTTTGAAAAGAAAAATTTAGAGCGCCGATCTGATTCAATCAGATCGAAACGCGCTCTAAACGCCCGCTATTCTTCTTTCACGCCCCGTTGGAGTGCGTTTCCGACCAATAGCCGAGAAAATATGATGGATATCGTAGACCGCTTTCTAGCCTATACCCGCATCAACACGACCGCTGTGCCGAATGCAGGCAAACTCCCGTCGAGCGAGGGACAAACCGATCTCGCAAAGTTGCTCGCCAGCGAAATGCGCGCCATGGGAATGGACGTTGAAGAGCGTGACCACTCGATCGTTGTCGGCACATTGCCTGCCAATGTCTCGAATGCCGATCGGCAGTATCCGACGATTGCATGGGTCGCCCATCTCGATACGTCCAGCGAATATACGACTGACACTCGCGCCCATGTGGTCGATTATCAGGGCGGGGATATTCTGCTCAATGAAGCGACTGGCGCCGTCATGCGGCGTGCCGAATTCCCCGAGCTGGAACGTTACGTCGGGGACAGGATCATCGTGACGGACGGCACCAGCCTGCTCGGCGCCGATAACAAATCCGCCATCGCCGAGATCATGCATGCCATGCAGGTTCTGACCACTCACCCCGAAATCGAGCACGGCATGGTCAAGGTGGTCTTCGTTCCCGATGAGGAAATCGGGTTGCTCGGAGCCAAGGCACTCGACGTCGCGTCACTGAAAGCCGATTTCGCCTATACGCTCGATTGCTGTGCGGTTGGCGAGATCGTGTATGAGAACTGGAATGCCGGTGAATTCCGCCTCACCTTCAAGGGCCAGCCGGCCCATCCGATGTCGGCCAAGGGCAAGTTGCGCAATGCCATTCTCTATGCCCAGCAATTCATTTCAATGATGCCGGGCGGCGAGCGCCCGGAATATACGGAAGGCACCGAAGGCTATTATTGGGCCAAGGGCATTCAGGGGACCGTTGCCGAGACCAGCCTGATTATCGACATCCGCGATTTCACGAACGACGGTTACGAAACACGCCGTGCGTTCATCGAGAACCTCGCCGCAAGTTTCAACCAGCTCCACGGCGACGGCACGGTTCACGTGGACTACAAGGCTGTCTACCGGAACGCCGCCGAAAGCCTGCAGGGCGAAAATCGCTACCCGGTCGTGCTTGCCCTTCAGTCCATGAAGACAATAGGCGTGACACCGACACCGCTGCCGATGCGCGGCGGTTATGACGGTGCGGTGCTGTCCGAAAAAGGGCTGCCATGCCCGAACCTGTTCTGCGGCGCGCACAACTTCCACTCGATTTACGAGTTTCTGCCAGTCGGTTCGCTTAACAAGGCCTCCGAAATGGTCATTGAAATACTGAAAAGCGCACGGATCACCGACAAAAGCGCGGTTTGATGCAACGCAGATGTTGAGGAGACGTGAATTCATCTCGTCTCCTCGCTCTGTCTGTGCCTTCGGCTACCGGCAAAGCGGTATTCGACACTAGAGCATGTCTCCCGAAACTGGGAACCGGTTTCAGGATAAAGACATGCGTAAAAACAAACAGATAGAGCATTTCTAATAATTCAGTCAAAACAGGAAATGCTCTAGTATCCTATTGCGGCGCCTGCGACGGCACGGCTGTCGATAGCGCCATAATAGCGGTTGTCGCCGCCTTTTTCGATGGCTGCCATATCCTTGCCACCGACAAGAATGCCTGCTGCCTCACCCCAGACCGGCCAGTCATGATCCTCACCGACGGTATAGCCCATACCGGTCAGCAGCCTGATCGTATCCGGCGAAAGCGCGTTCGCTTCCATATAGACCCGGTCGGGCAGCCACTGGTGATGGATGCGCGGGGCGTCAATCGCTTCCTGAATGTCCATACCGTGATCGATGACATTCATGATTGCCTCGAGCGTGATCGTGATGATGCGCGATCCGCCGGGACTGCCGATGACCATGAATGGCTTGCCATCCTTCGACACGATGGTCGGGCTCATCGAGGAAAGCGGTGACTTGCGTGGTTCGATGGCGTTGGCTTCGCCTTGTATGAGGCCATAGAGATTGGCCACGCCCGGCTTGATCGTGAAGTCGTCCATCTCGTTATTGAGAAGAATGCCGGTACCCTCGGCTACCTTGGCCGTGCCGAACGATCCATTCAGCGTATAGGTCACGGCGACAGCATTGCCATCCTTGTCCACGATGGAATAATGCGTGGTTTCGTTGGACTCCTTGAATTCGGCTGGTTTCAGCGCTTCGCTGACACCGGCACGATAAGGGTCGATACGACTGCGAATTTCTGCAGCATAGGCCTTGCTGATGAGCTTCTCGATTGGATTTTCGACGAAATCAGGGTCGCCCAACGCCGTGTTGCGGTCCACATAGGCATGGCGCATCGCTTCCACCATCAAACGCGTGGTTTCTGCCGAGCCGTAACCCAGATAGGAAATCGGATAACCCTCAAGCACGTTCAGGATTTCACAGATGATCAGTCCGCCCGAAGAAGGCGGCGGCGATGAAACAATGTCATAGCCGCGATAGCTGCACTTCACCGGTTCCAGCTCTCGAACCTTGTATTGCTCGAAATCGGCCTTGGCGAGAATGCCGCCATTTTCCTTGCTCGACTTGACGATCAGATCGGCAATATCGCCCTGATAGAAGGCTGCCGGGCCTTTTTCCGAAATGGCTGAAAGCGATTTCGCCAAATCCGGCTGGACAAGCTTTTCACCCAATGGAATCGGTTTTCCGTCTTTCAGGAAGATCTTGGCAGCTGCCGGGTCTTTCGCCAGTCTTTCATTGCCATCGGCAAAGGAGAGAATATCGCCCAGCTCCAGCGTAAAGCCGTCCTTGGCAAGTTTCAGTGCCGGGTCGATCAACTCCTCGCGCTTGCGGGTGCCATATTTTTCGCGTGCTTCCTCAAGGCCTGCCACCGTGCCTGGCACGCCGATGGCGAGATAGGTTTCAGTACTGGCGCCTTCGACCGGTTTGCCATCCTTGTCCAGATACATGGTCTTGGTGGCAGCGAGCGGCGCGCGTTCACGAAAATCAAGAAAGGTACTCTTCCCGTCCTTGAAGCGGATGGTCATGAAGCCGCCTCCGCCGAGATTACCGGCCGTCGGATAGACAACCGCCAGCGCGTAGCCGACCGCGACAGCCGCATCGACGGCATTGCCGCCGTTCTTCAGCACATCGATACCGACCTGCGAGGCAAGATGCTGGGCCGTAACCACCATGCCATTCTGGCCTTCTGCCGGCGCTGGTGATGCCGCGTAAGCCGAAGGCAGATGGCCTGCAACGGCAATGACTGCGGCAAGGGAAAGCGATTTCAGTCTGTAATGCTGCATGTCTTTCCTCCCATGTGTTCTCCCGAATGGGAGTCCGACAACAACGTCCGCAATATCTTGCGCAAAAGCAAGCGGGAGAAATTCTATCCAGCCGAGCTTGCGGATAGAGTGCGGAGAGATGATAATGCGCAGTATTCGGTTCAGATGCTGCCAGAATTGCAGCCGAACCCGATGCCCCCGCCAGCTCCTTTCTGGCCATTTGGGCAATATCCCCATTCCATTTCAGACGATGCGATCTCACCTTGCAGGAGAAATCCATGACCTATGCTCAATGCGCATGCGGAAATCTGACAGTGACGCCTCACCAGCCACCACAATTGACGGCTTTGTGCCACTGTTTCGCCTGCCAGCGAAGAACTGGCGCGCCGTTCAGCGCGAATGCCTTCTATGCGATAGACTGCGTTGAAATTTCAGGCACATCGACAGAATTCGTTCGTATCGCAGAAAGCGGCCGCAAGGTCCGGATGCACTTTTGCCCGGCTTGCGGTTCAACCGTTTATTGGCTGCCCGAAGCTGCCCCATCCCTGATCGGCGTAGCGGTTGGTACATTTGCCGATCCGGCTTTTGCCCCGCCCACCCTGTCAGTGTTCGAACAATCGAAGCATGAATGGGTGTCTCTCGACGGGGCAATCAATCATTTTCAACGCTTGCCGGACAGCAATTAGAGCATTTCAATCATTGGAAATGCTCTATCTGTTTGTTTTTATGCATGTCTTTATCCCGAAACCGGTTCCCACTTTCGGGAGACATGCTTGAACGATGCCCGCCCGGAAACCGCCCTTGGAAATCGTCAAAAGATGACGATCATTCTTTCAGAATTTTACCCACCAGCGGCTGCCAGTGTTCGTAACAGCGTCGAGAAGGTGAGGGAGCGGTTTGTGTCCGGTTGATTGTCGCTGAGGCCGTCGTTTCGCGACAGCGACTTGCGGACATTACTCGGGCTATAGCCGAATTGCTGCGTGAAGGCCCGCGTGAAATTGGCCGCCGTATCGAAGCCAAACAGTTGCGCAATATCGGACACTTTGCGGTTTTCCGATGCATCGGCAAGCATTTCATGTGCCGCAAGCAGCCGCTTCTGGCGGATATAGCTAAGCACCCCACCCGAGCCTTCGAACAGTTGATAGAGATGTGTGCGTGAGACGGCGAGTTCCTTGCTTAGCGCATCGGGCGTGAGTTCACGCGACAGGAGGTTTTTCTGGATGAAGCGCCTGGCTTTGGTCATCAGCCCCAGAGATGCATTATGCTCGCTCATATCGCTTTCCCTCACCAGAGGGGCGATGGTGTCGAATACGAGCTGCCGCAGGGCGTCGCGCAATTCCGGCAGGTCTTCGCTTGTTATATGGCCCAGCCCCGCCTGGATCGTCGATACGAAGTCGATCAGCAGCTTGGCGCGATAACCTCCAAGCGTCGCATTATTGCAGGCTTCCGGCATGCCGCCCAAAGCGGCGAACTGATCGACGGGAATAATCAGAAGCACCACTTCCGTTGCCAGCGCACGACCACGAAACGGATAGCCAAACGACCGGATATTGATCATGCCGGGCTCGTTTTCCGCCACACGGCCATCCACGGAGGTCCAGGTGCGGCCACGACGCAAAAAGCTGATCTGCCAGTGGTCGATCGGGCTGAAACGAACCTTTTCCGCCGTACGCTCATAACTGAACGACGGAACGCTCTGCTCTATCAGCAGCATTCCATGCAGATTCCAGACTTTCTGGGTAACAGCGAAGCCATCAGCGGCATTGACGCCATCGGGCATACGCACCTCATAGAGAGGAGCTACATGCTGTTGCCATGCAGCGAACTGGACGGCAGGTTCAAGCTGTTCAGTCGTGAATACCAGCGGGGCCAGAATATTGGCGCTTCGGGCGTCTTCGCCAAGCGGCGCAAGCGGCAGCCGCGCTGACTGGCGGCGCTCCACAAAATCGGGCTTCAGATCACGCGTAGCCTTGTCGCTCGGGGATGTCACGGCAACTCCCTCAACCAACCCGAAGGCTCAAGCCGCGGAGACCGCAACCCAAGTCCCTGCGTGGATATTAGCATTTTCGCGCATAAAATCAAAATAAGCCGGAACATTATCAGCCAGGTAACCGTTCAGGCCTGTAGCCGATATTCCTCTTGCGCGGCGAACACCCGCATCACCGGCTTCGTCCCGGATTTGACCGGAAGCATTGCAGATTTCAGAACCGCCTGTGAAACAGGTTGTTTACGTCCCATTTGATGAAAATTTTCATGAAAATCCGGCCAGAATATTAAAACGCATCCGATAGAAAGCACGGTAATAACAACCGGAGGCAATCGCATGAACAATGTATTTGCATATGCTGTACGCCGCGACGGCTTGAAATGGGCTGCCGCTATCGTCGTAGGACTGTCCGCTTCATTTTGCCTGACGGCAGGTGCAGAAGCCAAGGATATCCGCAAGCAGAAAAGCGCAACGGTCTCCGTTTATCTCGCCAAGTTCGAGATTGGCAGTCAAGCTCGCTTCAACAAGCCCGCATCCGCGAAGGTCATCAAGGTTTCCGCATCGCAATATGCGACCGGCACATCCTATGTCTGCACGCCAAGCGGCTTCGGCCAGAAATCCCGCTGCTTCATCCGCGACTAGTGGATTGAATTTGACGTTTGATACCCGTCCGATATCAATCCTGTTCCAAACGTCAAATTCGAAAAATCCACTAGATTCATAAAGTTACTAGTGCACGATCTGGCCACCGCGAAACGGCTTTCGGGAGACGCTCCAAGGCATACCGGCTCGCCAGAACTCGATACTGATCAGCGAGCCGGCATGCTTGCCCGGCGATCATATCATCTCGCCTTGGCTTTCATGATTGCCAGTCCCTTGCTGATACGGTCACCGCGCAACAGCTTGGCTGCCTCATCGGTCGGGCGGGGGGGATTGTTGCGGAAGACATACCAACTGCCCCCCAGCGAACGCTTCTGATAGATGACGCCGTCCTGTTCGCGGTGGAGGAAGCAGGTCGTATCGCTGCTGCTCCCCGTCTTGCTGACCCAATAGGCCTGAAGACAGAGCTTGCCGCTGTCGGTGGCATACCAGCGCCCCTGTGCATAGGACCAGACCCTGCCCTTCTGCGACCAGGCGATGAAACGATGTCTGTCGGCAGAGAAATAGCCACCGCCATCCTTCCATTTCCATGTTCTGCCGGAATAAAGCGCCTCAAGCGCCCGGGCTGAGAGTGGTGACGCCGCAGCAGCCTTGATGGCAACCGGATCTTCGGTCTTCGGCTTCGGCGCCGCATCGGCAGCGCCTGCCAGAAGAAGCACGGACAGCGCCGCGCTGACGGTTCTCAAACGGATCGAAAACATTGTCGTATTCCTGTTCAGACGTTAGAGCATGATTAAAACGGGACGCATTCGCGTCTCCGGATCAATCAAGCGGATGGTTCGCAACCCGCCAGTCAGGCCGCCCGACACCACGTGGCCACGGATAGACTTCGCGGTCATTGAAGTAGACGGC
The DNA here is from genome assembly GCF_008932285.1 of Brucella tritici. Classification (NCBI taxonomy): domain Bacteria; kingdom Pseudomonadati; phylum Pseudomonadota; class Alphaproteobacteria; order Hyphomicrobiales; family Brucellaceae; genus Brucella; species Brucella tritici. The sequence continues at coordinate 219,560 of NZ_WBVY01000002.1, forward strand.
CGCTGTCAGTTTCGGGAATTCGGGCTGCGGCTTGTTGGTCTCCTGTGCCCAGGCGCGGACATAGGTATCGCTTCCCTCATAGCCGAGCTCGGCGATGACAATCGGCTTCTTGAAACCCACAACCCGGTCATATCCGGGCTTTGCCCGTTCGACGAAGGTGGATGCGCGCCCGAGTTCCAGCATATCGTAGGTTTCGTAGCCGAACACCGACAGGCCGATGACATCGACATAGCCATCGCCCGGATAATAGGCCTCAAGCCCCTCTTCACCCTTCGGCGACCACATATATTTGGCGTGCGGCAGTGACTTGCGGCAGACACTGACAACATGCTGATAGGCGCGGATATAACCCTCAGCCGGCCAGTAGGACCAGGTGAACTGGCCAGCCTTGTCGTCCATTTCCTGCGCCCAGCGAATGGTGACCGGGCTCTTCAGCTTGGAAGCAGCAGAACAGACGGCAGCCATGTTTGAATCGTAGCGGCCACGCACGATGCCGCTCAGAAGATCATCTGGCGCAACGCGCCAGTCGCGAGCCCATGACCAAGGTTCGATGGTGATCAGCAATTCGCGGCCCCGTTCCTGCGCATAGGCATCGGCGGTCGACAGGCTGGTCAGGTCCACATCTTCCCAGGGCAGGAACAGATGCTCGATGCGGGAATTTGGATCGTTGGTGAAATCCCCGTGCGGATCATAGGCCCCGAACGTGATGGATTGCGGGGTTATGACCGGGCGCTTGTCATGGAACATGTTGCGCGTATCGACATTGGCACCCGAGACACCGCTTGCCGCGTAAACAGCAGTTGAAAGCATCCCACCGCAAAGAATGGCCGTTGCTATTTTATATGAGGTTTTCATCGCCGCCTCCTTTATTGCGTTGGCGATTGCGCGACGGGCAGCGCCAGATTCAGCGCTTCCGTTTTTGGCGTTATTGTTTCGATGGAGACGAGCTTGCGCGCTTCGTCATCCTTGTTTCCGCCAGCGTGGCGGAAGACATACCAGACACCGTCCGGCTCGCGTTTCTGATAGATCGTCCCATCGGCAATGCGGTGGGAGAAACAGGTCTTGTTCGGGAAGACGCCCTGATCCAGATGCCATTTCGCATCGAAGCACATCTGGCCCGACCAGGTGATCCGCCAGCGGCCTTCAGCCCAGGCCTTGCCCTTGTCGCCATCGATGCGGGCGGTGAAACGGCGGTTCTGGCTTTCCATCCGGCCAGCGCCATCGGCCCACTGCCAGTTCTTGTCGCGATAGAGCACGTAAAGCTCTGCAGGTGTCATCACACGGGCGCCATCGGGCAAACCATCTGCCGTAGCCGTTGCCGCACCGGCTGGCGTGCCGAGCCCGGCCAGCAGGACAAAGAGTGTGAGAACGCCTCTGCTCCTGTCCATGCGCCAGCCATACCGGGACCGTTGGCCTTCAAACATCGAATGTTTCATTTGAACCTCCCACGACCTTCAGGTTGCGCGCACCCGCCAAGGGTTCTTGCGATTGACGGATGCGCGCGTGCGGCAGAACGTTTGTTGGTCTTGTTTCCTGCCGCTGTTGAACGGGACGACCGATTGTCGAAATCCGGAAGCCCAGATTTTCGGCAATCGCCGGTGAAAAGACATTGCGCAAATCGACGAGCACCGCGTCCTGCATGACCTGTTTCATCCGAACGAGATCAAGCTTGCGAATGCTGTCCCATTCGGTCACGACCACCGCCGCATCGGCTGTGTTCAGACAATCATAGGGGTCGTCACAAAAATCGACATCGCTGAGAAGACGGCGTGCATTCTCCATTCCTGCCGGATCAAAGGCCCGAATTCTGGCACCGAAACGCTGCAAGGTTTCGATAAGCGGAATGGACGGCGCGTCACGCATATCGTCCGTATCGGGCTTGAATGTCAGACCGAGAACGGCAATCGTCCGGCCTTCGACACTACCGCCGAGCGCATCCAGAACCTTCAGCGCCATGCGACGCTTGCGCGCTTCATTAACGGTAACCGTTTCCTCGACCAGCCGCAGGGCGACCCCGTGATCCTGGGCAGTGCGCAACAGCGCTATCGTATCCTTTGGGAAGCAGGAACCACCATAGCCCGGCCCCGCATTGAGAAAGCTGGTGCCGATACGCTTGTCCAGCCCCATGCCAAGCGCCAGCTCGGTGACATCGCTGCCGACTTCCTCGCACAGATCCGCCAGTTCGTTGATGAAGGTGATCTTGGTAGCGAGAAAAGCGTTGGCCGCATATTTTATCAGCTCCGATGTCCGGCGCTGCGTAATCACGATTGGCGTCTTTCCAGCTTCAAGCGGCGGAGCATAAAGGGCGACAAGCACGGAACGTGCGCGCTCGTCCTCCACCCCGATGACGACGCGATCGGGCTCCAGAAAATCGCGGATAGCCACACCCTCGCGCAGGAATTCCGGATTGGACGCAACGGAGAATGTGCCCGGTCGGCGAACCGAGCCGATGATCTTTTGCACCACATCGCCGGTGCCGACCGGAACGGTGGACTTGACCACGACGACGCTATAGTCGTCGATCAATGGCGCAAGCTCGCGGGCGGCCATATAGACAAAGGACAGGTCCGCATCGCCGTGTCCGGCACGCGCTGGTGTACCGACTGCGATGAAGACAAGCTCCGCGCCCTTGACCGCTTCCGCCAGATTGGTCGTGAAGCTGAGCCGGCCAAAGGCGAAGTTGCGTTCCACCAGCTCATCCAGCCCCGGCTCGTAGATCGGCACAATGCCGCGCTCCAGCCGGGCGATCTTCTGGGCGTCCTTGTCGACACAGACGACCTCGTGTCCCCATGCTGCGAAACACGTGCCACTGACCAATCCGACATATCCCGTACCGATAACAGCGATCTTCATAATCGTCGCGCCTCTTTCGCCTAGTTCTCTGTGCTGGCAGCATCCGTGCGCCAGCGTGGATTGAAAATTGTCCGGTGGAGATCGCGTCCGCCCACACCGGCACCGGCGACCGAGAAGCGGTCGTCAAATATCGTGAAGCTTTTCGTGCCCCAGCTCAGTGCCTCGATGCCGTCGCGTCCGCGTTCAACAGTCGTGAAGCCGGTCAGCGCGACCAGCGCCGTAAAACTGCATGCCAACACCGGTCGATAGAGGCGGCTTGTCATCCGCACCCGATTTTCGCGGGTGTGCTGGATCACGATCATCGCCATCAGGAACAGGTAGGAACACGCATTAACGATGGCGAAAATGAAGAAGCCCCGCGTTTCATGAGCATCCCTGACGACGAGCACCGGCAGGATGGAGAGACCGGAGATCAGCGCATAGGGAGCGATCACCCGCAACGGGACCGGATCGACCTCGGATGAGCCCTTCGGCGTGACACGAAAATCGACAAAGGAACCGGTCAGCCAGTCGCGGAAGGCTGCGAAGGTGCCAGCCAGAGCCCAGGGCCACCGCGCCAGCAGGAACAGCATCGCTTCCCAGCTGAAAATCCTGCCGTCGACCGGACGGAATGTCTTGCTGGACCGCCACCAGAATGCCAGCACCAGGGTCACGAGCGAGAGCGGCAGGAAGTGCATCAGGAAGGCAGGATAGGTAACGCTGACGAAATTATCGCCATAAGCCAAAATGACTATCGGCAGTACGAATGCCAGCGCCAGAAAGAATGCATAGAGCGGATACCAGAGCTGCGAGAACAGGAACTGGAGCTTCAGGCGCAGCGGCAGCCGCCCGATCAGCTTCGGCGTATATTGCAGCAGGATCATCACAAGGCTGCGCGACCACTGGAATTCCTGCGTCACGAGATCGGCGAAGGTGCGCGGGCCGTCACCATGGGCGATGGCGTCCAGCGCATGGACACCACGCCAGCCATGCGCGTTCATGAACAGGGTCGTGGAATGATCTTCGGCCAGTTCCGGCCCGAGACCGCCGATTTCCTTCAACGCTGCCGTGCGCACCGCATAATGGGAGCCGATGCAGAGCGGGGCAAAGCCGCCATTGTAACCGGCTTGCAGCGAGCCATGCATGCTGGCTTCCACATAGAGACGTCCGCGCGCCGACCAGCTTTCATGCGCATTGCGATCACAAATGCTCGGTGCGGAAACATAACCGACAGCCGGATCGGCAAAAGGCCGCAGGATATTGAAGAGATAGCCCGGTTCAGGCACATGGTCGGCGTCGAGCTGCGAGACGAAATCATAGCGCTCATAGCCATAGTGATCATAGAAGAAAGCAAGATTGCCTTCCTTGCACCGGGTACGGCGCGGCCAGGTCTGCCGATGATAGTCGGCGCGGCCCTTGCGCGTGGAAACGAACACGCCATGCTCACGACACCAGGCAAGCGTCGAGAGCGAAGGGTCCTCATCGGCAAGCCAGGTATCGTGCGGCACATCCTGCGCCAGCATGGCGCGCAATGTTTCAGCCACGACCTCGAAGGGCTCTGACGGAGCCTTGGTGACGACCATGGCGACGCGGCTTCCGGCAGGAATGCGAAGCGGGCCGGTCGGGCGCGCTGCGTGGAAGAAAACCGTGATGAAGTAAAGCGGCAGGATCGTGATCCACGCCAGGAGTGCCGTCACCAGAATGGAGCCGAGCAGATGATTGTGCTTTGCGCTGATGAACCACCATTGCCAGAAATAGGCGATGGCGAGGGCCCACAGGACGATGCCCACCACATATTCCGCCCGCTTGCGGCCAGTGAAGATGGGCGCCAGCAATGGTTCCGTTTCGCCTGTATCGCCATCAATGACTGGATGAAGTTCGCGCCGTGTCATGTCCGCATCTCCAGACCAAAGAAGGGCGCAGCCGTGCGAATGATCGTGTCGAGATCGGAATGGAGCGTGCGAAAGCCAAGCTTCGCTGCCGCTTCAGCCGGATCGGCATAAAGCACCGGCGGATCGCCTGCCCGGCGCGCACGCATTTCGACAGGCACCGTGCGTCCGGTCAACCGGTCTATCGCATCCACGATTTCCTTGATGGACGTTCCGCGCCCGGTTCCCAGATTAAGGACCAGATTGCCGCCGCCATTCAGGAGATGTTCGACTGCAAGCACATGTGCCCGCGCCAGATCGACCACATGAATATAGTCGCGGATGCAGGTGCCATCCGGCGTTTCGTAGTCGTCGCCGTAGACTTCCAGATAATCCGCCATGCCCGCCGCAGCCAGCATGGCGCGCGGTATCAGATGAGTTTCGGGATCGTGCTTTTCGCCCAGTTCGCCATCCAGATCGGCACCGCAGGCATTGAAGTAGCGCAGCGCCGCATAGGGCATGCCATAGGCTGACGAATAGTCGGCCAGCATATGTTCCGCGATCAGCTTTGTGCGGCCATATGGATTGATCGGATTCTGCGTTTCGCCTTCGCGGATCGGCAGCACATCCGGAATGCCGTAAGTGGCGCAGCTCGATGAGAAAATGATCGGGCGTCCGCCTGTCAGGCGGCTGGCCTCCAGAACGGACTGGATGCCGCCGACATTGTTGCGATAATATTTTGCGGGGTCCGTGACGGATTCCCCCACATAGGCCGAGGCCGCAAAGTGGATGATGGCTGCCGGATCAAAGGTCCTGATGGCAGCGATAAGCTGCTCCTGCGAAAGCGTGTCGCCCTCGACAAACTCGCCCCAGCGCACGGAAGACCGGTGACCCGTCGTCAGGTTGTCATAGACGACCGGCGAAAATCCACTTCCGTGCAGAAGCTTGGCCGTATGGCTGCCAATGAAGCCGGCGCCACCGGTGACGAGTATGGTCCGCCGTGTCATCTCGCCACCTCGAAGAGTTCGCCCGATGGCCTGACCAACTGGCGTTCGAAATAGGCAATCGTCTGCTTCAGTCCTTCGGCCAGCGCAATTTGCGGCTCCCAGCCAAGCTCGCGCTTGGCGAGCATGATGTCCGGGCGCCGCTGGCGCGGATCATCGGTGGGCAGAGGACGATAGACAATGCGCGAGGATGAATTTGTCAGTGCAATGATCTGCTCGGCCAGTTCACGCACGGTGAACTCGCCCGGATTGCCGATATTGACGGGCTTTTGAACCTGGCTGTTCATCAGCCGGCTGAAGCCTTCGATCAGGTCATCGACATAGCAGAAGGAACGGGTCTGGGAACCATCGCCATAGATGGTGATGTCTTCACGCTTGAGCGCCTGAACGATGAAGTTCGACACGACACGGCCATCATCGGGCCGCATGCGCGGGCCATAGGTATTGAAGATGCGCACAATACGGATATCGACGCCATACTGCTTGTGAAAATCGTAGAACAGCGTTTCGGCGGAGCGCTTGCCTTCATCATAGCAGGACCGGGGGCCGAACGAGTTCACATTGCCCCAATAGGCTTCCGGCTGCGGATGTGTTTGCGGGTCGCCATACACTTCCGATGTCGAAGCCTGAAATATCCGTGCCTGATAATGCGCTGCAAGCTCGAGCAGATTGAGCGAGCCGATAACGCTCGTCTTCATCGTATGCACCGGATCAGCCTGATAATGCGGCGGCGATGCAGGACATGCGAGATTATAAATCTCGTCTACCGGCAGATCGATCGGGTTAACGATATCATGGCGCACGAAGCTGAACGTGTCGTAACGCAGGAGATTGCGCAGGTTCTCAAGCCGGCCCGTCGAAAAGTTATCGACGCAGATGACGAAGTTTCCTTCGTTCAAAAGACGTTCGCAAAGATGAGAGCCAAGAAATCCGGCGCCGCCTGCTACCAGAATGCGCCGTGTTGACATGCGCTCTGCAGATATACCCGATGATCTGAAGTTTATACTCACGAGAATCTCCAACGCTACTATTTCGCTTGCGTCATCTGGTAAAAAATCAAAGAAATTCCTTCAACGCGCTCGAATAGAGGCGCGCCGGACGGTATTTTCCGATTGCTTTACTAGATGATTGAAGATAGCCGGGCTGAAGTCATGAGTCGTTAGCGTAGAATCCGGAAACTTATCCTTGCGTCCATTTTTGAAGCCTGGACGGTTTCTTTTATCCGGAGCTTTTGCGCTGTCGTGAATGCACCGTTTCGCGCCATGTTCCAAAGCATAATCCGACCGGAGTGAAACGAAGATCGATAGATCATGCCTGAAATAGAAGAGTTAGAGCGCAGATCTGATTCAATCAGATCGAAACGCGCTCTAACGCAGAATATCCGAAAGACGCTTCTGTTCTTTTTCGACGCGCTCGAGATTGAGACCCGCCAGAAGGTCGAGAATATGGGTCTTCATCAAGGCTGCGGCATCGTCGCTTCTGTGCTGTTCGATGGCATCGACCAGCGCGTGATGCGCGTCGCTCTGGCAGGTCGTCTCGCGCCGCTCCCAATAGAGCGAAATGATGAGCGAGGAACGCGGCAGCAGATCGCCGACGAAACCCGCCAGGATCGAGTGTCCCGAAATCTCGGCCAGATGCGTGTGAAAAAGCGCTGACAGCATGATCGCCTCGCTGTCGCGCCCGGCATGAAGGGCCTCATGCTCGTCGTGGAGATGCTGCCGCAACTGTTTGACCTGCTGGGGCTCGATGACCTTTGCTGCGAGAGCCGCCACCTGCGGCTCGATCAGCAAGCGTGCCTCGAACACTTCGCGCGCTTCCTCGCGTGACGGCTCGGCCACGAAGGCACCGCGATTGGGTTCCAGCCGCACGAGCCTGTCATGGGCCAGCGCCTGCAGGGCAGAGCGCACGAAGGCGCGGCTGACGGAATAGATTGTCGCCAGCTCGTCCTCCGGCAGCTTGGTGCCCGGAAGCAGACGATGGCTTACAACCGCTTCGCGCAAGCCGTTATAGACCGGAAGCCAGCGCGCATTTCCGCCGTTTTGGTCTGTCGTGTTGGTCGCAGCCAGGTTCATCGTCATCCAATAGAAGCTGTTCAAAGGGTGAATGCGATCAGGCGATACAGCATCCGCAAATCCGCTATTTATTCTCTTACATATCGAACACAGGTCCGGCGAGTGTCAACAATGTCGCGAGTTCTGATACACAAACCCGATTGAAATCACCCGGACATCAGTTTTCCCGCCCAATTCCTGCGTGAATAGTCAGTTTCGGGGCGAAAAAGGTTCAAAAATACCTTGAAAGCCCTTCATTCGCGGTGACTGATAGCCTCCCAGTTTGGATGTCCGTAAGCCGAGCCCCACAAGGCTTTCGCACAGCTTCACCGCACAGGTTACGCCGTCGATGACCGGCAATCCGTGCTCCCTTGAAAGGGAAGCGGCAAGGTCGGCCATGCCCGCGCAACCAAGCACGATGGCTTCGGCATGGTCTTCCCGGATGGCTTTTGCGATCTCGCTTGACACCTTGTTGTGTGCATCCGATCCCGGAATTTCGAGGTCGAGCACGGCCACGTCGCTGGCCCGCACACGGGCGCAGCGCGATATGAGACCATAGCGCGAAAGATTGTGTTCGATGGCAGGCACCGAACGCGACAATGTGGTGACGACGCTGAATTTTCCGGCAATCAGGCTTGCCATGTGAAAGGCCGCCTCACCGATACCGATCACCGGCATGGTTCCGGCGCAGCGTGCAGCATCAAGGCCGGTATCGTCGAAACAGGCGATGACGCAGGCATCGGCGGTCGGGCGCTTCTGCATTTCCCCGATCATGCCGGGAATGGCAAAGACCTCATCGAAATAGCCTTCGATGCTTGGCGGTCCGTCAAGCGGATTGGTCGCGATGATTGTCGTACCGGCACCAGCCACGCTGCGCGCGGCTTCACCGATCTTATGCGTCATCGATGCAGTCGTATTGGGGTTGATGACAAGTATTTCCATTTTCCTCGAACCATCGAAATATTTGTTTTCGTTCTGGATGGTCCAGAGCGTCTTTTCAAACGCTCTGCCTAATCATTCACAAGACACTGGTGTCAAATCTCCCCGCCCAGATAGAGTTTCTTGACCCGATCGTCTGTCGCCAGTTCTTCCGAATTGCCGGACAGGACGATCTTGCCGGTTGTCAGTGCATAGGCGCGCTGCGAAATGCGGAGCGCCATGCGGGAATTCTGCTCGACCAGAAGAACACTTACCTTTTCATCGCGATTGATCGCGACGATGGAGCGGGCGATATCCTGCACCAGCTTTGGCGCGACCCCGAGAGAGGGTTCGTCCAGCAGCAGAAGCTTCGGCTTGGCCATGAGCGCGCGCCCAATGACCAGCATCTGCTGCTCGCCGCCGCTCATCGTGCCTGCGGCCTGCGAATAGCGCTCCTTCAGGCGCGGAAACCGCCCCAGAACCATCTCCAGCGTATTGGCGATATCCGCTTTGCTGGAGCGGGTGAACGCTCCCATCATCAAATTGTCGCGCACGCTCATATAGGGAAAGACACGGCGGCCTTCCGGCACCATTGCAATCCCCATCTTGACGATCTCATCCGACCGCGTGCCGTCGATGCGGCGACCCTCATAATGGATTTCACCCTTGCGGATTTTTTTCAGCCCCGTGATCGCTCGCAGGATCGAGGATTTGCCCGCACCATTGGCACCGATCAGCGCGACCGTTTCCCCCTCCTGAACGCTCAGCGAAACGCCTTTCAGCGCATAGACGTGATCGTAATAGAGTTCGGCATCGGAAACTTTGAGAAGCTCTGCCATGGTCAATATCCAATCGTTTCGTCTTCTGCACCGAGATAGGCTTCAATCACCTTCTCGTTTTCCTGGATCTGCTTTGGCGTGCCTTCGGCAATCTTCTGCCCGAAATTGATGACGACGATCCGATCGGAAATATTCATAACCGCCGGCATGTCGTGTTCCACCAACAGCACCGTGACACCCCGGTCGCGGACCGCACGCACCATTTCCACCGCCTTGACGGTTTCGTCATGGTTCATCCCGGCAAAAGGTTCGTCCAGAAGCAGGATCTTCGGTTCCGTGGCGAGACCGATGGCAATGCCGAGCGCACGCAGATGGCCATGCGGCAGGTTCTGTGCAACTTCATCCCGCTGCTTCCACAGGCCCAGAAACTGCAGGATTTCATCGGCGGAACGCCCGAATTCCTCCTGATCCCGACGGGCAAGGCTTGAACCCACATAGCAACCAAGGAAACTTGCCTTGGCGCGCAGGTGGTGACCGACAATCACATTGTCGCGCACTGTCATGCCCTTGAAGATGGTGGTTTCCTGAAAGGTACGCACCACACCCTTTCGTGCCACGATATGCGGCGCCAGCCCCGATATGCGTTCGCCCTTGAACCGGACCTCGCCGGTCGTAGGATTGAGGAATGAGGCGATCAGCTTGAACAGCGTGGACTTGCCCGCGCCGTTCGGCCCGATAACCGACAGGATTTCCTTTTCGCGCACTGAAAAAGAGACATCGTTGACCGCAACAAGACCACCGAAGCGTTTGGTCAGGTTCTTGACTTCCAGAAGATCGCTCATGATCCAGCTCCCTTCTTTCCGGTCAGTCTGAGGCTGAGAAGTCCGTTCGGCAGAAACAGCATCAGGATAATGAGAACGCTCGAGAAGATGAGAAGCTGGAACTTGCCGGTCTGGAACAGGAAGTCCCAGCCGAAATAGAGCACGAAGGTTCCGACGATCGGGCCGAAGACATAGCCAAGCCCGCCCAGGAAACAGTTGAGCATGAAATTGACCGAGTCCGTGACCGTGAAGCTCGACGGATAGATCGACTGCGAGATCGCAATGAACATCGCACCGCCAAGCCCGCCGAGAAATGACGAGATCGCATAGGCCAGCACACGCAGATTGGTGATGTTGACACCAATTGACGAAGCAAGTTCCTCATTTTGCTGCAGCGACTGGCAAAGACCGCCGATGCGCGAATTGATAAGACGGTAGAGCCCGGCAAAGCACAGCACCATCAGCACGATGGACACGAAATAGAAGGCCGCGCGCGGGTTCTGCAATGTTGCGAAATCCGGCAGGATGGTCAGGCCGAACAGCGATATGCCGCCCGGCATCGGAATGCTGACCATGCCCTTGGCGCCATTGGTGATGGGCAGCGCCATTGCCAGAAGGCGGGCAACTTCGGTCAGAACCAGCGTGACCATGGCGAAATAAACGCCGCGAAGCCGCAGGATCGGAATGCCGATCAGGATACTGGCAAAGGCGCAGAACAGCCCGGCAATAGGCAGCGTCAGCCAGAAGGAGACGCCATATTTCACCATCAGAATTGCCGAGACATATCCACCCATGAGGGCATAGGCGCCCTGACCGATATTGATGCGACCGATATAGAAGGTGAGCCACACGCCGCCGCTGACGATGGAGAGAAGCGCCACAGAAGTCAGCGTGTAATAGAGGTCGTGCCGTCCGGTGGTTTCGATCAGGACCGGAATACCGATGAAGATCAGGGCCAGAAAGGCAGCGACGCCGATAAGCTTTGTTGTCTTTGTCATGATTGCCCCCTCAACCCCACGGCTTACCCATGAGCCCGTTCGGACGGATGCTCAGGAACACCATCAATGCAGCGAAGATGACGAGATAAGTGATGTCGCCATAGGAGCGCAGCACCGTCAGGCCGACGGATTCCATCATGCCGAGGATGAAGCCACCGGCAATGGCGCCGCTGACGACGCCTGCACCGCCGATCATCACCATCATGAAAGCCTTGATGGATATGGCACCGCCGATACCGGAATTGACACCGGTAATGGCGACCAGCAATCCACCGACCAGCCCAGCAAGCATTGCCCCCAGCGCGAAGCCTATCATGGAATAACGGTCGACATTCACGCCCATCAACTGCGCGGCCACGCGGTCCTGGGCGAGCGCGCGCATCGCGCGACCGGGTTTTGTGTACTGCATAAAAAGAACAAAGGCTGCGATGAAAACCACGGCGAGCACGCCGATCAGGATGCGGTCATATGGCATTATCAACCAGTCGGACACGAAGACCCCATTGACGATCTTCGGCACGCCGCGCTGCTTTTCACCGAACAGAAGCAGGATCACCGCATCAAGGAAAAAAGCGACTGCGGCAGCAAGAAGCATTGTGCTTTCGTCGCGCAGACTTCGCTTGATGACGGGTCTGAAGAGAAATTTTTCGATCAGCGCACCGACGATCATCAATGTGACGGCGGAGGCCAGAAGAGCAACAACAAACGGCAGGCCGAGCTGCCCGTAAACCGTATAGGTGACGAAACCGCCCAGCACATACATCTGGCCGTGCGCAAAGTTGAGGACGTTCATGAGCGCGAAGATCAGCGTCAGTCCCAACGCGATCAGTGCATATTGCGCACCCAGATATAGCCCATTGGCTATCACTTGTTCCATGAAAGCAGACTCCCTCGTGCGAAGCACCGGGCATGCTGCAAGGCAGGCCCAGGACTTCGTGACATTCCTGACAATTGGGAGGCCCGAAGCAGAAGTCCCCCTCCTCCGCTTCGGGCTGATTAATGGTCTGGAAATTAATCGACCTGGCCGACGAAAAGCGTTTCAAACTTGCCGTCTTTATATTCCGTCACAACCATCGGAATGCCGATCTGCCGCTTCTGCGTGAAGGACGAGGTGCCAACGTAGGTCAGCTTGGAACCGTCGCCGTCACCCTTGACGAAAGGATTGGGCGCAGAGAACGTGTCCATCGTCTTCTTGAATTCCTCGACATTATCGACCGCCGCCGGATTGGCCTTCAGCGTTTCCACGATATATTCCAGTGCATAGACCTTGGTGTTGGACTCGTCGTTATATTCGCCGTAAGCCTTGGTATAGCGATCGACGAATTCCTTCATCACGTCGGATGCAATTTCCGGCGTGGATGCACCGCCCACCGAGATGAAGCCGTTGGCGAGTTCGCCCGCACCTTCTTCCAGAACCTTGGCGTCCTGTGCAGTTTCAGTGGAAATGAAGCCCTGATAGCCAAGCTCGCGCGCGGCGCGGATCAAAAGCGGCGCATTGCCCGGTGCAACGCCCGAGAGAACCAGCAAGTCCGGCTTCTGCATGACGATCGGCGTCAGGACCGGCGTGAAGTCACGCGTGTCGTTCTGATAGGCATCGTTGGTCGATACGACTTCAAGACCGAGCGCCTTGGCAGCCTCAATACCGCTATCGCGCTGGCTGAGCGGATCGGATTCATTGGCCGCCACGAAGGCAACTGTCTTGATCCCCTTGTTTTCTTTCAGATATTTATAGATCGCTGGGCCGGACTGGTAATTGGCGATCATGCCAAGAACAGCGTTGGATGCTGGCGGCGTATAAAGTTCTTTCGGGAAGGAATAAGGAAAATAGATGATGCCCTTGGCTTCCGCGACCGGGCGGACGGCGGCGGCACCGTCATCGACATTCGGGCCGACCACGTAATGGACGCCTTCCTGGGCCATCTTTTCCATGCCAGCGATGGCGCGCTTCGGGTCTTTCTGGTCGTCGAAGGTGACGACTTTGATCTTGTAGGTATCGTCGCCGATCTTTACGCCGCCCTGCTCGTTGAGCCAATCGGCACGAACCTGCATCGAACGAACATTGGATGTGCCCCAGGATGCAGCAGGGCCGCTGGTGACACCGACGAAACCGATCTTCAGCTCCTTGTCCGCAGCCTGGGAGGCCGATGCAGACATGAGCGCAAATATAGAAACGGCGCCTAGCGCCGCAGTCTTAACAACTGCGCGTCTATTGATCATTTTAGTTCCCCTTACTTAGCTTTACCTTTCCCTCATTTGGCGGGGAAAGAATATATTAAGCTAAACACGCAACTGAAATATTGTCAACAATCTGAATATTTTTAATAAACGATCTTGAAACGATGCGTCATCAATTCCGAGGCACTTCTGAATAGAAAAAAGCGCGCCGGAAACCGACGCGCCTTTTGAGCTGACAAACTGAGAACAGGCTAGTTTCGCGCCTGCAATTGCGCAAAATGGGCGAGCATCCGGTCCGGATCAGCCTTGATACCACTGAAGAGTTCGAACGCGCCGACCGCCTGAAACACGGCCATACCGCCCCCGTCAAGCACGCGACAGCCGCGTTCCCCGGCAAGCCGTACGAGCGCCGTCTGCAAGGGAAAATAGACGATATCCGAAACCCAGAGATGCGGCTGAACCAGTTGAGGCGCAAGCGGCAGACCCGGATGCGCATCCATTCCCGTCGGCGTTGCGTGGACCAGCCCGGACGCGCCTGCCAGTGTTTCCGCCAGATCAACCCCGGCAATGAAACTGCATTGCGGCTGCACCGAGACAAGCTTGCCGATTACCGCATCGACCTTTGCGGCATCGAGGTCGAAGATATGGACCTCTCGCGCGCCCATTTCCGCCAGCGCATAGGCGACGGCCACACCTGCCCCGCCTGCACCGAGCAGCACGACACGTTCTAATGATACTCCCGGCAAGCCGCGGCGAAATCCTTCCGCATAGCCCCACCAGTCGGTGTTGTGACCAATGCGTCTTCCATCGGAGAACACCACCGTGTTGATCGATTGCAGGGCCAAGGCATGGGGCGAAAGTTCATCGACCAGCGCCACCGCAGCCTGCTTGCATGGGTGCGTGATATTGAGCCCCGCAAATCCTTCAGCTTCGGCCTCTGCGACAAGAGCCGGCAGATCGCTGGCTGAACGCCCGTTCTCGGCAATGTCGATAATGTCGTAGCGATAGGCGAGCCCTGCGGCTTCGCCTTCCCGCATATGCATAGCAGGCGAGAGTGAACGCTGAATATTTGCGCCGATCAGACCCACATGCACACGACGTTTGGTCACTTCACTTATCAATTCTCATCTCCGCAAGATCGGACGACACGCCGGTCCTCGTTATTCCGGGCTTTTCAAAAGGGCTATGATCGTGTCGCTGATCAGGCGGCGATGCCGCGCCTTCACGTCGGATGCCATCAGGTCGGTGCCGAAGATCGCGCCGAACGTATGTCTGTTGGACACACGAAAAAAGCACTGCGCGCTAATCAGCATATGGAGGTCCAGCGCGGAAATGCGCCGTTGAAAGATGCCCTGCTCGCGCCCGCGCTCCAGAATTTTCTCAATCGTCTCCAGAATGGTTACATTCTGGCGCGACAGAACATCGGAGCGCTCCATATGTTCGGCGCGGTGAATATTTTCCACAGCGACGAGCCGCACGAAATCCGGATTGGCATCGTCATGGTCGAAAGTGCTTTCCACCAGACTGCGCATGGCGGATTCCGGGTCCTGATCGTCAAGAGACAGCGAGCTTTCAAGCGTGCGTATCTTGCCGTAGGCCCGTTCCAGCACGGCAAGATAAAGCCCGTCCTTGCTGCCGAAATAGTAGTAGATCATGCGCTTGGACGTGCGGGTCTGCGCCGCGATTTCATCCACGCGCGCGCCGGAAAACCCCGATGCCACGAACTCCCGCGCCGCAATGTCGAGAATGTTCTCGCGCGTTGCGTCAGGATCGTTCTTGCGCGACTGCGCCTTGGCGAGTGCCTTTGCCATAGTCCTCCCCCTTCAGCGTTCAGAGTGCTGCGGCACTTTTTGGCATGCCCGCCGGACGCATGTAGCGTCGCAGCGCCGCAATGCGGAAGATCGCATTGGCTGCCCCATATCCCTTGTAGCCTCGCCTCTGCACGACTTCGAAAAAGAAGCCCTGATCGTCGGTCGGGCTGTAGAGCTGGAAATATTCTCCGCTCTCGTCGCGATCATAAAGCACGTTCGCGGCCTTGAGCCGGTCGGTGAATTCCGGATCGAGACCAAGTCGCGCTTCCAGATCGTCATAATAATTCGGCGAGATTTCCAGCGTGTGGAACCCGTTGTCGCGCAAGGCCGCAGCCGTCGCAAAGATATCGTCCGTCGCAAAAGCCAGATGCTGGATGCCCGA
The DNA here is from genome assembly GCF_008932285.1 of Brucella tritici. Taxonomy (NCBI): domain Bacteria; kingdom Pseudomonadati; phylum Pseudomonadota; class Alphaproteobacteria; order Hyphomicrobiales; family Brucellaceae; genus Brucella; species Brucella tritici. The sequence continues at coordinate 235,199 of NZ_WBVY01000002.1, forward strand.
CCCGAAGGTTTCAGCAATGAAGCGACCCGCCAGCGTCCGGCGATTTTCCGCTCCGTTGAGCGTGATGCGCAGCGTTCCCTCGTCGTTTTCCACCACCTGACTGCGCACGACGCCGCCCGGATCGACGATATCGACCATGGGCGATTTCCGCGATTCCGTGAGCGAGGTATAGAAGAGCAGCCAGGTCAGAAGCTCATCGAACTTCATCGTCTGGGCAACATGATCGATATGGGTGAGGCCGACACTGGCACCGGTTTCATTGCCTGCAACCGGCTCGAACTCGATATCAAAGATACGGCCGAGATCGGTCTTCTCATCGAGGAAATAGACCAGCCCGCCGCCGACACCACGAATGGCAGGCATACCGATTTCGCCCGGATCGAGCGGTTGCTCAAAACTTTCCGCGCCCATGGCAAGCGCGCGGGCATGGGCTTCAGCCGCATCGTCCACGACAAGCCCCATGGCATAGGCAGCAGTGCCATGAACGGCATAGGCCGAGCTGGCAAAGCCACGCGTATCCGTATTGATGACGAGGTTGATGTCGCCCTGCCGGTAGAGCGCCACGTCTTTCGTGCGATGCCTGCCAGCGAGCTTGAAGCCCAGCGCGCCGACAGCGGAAACCAGCCGTTCGGCATCATCGGCATGGGTGGCGAACTCGACAAAGCCCACACGATGCGCCTTTGCGCGGGGCGGCATGGCAGCAACCGTCAGCTTGTTGTCCGGCTCGACCCGGCGAACCTGATCGCCAAGATAGACCAGCGAACGGCGTCCGTCGGCAGCGATGGTGGCTGGTGATCCGCCACGGAACTGATCGTTGAAGATTTCGAGCGAGAAATAGCCGTCATAACCGGTCGCAGCCACCGCACGCATGAAATCCAGCACCGGCAGGTCGCCCTCGCCCGGCATGTTGCGATAATGGCGGCTCCAGTAAAGCAGATCCATGTCGATCAGCGGCGCATCGGCCATCTGGATGATGAAAAGCTTGTCCTTCGGAATGGAACGGATCGAATTCACGTCGATCTTGCGCGCCAGCGTATGAAAACTGTCGAGGATAAGGCCCACATTGGGATGATCGGCGCGGCGCACGATCTCCCATGCATCGCGGTGGTCGCTGATATGGCGACCCCAGGCGAGCGCCTCATAACCAACACGCAGATTGCGCCGCGCCGCCCTTTCGCCAAGCTCGCGGAAATCATCCGCCGCGCGGTCGATGCCGCCAATGGCGGCTGGCGACACGTTGGAGCAGACCAGAACGAGATCGGTGCCCAGTTCCTGCATCAGGTCGAACTTGCGTTCCGCCCGGTCGAAAGTGCGGCTGCGCAACGGTTCCGGCATGCCTTCAAAATCACGGAATGGCTGGAAAAGCGTGATCTCCAGACCAAGGTCGCGCGCCATCTGGCCCACCTGACGCGGGCTTTCGTCAAAGGTGAGAAAATCGTTTTCGAAAATCTCCACCCCGTCGAAACCGGCTTTGGCGATGGCCCCCAGTTTCTGCTGGAGATCGCCGCTGATGGAGACGGTTGCTATCGAAGTCTTCATGTCACGCTCCTTCCTCCGGCCGGGCCGGAGTTTTCCGCTCAGAACCGGGCAGACCTGCCCGGAACCATCTTCTTTGGTCTCGGCCCGGATATAGAGCCATACCGGCTTAATTCCCGCCGCGCACCTTCTTCAATTCGGCAAAGAGTTCATCAACCGTTTCCGCACCGATTTCGGCGGTAAACTTTTCGATGATCGGCTTTACCGCATCGCGCAGGCGCGCGGTTTCTTCCGGCGTCAGTTCGGTAACCTGCATTCCGGTCTTCTTGATCTCGTCGAGCGCCGTCGCGTCCTGCTCACGCGAAACCTTGCGCTGATAGTCCCGCGCCTCGACCGCTGCCTGTTCGATCACCGCCTTTTCCTCATCGTTGAGGCGGTCCCAGAACTTCTTGCTGATCATGACGATCTGCGGATTGTACTGGTGGCGGGTCAGCGTCAGATATTTCTGCACTTCATAGAATTTGGCATTGATAATGTTGGCGTTGGGATTTTCCTGCCCGTCGACCGTGCCGGTTTCAAGCGCCGTATAAAGTTCGGTATAGGGCAGCGGCACCGCATTGGCGCCGAGCGCATTGAACAGGGCAACGGGAACCGGCGATTGCAGGGTGCGGATCTTCAGTCCGGCAATATCCTCCAGTTTCGCAACCGGATGGCGATTATTGGTCAGGTTGCGGAAACCCAGCTCCCAATAGGCAAGCCCGACCAGCCCCGTATCGGGCAGGCGCTTCATCAGATTGGTGCCGAAGGGGCCATCCATGACCTTGTCGGCTTCCTCGCCGCTATTGAACAGGAATGGCAGATCGACCGCTTCGAATGCCTTGACGGTGCTGGACAGGATGCCCGCATTCATCACCGTCATTTCCACGACGCCACCCTGCAAGCCGGAAAGCGTCTGCGGATCACTGCCCAGAACACCACCGGGGAACAGTTTCACATTGATCTGCCCGCCGCTCTTTTCCTTCACCAGCTCGGCAAATTTCTCCATGCCCGTGACCTGCGGATGGCCCTTGCTGTTGGCGGCCGCAAACTTGATCGTCTGCGAACGGATTTCAGCCATGGCCGTGGTGGTCATCAGGGCCAGCGGCAGCACCATTCCCAGCGCCATCGTCTTCAATAATTTCTTCATGTCTTCCTCCCACTCAAAAATTCTGTCTTTGTTTTACGCATGTCTCGATCCCGAAACCGGTTTCCACTTTCGGGAGACATGCTCCAATTTAATAGAACCAGTTCATCGGCACCGTCACCAGTTGCGGGAACAGTACCATCAGGAAAAGCACCACCAGCTGCGCGATCAGGAACGGCATCACGCCCGTCATCACTTTTTCGAACGGCAGGCGCGCGACGCCGCACACCACATTCAGCACCGTGCCGACAGGCGGGGTGATGAGGCCGATGGAATTATTGATGATGAACAGCACGCCGAAATAGACCGGATCAATACCCGCTTCCTTGATGATCGGCATCAGCACCGGCGTCAGGATCAGGATCGTCGGGGTCATGTCCATGGCCATGCCGACGAGCACAACCATGAGCATGATGGCAAGCAGCAACAGCGTCTGGTTGTCCATCAAAGGCCGCACCAGTTCAGCCAGTTCACCCGGCACATCGGCAACCGTAATCATCCAGGCCGAAACGCTGGCGCTGGCAACGAGGAACATCACGACAGCCGTCGTCTTCGCCGCATCGACCATGGCCGGATAGAGCCTTGAAAGCGGTAATTCCCGATAGATCACGGTTGCGACAAACAGCGAATAGACAGCGGCAACCACGCCCGCTTCCGTCGGCGTGAAAACACCGAAGCGAAGGCCGACAATGATGATGACCGGCAGCATCAGGGCCCAGATACTGTCGAGGAAAGCCCGCATCTTTGCACCGGGTTCGGCCTTTTTCGGCAGTTCGAACTGTTCGCGACGCGCAAGGATGAACCAGGTCACGCACAGCGCGACGGCAATCATCAGGCCGGGGAAAATCCCCGCCAGAAACAGCTTGGTGATCGAAACGCCGCCGACCACGCCAAACAGGATGAAACCGATGGATGGCGGGATGATCGGTGCGATGATCGATGCCGAGGCGATCAGCCCGGCAGCGCGGCCCGGCTCGTGCCCGGCATTGCGCATCATCGGAAACAGCAATGCGCCGAGCGCTGCCGCATCGGCGACCGCCGAACCCGAAAGGCTTGCAATCACACAGGCCGCAAAAATGGCGACGAAACCGAGACCGCCGCGCACATGCCCCACCATGACCAGCGCCAGATTGACGATGCGACGCGACAGGCCGCCCGCATTCATGATTTCCCCGGCAAGCAGGAAAAAGGGAACGGCCATCAGCGGAAAACTGTCGGCGCCGTTCAGCACGTTCTGCGCCACGATCTGGGCGTCGAACAGATCCATATACATCATCAGCGCCGCACCGCTGATGATGAGCGCAAAAGCAACCGGGACGCCGAGCGCCATTGGAACCAGAAGGGCGGCAAGAAAGATGAGCAAGGTCATGGTCGGCGCGCCCTATTTACGATCTTCATCGGTCGGGACGGGCGTGACATGCTCCTCGCTGTCCGTCACGAAATGCGTTTTGGCAACGTCGATCCGACCGGTTGCGATGCCGAAGCCGTTCCACGCAATGATCAGGAGTGCAGGGACGGCAAAGGCCAGTCCTGCGCCGTAAAACCAGCCCATCGACATACCCGTCGCCGGGGCCAGAGTCGGAATATTGATAAGCGTCTGCGTCCAGCTTCCCGAAAGAACGAGCCATGTCGCGCCAAACATCATGATATGGCCAGCGACCAGCGCAATGCGCGCGCCCGCAGGTGACAGGCGGCGCACCAGAGAATCCACGCCCAGATGCGCATGGTCGCGCATGGCAACCACTGCGCCAAGAAAGGTGAGCCAGATGAAGAAGATGCGCGACAGCTCTTCTGAAACGGTTATGCCCTGATTGAAGGCATAGCGCAGCACCACATTGCCGAACACGAGCACCACCATGCAGCCCAGAAGGCAGGCAATGGCGAACCGCGCCGCGGTAAAATAGAAATCGACTAGACCTTTCACGGTTCCTCCTCCCGGCCTCCTCGGCGCATCGCTTGCAGACTGCTGCCCCTTTTCGGGTTTCGGGTGAAAGCGATGCCGCATCACCGATAGGATGCGCCCTGCATCCGAAGTGAAACTTCGCTTTCCCCACAGTCTTTGACCGTTTCCGGGCCGACCATCGCAATGAAAGGCGCGTCAGAAAACCATTCCGGCTCTCCGCAATGCCTCATCGCGAGCTGCAATCCGTTCCTCCTCAGTCCATCCCACTTTAGAACTGAATCGCATCGGTCGGCTGCGCCATCCCCCTAAAATGTACTAACTGGTTAGGAAGTCAATCGCTTCTGTTCAAACAGGCGCATGAAAGGCTTTCATTCCATCAATATCAGGAATGTTCCATCTGGTTCAAAATAGCAGGTTTCTGTGCGGAGCGCAGGCTATTGGAGAAAATCAGCCGCCGTTCACCAGTGCCAGAACAAGCTGCTGGACATTGCCGCCATTGCCCATCTCGACCTTGTCGAAGGCGCGGCCCTGAGCACGCTGGACGTCCACCATATCGGTGATTTCCTTGATGAGCACCTTGCGGATTTTCTGGCATTTCGGGTCGTTTGGAACCGACAGGCCAACGGTCCGGCGCACGATCTCGCGTGTCATGTCCTTGGCATGGTCGCCATGCACAAGCTCGTGCTTGCGGATGCCTTCTGAGAAGGTCTCCCAATGCTCTTTCACCGGGGAGGCCAATTTCTGCGAGGGCTTCGGCAGCGTATAGGTGATCTTCAGCTTCGGCGTGGCCGACAGGATCGTGCAGGCATTGTTGGAGCGGTCAAACTGCCGGTCCCAGGTCAGCACATAACTGGTATGGGCGATGACGCGGGTTTTGCCGCCGCCGATCTTCGGGCCGCGCTCGCCGATGGATTCATAAAGTTCGGGACCGGTTTTCCCGGTAATGGCGTAGGTCTTGATTTCCTCGACAGCTTTCCAGTTGTCTTCTGCAAGTGCAGGTGCCGCCACCAGAATTCCAAGGAATGCGAATACTGCCGCTTTTCTCACGCTTGCCCCGTTCCATCGATTTGCCCGGATGATTTGCGGGCAAGCTACAATATCGGCAGGCAATGCGTAAGCGGCTTTCCGGCAAAAGCGTGAAACGTCGATGCGTCGGATAATGCGATGAAGCCAATAGTTGGCGCAGATCCCACGTTTCTGTAAAATAAGATCCGTACCAACCGCATTCCACGCAACAGACTTGCTTTGTCCACAGCGGGCAAAAAGTTTGGCGATTGACTCACACACGCCGTCAGCGTTTGATCGCTCTTCAGGTATGGGGGGTTCTGTGGGCGGAGGCAAATTATCCAAAGCAGAAAATCCATCTCTATAACGCTACAGTATTGGAGTTCTGTTGTGATCAAATCCACCAGACGGGGAATAATCCACCTGGCCTTTGCCCTTGCCGCATCGACGGCGATGGGCACATTCGCCACCACGGCGGCGCAGGCCCAGGACAAGATCCTGCTCATCATCAATGGCGCGCTCGGCGACAAGTCGTTCTTCGACAGCGCCGCCAAGGGCATGAAGATGATCAAGGACAAGTATGGCGACGACGTCGAGACCAAGATTCTCGAAATCGGCGACGATCCGACCAAATGGGAGCCGGTGTTCCTCGATGCGTCCGAACAGGACTGGGACCTCATCATCGGCGGCACCTACCAGATGTCGGAAACCGTCGGTTCGGTTGCCCAGCAATATCCCGACAAGAAATATGTCCTCTACGATGCGAGCGTGCCTTATGAAGAAGGCGGCTACGACAATGTCTATTCCATCCAGTACAAGCAGAACGAAGGTTCCTATCTCGGCGGCATGCTGGCGGCTTCGCTCCTGAAGGAAGGCAAGCTCGGCGATACCGGCAAAAATCTCGGCTTCCTCGGCGGCATGGACATTCCCGTCATCAACGACTTCCTCGTCGGCTATATTGCCGGTGCGCAGTCCGTGATGCCTGATGCCAAGATCGCGATTTCCTATGCCGGGTCCTTCATGGATGCCGCAAAGGGCAAGGAACTCGGTCTCGCGCAATATCGTTCCGACGTGTCGCTCGGCTTCGTCGTCGCCTCGCAGACCGGCCTCGGCCAGCTTTCGGCTGCCAAGGAAACCGGCAAATATGTTCTGGGCGTCGATTCCGATCAGGAAGCGATCTTCAAGGACAGCGATCCGGCCATTGCCAAGCAGGTTGTCAGCTCCGTTCTGAAGAATGTCGATGTCAGCCTTCTGCAAGCCTATGAACGCTTCAAGGCAGGCGACCTGCCGTTCGGCAAGGCGGAAGCACTCGGCCTTAAGGAAGGCGCTGTCGGCATCGTGCAGGATGGCAACATGGCTTCCATGGCTACCCAGGAAATGAAGGACGCCATCAAGAAGGCTTCCGACGAGATTTCCGAAGGCAAGATCACGGTTCCGACCGCATTCGGCATGAGCACCGAGGATCTCAATGCGATCCGCAACAAGGTTCGTCCCTGATCGTGGAAAAACAAGCTGAAAATATCGAAGGCGGCGATGCTATCGTCGCCTTCCGCCCAATCGTTGCCTTCCGCGATGTGAGCAAGGTCTATCCGAACGGCACGCAGGCGCTTCGCGACGTGTCATTTTCGATCCGCGCAGGCTCCATCCACGCCATTTGCGGCGAAAACGGTGCGGGCAAATCAACGCTCATGAAAATCCTGTTCGGCATCGAAAATGCCACGGCAGGCGAAATCATTGTCGATGGACAGCATATTGCATCCTGGTCGCCGGAAGATGCCGCGGCACAAGGCATCGGCATGGTGCACCAGCATTTCTCGCTGGTGCCTACCCTGACGGTCACTGAAAATATCATTCTTGGTCATGAACCGGTGAAGGCCGGGCTGATCGACCGTGTGAGCGCGCGCAAAATGGTCGAAGCGCTGATGCAGCAATATGATCTGCACGCCGACCCCGAAGCGATCACAGGCGCGCTTTCCGTCGCCGCCCAGCAGAAGGTTGAAATCCTCAAAGCGCTGGCGCGCCGCACGAGGCTCCTGATCCTCGATGAGCCGACCGCCGTTCTCTCTCCGCCGGAGATCGAGGAACTCATGCGCAAGCTGAAGTCGCTGCGCGATGAAGGCATTACCATCCTCTTCATTTCCCACAAGCTGAACGAAGTGCGCGAACTGGCCGAAAGCGTGACCGTATTGCGCGCCGGTGCTGTTGCTGGCACGGAAAAGCTTGCCGACGTGCCGGACGATGCCATCATGCAGATGGTCATGGGCCATGCGGTCGACATTCCGCAACGCGCCCACAAGCATGACGCGATGAAAACCGTTCTCGACATGAAGGGTGTCACGACCAAAGCAGCCGATCCGGCAGACCGCATCAAGGATGTGAACCTGACCGTTGGCGCAGGCGAAATCGTCGGCGTCGCCGGTGTCGATGGCAGCGGCCAGCGCGGCCTCGTATCGGTGCTTTCCGGTCTTGCTGAAGCGGCCAGCGGCACGATCAGCCTCAACGGTGAGGATATGCTGCGCGCTGACACGGCGAGCTGGCGCAGACAAGGTCTTGGCTATCTGCCAGCCGACCGCTTTTCGCAAGGTGGCGCACCCGGCCTGTCTCTCGCCGAAAACGCGATAGCCGGAACTGGATCGATTACCGCCGACAAGCAGATTTTCTGGGGACCATTCCTGCGCTGGAGCGCGATCAAGGCCCGTGTCAGCGGAATGATAAAGCAATATTCGGTGCGCGCAGGCGCAATCACCGAACGGCTCGATTCCCTTTCCGGCGGCAATGCGCAAAAGCTCATCGCGGCACGCGAACTTGCCACCAATCCGAAATTCCTGATCGCCGACCAGCCAACACGCGGCATCGACGTTTCGGCGGCAGCCTTCCTGCACCGCCGCATCGACGAAGTGGCGCAGGGCGGCTGCGCCGTACTGCTGGTCAGCGCCGATCTCGATGAATTGCTGCGCCTCAGCGACCGCATCGTCGTTCTCTTCAATGGACGCATCGTCGCCGTTCTGGAAAACGGACCAGACATCACACCGGCTGTCCTTGGACCTTATATGCTGGGGACACGAGCATGATCCCAAAAAGTGTAACGCAGTTTTTGGATGAGATCATGCTCAAGCAGAGAGTTGCAGCGTAATGCGCAGACTGATTTCCTATCTCATTCCATTCTTGCTGACCGTGCTTGTCATCGCAGTCATCATGGCCGTGCTTCTGGTGCCGCTGGCGCTGATGCAGGACAATCCCGCCGGGGTTCTCAAGACTTTTTTCCTCGGACCATTCGGCAGCATTCGCCATATGGGCAATGTGGTGGAAGCGGCAACGCCCATCATGCTGACCGGCCTTGCGATCACCATCATGTTCCGCTCCGGCCTGTTCAATCTGGGCGCGGAAAGCGGCTTCTTCCTCGGCGCGCTCGGCGCTGTGGCGGGTGCTGTCCTGCTCCCTTCGCTCGGTTGGTTTTCGCTGCCGGTAGCGATCCTCTGCGGCGCGGTTGCGGGCAGTTTCGCCTGCACCATCCCGGCAGCGCTGCGGCTGCGTTTCGGCGCATCGGAAATGGTGACGTCGCTCGTCCTGAACTATGCCTTCCTGTTTCTTGGCCTGTTCGTCCTCAACTATGTCATCCGTGACCCGGCTGCGGGCGGGATGATGTCGCTCAAGATTCCGACGGATGCCAAACTTGACCGTCTGCTCGCCGGCACGCGTCTCAACAGCGGTTCGATCATCGCCATTCTGGCCTGTATCGCTGGCGGCATCTGGCTTTACTGGACGCGGTCTGGTCTCAATATCCGTATCGCAGGCTCCAGTCCGGGCTTTGCCAATCATCTCGGCCTGCCGCTGAAAGGCATCATCATGCGTGCCCAGATTGTCGGCGGGCTGGTGGCAGGCATGGCCGGTGCGCTGGAAGTGCTCGGCCTTCATGCCCGCTTTGCCTGGCTCGATCTGCCCGGCTATGGCTGGACTGGCCTCGTCGTCGCCATCCTGGCGCGCGAAAATCCGTTCCTGCTTATTCCCTCGGCTCTCTTCCTTGGCTTCGTGCAGATCGGCGGCGATCTACTGGCGCGCAACATGAACATCCCGACCGAAGTGGTGGGGCTTGTGACCGCCGCCATCATGGTGGGTGCGACGGCAAGCGTCATTCACAATCATCCGACCGTATTGCGGCTAATCCGCAACCTTCGCAATCGCGAAGGAGAACAAGCGGTAGTGCAGGCCGGAGTACAACCATGAGCATGGTTCTCGCGCAAATCCTCGATCCATCCTTCATCGGCACCATACTGCGCGTGGCGACACCGTTGTTGCTGGCAGCACTCGGCGTGATGATTTCCGACCGCGCAGGCGTCCTCAACATCGGCATGGAAGGCATGATGCTGTCGGCAGCACTCATTGCCGTTCTGGCGAGCGCCGCCACCGGAAGTCCGGCTGTCGGCCTGCTAGCGGCGCTCATCACAGGTGCGGCTCTCGGCTGGCTGATGTCGCTTTCGGTCAACCGGCTGGGCACCGATCTCATCATGACCGGCATCGCGCTCAACATCGCCGCTGCGGCAGCAACGACGCTCGGGCTTTTTCTTGCAACGGGCGACAAGGGGATGTCGGGCGCGTTGAAAAGCGGCGCGCTACCAAGCCTCCCCGTGCCTTTCATCGGCAATATCCACATATTGACCTTTGCAGCCCTTCTCGCCGTCCCGGCAGTCAGCCTTCTGATGATGCGTACGCGCTTCGGCCTGCATCTGCGCGCCACCGGCGTTGATCCCAAATCGGCGCGTGCCGCCGGTATCCATACAGGCCGGGTGCAGATGATGGCGCTCGTCCTGTCCGGTCTCTTCGGCGGTGCTGCCGGTGCCTATCTGTCGCTCGGTTATGTTACCTGGTTCGCCCAGAACATGACTGCGGGTCGCGGTTTCATTGCCATTGCAGCGGAAGTCATGGGACAGGGCACAGCATGGGGCACGCTTGTGGCGAGCCTGGTTCTTGCGGCGGCGGAATCTTTCGCCATCACGCTTCAGAGCCTCGGATTGCCGTTCGAACTGATGCAGATGATCCCTTATCTCGTCCCGGTCGTCGTGCTGACGATCCACGCGGCGCGCCGTCAGCGGCGCGCAAAGCAACTGAAAAACTCCTGAAATGCATATCCGAAATTTGACCAGAATCTTGACCAGAATCTTGAAATGAGCATGAAATGAAAGCTTGGGAATTGACCCGCGATCTGCTGCGCGACACGAAACCGGTGGTGCGCACAGCGGAAGAACAGACCTGGGATGCAAGCGCCGTCATGAAGGCGCAGGACGATCTCATGGCCATGTTCTGGAAAAGCAATGTGCCGGGATCGGCAGCACCCGAATGCCTGATGGCCGGTGCGCTGCAATCGCTGGAAAACAAGGGCTTCGTTCTTGCCCCTTATGAGGAACTTCTTCGCGACGGGCTGACCGCACTTGAGCGCGGTGACTTTGAAACACTGTATCGCATCGACATGCGCCTGCGTGTCCTGATGCGCGCGGCACAACCCGATCCGAACCATCCGTCGCAAAAGACTGTGCGTTACGGATCGTGGGACGAATTCGACGCCGCCGTTCAATGGCCTGACGATGTGCTCTATGCCGTCCAGTCCGATGATTTCCGCGACCGCACCGCTGCCGCCTGGATGGCGCAGCTTGTCGGAGCTGCGGCTGGCACGGCGCTTGAAGGCTACACGGCGGAAAACATCAGGCAAGTTTTCGGACCGATCCGTGATTATGTGCGCGAGCCCAACACCTATAATGATGACATCACCTTCGAGATCGCATTTCTCGAAGCCTTTGGCGACAAGGGGTCTGCTGTGACCAGCGCCGACATTGCCGAGCGCTGGACGTCGCTGATCCCCCTTGGCTGGTCGGCAGAGGCAATCGCGCTTTCGAATATCCGGCGCGGCCTCACCGCGCCCGAAACCGGCACGTCCGACAATCCGTTCGATGAATGGATCGGCGCGCAGATGCGTGGCACAATCTGCGGCATGGTTGTGCCGGGGCGCGCCCGCGAAGCTGCCCGCCTCGCATGGATGGACGCGGAAATCTCCCATGCCGGAAACGGCATTTTGGGCGAAGTCTTCAATGCTGTCATGGCAGCGCGCGCCTTTGCTGTCAGCGACACGCGCGAATTGCTGGTCTCGACGGCAGCGCTTTTCCCGACCGAAACCGAATATGGTGCGGTTCTGGACTTCGCACTCGATGCCTGCCGTTCTGTCGGCAACTGGCAGGACGCATGGGCGAAATGCGATGCGGAATATGCCGAATATAACTGGATTCACGTCTATCCGAACGCAGCCGCACAGGTGATTGCGCTGTGGTTCGGCGAAGGCGACTTCGACCACACGCTTGAAATCGTCTGCGGCATCGGCCACGACGTGGACTGCAATGCCGCGCAGATTCTGAGCATGATCGCCATCCAGCGCGGCTCCGGCATCATCGCTGAACGGTGGTCGAAGCCGCTTCTTGCCGACGACATCGTCACCTATATGCGCCGTCCGGCGAAAATCTCCTTCGACGCACTTGTCGACCAGACGGTCAGTGCAGCGCGCAACGCAGTTTAATTTGTAGAAAGACCCCATTATGGCCCGTAAAATCATTATCGATACCGATCCCGGTCAGGACGATGCCGTCGCCATTCTTCTGGCCCTGGCAAGCCCGGAGCTCGACATTCTCGGCATCACCGCCGTTGCAGGCAACGGCCCGCTGGCGCGCACCGAAATCAACGCGCGCACGGTCTGCGAAGTAGCGAAAAAGCCCGGCACAAAAGTATTCGCCGGTTCCATTCGTCCTCTGGTGCGCCCGCTCGTGACGGCCGAAAACGTCCATGGCAAAACCGGTCTCGATGGCTACGACCTGCCTACCCCGACTATGCCGCTTCAGACGCAACATGGCGTTGATTTCATCATCGAAACGCTGATGAAGGAAGAGCCCGGCACGGTCACGCTCTGCCCGCTCGGACCGCTGACCAACATCGCATCCGCACTGATCCGCGAGCCGAAGATCGCCGAACGCATCAAGGAAATCGTGCTGATGGGTGGCGGCTATTTCGAGGGTGGCAACATCACGCCATCGGCGGAATTCAACATCTATGTCGATCCGCACGCCGCTGCGGTCGTGTTCAAATCCGGCATCAAGATCACCATGATGCCGCTCGATGTGACACACAAGGTTCTCACCACCGAGAAGCGCATCGCCGCCATTCGCGGCATCGGCACCCATGTTGGCGAAGTAGTCGCCGCATGGCTCGAATTCTTCGAGCGCTATGACGAAGCCAAGTACGGCACCGATGGCGGCCCGCTGCACGACCCGAACGTCATCGCCTATCTCATCAAGCCGGAACTCTATTCCGGACGCGAATGCAATGTGGAAATCGAGATCAATTCGGAACTGACGATCGGCGAAACAGTCGTCGACTGGTGGGAAGTGACCGACCGATCGAAGAACGCGCTCTTCATCAAGGATGTGGATGCAGACGGCTTCTTCAGCCTGCTGACCGAACGTCTCGCAACGCTCTGATTTTTTCTGAGCATGATCTTATCCGATCGTAGCGGGAATAAGAAATCAGTCCAGTGAACTGATTTCTCCGCACAGACGGAGTCCACTTTTCGGGATCATGCGATAAACCACATTTTTGCCACAAAAAAGCCGCGATCGTCTTATTCTCGCGGCTTCTTGGCCATGTTTGACAAGAGGTTTTTGCGCAGTTTTCTGCTCACAATGAGCGAAACTGGCGCAAAATGCCCCGGATCTTCATTCTGCCTTAATTTGCAGAAGTGCCGCCACTTCCTCGGCGGTCGGTGCAGCCGCTCCCGCACCCGCTCTTGTGACCGCGATCGCGCCTGCTGCCGAACCATACCGCACGCAATCATGCAAGGACTGGCCCTGTGAGAACGCGACCGCGAAACCACCATTGAAACTGTCACCAGCGGCAACCGTATCCACCACCTGAACCTTGAACGGCGCGAAGTGCTTCACCTCGTCTGCCGTCACCAGCAATGCACCACGGCTCCCAAGCTTGACGATGACCGTCTTCGGCCCGCGCTCCAGAAGATTGCGCGCGGCGGCTTCCGCCGAAGCAAGATCGGTCGGCTCGATACCGGTAATTTCAGCAGCCTCAGTCTCGTTGGGAGAGATGATGTCGCTGAGCGCAATCAGGTCCGCCATGCGGCTTGCATCGCCGACCGGCGCCGGATCAAGCAACACACTGCCACCTGCCGCACGCGCTGCTTTTGCGACGGCCAGATTGGCTTCATGCGGAACTTCGCGCTGCAACAGCGTAATCTTCGCCTTGGCAATGTCTGCGGCATAGGCATCGATGTCGGCAGCCGACCAGCGCGCATTGGCGCCAGCACAGACTGCAATCGTGTTCTGTCCGGCTTCCTCAACCTGAATGATCGCGATGCCCGTATCGACGCCGTCAATCACGCGCACGCTTCCGGTGTTGAGGCCAAATTCCTGCATCTGCTTCAAGGCCAGTTCGCCGAAGGCATCGTTGCCGACGGCTCCGACGAAGCGAATGTCACCGCCCAGCTTGGCGACCGCAACCGCCTGATTGGCACCCTTGCCACCGAGGCCAATACCATAGCCCGATGCATTCACGGTCTGCCCCGGCCGCGGCAGCGTGGCCATCCGGGCGCTGACATCCACATTCACACTGCCGAAAATAAAAATCTTCAACGGTTTTCTCCATCGCTTTGCTGCCGCACCATAGCTGCGCCGAAGCAAAACTTCCACGCCGGGCTTGTCACCATGCACAGAGAGAAAAAAGCCGCGGATTTCGCCGCGGCTATGCCCCCTTCAGGGCGCTTTCCGAAAACGGGCTGGTGCACCCAAAACTGCGTTCGTCAATGCGGCTCCCCCTTTAAATGCAGTTCCCGCTTCAGCAGTTTTTCAAGCCAGTCGGCAAAGACCTGAAGACGACGGGAAAGATGCTGGCGGTGTGAATATAGAAACGTCATTCGCATCGGCTCGGCGCGCATATTGGTCATTACCTCAATCAGTTCGCCAGCTTCCAGGTGGCGTTTGACATCATAGGCTGGAATCTGAATGAGGCCGAGGCCAGCAAGGCAACAGGCGATATAGGCTTCGGCACTGTTGACGGTGACGCGACTGCGCACTGGAACGGATCGCATTACGTCGGCTTCAACCCATTCCCAAGGCTCGACGCGCCCACTCGACGGCGAGGCATAGTTGACGGCCCAATGCGCGGAAAGATCATAAGGCGTTTCAGGAATACCGTACCGCTCCAGATATGCCGGGCTCGCAACGTTAATCAACGGAAGCTCTCCAAGCGATCGGGCGATCAGCCCGGAATCGGTCAATGGTCCTACGCGCAGAACGCAATCGACACTCTCTTCGACAAGATTGACGGCGCGATCAGCCACCCCGAGATGTATATCGATTTCCGGGTAGGCATCCAGAAACTCGGGCAAGGCTGGCGCAATGATCAGGCGTCCGATGCGACCGGGAACATCGATCCGCAACGTGCCGGAGGGCGTAGCGGTACTCCGAAACAGGTTTTCGGCTTCTTCCATATCAGCAATCAGACTCAGGCAGCGTTCATAGAAGGCAGCGCCATCCTGCGTCGTCGACACGCTTCTGGTGGTCCGGTGGAGGAGCCTCGCCCCGAGGCGTCCCTCCAGCTCGATAACAGCCGCCGAAACGGAGGAGCGCGGCACGCCGAGCGTATCGGCAGCGCGTGTAAAACTCGAACATTCGACGACACGGGCGAAGACACGAAAGAGGTCGATGCGATCCAAGGTAATCCTGCTTCCATTGTCCATCAAATCTGACAGGTGTTGTCAGAATGACCGTCTTTATAATGCCATTCTAGACGATACTCTTCCGACTTGAAAGCGGCTGCATGGCGCAGTCGCGTCGGAAAAGAAGGTGGAAGCCATGACAGACCACAGCATCAAGGGCAGAACCGTTATCATCGCCGGTGGCGCCAAGAATCTCGGCGGACTGATCGCGCGCGATCTTGCGGAACACGGGGCAAAGGCAATCGCAATTCATTATAACAGCGCATCGTCCAAAGCGGATGCGGACGCCACAGTAGCTGCCGTGAGGGCCGCCGGCGCAGAAGCGGTTTCCTTCCAGGCCGATCTCACCACTGCCGGTGCGATGGAGAAACTGTTCGCAGATACGAATGCCGCTATTGGGCGTCCCGATATTGCCATCAACACGGTGGGCAAGGTCTTGAAGAAGCCGATCATTGAAGTTTCGGAAGCCGAATATGACGAAATGACTGCTGTGAATTCCAAGTCAGCCTTCTTCTTCCTGAAAGAAGCAGGGAAACATGTCAACGACAACGGCAAGATTTGTACACTGGTAACCTCGCTGCTCGGCGCCTACACGCCGTTCTATGCAGCCTATGCAGGCACCAAGGCCCCGGTAGAGCATTTCACGCGCGCGGCTTCCAAGGAATTCGGCGAACGCGGCATCTCGGTAACCGCAATCGGTCCCGGCCCGATGGACACGTCATTCTTCTATCCGGCAGAAGGCGAGGACGCGGTGGCCTATCACCGGACTGCAGCAGCACTCTCGAAGTTTTCCAAAACCGGCCTTACCGATATCGAGGACATTGTTCCCTATATCCGCTTCATGGTTTCGGACGGCTGGTGGATGACTGGGCAGACCGTTCTCGTCAATGGTGGCTATACGACCAAGTAAGATCAATGGCGGCCTGCCGATGCAAGGGCAAGCCGCCAACCTGTCACGTCAAACGCCCGATATCCAGGGCTTTCTCCGCGTCTTCATTGAAGACGGCTTATTCGGCCTTCAGGAACTCACCCACTTCCAGCAGGACGAATTCATTGTCATCGACCTTGTCGATGAAACGGCCAGCCGAGAAGGGCAGATTGTTGTCGTTGCCGACCACGATATGCGTGTCGTCCACCCGATCCACATTCTCGATGGTCAGGAACGGCATATCGTAAATGCCTTCATGTCCACCCTGACGGCGCTTGTTTTTCGGGTCGGCAATGGCGAGCAGGTCGATATAGCCGATCTTGCGCACTTCCTTGCCGACATTGCTGTCGTCGAAAGCGATCTTGTAGATACGCTTCACCTTCGACGGCACATCAAAGCAATCGGCCTGCGGCTTCTTCGGATCGGCGCAGGCCTTGTCTGCCGTGCCGACGCCGTTGTCACGCTCGATGACCAGCGCCGTGGTTTCATCCAGCATGTTGAAATCACCAATGGCTTCACCACCTTCCGCCAGCGGATAGAGCCAGGAACGGCCCGTCCACTTCTTGTCGGCAACGCTGAATTCGATAATGCGCAAGCCCGTCTTGCCGCTTTCGGTCTTTTCCGGCGCACCATCGACGAAAAGCGGTCCTTCCAGAAGACCATAAAGCTTCGAGCCGTCCTTCGACATGGCCAGCCCCTCGAAGCCCCCCGAGCGCTTCAGATTGTAGGACGGCAGCTTGAGGCTCGGATTGGCGGGCAGAGCGAGTTTCGGATTATCAGGCGACACCACTTCCGTCTCACCGACAACCGTCGGAATAACGTCGGTCAGCTTGCCGTCCATGTCGAATTTCAACAGGAAGGGCCCGAATTCCTCGCCGACCCAGAAGCCATCCGCAACCGGCTGGATGGATTCCACATCGAAGTCGGCGCCAGTCAGATAGCGCTTTTCAGCGCCTTCCATAACGATGGGAAACGGAGCCTTCTTGTCCGGATCGCTGAGGAACACGGTCTTCACGCGCTCGACCGTTCCCTTGTCCCAGTCGAACTTGACATTGTGCAGCATCAGCATGGCATCCGGCGAATTGAGCTTGGAGCCGAAGCCATTGTCGGACAGTGACCAGAAACTGCCGTCTTCCATGGTCTTGATGCCGGAAAAGCCCTGCACCGGCTGGCCGTCGAACGGCACAGACAGGCCGGTCTTGCGCACGCCGTCCTTGCCTTCAACAGTGCCGATGCCCTCAGCACGCTTGCGGTCGGCGGTGGTGAACTTGCCCGATGTCTTCAGATGTTCAGCCGCATCGTCCGGCGCAGCGATGATGGTGTTCGCGGGCAGGATGGCATGGGCTTTGAGTGTAGCGAGAAAAGCTTTTTCTTCTGCGGAAGCAGGAAAAGCCAATGCGACGGCACCGGCAAGCATGGTCGAGGCGACGAGACGCGATATCATGATAAGTCCCCGTTGGATTTGAAATACAGGGACGGAATTAGGCTGACTTTGTATCGCTGGCTTGACGCTTCCATGAAGCTTTGGCGAAGGCCCCCAGCTTTCACCGGGGGTCAACTGTCTCATCAAGTCATTATACCAGGACGCTGAGATGCTAACGCATCACGCCCTGAAAATGCTCAGTCGCCGCACGGGCTTAACCAAAACTCGATGAGTCAAACTCATCTAGTTTTGGTATTACACCGCGATCTTGCCGCCACCCTGCTTCGTGATTGCCACCACGGCAGGCCGAACCGGCATATCGTCCTTGAAATCCGGCCAGCGGGTGGACAGGTCCTCGTAATAGGACGGACGACCGTGACCGTCCCAATCTTCGCCGCCATCGCCCGGATGCTGCACGGCAACGAAAGCCGTCTCATCATCGGGTGCAAACAGCGGACCGCACATTTCCGCACCCACCGGCACGCGATAGAACAGTTTCGAGGTCGCGCGCGCATCACCTTCCGTATCGACCGCCCAAAGTCCGTCGGTGCGGCCTGTATCCTTGTTGCTGTTGCCATCGGTTGCGACCCAAAGCCGACCGGCACTGTCGACGGCGGCGTTGTCCGGCATACCGAACCAGCCATTGCGTGTCGTGTCGGTGGAGAAGCTGGCACCGACTTCTGCCACGGATGGATCGCCGCATTTCAGCAGCACCTCCCACTTGCCTGTCGTGGCGGCAAAATCCTGACCATCTTCCTCGATCTCGATGATATGGCCAAAGGCATTCTTGGCGCGCGGATTGGCGGCATCCACCTGATCGTCCTTGCGCTTGGTATTGTTGGTGAGCATGACATAAACACGGCCATTGACCGGGTTCGGCTGCACGTCTTCCGGGCGGTCCATCTTGGTCGCGCCGAGAAGATCGCCCGCGCGGCGGGTTTCGATCAGCACATCGGCCTGACTTTTGAAGCCGTTCTGCTCGGTCAGCGGACCCTGACCGAATACCAGCGGCATCCAATCGACCTTGCCATCTTCATGGAATTTGGCCACGTGAAGCGTGCCTTCATCCAGCAGGTCCATATTGGCAGCGCGATCATCCGGGTTGAACTTGCCCGCCGTCACAAACTTGTAGACATAGTCGAAGCGTTCGTCGTCGCCCAGATAGAAGACCACGCGCCCGTCCTTGTTGACGATGGATTCGGCACCCTCATGCTTGAAACGGCCAAGCGCGGTCCGCTTCTTCGGCACGGCGTTCGGATCGGACACATCGACCTCGACGATCCAGCCAAAGCGGTTCGGTTCGTTCGGCTCCTTGGAAACATCGAAACGGTCGTAGAAACGTCCCCATTCGTATGAGCCTTCGGGAATGCCCATGCGCTTGTAATTGGCCGTTTCCGCGTGACCTTCCGGCAGTTCGCCAATGAAATAGCCATGGATGTTTTCCTCGGCCATGATGTAGGTGCCCCAGGGCGTGACGCCGCCTGCACAATTGTTGACCGTGCCGAAAACCTTGGTGCCGGAAGGATCGGCATTGGTCTTGACGCGATCATGACCGGCGGCGGGACCGCTCAGCGCCATCTCGGTATTGGAGGTGATGCGGCGATTGTTTGCACCGTCGAGCACCGGTTGCCACTTGCCGTCCTGCTTGCGGATTTCGACAATCGTGCCGCCATGGGCGGCCATTTCGATATCCACCTGTTCCTTCGAAAGCGGAGCCTGCTCCACCTTGCCGTCAACGATCTTGACGAGGCCGGGGAACATCAGGTGCGGATTGGTATATTCGTGATTGACCACGAGGAAGCCATGTTCCGGCGATTCCTCGATGGCGATATAGCCGACATAATCATTGTTGTAGCCGAACTGACGCGCCTGCGCCTCGGCAGACTGTTTGGTCGGATCGAACTCCGGCGCATCGGCAAAAAGCCTGTCGCCCCAGCGCAAAAGCACATCGGCGTCATAGCCTTCCGCGACATGGTGATGGGCATCCACACCGGCTTCGACTTCCTTGAAGGAAAAGGCCGAACCGGATGCAGCGCGCGCATCACCGGCGCTCAAC
Organism: Brucella tritici; assembly: GCF_008932285.1. NCBI lineage: Bacteria > Pseudomonadati > Pseudomonadota > Alphaproteobacteria > Hyphomicrobiales > Brucellaceae > Brucella > Brucella tritici. The sequence continues at coordinate 254,933 of NZ_WBVY01000002.1, forward strand.
AGGGCGAGCGGGCTGACCGTTGCCGCAATGGCCGAGACAGCAAGCGATCCACGCAGAAAGCCACGGCGGGAAAAGCGCCGGCTGATGATTTCGCCCATGGTTGGATTATCGGACGGATTGCGCGGATCGGCATCTGCTTCTTCCAACTGGCTGGTCTTGAACAGACTTTGCTGGGAAAGATTCTCTGACATTGCTAGCTCCCTATCGAATTGTGGAGTTGCAAATTAGAAGCACTAGATGACAGCCGGACGACATCGGGCTGTCCAAATTGGATTCCCACATACATCGCGGGCCTGCATGGTTGCGTCTCTGTTGTCCGCTCAGGTTTTGTATGAGGGAAGACGCGCATCGCTGATGCGATAATTATTCAAACTGACAGACCAGCAGCCCAACTCTGCCTACTCTGTCAGTATAATTTCATTCCAGATTTGAGATATATTCGCTCTTCAACAAGTATATAGGTGAAGAATGGCTATTGAAATCTCGTTGAAACCCGGATTCTTGGTCATGAATGGCGATGATCACGAGTATGTTTTGGTGACACTAACCAATAACGGACAAGGTTTTTCCGGAGAGGTAAATATATATTCCGATAGTTCGACAGAGCTTTTAACTGCGCAGTTCGGTATTGACGAAAGCACTGTAGTTACAAAGCCGGATGGCACATATGAAGCTGGCTTCTCATCAGATTATGTTGGGCGATCAAAACCGCCACATAGCGGCCCTCTGCCCACGATGAATGGTACAATTTACTTTCAATACGCTGACGATCATGGCGTCAATACCGCCTGCAATGTCTCTATCGGAGCACTGGACGAATAATATTATGGGTTAATTGCCAAATATCCTCCCAAACCCGGATGTGTCGTCACATCCATCTCATCGTTTGAAACGGAATAGCTGACCCAGTCAAAAAATGTTCTAACCAGCTGTAGAATAATTTTGCCGGTAAATGCGCTTTCCGATAAAACCATCCCGGTTTATCGATTGAGGGGTTGGTTATGACCGACGCGACGGCTGCACGACGCAATATTGTTATCCTGACGATTGCACAGGCACTGGGCGCTTCCAGCCCGCCTATCGTGATTTCGCTTGGCGGTCTGGTAGGCCAGAAACTGTCTTCCGATCCGGCACTCGTCACACTGCCCGTCAGCCTGTTCAATCTCGGCCTTGCGCTTGGCACACTGCCTGCCGCTTTCTTCATGCGCCAGTTCGGACGCCGCAATGCCTATATGCTGGGTGCGCTTGTCGGCGCTGCGGCGGGTGTGATCGCAGCCGCAGGTATTTTTGCCGCCTCCTTCCTCATCTTCTGTCTCGGAACGCTGACTGCCGGTTTCTACGCCTCTTATGTCCAGAGCTATCGCTTTGCCGCGACCGATGCGGCAACGGGCGACATGAAGGCGCGCGCCATCTCATGGGTCATGGTGGGTGGGCTCGTTGCGGCAATCGTCGGGCCACAGCTTGTCATCTGGACACGCGATACCATTCCGGATGCGATGTTTGCAGGCAGTTTCCTCAGTCAGGCTGTTCTCGGGCTTCTCGCCCTCCCCGTCCTTTTCATGCTGCGCGCACCGAAGGTCCGGAAATATCCGAACACCATCCATGATACAGGCCGCCCTCTCGGCGAAATTCTCCGTTCACCGCGCTTCATCCTTTCCGTGGCTGCTGGCGTCTGTTCCTATGCGCTGATGACATTTGTGATGACGGCAGCGCCCATCGCCATGGTCGGCCATGGCCATTCCGTCGATCATGCAGCCCTCGGCATCCAGTGGCATGTGCTCGCCATGTTCGCGCCAAGCTTCTTCACCGGAAAGCTCATCACCCGTTTCGGCAAGGAAAAGATCACCGCACTCGGTCTGGTTTTGATCGCGTTCTCCGCCATCATTGCATTGGGCGGCTTTGATGTGGGCCATTTCTGGGGTGCGCTGATCTTCCTCGGCATCGGCTGGAATTTCGGCTTTATCGGCGCGACCGCCATGGTGACCGACTGCCACACACCGGCGGAACGCGGCAAGGCACAGGGCGCCAATGATTTCATCATGTTCGGCACTGTGGCCTGCGCTTCGTTCTTTGCAGGGTCGCTCTTGCATTCATCGGGCTGGGAAACCATCAACTGGCTGGTCTTCCCGATCGTCGCCCTTGTTCTGGTACCGCTTATTCTGCGCCTGAAGCCGAAAGGGGCTACAGCCGAGGCCTGATCGGCCCGAAACCCTGCTCTTTCATCCAGAGCCTGCCGCCTTCGGACATTGCATCATAAACCGCGCCACCGAGGGCGGCTCCTATATTCGTATGCAAGCCCGCATATGATGCTGCCTCCTCCACCTGTCCGTGCGGAGCGGAAACGGCGATGCAGTCTGTTCCGGTCCCTGTTGCCGCTTTGCCGCCGACATCGAGGCCGAGTTCGATAATAGCGGCGGTGCGGGCCTCGGAAGCAATGGAAATAGCCTCTATATGGGCTGCGACCGACAATGGCTTATCGATGTGAACCAGAAGATTGATCGTTCCAATGGGCATCTTCATCTGCGTGAGTTCCCCCACCCTCCCCGCGTTTGACAGGCCGACAGTGGCAAGGCAGGCAGCATGGGCTTCGCCGGAGCGTGATATTGCAACATGGTGTTTCTGTACTCTGCGCGATGTCATCATCTGGACCGCTTCACCATACCCGGCTTCTGCCAGTCTCTCCTGCAACAAAAGCACCGGGTCCACATCCAGCGTCAGGTCGTCATTGCGTACCTCCAGCCAGGCGACGGAACACGCCGAAACGAACCCCGGACGCGTCAGAGACCAGCTCAGGATGTTTTGCCGGTCTGGAAATTCAGCCGCGAGCACCCGGCCGGAACAATGGATCGTGAAAGGCAGCATGAACCATCTATCGCAGATCGCTGCGGAGTTCGCGACCAGCGCCTTACAGTCGTCCACAGAACTGCCGTGTGCCTTGGCGAGGCGATAAAGCACGGCTTCGTGACTTGGCCACAGTTTCGCAAGAAGATACTTATCTCGGAAAATTGTTTCGCGTGTCACGGAAACGGACAAGCGGTTTGCTCTGGATTGCGACATGATCAACGATCTCACCGATGAGATATTCTGGATATTCACCATCGGGTGCTGCATCCTTTTCATCATGCGCCTTCTTTCGCCTCCCCCGCGTCATAAGGTCGATCAGGCGCAAGACCTGAACACATTACGCTCTCGCCGCCGTTCACGCCGTCGCCGCTTTCAGGCACTGGACTGACACCAGGACCTGGCGGCCGCATCAAGCTTCAAAGCGCTAATCTTTCGCAAGTCCTATAGCCTTAGCCTCAATCGCCGTTGTGAAGCGTCAATGTTAGTGGCCATGTAATCAGTGACATCCCTTAAAAGGGCTGGGGAGCAATCCGCTCTGGTCTGGTTTTCGGAGCATTTTCCGACATAAACTGGATGGCTTGATCTCCTTGAACTTCATGAACGATACGAAACCTAAACAGCCGTTTGGTTTTGTCATGCTGACTGGGCTTTATGGTTAACGATTGTGCCCATTCAGAGCAGCCATAAGCATCGGTCTGATCGAGAATGAGCCATTGGCAGCCTTTTCCGTCAGAATTCGCAAATAACCGCCAGCGGACTGAATTTGCTCATAGCGCTGCAGGATATAAGCGATCACGATGGATGCATTATGCGTTCCCAGCGTCTTCTTTGCGAGATCGTAGAGCTTTCCATCAATGCCGAGGAAGGTGCGTACTTTCTCTGCTGTATTGGCCAAATCCTGCCAATGTCGGATGGAGGATAGGGCATAGGCTGTGATCTCCGGACAGGAGCGAAGCACCATGTCGAGCGAAACTGTGGGTTCAACTGGAGCATTGGCGATTTCATTTACGCGCTGGTCGATAAATTCAGGCGTTGCCCTTTCAAGATGGGAATCTGGATTCGATTCAATTTGCTGCCGCTCATTTTGAGATTCATTGGCGCGCAAATTTTGAACATTTTCATGAAGTTTCAATGCGTTATCGATCTCCGCACGAATGCGCTGCATGGATTCGACCAGAGATGTCAGTTCTTCATGCTCTGCACGACGCGGAATGCTGTCGACGATCAGACGAAAACGATGATGGATGTCCTGCCAGTTACCGGCAAGTTTCTCCTGAGCGGCAAATTCAACAAGCTTGGTGATATCCCGGCGCAACAAGGTCAGGCGTTCGCGCATTTCACGCAAGGCCGTCTTTTCCGCCCTCACCTGCTCTGCAGCCGCTTCCAGTTCACAGGCACGTGCCAGCAGCGGCGTCAGTGAAAAGCCGAATGCAATCTGCACGTCTCCACCCTTGGCGCGACGGGCATAGCGCTTGCCATTCGGGCTGTCCTGTCGAAGGATGAAACCGGCATCGACCAGCGCTGCCAGATGACGGCGCAAGGTTGCATCGGCCATGCCATGGGCGCGCAATGCCAGTTGCTTGTTGGACGGGAACACAATCAGGCTGCTCTGCGCATTCAGTTCCGTTTCCGGATAGAATGACAAAAGCGCCGAAAGAACCGCCAGAGAACGATCATTCAAGCCGAAATGCGTCTTCGCTTCACACAGCCAGCGATGCAGTTGCCATTTATCGGCAACCGCTCCCGGTGCGATCTGCTGTGTGTTCTGTTGACTTGCCAACAAGGCGAGCGTCATCCTTCGACTGCCAAACGGCGTCGAGGCCAATTGAATCTCCATTTTCTTTCACCTTCCACAAGGCAAAAGAAATCCACCCGCCGAAATGACGCTAATTACACTTGACAGTGATTCGTGGATTTGCGATTCTCTAGCTGCTAAACCAATGAGAAGGGCTTCCACACGGCGACGTTTGGGGGCCTTTTTCTTTTGCTGTCTCGTTCCTCTTCCTGAACAGTTTCGACGCAAACACACTTACTATTGAACGCTAGAGCATTTCCTGTTTGTTTGAACGCATCGGAAATGCTCCTTTTCTTTGTCTTGCGCATGTCTTTACCCCGAAACCGGTTCCCAATTTCGAGAGACATGCTCTACACAATCGAACCGCAGCAACCGCCGCTATTCGTTACGCTTACTTACTTCTCCTCGCTCTGGAACGACGCATAAAGCTCATCCAGATTACGAGAAAGCCAATCGGCAAAACGAGGCCCGTTGGCTGCACTGAGCGCCAATGTAGCCGATTTGCCATTCTGTTTGATAACTGCGCTGACGGATTTATCTGAAGCCGTCCAGCTGGTGCCGGGACGCAGAGCCGCCTTGGTAACAGGCTTCTTCTGCTTGCCGCCTTTCAGATAGCCGTATAGCTGCTCGAAACGATCAACGGACGACGCATTTTCAAATGCCGATGTCACCAGGAGCTCTTCCGCAGCGTCCTTTTTGCCCGGAATTTCGATCAGCTTGCGCAGTTCCAGCCAGCGGTCACGACCAATGCCTTTTGCCGGACCGACAGCAAGAAGAATATGCTCCGGAATAGCCTTCGGAATGGTCAGCATCTTTGACAGGGTCTGGTAATCAACCGTCAATGCAGCCTGTATGGCTTCGCGCTCAAAGCCAAGTGCTTCCAGACGCGCGGCAAAGAAAACACGCTCAATGAAGCTCAGATTGGCACGTGCGGAGTTTTCCTGACCCTGGCTCAGGATATGTTCCAGATCGGCGAAGGGCTTGATAACCGCCTTGACCTTAATGCCAAGTTCCCGAGCCACCCGAGCGCGCCGATGACCGAAAACGATCATATAGCGGTCGCTGGTTTCAGGATGCGGACGCACGAGAATAGGGCTGTCCTGACCACGCTCGCGAATGGCTTCCAGAAGCTCCCGATATTCGTCGTCATTGGTTTCAGGCAGACGATCCGCAACAAACGAAACATCCAGATTGCCGGGATCGAGCTCAACAATGGCTTCGCCATCGAGCTTCTGTGCAGCCTGCTTTGCCAGTTCGTCAATCGAAGCTGACAGAGACTTGGCGGCACCGAACCGGCGCGATACGTTTTCAACCGGCTGTGAGGCCTGCTCAGCCGCCGGTTCGTCCCGCATAACGCTTTCGAAGATGTTCTTTCTAGCCATTCTCATGTCCTCAAACCGGTCAGAGACCTGATTTTATTCAATATTCGCCGCTTTAGACGGCAGTCTAACGCCCCCATGCCTCGTGAATGAGGCCGCGAATCTCGGCATTGACCGCTTCCATGGCTTCCATGGCGCGATCATAGGTGCCGCGGTTCATTGATGAACGCTCAACCTCGTAAAGCGTCTGCTTGGTCAGGCCAGCATCCGAAATCGCTGTCGATTTCAGCATCTGGTGCTTCAGCATGTGCGAGGCGAGCATGCTCTGCATGAAGCCGACCATCTGTGCCTGGGGAACGTCGGTCGGCTCGTAACGGGTGATCAGATAGCGGAACCAGTCAAGCTGCACCGCGCCACCTGCCTGACGAACGGTCTTCAGAATGTCGCCGAGCATCAGGAGGAATTGCGACATCGACATGAGATCGAGCATCTGCGGATGAACGGTAATCAGAACGGAAGTTGCTGCAGAGAGTGCCGTCAGCGTCAGATAGCCAAGCTGGGGAGGGCAGTCGATGACGACCACATCATAGTCACCATCCACGTCCGAGAGAGCCTGCGCGATACGGTTCCAGAAAGTCTTGCCCTCGCCGCCATTCTGCATGGCAAGCGGCGTATCATATTCGTACTCCTGAAGCTCCAGCATCGCCGGTATAATATCAAGGCCGGGGAAATTCGTCCGCCGAATGACTTCGCGGATAGACTTCCTTTCGGCATCGTAACGAATGGCTTCGTAGAGTGACGGAAATTCATCGAGTTCCGGCTGAATGCCGTGCAAGGCCGAGAGCGAAGCCTGCGGATCGAGATCGATTGCAAGCACGCGGTGACCGGTCAAGGCCATATGCTGCGCCAGATGCGCAGCCGTGGTGGTCTTGCCGGAGCCGCCCTTGAAGTTGACGACGCCGATGACCTGAAGTTTTTCATTGCCGCGACGGTGCGGAACGTAACGCTTCACCTCGGCGCGACCATTCTGGTCAAGCCACTGACGAAGTTCCTGAATCTGTTCGACGCTATAAGCGCGACGGCCGCCTGTCAGAATGGTCGGCTCGACACCTTTGCCTTCCAGGTGCAATTTCTTGAGATTGCTGGGAGAGACGCCAAGGAAATATGCAGCCTCGGCCATCGAAAACTGGCGCAGCATATTTTTGCGTGCATCCGGCGGAAAGTTTTCGTGACGCAGCAGATTGAGCTTGCGAGAAATCTCGCGCCCTTGCGATAGTATCATGTCGTCAAACGACAAAGCTGCTGCTGGATTTGCGATATTCATTTACTTGAGGTCCCTAGTGACGGCATTGGAACTGATACCGCCTAAATACCGTCATTATGTCCGATTCTTATTCTATCGCAAGAGGCAGCCGAATTAACAAAGAGTTAGCGCCGGGATTGAAATTAAACAAAATTTTATCGATTCGGCTGAAGTGTCTTTATCTAATTGTTTTTTTATGGGTTTTATCGATTTTAGACGGCAGTCTATAAAACAATGATGCCGTCTTTCTCTAAATCTCAACCCGGAAGAGTCTGTTTCCACACGAGAATATAGCCGTTTTATCTGTGAAAGAAGCGTTTAACCGATTCTCTGATGGTGCCGTATCGCGGGCTTCATTCCGAAGCCGAAATGATGGCTGCCGCTGCCTGCATTTGAAACGGTGAGTCTCCGGATTTCTCACCAGTGGTTTGATGGCTAGATTGGCCGGGCGCTGGTCCGCCGAATGCGTGTCCGGCTCTGGCTGGATAAGGGGTCAAGTTCCCGGCCGCTATCATCTGCGTTATGATGCGGGGCTGATATCCGCTTCGGGTCGCCCGATAAGCCGGTTGGCACGGAAGGCGACATGATTTCAGCAAAACTTCGGCAGAGCCAGAATTGAAGTACTTCTTTCATCCAATTGATTGCCGGAAAGAGTTGTGAGGGGCTTCGTACGACCGACGGCGCCAGAAATTATTCTCGTGACCAAACGGAAGGAGTTTGGAAAGAGTGCCAGGAAGTGGGCACATTTTCTCTTTGGGGATAAAAAGAGGAGAGGGTCGTCCGGCGCGGTTCCGTTTCGGCTGCGGAGCTCTTTTGCTTTGCGGTAATTATCCTTAAGGCTTGGATAAATGCACGGCGAGCCTGATTGATTTTCACGGTGATGTCTTTCCGAGGGTAGATTTCTTAACCAAATCAGGGTAGCGTTAGGACATGGAAAAGGTGTGGCCCGCATCTTCAGGGCAGATCGAACACCGACGCCATACACTCCTCCCAGAATTAGAATTTCGACCGTCACCATGACGAAATCTAAAGTCGATTTGACTTTAGTATGCTGGGCATGAAGCATATTTTTCAATATAATAGCTGAGCCGGAATCTATGGACGTCGGGAACTTGCTGCTCTCGATTGAATGCCGGGTTCCCCATATGGACGCTTTGCAGTTTGTGCCCGGAGGCGCTCCGTGGCGTCGGCCCAAAAATCAGAGTCGAGTTCGGGAAAGCACGATGCGGAGATTCAATAAGTTGAAGCGACTTTTGTGCGTCCAGTTGGACGCATGGCGCTCTGGTGGTCTGATTCCGATATTTGCATCCCCCGGATATGAGCGCTGAGCAAATGTCGGAATCAAAGAGACCACTAGTAATCCGATTGAGCCATTGTGCCGATAAATCGCGAGAACAATTCTCCTTGCGAATTGATATGGAGCTTGCCGTATATGTTGCGCCGATGGATGCGCACGGTTCCGCATGATATTCCCAAAGCACGTGCCGTCGCTTCGGCTGAATAGCCCTTCAGAATGTATTCTGTTACCTCCACCTCACGGGCGGTTAAAATCTGACGTCCCAGATCGCAAAATGCATGCTGGATGATCTTTGAAAGATTATCTGTTTCCGCTGGCTGCGGGGCCTGGGTGAATTGCTTTGGCAAATCTGCCCAATTGTGCCGTCCGACCGCACCGATGAACGGAACCAGTTCCCCAAGCTTGCGAAATTCATGTGCCGAAAATGGCTTCGAGGTTCGCATGGCGGAAATGACGATACCGACGTTTGGCTCAATATTGAGCATGAACCCGATCTCTTCGGCCAGTTCCGTCTGGACATAGTAGTTGCGGAAATATTCTCCCTGATAGAAACGGTCGGGTGCCATATCCCGCAGTCGCACGAGGCGGGGATCACCGGTCTGGGACGATTGCAGGTAAAATGGATCGAGGAGATAAGGCCCCTCCTGATAGTCCTCGACCATGACCTTGTGTTTCCATACGGGGAATTCTGAATGCAGGGCGATGGGACGCCGGTTGCCACAATAGGCAAAGGTCACCGTGTGCTCGAAAGGTACTACGTTGCGGATCGCCTCAATCAGCGTTGCTGGAAAATGTGGCTGGTGTAACGCATCGATGACCCGTGCAGATGCCTGCGCCCAGTTCATTGGGAATCTCCGTCTCTATGCCTTTTGTGATATATACAGGTATTGACTAGTTTTATATGTTTTTCCCAAAATAAGGGATATGCCGCTTTAGGCAAAGCTCTCTAGGGGAATATATTTTGATGGTATACGCTACCGAGGCTTCCGCCGGTCGAAGCAGCGACACTGTTGCGGAATTTGTCGGCACCACGAAACGCTATGGTGCCGTACTTGCGGCCAGTCAGCTGAACCTGCAAATCCGGCGAGGGGAGTTTCTTTCCTTTCTCGGACCATCGGGCTGCGGCAAGACAACAGCACTGAGAATGTTAGCCGGATTCGAGCAGCCAAGCGAAGGTGAAATATTGATCGATGGGTCAAAGGTAGGGACCACACCTGCCTACAAACGCCCCGTCAATATGGTATTTCAAAGCTACGCTCTTTTTCCGCACATGACCGTCGCCCAGAATGTGGCTTATGGATTAAGGCAGCGTCGCCCGAGATTGGCAAAATCCGACATCGAGCTTCGGGTCGCAAAAGCGTTGGAAACCGTTCGCCTTGCTGATTTCGGCGGACGACGGATCTGGGAGATGTCGGGTGGCCAGCAACAGCGTGTGGCGCTGGCTCGCGCGATCGTAAACGAGCCCAAAATACTGCTGCTCGACGAACCCATGGCAGCACTTGATGCCAAGCTCCGGACCGAGATGCAGCTCGAGCTTTTGTCGCTGCAACGCAAGCTGGGCATCACTTTCGTTCTCGTCACCCATGATCAGCAGGAAGCATTGTCGATGTCCGACCGCATCTGCATCATGGGGCATGGCCGTATCGCCCAGATAGGGACGCCGCGTGAACTCTATGACCGTCCCGCCAATCGCTATGTTGCCAACTTCGTTGGACGCGCCAACATTCTCGCCGGGAAGGTCGAACATACCGACGGTGACGATGTGGCGGTGAGCCTGGCTTCGGGCCACAAGGTGGTGGTTGAGACAGCTTTTGCTGTGGCACCCGGCGATGTTGTCGACGTCATGATCCGACCTGAAGCGCTGCGCCTGACTATCTCCCCGACGGAGGGGGAGCAGACGATTGAAGTACAGGTTGCCAACAAGATTTTCCTCGGCGAGCACATCGAATTCCTGCTGACGCACCCGGTTCTGGGCCAGTTGCAGGTTCTGGTTCCGAGGCAGGCGGAAAGAGCATTGCCAGGTGTCGAAGTGGGCTCGACCGCGCATCTTGTCTGGGATCGTGGAACAGGCCTGATCCTTGAGCGTGACGAATGAGTTTTGCGAGTTTGGCGTCTGGCGGGCAGCCGTGAGGACAAACCTCAAGCGCCAAATTCGATCTGCTGACAATAAACGGGAGGGATGAAATGACGAAGAATGACAAGCCGGTTTCCCGGCAGACTTTCATGGAAGAACTGCGCCGTTACCAGAAAGGTTCGGTTACACGCCGCCATTTTCTGGGTGTGACCGGATTGGGTGCCGCAACGGCGGTTCTGGCGGGCGCAATACCGGGATTTTTGCCAACACGCTCCTGGGCAGGCGACATTGGTGACCGGGTTTCGATCGCAACATGGCCGAATTATCAGGACCCCGACAATTTGGCGGCCTTCCAGAAAGCGACCGGCGCAGCGGTGCAAGTGAATGTTTTCGGTTCAAACGAGGAAATGTTCGCCAAGCTGCAAGCCGGTGGGGCAGGCTGGGATATTGTGGTCGCTACGAACTACGCTATCAGTACCTATGCCGACAGCAAGATGATCGAGCCACTCGATCTGACAAAAATACCCAACTACAACGCCGAGTCCTTCGAGGCGCGTTTCGCAACGCCCGGCACTGTCGACGGCAAGCTCTACGGTATCCCAAAACTATGGGGCACAACGGGTATGGCCTGGGACAGCAACAAGGCGAAGACACCTTTCACCAGCTGGAAGGATTTTTTCGACCGGACCAAAACCGACTTTTCAGGTCGCACAATTATCCATGACTATCAGCTGACCGCTATCGGAAATGCCCTGAAATATTACGGCTACTCGTTCAATTCCGTCGATCCGAAGGAATTGGCCGATGCAGAGAAACTGCTGATCGAGGTGAAGCCGCATCTCTTTGCCATCACCTCCGACTATCAGCCCTCCATGCGCAACGGCGATGCCTGGCTGACGATGTGCTGGACCGGAGATGCGAAACAGATGAATCGCGATCTGCCGGAAATCCACTACACGCTCGGAAAGGAAGGCGGCGAAATCTGGTCCGATTTCTATACCATTCCGACCAGCGCGCCCAATCGCGAAGGCGCTTACGCCTTGCTGAACTTCCTGCTCGACCCTTCGGTCAATGCGCGCGAGGAACTTTTCCATGGTTATCCGGTGCCCGATGCGCGCGTCGAAGCTCTGGTGCCGGAAGAAATGCGTAATGATCCTATCCTTCATCCGGCGGCGGAACTTCTGTCGACACTGGAGTTCGGGGCGGCGGTCACCTTGACCGATCCAAACCGCGCGGAGCTTATTGCCCGCTTCAAATCGGCATAACGGACGGACACAATGGCACTGTCTCAGCGAAAAATGCGCTGGCTCCTGCTGGGGCCGGCGGGCCTATGGTACGCGGCGCTCCTTGTGCTGCCGCTGGCGGTCGTCCTCGTTTATTCCTTCGGGGAACGCGGGGCAGCTGGCGGTTACGAGCCGGCTTTCACCCTTGCGCAATACGCCAATCTGGGAAGTCGCTGGGCCGCATTCCGCAACACATTGACGCTGGCGCCCATCGGCACCGTCGCTGCGCTGCTGATCGCTTACCCGCTGGCCTATTATCTTGCCTTGCGGGTCGGCAAGCAGTGGCGAACATTGCTGCTTGTGTTGGTGATTGTGCCATTCTGGACCTCGATCCTGATCCGCTCCTATGCGTGGATATTTCTTCTCGGCGGCCGGGGCATTCCCCAATTGCTTTCGGCATTCGGGCTCGGTGAGTTTCGCCTGATCAATACGCCTTTCGCCGTTCTGGTGGGCATCGTCTACGGTTATCTGCCGCTGATGTTCTTCCCGATCTATGTGAGCCTCGAAAAGCTCGACCGGCGGCTGTTGGAAGCGGCAGACGATCTTGGAACGCCACCCTGGCGGCGCTTCCTGCAAATCACCCTGCCTTTGTCGCTCCCCGGCGTGGCAACCGGCTCGATGCTCGTCTTCATTCTGCTCATGGGTGAATATCTCATCCCGCAGATGCTGGGTGGAGGCAATGTCTTCTTCGTCGGAAATGCGCTGGTCGACCTTTTCCTGCAGTCGCGTAACTGGGCGTTCGGCTCCGCCGTATCGATGACGCTGGTCGCGATCATGTTGCTTGTCGTCTCTCTTTACATGCGTTTCCTGCGCCTGATGGGGACAGCGCGCGACGATGTCAGTTTGATGTGAGGAAGCCATGCGCATCTATGCTTTTGCAATTTATCTGTTCCTCTATCTTCCCATCGGGATTATTGCGCTGTTCAGCTTTTCCGCAGGCAGGTCGGCGAGCCAGCTTCAGGGTTTCTCGACGCAATGGTATTCCAAGGCGCTCGACAATCCGTTCGTTATCGATGCTCTCAAGACTTCGGCATCAGTGGCGCTGACTTCGGCGTTCCTGTCTTGCCTGCTTGGCACGATGGCTGCCATTGCATTGACAGGCCTGAAAGGAAAATTGCGGGTTCTCTTCGACGCGCTCATCTATATTGCAGTGATGATCCCAGGCATCGTCATCGGCATCGCAACGCTGATCGCGCTGGTAACCGTATTCAACACCGTCAATCCCTGGCTTCAGGCGGTAACGGGTTTGAAGCTCTCCTTGGGATATGGCTCGCTCATAGCGGCGCATGTGCTGTTCACCATGTCCCTCGTCATCATTCTGGTGCGTGCCCGTATCGACGGCATGGATCGTTCATTGCTGGAAGCTTCGTTCGATCTTGGTGCAGGGCCAATCGGTACCTTTCGGCAAGTGACCCTGCCAATGCTGACGCCTGCGATAATGGCTGGCTTTCTTCTGAGTTTCACCTTCAGTTTTGATGATTTCATCATTGCTTTCTTCGTTGCCGGGCCAGAAACGACCCTTCCGATCTACATCTTTTCGTCAATCCGTCGCGGAGTGACGCCGGAGATCAATGCCATCGGCACGATGGTAATGGTGTTCTCTCTGCTGCTGCTTGTCTTTGCACAAATCATTCTCCGGCGCGGGAAACCGGCAGGTCATTAGATGCCAAAAGCATTTCAAGCGCCTGCCTTCCTCCTGTTCTCCGCGATCATTCTAGGGAAAAAATCATGAAATCTTGTCTTGAGGGCCGGGTTGCCCTTGTCACTGGCGCCGGATCGGGTATCGGCCGCGCAGGCGCGATTGCCATGGCGGCAGAAGGTGCCACGCTTGTGGTTACGGATCTTCGCGCGGAACTTGCTGAAGCGACTGCGCAGGCGATCAGAGATGCCGGAGGGCAGGCGGAGAGCGCAGTGCTCGATGCCCGTGATGATGCCGCCATCACAGAAACAGTTTCCGGCGTTGCCGCGCGTTACGGACGACTTGATGTTGTGCATTCGCATGTCGGCATCCAGATTGCAGGCAAACTGGAGGATGTGACGCCTGCCCAGATGGATCTGGCGTGGGCGCTGAACGTGCGGTCGCATTTTGTTGTGGCGCAGGCCGCGCTTGCACCAATGCGGGCGCAGGGCGGGGGATCGGTGATTATTACTGCCTCCAATTCCGGATGCCAGTATGATCGCGGCATGATTTCCTATGCCACCACCAAGCATGCAGCCGTGGCGATGGTACGGCAGATGGCGGCTGACTATGCGCGGGAGAACATCCGGTTCAATGCGCTTTGTCCGGGATTTGTCGATACGCCTTTCAATGCTGGCTTCGAACAGCAGATGGGGGGGAGGGCAGCGCTTGAAAACTACGTTTCGGAAACAATACCGATGGGGCGCTGGGCGTCGCCTGAAGAAATTGCAGCCGGTATCGTATATCTTGCTTCGCCGCAGTCGGCTTTCGTAACGGGGCTCGCATTGGTTATAGACGGCGGCGAAGTTCTCTGAGATTGATCGTTACCGCCGTGGCACGGTCATTGGTTCTGCGGCGTGTCACGGGCCTTGCTCACCGGGCTTGCCCTTCAAGGCGGCTGCCTGGTGCAGCCTGCGCTTGGATGGTCGGAGAGATTCTCAACGCCCGGAGCGCATTGAGGATAACAGCGACATCGATCACTTCCTGGAGCAATGCACCCTGGACAGGTAACAGATAACCGAATGCTGCCGCGATCATGGCGATCACGGAAAGGCCGATGCCCACCACAACACTTTCCATCGCAATGCGCCTTGACCGCTTCGCAATCTCCATCCCGGTGCGAAGCCTGTCTATCCTGTCAACGAGAAGAACGACGTCGGCTGCCTCAGCCGACGCTGCCGCTCCCCTTGCACCCATCGCAACGCCGACATCAGCCGCGGCAAGTGCGGGCGCGTCGTTGACGCCGTCTCCGACCATCATCACGGCACCGTTCTTGCGCTCGCTGAGTACGGTCAGCACTTTTTGATCGGGTGAAAGTTCGGAGTAGATGGCGTCAAGCCCCAAACCCTTGGTTATGCGTCTGGCCACCGCGGCACGATCGCCTGTCGCCAGCACTATGCGCCTCACGCCGTCTTTGCGTATACCGCGTAACGTATCGGCGACATCGCTGCGCAACGGATCGGCCATGACGATATAGCCTGCAAGCCTGCCGTCTATTGCGACTGCAACCAAGACTGCTCCGGCTTCCGTATTGGGGATTTCGACCAGTTTTGCATTGGCTTGTCTCTCAACGAAGCTGCGTCCGCCGACAATGACGCTTTTGCCATCGACCCGGCCAGCCACTCCATCCCCTGCCAGTTCGCTGACGTCAGTCGGCAATACAAGATCTATACCGCGCCCCTGAGCGGCCAGTACAAGGGCCTGTGCCATAGGGTGTTTGGACACCTGGTCAAGGGAAGCAGCGAACCGCAATACCTCATTTTCACTGAATCCCGGCTCAAGGTGGATCGAGGTGATTTGCGGACGACCGTCGGTCAGCGTTCCGGTCTTGTCCAGCACCAGTGTATTGATACGGGCCATATTCTCCAATGGACGGGAGCCCTTCACCAACACCCCGAAATGAGCGGAACGCGACAGTCCCGCAACAAGAGCGACGGGCACCGCCAGGATGAGAGGACATGGTGTCGCCACGACGAGAACGGCGACCGACCTTATCGGGTCTCCCGTGAACCACCATGCTCCGAAGGCGATTATGACGGTCACGATCAGAAAGCCGACGGACCACTGGTCTGCCAGTCTCGACATTGGAGCCTTGGAATGCTGCGCCTCTTCCACGAGGCGAACGATGCCAGCGTAGGTGCTATCCTTCGCTTCGTGCTTGGCAACGATATCGAAAGCATCGCCGGCATTCATCGAACCGCTCAGCACATCCGCTCCCGACGCAAGCGAAACCGGAAGTGACTCTCCCGTGAGCGCAGACGTGTTTACGAAGGCCTTTGTAGAGGCGATACGCCCATCAACGGGAATGACATCCCCTTGACGGATCAGGAGGCGGTCACCCGGACGAACCGTATCAACGGCAATCTCTTCGAGATGGTCATCGATATAACGCGTTGTCGTTCGCGGCGCACGGGACAGCAAGGCATGCATCTCACGGCGTGCTCGCCCTTCGGCAAAGCTTTCAAGAAAGGCTCCCCCAGTATACATGAGGGCGACGATCGAAGCTGCCAGCATTTCCCCAAATGCCAGCGCGGCCGTCATCGACATCGCCGCGACGATATCCAGCCCGAACTCCTTTCGCCATAAACTCCGGAGAATTTCGACCAGCAAAGTCGCCAGCACAGGCAAAGTGGCAACAGTCCAGGCTAGCCGCGCGCCGTATGAGTAGCCGGAGACGTGCAGGCCGAGCCCGATCACAAGTCCGCAGAAGGCAAAAATCAAAAGGATTTTCTTTGATCGATCTTCACCCGAAAACCGCATCTTTAGCGTCTCCCCAGCGTACAGATTGAACGAACTATAAAGCGCATTGCCCCGCCTCACACTGACTAGGATCAATTATCTTCAGGGCGTTGCCGTTTTCTGAGACGGCCTACGCCCCGTCTCTCGAAAAATTTTCCATGAAAGCTGTGAAAGCAAGCCTCGCGAAGCACGCTTGAAAAAGCAAACATTATACATTATTATATATTGTATAATGATATATTGGAGGCAAAAATGCCCATCACTGCAATATCCGGGAAGCTGTCGGTATCTTCGCAACTAAGCCGGGACGAACTCGGTTCGCTGCATCGCAGCGGCTTCAAAACACTCATCAATAACCGTCCCGACGGCGAGGATGCAGACCAGCCCGGAAACAAGGCCGAATGCGATACCGCCCGTCAATACGATCTTTCCTACGCTTTCATTCCGGTCACTATGAGCGCGATCACTGAAGCTGATGTGTGTGCGTTTCAGATGGCGGTCGGAAAATCTGAAGGCCCCGTGCTTGCTCATTGCAAGACGGGTATGCGCTCGCTCAGCCTTCATCTGATCGGCGAAGTATTGGACGGGCGCATGTCCGTCGAGGAAGTCATACCTTTCGGGCACCGGCACGGCTTTGATACCAGTGCTGCCGCAGCATGGCTTGAACGCTTTGCTGACCTTCGCCCGCGGGTAAAAGGATTTTTCGACAAGCGAACCTCCAGCGTTCAGTACGTGGTGTCCGATCCGGCAACCGGTATGTGCGCAATAGTGGACCCCGTTCTCGATTTTGATGAAAAGTCGGGTTCAACGGCGACGATCAATGCCGATGTTATTCTCGATTACGTCCGCGATAACAGCCTGACTGTTGAATGGATTCTCGACACCCATCCACATGCAGATCATTTTTCTGCAGCCCTGTATCTGAAGGAGAGAACCGGTGCAAAAACAGCGATAGGTGAGCATGTAATCGACGTCCAGAAGCTGTGGAAGGGGATATATAACTGGCCCGGGCTTGCCACCGATGGCTCACAATGGGATCGGCTGTTTGCCGATGGCGAGACGTTCAAGATCGGTTCCATTGATGCCAGGGTTCTGTTCTCTCCAGGGCATACGCTCGCCTCCATCACTTACGTGGTTGGCGATGCCGCCTTTGTGCATGACACAATCTTCATGCCTGACGGCGGTACGGCGCGCGCCGATTTTCCCGGCGGCGATGCGAGAGCTTTGTGGAAGTCGATCCAGGACATCCTTGCACTTCCTGACGAGACGCGGATATTCACCGGGCATGATTATCAGCCGGGCGGCCGTATGCCACGCTGGGAAAGCACTGTGGCGGACCAGAAAAAGTTCAACCCGCATCTTGCTGGCGTGACGGAAGAGGCCTTCGTTACCTTACGAACCAGGCGGGACAATACGCTGCCAATGCCAAAGCTGATCCTGCATGCGCTACAGGTAAACATACGCGGCGGGCGACTGCCTGAGCCGGAAGCCAACGGCAAGCGCTACCTGAAATTTCCGCTGGATGCATTGGACGGATCTGTTTGGGAGTGACCAAGGAGATGCCGGAAATGATGAAGGCCGGCTACTGGCAGTAAGCCGGCTTTTTATCTCCAACCATGCTGCAGCCCCGCTTGATTTCGTCCCGGATCAAATCGCATGAATTGCTCGCATTACATGGCGGGTTCGTAGCAGGTGAAATGTCTTTACACTGGTTGACGAGAATGTTTGCCGCTTTCGCACCAATCTCCTGTTTGCAATCGACTGCCGTGCCGGCCTCGTCCTTCTGGCCGACCTTCTTCAGCCAACCCAATTGCTGGCTCAGGAGACCGATCCTCTGACGGGTCAGAGCTTCCTTGCAGTCGGCTTCTGAGACCATGATTGCGTAGTTTACTTGCTGATACCGGCACTCACTATCGCGATACTTGATCCAATTGCGCTGGCTTTCCTTGAGCTGCGTCTGATTTGAGGCAGGCAGAGAGTTAATGACCTGGCTATAGAGATCATTCAGTTTGCGGTCCGCCCCTTTCAGATCGGCATATGCGACCGAGGAAAGCATCACTGCAAATATAAGAAAGGCCGCCGACGTTAATCGTTTCATGTTCGCATCCCCACGTTTACTGTCAAACATCTACCAAAAATGCACGAGCGGCAACTACGCCGTTGCGATCTATTGACTTGGTCGTTTTACCATTTCACGCGGAAGCCCGCCTGACCTTTGATGGAATAGCTGTCGCCGAAGTTGTTGAGGCTGGTGTTGACAAGACCCTCTCCGTAAATCGAGTATTTGTCGTCATCCCAATTATAGGTTCCGCCAACGCCGACCCCGCCCCAAACACGATCATTGCGGCTGGCAAAGCTCGTGCCCGAGACATCGACTCTCGTTCCTTCAAGAAACTCGTAGTAGAGGTTGGCAATGCCATAGACGTGGGTGCGGTTAAGCGTACCGTTATCATTTTGCCATGAGTCTTCGTGATCGAGTGTCAGACCGAGACGACCTTGCAGGCTCTCACCGCGGTCGAGACTGACACGGGCACCGAATGCGTCGGTAAACGCATCGAAGTCGACGTTGGAATAGACCAGTTGGGCCTGTGGGGTTACGGACCAGGCGGGATCGATGGCAATGCGCTTGCCACCTTCCAAGGACAACGTATAGCCGAAGCCGTCATTGTTATCGGTGAGGCTCGTGCGGGCAAGGGCAGAGCTCAGGTCGCTCGTATACCAGGTCACCTCTCCCTGACCATCAAGATAAAAGCCGTTCTCGCCGTACCAGGTCAGTGTACCGCCGAGACCGTAGCCATCGGTGCTGATCTCGCCATCGCCGTAGATCGAGCTGGTTTCTGTTTTGCCATGGGCGTAATGGACTGTGATCCCGCCAATGAGCTTGCCCTGTTCGGTTTCGCTCAGCAAACCGTCGATACCAGCCTGAATCTTGAAAATATTCTGGTTATAATCGGTGGCCGACGTTGAGAAACGCGGTTCGATGCTGTTATGCGCGCCTTCGATCCGGCCCCATACGCCATTGCCTTCAATCGCAACGCCGGCTTCGTCGGGGGCAGCATAGGGTGATGTGCCGACCGGGTCGGCCCCCTGCACGACAACCTTGTTGCCGTTACCGGCCCAGAAGCGATTGCCGACACGTTGTTGCAGGGTCGGCACGCCGTTGAGGCCGAGCAATGCCTGTGGATAGGCTTCGTAGGACGGGACGCCAGCCTGATAAAGCGGCACGGTAGGCGTTGTTGAAGGCCCGGAGACAGGCTTCAGTTCTGAACGCAGATACCAGTTGCCGTCATTCGGTGTTGACGTGCCGCCCTTGTAAAGCTGATAGGCATAGGCGCCGCCAACGACGGCAGGCTTGCCGCCCACCGAGTAATCGCCAATAAGCGAGAACGAACCGTTGGAAGCACCGTTTACCTCGATGATGCGGATACCCTCATTGGTTGCCGCACCCGTTCCGCCGACATTGTTGACGCCTACATTCGTGGTGCCAGACGTATTGCCATTGATGACGGCCATATCTGTCTTTGAAGTATCGTCACCAAGAACCACGTCGAACAGTATTTGTCCGCCATTACCCACATAGTTGCCACCGATCAGCAACAGGTCGCCTGCCGCGTCGTCCGCCGTAGTGATCGTTCCGGCATTCGTTACATCGCCGCTGAAAGAATAAATGCCAGTGCTGGCACCAGTGCCAATGAACGCCGATGTGGGATCGATCGTCAAATTGCCGCTAAAGTCGAGCGACGCCATACCGTCCAGCGTCGATCCGTTCGTCAGGAACACGCCGGTCGTTTCTTCATCGGGCTCCCCGACATGCCACGCACCGTCATCTATCGACAGATTAGCCGCATCCAGAGTGACGACTTCCCAGTTTGTGACCTTGCCGCCATTGGTGGTCGCCGTCACTCCTTTGAGCGTCAGCATATCGATCATGCCATCGGCAATGGACGTATCATCGCCACCGTCAAGAATCTGAGACCCGTCATAGGTCGATGCACTCACCGTTGCGGTATCGGAACCGTCCTGGCCATAAAACCCGCCGATCAGCTTGCCGGCTGTCCAGTTGAACGTGACATTGCCCTCATGGTTGGCAATGCCATCGCTGCTTTGCGCATCATCCCGGTCGTCACCGTAAATATTACCGGTATAAATCCCGCCGCTCAAATTGAACACGTCGTCGCCGAGGCCCAGAATCGCATCGCCGGTAACAGTACCGGCACTGTTCACGACGACATTGCCTCCGATCGCGTCGGATGCGGTTGGGGCACCCACAACGCCCCCATCCCGGATAGCAACTCCAGACGATGCGGTAAGCGTAGCTGAAGACGCAATGTTGATCGTTGCACCGTTTACAGCCAACGTATGGATACCCGCACCGGCACCAGCGCTTACTTTTGTTGCAACGCTGACTAATGACGGGCCCGTACCGTTGTTTGAAAGCTGAATACCTGTCGCACCTGTAATAGAACCAGCCGTCTGTCTCACCATGACGCCGGTTGTATTTACATCGCCAATGGCTGCAACACCAGCGGCACCCGTACCGGTCACATCACCCGATACGGTTACGGTCGTTGCTCCCGTCCCTTGATTTGTTGCGTAGATACCATAGAACGCGCCCGTGATTGTACCGCCTGTCTGGTTCACAGACAGATCAGTGGCCCCGCTGCCATTATTGGAAAAGACGCCAAAGGCACCAGATGCCGTGACCGTGCCCGCCAAGGTAACGGTAGTCGAACCCGTTCCCCCATTATCGGCATAAACGCCGTAAGTGCCGCCCTGAATTTTTCCCGCAGCTTGATCTACAACAATATCCTTGGCTGTGCTGGCGTTGTAAGCCCGAATGCCTGCTTGTTCGATCGCTTTGACGTCGCCGGCACTGCGGATTGTCGTCGAGCCTGTCCCATAATTGTTGGCAAACATCCCGAACCAATTGCCGGAGATCGATCCTGCCGTTTGGATAAGGGTGATATTGGTCGCGGTCGCGGCATTATAGGCGTAAACGCCATAGGTATCGTAGTTGGCTGCTCCCGTCTGCGTTTGCACGATCGTGCCAGCGGTCGTAACCGTCGCCGCTCCATCACCATAATTATCTATGCGGATACCATGTGTATAACCGGTGATTGTGCTTCCGGCGGTCTGTGTAACCGATACATCTGTCGCGGGCGATTGGTTGACCGCCCAAACGGCCGCATCACCACTACCAATTACATCTCCCGAAATGAAAAGGTCTTGGGTGCCGGAAGTATTCGAAACGGAATAGATGCCCGATGAAGAGCCGGTGATCGTACTGCCGCTTTGTTGCGTGAAGTTGATCCCGCCATCGAATGCTTCGATCTGCACACTCGTTCCGCCCGGATTGTCGGCGTTGAATGTGCCGTCAGCAATAATCGTCAATGGACCGGAATCCAAGATAGTCTCGCCGGTGGAAACACCCGAGCAAAGGTAGCTGTTGTCCGGTTGGACGGTACATGCGGCCCATGCCGCATCAACAATGCCTGTCCACGAAGATGGAGCCAGAACCGGCGCAATTGCTCCAGCCGTCGCCAGAATTGCGACTGAGCTGTAAAGACCTGCGGCGGATGCAAACTTCCTTTGCCATTTGGTCAGGCATCCGCCAGGATGGCAGGCCGTTCCAGTGTGACTACCACTTCCAAAATCCAGCCGTCCTGACCTCAAGGATGTCCCCTTCCACCTTTGCCCCTCAACGCAAATCATAAATCCACAAGCCGCTGAATATTTATTTCATAGATGCTACAGTGATTTTAAGATGTACTATCAAGATATATCGGTGTTCCGTTGTTTTGAAAATATGTACCAAGAAAAATAATGTATGGATACCGGTATCAAGTATACCGCGCGATTTCATCATGCCTGTTATGAGTCCGACACCATCGCTACGCCTGTCGGGGCGATGCCACCCAGCCATCACCGCCTTCGGATTGGACAAGCTAAAATTCTGGGCCAGATAAATATCGCTCATAAGGATGGATAACAGACTTGGCGAAGTGCCAGGTTCTGACCACACCGTCAGCCTGCCCGTATCGGCATATTCGTGCACGGACAAAGCACTCGAAAACCCGTTTGACTTTCCAACAATAAATATATTTCTTTTATCGGAAAATTCCTTTTAACGAAGAAGAGATTGCAATGAAGCTTTTCATCGCGGGGCTGGATACCGAAACGAACACGTTTTCGCCGATGCAGACAGGTTTCCAAGCCTTCTCTGAAAACCTGATCGCCTATGGCGATGCCACGTCGAAACCGCTTAACTGCTGTTCATCGCAGCTTTCCGTCTGGCGTGATGCAGCGCAACAGAAGGGGTGGAGCGTCGTCGAAAGTCTTTGTGCCGTGGCTGAGCCCGGCGGCAAAACCACCCGCTCCGTTTATGAACATTTCCGTAAAACAATTCTTGATGATCTCGAGGCGGCAATGCCGGTCGATGCCGTCATGCTTGCGCTTCATGGTGCCTGCGTTGCGGACGGTTATGATGATGTTGAAGGAGACCTCATCTCCCGTATACGTGGTCTTGTTGGCGCTCATGTTCCGATAGCCGTCGAGCTGGACCTGCATTGCCATATCACCGAGTACATAACCGACAATGCAACGATGATCGTAACTTACAAGGAATATCCGCATACCGATATTGAGATTGTAGCCCGTCAGCTCTTTGCGATATTGGAGCGCACGCTCATGGGGGAAGTCGAGCCTGTCATGGCGGTCTATGATTGCCGTCTCATCGGCATTTTTCACCCGCACCGGGAACCGTTGCGCGGGATTGTGGACCGTATGAAAGCGATGGAAGGGAACGATGGCGTACTGGCTGTTTCCTTCGGCCACGGTTTTCCCTGGGGCGACGTTGCGGATGTCGGGGCAAAGATGCTCGTTGTCACCGACGCAGATCAGCAGAAGGCTGCTCGTATCGCCGAAAGCTTCGGTCGGGAGATATACGATGCACGTGAGCAAATGCGCGGCGCTTACCTGTCCGTCGACGAGGCGCTCGACCGTGCGCTTGAAGCGAAAAATGGTCCCGTTGTTTTGGCCGACGTTTCAGACAATGCCGGCGGCGGGGCTCCGGGCGATTCCACTTTTATTCTGCGGCGCATTATCGAGCGCGGAATTGAAGACGTTGCCTCATGTCTTTACTGGGACCCGATCGCCGTGCGGATGTGCCGGGAAGCGGGAGAAGGGGCCACCCTCGCGTTGAGGATTGGGGGCAAGGTCGGTGAGGTGTCGGGCGCGCCGCTGGATCTGACGGTTACAGTCCGGCGGATTGCTTCGGACATTACGCAACGATTTGGTCCGACGCCGCTTGGTATTGGCGATGCCGTCTGGGTCAGCGCGGGGAGTATCGATATTGTGCTGAATACGATCCGCACGCAGACATTTCACCCCGAATGCATGACAGGGCTCGGACTTGATCCCTCGAAAAAGAAGATTGTCGTGGTGAAATCCAGTAACCATTTCCGGGCTGGTTTCGAACCTATTGCGGGCGAGATACTCTATGTTGGCGCTCCCGGTGCGCTACAACCACGTTTCGAAGATTTGCCTTTCACAAAACTGGAAAAATCTTACTGGCCAAAAGTTGCCGATCCGCTGGCTCAGTAGGGCATCATGTTGCTTTATAGCGAGGTGTAAATTACGCGCTTGCGTTGGCGACGCAATTTCACCTCTTGAAACAGAGCTGATCCGGATGTCACAGGGTTTTGAGATCAAGCGAATGGGAGACGTCGACGATGAATGATGCGAAATCCAGCCTCGGCGATATCCTGAGAGACATCCGAAGCCGCAACCATTGGACCCTTGCGGAAGTAAGCGCGATGACCGGGCTTGCTGTATCGACCCTTTCCAAGGTTGAGAACAACCAGATGCAGCTCACATATGACCGGCTTATCCAGCTTGCTCAGGGCATCAGTGTCGATATTGCAGAGCTTTTTGGTGCCGTGGCTACCCCGGATGAACTTTCAAATGTGATGGGCCGGCGTACATTCACTAAGTCCGGCGAAGGCCGTTCGATCATCACGCAGAACTACGACTATCTCTATCTCTGCACGGAGATCTACAAGAAGGCGATGGTCCCGATCCTCGCTGTGGCGCACGCCCGAACACTTGAGGATTTTGGGCCGCTCATCCGGCACAAGGGCGAGGAATTCATCTATGTGCTTGAAGGTGAACTGGAACTTCATTCAGAAATTTATGCACCTCTTCGTCTCAAGAAAGGCGATTCCGCCTATTTTGATGCGATGACTGGTCACGGTTATCTAAGCGTGAGCGAAGAGCCCGCCCAAATCCTGTGCGTCTGTTCAACGCCCGAAACGGAACTGGTTTCCACGCTGGTCAATACGCAAACCATCAAATTCAAAGCGGATTGATGCCTTCAGCAAAGGCTGAATCCCTATCGGCATTTTAGGGAAATTATTTTCTTATAAGAAAATAATTTGATTGCCTGTCTCGGCTGTGCAAATCTGTTTCAACGACCTTCGGGTACAGTGGAACGAACTGGCGGGCATGATGCTTGCAGCCAGTCAGATTGCCGGAGATAACTTTGACTGAACCAGCGGTGGCAATTAACACATTCAACCGTCCGTCCCCGGCCGACATTCAGACACCTTACGTAGAAATCGACGAAGATCGGCTGCTACGTAACCTGAAGGAGATGCAGCAGAAGGCGGACAGAGCTGGGGTGTCGCTGCGGCCTCATATCAAGACGCACAAGAGCCTCACGATTGCCAAACACCAGCTTCAGCTTGGCGCAGTCGGCGTCACAGCGTCCAAGCCGGATGAGGCGCTGGTCTTTGTTGAGGGCGGCATTCCCTCGGTGACCCTCGCTTATCCTGTCGTCAGGCCGGATTCGGTCAGTCATCTGATACGGAGTGCGCAGATTCGCGATACCAGTCTGTCATTTATCGCCGCTCACGAGATCGGCATCCAGGCGATTGGTTCTGCCGCAAAAGCACGTGACGTAAAGCTTGGCGTTTTTCTGAAAGTTGATGTGGGCCTCGGGCGCGTCGGCGTCAAGCCGCAGGACCCTGCAGCCATTGTGCTGGCTCAAAAGATTGCACAACATCCTTATCTCGCATTTGCAGGTCTTTTTTCTCATGCTGGCCATGCCTATGGCAGCAAGTCCGCCGAAGAACTGGCAAATATTGCCAATGCGGAAGCACAAACCCTCCTCCACCTCGCGGAACAGTTAAAGGAGGCGGGCGTCGAAGTTCCCGCAATATCCGTGGGTTCCACACCGACTTGCCTC
Organism: Brucella tritici; assembly: GCF_008932285.1. NCBI lineage: Bacteria > Pseudomonadati > Pseudomonadota > Alphaproteobacteria > Hyphomicrobiales > Brucellaceae > Brucella > Brucella tritici. The sequence goes on from NZ_WBVY01000002.1 coordinate 280,509, forward strand.
GGCGCGCCTATCCCGTCCGGGATAACAGAGATACGGCCTGGAAACTACGCTTTCCTTGACCGCACGGCGCTTCGCCTCGGCATAGCATCGGGCGATAACATCGCGCTCTCCATCATTGCCACCGTTGTCGCTCACAACGACCATCATTTTATTGTCGATGCAGGCTCCAAATCCCTCTCATCCGACCTTGGTGCACACGGCTCGGGCAGCGGCGGCTTTGGACTAGCCGTGAATGTAGGGGACGACACGTCAAAGATGTGGGAAATCGAACGTCTTTCTGAAGAACACGGGTTCGTTCGCTTCCGTGATACGCCGCCGCCTGTCGGCAGCCGCGTCCGTATCTTTCCCAATCATTCCTGCGCAGTTATCGCCCAATTCGATCAGGTCGCCCTGCGACAATCGGACGGACGAACACGAACTTTGTCGATCGAGGCCCGAGGCCATCAGACCTGAAGGTGGTGACGTCGGCGCTCAAACTTCATCTGGAATTATATGAAAGAGGACTGAACATGACGAAGGAAGTTGAATGGGCACGCATGACCGCGCCGGTCCTGCGTGAGATTGCTGGCAAGCCAGGCGCCCTTGCGGTTCTACCTGTCGGATCGCTTGAGCAGCATGGTCCCCACCTGCCGGTCATTACGGATACGGTGAGCGCTTCGGCGGCCGCCATTCGCGCCGCGCGTCTCGTGGCCGACGAGGTTCCCATCGCTGTCCTCCCTGGCCAATGGCTTGGTATGAGCGAACATCACCTGCCATTTGGCGGCACTATCACGCTTGACTATGATACATTCAGCCGTGTCATTCGATGCATAGCCAGATCATTGAAGACGCTCGGCTTTTCGCGTCTCCTGATTGTCAATGGTCATGGCGGCAATATCGATCCGCTTTCAGTCGCTGTCCGCGAACTGGCTGTTGAATTTGCGATGCCAATCGTCGCCACCACACCGTGGATGCTGGCAGGCGACGAAGCACGAGAAATTTTTGAGGTCGATAATGGACCCCATCATGCCTGTGAAGGGGAAGCTTCCGTCATGCTGGCGATTGCCGGTGATGCCGTAAAGACGGACAAGTTCGGACAAGCATTCGGCAACCAGCAGCATCCTGTCGATGTACCGGCAGACGTTTCGCGTTTCTATTCCTTTGCGGAGCGTGCGCCGGTTACCGGAACATGGGGAGATCCGCGTAGCGCCACGGCCGAAAAGGGAGAGCGGTTCCTTGATCTTCATGCAGGTGAACTCGTGAAACTGATCCGCAACGATGTGCTCTGGACCAGACCGGATTCCGTTTGGACACCTGGACGCGGCCTCGCAACAACAGAAGGTCGAGCTGACTAACTTGCCCGGCAAAATGCAACTCGAAAAGAAAACACGATTGTGGGAACAAAAATGACAATGAAGTCGAAAACAACGCGCAAAACTCTGCTGTCACTATTGGCGGCGGCAGCATTTTCCAGCGTAGCGCTTGTGCCGGCAATGGCAAAGACGCTGGTCTATTGTTCTGAGGGAGCACCGGAGGGCTTCGATGCAGCGCTCTACACGACAAACAGCACATGGGATGCTTCTGCCGAAACGATCTACGACCGGCTGACAGAGTTCGAAAGCGGCACGACCGACGTTGTTCCGGGCCTCGCAGAAAGCTGGACCATTTCTGACGACAACCTCGAATATACGTTGAAGTTGCGCCAGGGGGTGAAGTTCCATTCTACTGACAGCTTCACGCCCACCCGTGAATTCAACGCGGACGACGTCCTGTTCACCTATAATCGCCAGCTCGACAAGCAGCATCCATGGAACAATTATTTCGTCGGCGCAGGCTGGGAAATGTTCAACGCCATGGACATGCCGGTGATTATCAAGGAAGTCGTCAAAGTCGATGACCACACCGTCAAGTTCGTTCTCAACCAGCCGGATGCATCTCTTCTGGCGAAGCTCGCTCTTAACTTCGGCTCGATCATGTCGGCGGAATATGCCGAGCAATTAGCGAAGGCCGGGCAGCGCGAGGATCTCGACCGCAAGCCGGTAGGCACCGGTCCTTTTCGTTTCGTGGATTATCAGACCAATGCCGCAATCCGCTTTGCTGCAAATGCAGAATATTGGGGCGGTGCGCCCAAAATTGATAATCTGATCTTCGTAATCACGACGGACCCTGCCACCCGTATGCAGAAACTTCAGGCGGGTGAGTGTCATATCGCAGCTTATCCCGCTCCGGCAGACGTCGCGCGGCTGAAAGCCGATCCAAATCTTACTGTGATGGAACAGCCGGGACTGAACGTGGCCTATCTCGCCATGAACACGCTGGCAGCCCCATTCGACAAGGTGGAAGTACGGCGCGCCCTGAACATGGCCATTGATAGAAAGGCAATCGTGGAAGCTGTCTATCAGGGCATGGGCCAGGTCGCTCAAAGCGTTCTGCCACCCAGCATGTGGGGCTATAATGGCGATGTGAAGGGATATAGCTACGACCCTGATGGAGCAAAGAAGCTCCTCGACGATGCGGGTGTCAAAGACCTCAAGATGAAAATCTGGGCGATGCCGGTCAGCCGTCCCTACATGCCAAATGCACGACGTGCGGCTGAGCTTATGCAAGCGGACCTTGCCAAGATCGGCGTCGGTGTAGAGATCGTCTCCTATGAATGGGGCGAATATCTCAAGAAGGCTCGCGACAAGGATCGTGATGGGGCTGTCGTGCTTGGAGGCACCAGCGATAATGGCGATCCCGACAACCTGCTCAGCTATTTCTTCAGTTGCTCTGGCGTCGGCGGAAGCAACAATGCCAATTGGTGCTACAAGCCACTGGAAGATATTCTGCAGAAGGCGAGGGTGAGCTCGAACAAGGATGAGCGAACCAAGCTTTATCAGGAGGCACAGGCAATCGTCATCGATCAGGCTCCATGGGTTCCGCTTGCGCATTCGACAGTCGTGTTGCCGATGTCCAAGAACGTGAAGAATTACGTCATGGAGCCACTGGGGTCACATCGCTTCGAGAAAGTCGACATAGAGGAATAAGAGTTGGTGCTTGGCCGCATAAAAGCCGGTCACGAAAATAGATGATCGAACCCCCACTGCGATGGAACATGCTGCCCGCTGTCGTGCCACATGTTCCATCTGCATTGGGACGTCCCGAGAAGGACTAGAGCATGTCTTCCGAAAGCGGGAACCGTTTCGGGATAAAGACATCCGTAAAAACAAACAGATAGAGCATTCCCAACGGTTCAATCAAAACAGGAAATGCTCTAACAGGCCTTTCTCACGGTTTAGCCGGTAGATGCGGCTAACGTCGGACAGCCCCCGCCCGGGCAGGACAAACAGTCGCCGGTAGCCGAAACGTCGTCGCGCGTTGGCCGAGCCACGCAGTCTTGTCCGCAGTTCGGCCACCGACTGTCGGCGTGACTGACACAGCACCATCTTCCTATCCGCCGATATGATCTGGCAGGCCCGCAGCTTCGTTTGGAGACTTCCATGCTACCGTATTTGGCCTTCCAGTTGTAAAAGGCCGCTTTTGAAGTTACGTGCTTACGGCACAGCTCAGCTGCTTTCGCTTTTCCATTCGTGGGCGATAGGCGGAAAGAAATCCGTTGAACACAATAAGTTGCGCGCAGAAATCTGACTGCAATCTTTTGATTGATGGTGTGCGTCTGCTCAGAACGAGCAGTGCACGTACTTTAATCACCGTCAAAGGATGCAACTTCCTCCTTAACTGGATCGGTCTGTGAACCAGACTGGCCTTGGTCGCGATCAAAGATGCCGCCTGTCACGTTATACTGTAGCTAGTCTTTGTCATCGGTTATCTTGCAGATGCGTGGAAGTTAGTTGGAGGCTCCGCCGTTGGGTATGATCGCTCCAGAATTGCAGTGTGCGATCAGACGACAAATCGGATGGCACGCTGAATATCGAAGAAATCATCAGCTTTGAAACGGAGTGTACGGGGCGCCGGATGTTCGATGCCGGGGTACCAACTGCCACGATAGGCTTCTATCGGATTGGTGTATTCGACGATAAGCTCGAATGTCTTTGCCAGCTTAGGAAGACATTCGGACAGGTCGCGCGATAACGCCTGTTCAACGCTTTCACGAATTGCTTTGACAGCGCCCTGCGGCGACAAGGAGGAGGTCGCAGGCCCATGCCCTTCGCTTGTGGCGACGGTGAGAATGTCCGGCACGAGCCCGCGTGCTTCGCTGCACATCCCGGCGTCGCCCGAAAGAAACGCCGAAGGTACACCATAGCGCGCGGCGCAAAGGGCGTTCAGCGTATATTCAGACGCAACTTCACCATTGATCAACATTCGTGAAACCGTGCCTGTCAACGTGTGAGCCAGTGGATTGGTATCGGTGCCAGCTTTGTTGTGATAACCGGTATAAAGTGCCGCGCTGAAACTACGGTCAATACCGAACATCATGGCGTCAGGATGTCCGCTCCAACCACGTACAATGCGAACATAGTCGGGAAGTTTCGAGAGGATCAGATTACGCGCGGTAGAGTGTGCATCTTTCACCACAATTTCCTTCGCACCTGCAGCACGTGCACCCTCGCAGGCGGCCACCAGCTCGTCGGTCATGTATTCGCGAAACTCTTCGTAGTCGGCATGACCCTTTCGCGCCTCGTCCCAGTTGGTGATGCCAGCCGTACCTTCAATATCCGCGCTTATGAATATTTTCATGGCCTTCGATCCTTATCTCACTTGCATTTGCGCGCCCAAAGGTGCCGTTAATAGGGAGAAAACAATGTGTTCGACCGGAGTCTCCGTCAGGCGGCCTTCTCGGCTTGCCGACGTTCGAGAAACATCGGGCCGACCCGAATACCTGTTCGCCCGGCTTCGTCAGTTGCGCCCAGCTCCAGTATCTCTTCTTCATAAAGCAACCCGCGCATGCGGTACCGGTTACCGTCGACAGGTTCGCAAGTATGCGTGCAGAAATACTCGATCAGGCATTTGAGTTGGCCGTGGCTATAAGTCAGGTACGTGATGTTAAAGTCTGGCCCGTATCTGCCCAGATGAGAGGCTATTTCCGTTGGAACTTGCTCTGCAGGAAGGCTATCGGCTTTCAGCCACTCCTGACCTTTCCAGTCGAGTTTGCCGGGGTCGGGAAACAAGACATCCATATGAGGATAATCTGCTCCACGACCGTAGATGCGACCATCAATGACAAAATGGTTCCCGGACTTCGGACGAATTTGCAGAGGCACACCCTCTCCCATGAGATAGAGTTTGCCCGCCTTTTCCTTTACCTCGACAACTTCACCGCTTTCAACCTGACGATAAAGGCCTGGAAGGGTGGCAAACTGCTCGTCAGTTATAGCGGGCGGCACCTGGACGCCGTGCAGGCGCTTGCCCATACCATTTTCCGACAATGCAATACGCAAACCATCGCCAGCCAGGCGCGAAGCGATCTGATTGGCAAAATCCAGGGTGGCGAAGATAAGAACACCAAATCCAGCACGTGGGAGCAGCGTCATCTGGGATGCATAACCATAGACCGCTCCACCATGTCCAACGGAAGTCCAGCCATCCATATCTCCAACACCAAAACATAGCCCGTAGCCGTTCTGAGTTCGGTCGTGACCAGTTGGCCGCTTTCCTATCGGCGTCCACATGTCCCGCAGCGAAGCAGGGCCGATAACGGAATGACCATCCGGCGCAAAGCCGCCGCGGAGAAGACATCGTGCATAGTTTGCCATGTCATGGTTGGTCGAGAAAATGTTTCCAGCAGGAGAACCACCAAGACTGAATACAGGCGCAGGGCTATCCCCGTCGATGGTCCACATGTCTGCGGGCGCCAGACGCTCGCGGATACCGTCTGCCATACCCGAGGAGGTGTCATACATACCGAGAGGCTTGAGGATATTGTCAGTTATATAGTCTGCATAGCTCTTGCGTGTTACCTTCTCGATGACCAGTCCAACAACCGCGATCCCGGCATTGGAATAATGCATTGTTCCAGCACTGGGATCCTGCTTGAGTGTCGAGGTTGCAAGCTCGGCCACTGTATCTGCAAGCGGAGGGCGATGGGCGTCAAGATAATGGCCGCTTTTGGGTTCCCGGACGATACCAGCCGTATGACTCATCAACTTGCGAAGGCTGACATGAGAACCGAAAGGCCCGCTTTCACGCCCGACGAACGGATTGATGGGCTGGAAACCTGGAAGATATTCCGAAACGTCGACATCGAGGTCTAAAAGTCCCTTCTCGACCAATTGCATTATCGCGACCGAAGTGAAGGTTTTGGTAATCGAACCGATACGGAAACATGTCCGTGCATTCATCTCGAAATGACGATCTGGATGCTGAATATGTCCTTCCACCAGCAATCCGTCGCGATCAACAAGTGCATAGGAAATTGAAGGTATGGTCTTGTCTTCCACCTCATGGCGGATAAGGCTTTCGAAGAGTTCAATTGATTGATTTGAAAGCTTGGACACAACAATACTCCCGAGGTTCAGCTTGAGTGGCGAGGATCAAGAACATCGCGCAGCGCGTCGCCGACAAGGTTCCATGACAAAACGAAGAGAAAGATCGCAGCGCCGGGAAAGACCAGCGTATACCAGTATTGGAAAGGGTTTCCGGGCTGGCCAACAATCCAGTTTCGCGAATAGGCGATGAATTGCCCCCAATCCGCATAGCCTTCTTCAGTGCCGACACCGAGGAAGCTGAGCGCAGAGGCCGAAAGTACCATTGAACCGGTCGCCATGGTGGCGAGAACCAGGACCGGGAAAAAGGCATTAGGCAGAATGTGCAACGCAATAAGACGAATATCTCCGGCACCATAGCTGCGGGCGGCGTGGACATAATCCATCTCACGAATACGCAGTATTTCACTGCGGATGACGCGGGCATACCCCATCCAGCCAAAAGTTGTCAGCGCAATCGTAATCGGACCGATGCCCTTTCCAAGAAGTGCGGTTAGCACCATGGCTGCAATCAGGAATGGAACGGCCATGAATACGTCGACAATGCGCATCAGAACCTCGTCGACTGTGCCACCATAATAGGCGGCGAGAGAACCGATCAACGTTCCGATCAGCACGGAGATAGCGACAACGCCGAGGCCGATCTTGAAGGCCGTACGGGTGCCCCATATAACTGCATAATAGATGTCATACTGACCTTCCGTGGTCCCGAAGATCGCTTCTGCGGAGGGCGGTTGCGGTGTCGCCAGAAAGCCGGCTCGCGGCGTGTCATAGACCGACATCTGGAATTCCTGCGGCGGCGCCAGTACCGGCGCAAATATTGCCACCAGCACAAAGGCCAGCAAAATCAGGACTCCAACCAGGGAAATGGGGTTACGCAGCAGATATCGCAGCAATTTCATCGCGTCTTCACCCTTGGATCGAGTAACGGATAAATCAGGTCAACGATCAGGTTCATCAGTACAAGTACGATCGCAAAATAGAGGCTGAAGCCGAGAATTGCCGGAAAATCGAGATTGGCGGCGGACTTGGCAGCGAACTGGCCGAGACCGGCATAATCGAAAATGGTTTCTGTGATGACGACACCACCCATCATCGTCGCAAGCTCCATGCCGGCAATTGTGGTAACGGGTAGAAGCGCGTTGCGACGGGCGTGTCGCAGTTCCACAACGCGTTTGGGCATGCCTTTGGCTCGTGCCGTACGCACATAGTCCTGACGCAGGGTCTCAAGCATCGAGGTTCGCATCACACGTGTCATGCTGGCGAGATTGACATAGGTCAACGTAATGACAGGGGCAGCAAGGTGACGAAGGGAATCCCAAAGTATCTGAAAATTGCCGTTGAGGATCGCATCAATGGTATTGGCGCCGGTATATCTGGTGAAATCGGAGGACATGACCGTGGCCTGCGCCCACTGGCTGAGCCTCCCCGGTGGAAACCAGTCAAGCGCGGAATAAAAGATCAGAAGCATCAATAGGCCGAAGACATAGACCGGAAACGACCATCCCAGAATGGTGAATATCCGGATGAGGTGATCCGGCCATTTGTTGAGATAAATGCCCGCACGCGAACCCAAATAGATCGCGAGCAGAAAACTTGGAATGAAGGCCAGCAGAACCAGCTCCAGTGTTGCAGGCAACAGCGACGTCAGCGCATGGGATACAGGTTGACGTGCAGTCTCGGACCAACCGAGATTGCCGGTCATGATATTACCGATCCATCTGCCGTATTGAACGTGGAAGGGGTCGTTAAGCCCGTATTGTTCGATCATGCGCCGGATGCTCTCCTGTCCCCCTTTGAGAAAGTCGGGCGAAGGAGCGTAAGCCGCCAGCCGTTGTGTTGGCGATAGCGACATCTGCAGCGCGAAGAGCATCAATGACAAGGCAAAAAGGACGACGGGAAGCGTCAGCAACCGCCTCAAAGCGTAATTCAGCACACCAGAATCCGTTTCGCTTGGAGTTGGGGAAAAGAGCCGGGCGATCGTATCGCCCGGCACGTTTCAGCGAGACTCAGTCAGCCTTGGTCACCGGGTAGAAATCCCAGGCGCCGTAAAGGATCATATTATGCACATAACCATCGATATTACTGCGGGTAACGATGTAGCCGAAATCCTCCCAAAGGAATTGGGTGGTTGCATAGTCGTGAGACATCGTCTGCAGTTTTGCATAGATTGGTTCGCGAACGGCAGGGTCAGAGGAAGCCCAGGCCTCGTCCAGCAAGGGCTTGAATTTTTCAGCCATCAACCCACGATACCCGTCGCCGAGCATGCCACCGACGAGTCCGGTCGGTGAAAGATAATAGGTTGCGGCCCCGAGCGGACCACCTGGGTCGGAATAGTCTGGGCCCCAGCCCATATAGGTCAGCGGAGACGCTGGCTTTTCGCGATTATTGAGCTTGTCCGAAATCGATGCCCAAGGCAGCGACTGGATCTTCATCTTGAACTTGGGATTGATGCGCTGCAAACCCTGCTGCAGTGCAGACAATGCGGCTGTACCCTGCGGCGTGCCTTCCTGTACATAGGCCGTGAAGGTAAAGCCTGTTTCCCAGAGCTTGCCGCCGAAAGCCTTCTTGAAATGTTCTGCGGCCTTCTTCGGATCGTAGCTATAGATAGGAGAATCGTCACGATAGCCCATGATGCCGCGCACGGTCGGGCCACGCGACTGGACGGTCTTGTTCAGAAGAACCTGTTTGATAAGCGCATCATAGTTCTGCGCATAGTTGAAGCCCTTGCGCACATCAATGTCAGCGAAGAAATCGGGTGGGATGCCATTTCCATCGAGCTTGCCGCTGCCGAGTGCAGGGTTGTCGGCGTCATCGAGAGGCCATGCAAAATAAAGTCCGCGACTGAAAACCTTGGGCAGTCCGTCAACAACCTTGACACCCTCGGTCTTGCTGAGTTCATCGAGAAATTCGACCGGAGCCGTGACAAAATCGGCGTCCCCTGAGAGGAGCTGCAGGCGCCGTGTCGTCCATTCCGGCACCGTGCGCATGACAACGCGCTCCAGCTTTGCCGGTCCCATGAAGTAATTGTCGAACCGCTTGAGTGTGATGCGGCGATCGGTACGATCCCATTCTTCAAGCATGAAAGGACCGGTGCCATTTTCCTGAGCAAATAGTGGGTCGTCACCGAGCTCGGGGCGATAGTACTTTATCCATGTATCGCCATTGCCGTCCCATCCGCCAACGGAAGCGACCCATTCCTTGTCAACGATGGAAGCACCGAAAGGAAGAGCCAGAACACCGAGTGTAGCCGGGAAGGATTTGGGAAGCTTCAGGACAACATTGTCCCCTTCGACAGTGATCTGCGATGCAAGCTGGTCATAGACCTTGCGCAGAGCTTCAGGATTGGCGTCTTTGATATCCTTGACATTTGCTTCGGTCTCGACCCACTTCGTGACGTCTGGATATTTTCCGGCCGTTACCACTTCGGTAATGGCATTCGCCATCCACGATTGCCCCATGAGAATGGCCCGCAACAGCGAGTAGCGCACGTCTTCGGGTGTGATCTGGCCGTATCCCGGCTCTATCTTCGCTTTCTGATCACCGGCCAGTCCGTCGTAGTTCTGCCAGGTTATCTTGCCGTCGCTACCCTTGATCCCGACCTTGTGAGCGTGGACGTCCTTGCGGATGGGGAACGTATAGCTGATCGATCCATCAGTGCCTTGTTTTATAAGGCCATTTTCCAGCGTCGGCACTTCGCTGGAAAGGGCGGGCACAAATTCCGAAATCTGCGAACCGTTATAATTGAGCAGGCGACTATAGACATTCAGTACGCCGTAGGAACTCGGTGTATTCGCGATATAGGCTGGATCAAAGGACTGAATATCATCAGTCCAGAGAAAGACAAATGTTCCGGGGTTCTTGGTCTGCGCGACAGCAGGTGCTACCGCCAGGCCAAGGCCACAGGAAAGGGCCAGAGCCAAAGCACGTTTCATGGATATGTTCCCCTATTTGGTCTTGCAGTCTTCTTTTGAATTTAAGCTAGGAGCACACTTGCATTGGTGTCCAATGCGTAGTTAGAATGAATTATGCAAATAACGCATGAGGTCGTTATGGAGCTAGCGTGGCTCGAGGACTTCCTGGAAATTGTCGCGACGCGGAATTTCTCCACGGCCGCTGCATCGCGAAATATTTCGCAACCAGCATTCAGCCGGCGTATCAGGTCGTTAGAGTCATGGGTTGGTGCAGATCTTCTTGATCGAAGTACCTATCCGGTGCATTTGACAAGTGCTGGCAACATGTTCGTACCCCGCTGTCAGGAACTCGTGAGAGACATGTACCGTCTTCGCACCGATTGCCACAACGTGGCGGGGGCTAATTCACAGCTTCTTACATTCGCTGCACTTCACACATTAGCGATCTACTTTTTCCCAAACTGGATCAGCCGTTCCGAACTGCCGAGTTCACCCGTTCGCTGCAGTATGCATACGGGCGATTTTCTCGAATGTATTGAACATCTGTCTTCTGGAAAATGTAACTTCGCGATTACTTATGATCACCCCGATGGGCCGCCAGTTCTAGAAGCGGGGCCATTCGAATCCCTGCAGATTGGAAAAGATCGTCTGATCCTCGTCTCGGGAACTGATCCATCAGGTAAACCTCTTTACGATCTGGACGTAGCTGAGGGTGACAGAATTCCCTACCTTTCCTATTCATGGAACGACGGATATCTGGGAAAGCTCATCTCTCTCATCCAGTCACGCTGGCGACGTCCACTCAACCTGAGCACGGTGTATCAATCTTCACTCGCGGAGGGCCTCAAGCAAATGGCGATCGCCGGCCAGGGCATCGCGTGGTTGCCCCAGATATGCGTGCAGAAGTCGATCAGCCAGAACGAACTGGTTCAAATCGGCGGGCAACAAATGTCATTGGAGATAGAAATTCGGATCTTCCGACGTGCAGGTGCGAAAGACAGGGACGCAGAAGCGTTCTGGAAATATCTCGCAGAAAACCAAAGCCGCGCGCGCAGCCTTATCGATCCCGTCCTTAAGCTGCGCTGAAACCGTCCATGCGAAAACAGAGAGGGTAATGCAAAGTTTGCATAACCTTCTTTGGAGGCAGTCCTTTGCCGGTTTTTTTATTGGGTAGGCTTAGTTGACAGCCTCCCGACCACTTTAATGTTCCTGTTAAAAGCCACCTGTTATCAAGACAGTATGTTGACACAGGCTTGATCCAAAGCATTAGATAACCCCAAAATGCGAGCCAATCGCAAGGGGAACCAGTTTGACCAGGATATCGACAAGTAGTTTAACCCTTACTGATAACATCATCCTGTCCGTTGAAAACCTCGAAGTGTGCTTCGCGCCAAAAGCTGCAAATCCGGTGCATGCCGTGCGCAAAGTATCGTTTCAGATCGGACATGGAGAAACCCTTGCGCTGGTGGGAGAATCCGGCTCGGGGAAATCCGTGACGGCAATGACGGTGATGCGCCTGACAGAATTTGATGGTGCCAGGATTACTGGTGGCCGGATACTGATGCGGCTGAAGGACGGCTCAATCGCTGATCTGGTGAAACTTTCCGAAAGGCGTGTCGAGGCGCTGCGCGGCTTTGAACTCTCAATCGTTTTCCAGGACCCGATGTCGAGCCTGAACCCCGTTTTCACCGTTGGGGACCAGATTGCGGAAGCTGTCATCCGGCACCAGAGAAAGACACCGCATGATGCAAGGCAGATAGCGCTGAATGTCCTCAAACTTGTCCGCGTACCCGATGCCGAGCGTCGGCTGGACCAGTATCCGCATCAACTTTCGGGCGGTATGCGCCAACGTGTGATGATCGCCATGGCTCTGGCGTGCCGACCATCATTGATGATCCTCGACGAGCCCACAACAGCACTGGACGTCACTATCCAGGCACAAATACTGGATCTCGTGCGGGCGCTACAACGCGAAATCGGTATGGCAGTACTGTTCATCACCCACGACATGGGCGTTGTTGCAGAAATCGCCGACCGCGTGTGCGTGATGCTCAAGGGGGAGATAGTCGAGACTGGACCTGTCAACGAGATATTCAACAATCCGCAGCATCGGTATACAAAAGCATTGATCTCCGCTGTTCCTCGGCTTGGCAGCATGGCAGATAAGGATAAGCCTGAAAAGTTTCCTCTTCTTGTTTACGAGCACGATGCGGTTTTGGCGGAGGTGGCGCGATGAATGACGCTGCCAAGCAAAATATTGCCAAAACTCCGCTTGTCGAAGTTCGCAACCTGGTTACCCGTTTTGACCTAAAGGGCGGTCTTATGGGACGCATTACTGGCCGTGTCCATGCGGTCGAGAATGTTTCTTTTGATATCTTCCCTGGCGAAACCTTGGCGTTGGTGGGTGAATCAGGTTGCGGTAAGTCCACGGTCGCTCGAAGCATCATGCAACTGGACAAACCCCAATCCGGTTCAATCCGTTATGATAGAACTGAACTCATCGGCGCATCCAAAACGACTCTCACACGATTTCGCCGCGAAGCGCAGATGGTATTTCAGGATCCGTTCTCATCACTCAACCCGCGTATGACGATAGCGCAGGCTTTGATGGATCCCATGCGTGTCCATCGTGCGGGACGAACGACGCAACTGCGGAAACGGGCTGTTGATCTGCTCGCCAAGGTCAACCTCCCGGCTGACCATCTTGAACGCTATCCGCACGCCTTTTCAGGGGGGCAGCGCCAGCGCATCTGCATTGCCCGTGCTCTTGCGCTCGATCCACGCCTCATGATCGCGGACGAAGCCGTTGCTTCGCTGGACGTGACAATTCAGGCGCAGGTTATCAATCTGCTGATGGACCTTCAACGGGATATCGGCATTGCAATCCTGTTTATCAGCCACGATATGGCCGTCGTCGAACGCATCGCCCATCGTGTTGCAGTCATGTATCTGGGCGAGATCGTGGAGATTGGAGATCGCCGCTCGGTCTTTAACAATCCTCAGCATCCCTATACCAAAAAGCTGCTTTCGACCGTTCCTGTTGCCGATCCGGCACGGCGTCCAATTGGTCGCGAACCGATGTCGGATGAAATACAGAGCGCAGTAAGGGCACCGGATTTTGTGCCGGTCCATCTTCCTATGAACCAGATCAGTCCAACGCACTACGTACGTCAGTCTTGAACCTATGTTTGTCGGCGCAACTATCATGATAGCTGCCCCACATAGCTCACAATGGAAAACACCTTCAGAATCTGCCGATCTAACAAGCTTGGGTGGTATGGCCCGACCTGAAGCTGCTGGATTTTAACTGGCCGCGTAGGTCGCCGAGCAAGGCGCTTCAGTCTCAACATGCGTTAACACGCTAACGGATTGCTCTTTAAGGCCAGCCATTTCTTACTCAAAAAATTCATATCAGTTTTGAATAATGCCATACTCATTTGGGATTTTACATTTGCATCTACCTACCGCATGGTTTCAATAAAATGTTGGGGGAAGGTAGTTGTGAGCCAGGCTTCACGATATGTGCCTCCGCAAGTTGGGGAATAGAACAGACAATTATGTATCCTCGGAGAGATACGGGAGTTTCTCAAGTTTTACATGTCAAGTCATCATAAGGCATTCTTTGAATGGAGTGCACTTTGTCCGTCGCGATAAAAGTAAAGAACGAAAAATCGCATCATGATGATTTGGAAATAATTTTGGATAGTATAAAATTTATTATCCAATCAGATGGGGTGCTTCCTAGTAAACTTCATCATAGAGCCTGAAAAAGCAAAAGACGACCGAATATTCGGATTGAACGTATAAAAGGGGATAGAATGCTTACAAAAGCCAAGTTGCTATTGGCCACCGGATTGGTGAATTTGACTTTGATGTCACCAGCGCTCGCCGATCAGATACTACGTTTGGCGAATTCTGACGATCCTCGGACGATAGACGTCCAGATGACGACAAATGACTATACAATTCCGTTGAATGTATATGACCGGCTGGTGGAAGCAGAAACGGTAGCTCCCGGTCAGTCGAAAATCGTTCCATCCTTGGCCGAAAGCTGGGAAATCTCTGAGGACGGCAAAACCTATACTTTGCATTTGCGCAAAGGCGTTATGTTCCATAATGGCGAAGAGCTGACCGCCGATGATGTCGTGTTCACCTATGACCGCATGCTGAACCCAGCGACTAAAGCGCTGAATACCGATATTCTGGACTTCGTCGAAGGGGCGAAAGAACGCCTTGATGGCTCAGCGCAGACAGTTTCAGGCTTGCAGGCTGTCGATAAATATACAGTCAAGATCGTTCTGGTCCAACCATATTCGGCCTTCATCGCATTGCTCGCCAGTCCACAGGCATCGATCTATAATCGCAAATTTACCGAGCCGCTCGGTGACAAGTATGGCCTGTCGCCAGAGACCGTTAACGGCACGGGTCCGTTCATTTTGAAAGAGTATAATCTGAACGACAGCCAGATGATGGAAGCCAATGAGAATTATTTCAAAGGGCGTTCCAAGTTGGATGGCGTTCTCATCCGCGTTGTTCCCGATGCGGAAACCATGCGTATGCTATTCGAATCTGGCGAGATAGACGTGTTCGATACGGATTCCGCTATCACGCAAGTTCCATATTTTATGAAGAGCGAAAAGTGGAAGGACCAGATTAGAAAGGGTCCGATCGCTGGCTTGGACTATTACAACATCAACCAGAAGATTAAGCCCTTTGATGATGTTCGGGTGAGAAAAGCTTTCCAGATGGGTATCAACCGTCAGGAAATACTTGACAAGATGTTCTATGGTGAAGGACAGCTCGAGAACGGCGTTCTTCCAAGTGGGGTCACCTGCTACAAGCCCGCTACGCCGATTGAATACAACCCCAAAAAGGCCAAGGAACTGCTGGCCGAAGCCGGTTACCCGGACGGTGTCGATATTGCCTTTTCTCAGGTCAGCAGTTGGTCGTCTAAGTGGGTCGACCTGAACCAACTCGTTCAGGCACAGTTGAAAGAAGCTGGTTTCAACACCGAAATCAAAGTTGTCGATGAATCGGCCTACTTCGCCATGCGCAAAGGCGGTACCATCAACAATTATTCTCAGGTCTGGTCGGCCGATTTCAACGATCCTGACAACTTCTTCTACACCTTCTTTAGCAAGACAGGCACTTCGGTGCGTGGTTTCAACAATGAAGATCAGGAAGTTTTCGACGGTATCGAAAAAGCCCGCAGCATGACCAATCCCGACGAGCGGTGCGAACTGTATGCCAAGCTCGCTGAGCGTATTGTCCAGACGGACGCTGCGTGGGTTCCTATGTATAGTCTCAACCATTTGTTTGTCGTGCAGCCGCGCGTGAAGAATTTCGTGGTTCCGTGGAACGGATGGACAAGCATGAGCTACTATAAAATGGAAGTTGAAGATTAATTATGCTGACCGGGGAGTGATGCGTACTCCCCGGTCAGACTTCCAGTCTTCCAACTCCATTTCAGCAGGAATTAGATGGGCTAAATCCAGCTCGTCAATTCGTGTCAGCCGAAGATAACGTCCTTTGCGACATTGTCTTAGCCATACAGATGAAAGCCTCCACGCAATGCTGACCTTTTTGATTAAGCGTATTGCGGTTTCCATTCCGGTCTTGATCGGTGTGACCGTACTGCTCTTCATCATGATGAATATCATTCCTGGCGATCCAATTGCCTTGTTGATGAAAGAGCATGCCAGCGCTGAAGTTATCGAGCGCGTGCGAGCTCAGATGCATCTTGATGATCCACTGATCACCCGTTACTTCCGATTTCTGTTCGCGGCAATTCAAGGCGATTTGGGTGTTTCCATAAAACTCAATCGTGATGTCACGACCCTGATCCTCCAAGCTTTCCCGAACACGCTATATCTGGCGGCCTGTGCGGCCCTCGTGTCATGGCTGATTGGCATTCCGGTTGGCATCCTGTCAGCCGTAAAGCGCGATTCAGCGCTCGATCATTTTTTCATGGGTTTTTCGCTGCTGGGCGTTTCGATGCCGGTTTTCTGGTCGGCGCTCCTGCTGCAGTATATTTTTGCCATGCAGTTGAAATGGCTTCCGGTATCGGGCTTCTACGGCTTCAAATATGTCATTCTGCCAGCGATTGTGCTGGGCTGGAGTTCGGCGGGCGTTATCGCGCGTTTGACGCGGTCAAGCCTGCTGGAAGTCATGCGCAACGACTATGTGAGAACTGCACGCGCGAAGGGCCTGCGCGAGATTTTTGTCATCCTCCGTCACGCTGTTAAGAATGCTCTTATTCCTGTTGTGACGATTATGGCAATTCAGGTTGCCGGCCTTTTGTCGGGTGCAGTTATCACGGAAGCGATTTTCGGTATTCCCGGTATTGGCCGCATATCTGTCAATGCAATTCAGGCGCGCGACATGCCTCTACTTCAGGGTTCGGTTCTGTTTGCTACTGTTCTGGTGCTGATCGGCAATCTGGTTGCGGATATCCTTTATTCTGTCCTTGACCCCCGTATTCGCCATCAGATGAAGGGAGGGTCAAAATGACCGAACTTGCTCAGGCAAACGACGCCTATATCGAAGAAACGGAGAGCGCCAGCTTTCTGCGCGACACGGTTCGTATATTTCGTCGCAATAAAATGGCAATGACCGGCTTGATTATTGTCGTCGTTCTGGTGCTGACGGCAGTATTTGCACCGTATATCAGTCCGCATGATCCATATCGCGTTGATATGAACGAGCAATTCCTGTCGCCATCGCTCACACACTGGCTTGGCACCGATAATTTCGGACGGGACGTCTTAACCCGCATACTTTACGGTGCGCGAATTTCACTCGTGGTCGGCATCGTTCCGAGCTTCATATCGCTGATAATCGGCGCCATTATGGGCATCGTTAGCGGTTATTATGGCGGACGGATCGATTTTACGATCATGCGTCTTGCCGACATGATGATCGCCTTTCCGTCGCTATTGCTGGCGATGGTGGTGATGTACACACTGGGCGCGAATTTGTTCAACATTTTCATAGCCCTCAGCCTGGTCGGCTGGGCAAGTGTAGCCCGAGTTGTGCGCTCACAGACGTTGGCGTTGAAAGAAAAGGAGTTCATCGAGGCTGCTCGCGCCAATGGATCGAAGAAGACAACGATCATGTTCCGACATCTTTTTCCCAATGTCGTGCCGACGCTGATAGTTCTGTTCTCGCTTAGTATTCCTGAAGCGATCATGTGGGAATCCAGTCTCAGCTTCCTTGGCGTTGGTGTGCAGCCGCCCGAAGCAAGTTGGGGCCTGCTCGTTGCCAAGGGCAAGGAATATCTCTTTGCTGCTCCTCTCGTTGCCATCATGCCTGGTGTGGCAATTCTGATCACGGTGTTGGCGTTCAACTTCATCGGCGATGGGATGCGTGACGCTCTCGATCCTTACATGAAAGATTAAGGCGGCTGATATGACCGATCAAAGGCCTCTATTGAGAGTGCGCAACCTGCGTACTGAATTCAAGTCACATCGCGGAACAGTCCGCATCCTCGACAATGTGTCTTTTGATGTTGGACATGGCCGAATTGTCGGCTTGGTTGGAGAGTCCGGCTCCGGCAAAAGTATGACGGCATTGTCCCTGATGGGGCTGGTTCCATCGCCTCCCGCGACTGTTACCGCTGACAGTATCATGCTGGATGGTGTCGAACTGACGACCCTCACCAAGGATCAACTGCGCGCGAAGCGCGGGCGTGATATGTCGATGGTATTTCAAGAACCGATGACATCGTTCAACCCGGTCAAAACCATGGCGCAGCAGGTGGGCGAACCCCTGCAGATTCACGGCAAGTTTTCTAAACGGGACGTTCGCGATAAAGTTCGGCAAATGTTTGAGATGGTGGGCATTCCGGAAGCCAAAGCCCGCCTCGACGCCTACCCCCACGAATTGTCGGGCGGCTTACGCCAGCGGGCAATGATTGCCATGGGATTGATCTGTGAACCCAAATTGCTGATTGCCGATGAGCCGACAACGGCGTTGGACGTCACGACGCAAGCACAGATACTGCGCCTCATCATGGAACTGCGTGACCGTGTCGGCACCGCAATCATCATGATCACCCATGATCTCGGTATCATCGCCGAAATGTGCGACGAAGTGAATGTAATGTATGCCGGTCAGATCATCGAGCAGGCAAATGTATACGATGTTTTCGACCGTGCGTCCCATCCTTATACCCGTGGCCTGCTGGCCTCGATACCGAAGGCCAACGAGAAGCCGGACGGTACGCGTTTGAAGAGCATTAGTGGTATGGTGCCTAATCTGGCCAAACTTCCTGGTGGTTGCCGTTTCAATCCCCGCTGCAATGATGCCATGTCCGTTTGCAGTGTTAAGGCACCTGATCTGACCCTATTGGAAAATGGGCACAAAGCACGCTGCTGGTTGCATGACAAAGCAGGAGCCTCTCTATGAACAAGGTTCTCATTTCCACCGAAAAACTGAGCAAGCACTTCCGGCTCGGCAAGGGATTGTTCTCGTTTGACGAGAAAGTGGTTCGCGCAGTCGATGATGTATCGCTGGAAATCTATGAGCGTGAGACCTTCGCATTGGTCGGGGAGTCGGGTTGCGGCAAGTCTACTCTTGGGCGCATCATATTGCGGCTTCTGGAGCGCAGCAGTGGTTCGGTAAGCTTTAAAGGCCAGGATATATACGCGCTCGATGAAACACGAATGCGCGAACTGCGCAAACAAATCCAGATTGTGTTTCAGGATCCTTACGCATCGTTGAACCCGCGCATGCGGGTGAAGGATATTCTAGCCGAGCCATTGCGCGCGCACAATTTCGGCACCAGCCAGCAAATTGAGACCCGCTGTAAAGAGCTTCTCAATATGGTCGGCCTGCGCCCGCATCTGATCAATCACTATCCGCATCAGTTCAGCGGGGGGCAGCGCCAACGCATCGGTATTGCACGCGCGCTGGCGAACAATCCGGAATTTATCGTCTGCGATGAAGCCGTTTCTGCTCTTGATGTCTCCATTCAGGCTCAGGTTCTCAATCTCCTTCGAGACTTGCAAGAACAATTACAGCTTACATACCTTTTTATTACCCATGACCTGAGTGTCGTACGACAATTTGCTGACCGTGTCGGCGTCATGTTTCTTGGACGTCTGGTGGAAGTGGGTACAACGGAAGAAATCTTCAACAATCCGCAGCACCCTTATACGCAATTCCTCATTTGCGCTGTGCCGCGTGCCGATCCGCACCAGCGCAATAGGGCCCGCCCACTTTTGAAGGGCGAAATACCGAGCCCCATGAACCTACCCAAGGGCTGTCGTTTCAATACACGATGCCCTTGCGCACAGGACATTTGCCGGACTGAAGAACCAGTACTTTCCGGCGGCGTCGGTCTGCATCATGCCGCCTGCCATTTTCCAGGTGTTAAGCTCGGCGAAGCACAAGTGGAAGCTTGAAGCAAGCTTCAAGACTGCCCAATATTTTGCACTTCGCCACAGCTTTACTGGTCCATGTGAAAAACACGATCAAGCTTCGATAGGCTTGGAACAGAGTAGATACCTATGACCCGCATATCCGATGAAACTCTTGTGGATCGCTTGCTAACGTTTTTGTGCGAACAAAGCGAACCGCTCAGTATTCCCGGTATTGGACTGTCTATCGTCCGCCAGGGAAAGGTTCTCTATACAGGCGGCATCGGCGTTCTGGAGGCCGGCACTGACCGCAAGGTCACAGCGGATAGTCTGTTTGCTGTCGCATCCTGCTCAAAGGCTTTCACGACCACTTTATGCGCGATCCTGGCGGAGCAAGGAAAGTTGGACTGGGACCGGCCAATCCAGGAGATATGGCCGAAATTTGCATTTGGTCCTCGGGCTATTTCCGAACAGGTAACGCTACGGGACCTGTGTTCCAATCGTACCGGCATTGGCCAGGCAACCGCCGTAGAATACGGCTCTGTCCTGTCGTTTGAAGAAGTGGTCAACGGTGCTGGGAACGTCCCAACGATTGCACCATTTCGCGATCGATATTCCTATTCAAATCTCCATTTCACCGTCGCCGCTGAAGTATGCAACCGGGTGAATGATAAGACATTTGCCGAAGCGTCAGCGGCATATATTTTTGAGCCGCTCAAGATGACCACGGCGTCTGCTGATCGGCCCGATCTGGAAACCGATCCGCGTTTTGCCCGACCGCATGTGCGCAACGGCGATGCAATGCTACCTGTTGCTTTGGACAAGCTTTCTAACCTCATTGGCGCAGGGTCCGTGTCACAAAGTCCCAATGATGCGGCGCAATGGTTGTTGTTCAATCTGAACGCCCATCCAAATGGTGCCACGGTCTTACCAGTGGCCAAGCTGGCAGAACTAAAGCGAATTCATTCCCGAACCACACCGGAAAACACCTTCCTTGGCTATGGCCTTGGTTGGCGCATAGGCAACGGTAACGATTTGACGATTGTGGATCACACGGGCGCTATCGGAGGTGTACTTTCCCTCACTCGCCTGGTTCCCGATACAGGGTTCGGAATTTTTATTTCTATCAATGCGAGTGGCACAGAGATTGAGGATTTCCGCAATGCAGCTGCCAATCTTGCCGTGGCGCTCGATCGCGGTGAGGCAGATGCTGTCACGGCTCTTTATGAGCAAGCAGTTTGTTCATTAACCGAGAAGCAATCACAATATCGCAAGTCCATTTGGAGAAATAAGAAGCAGGCTCCTGTTGATGCTCCCATTGCCGGTGTTTTCGACGGTGGAGCGATGGGTACTTTGCGGATCGAAGCCCGCGACGGTTGCTTGACGACTTCGCTCGAGCTTTTGCCGGACTATCAATATTGCCTCATGGAAGCCGATAATGATGGTACGTACTCTTTGCGTTCGCTGGAAGCACCTGAACGTTGGTGGGGTAAAGATGATAAGGTCGCTTTACTTGTGCTGTCTGAAGACGGCGATACGATAACTTGGCAAAATATGTGGTTTGGTGAGTGTAGGTTTCACCGCAAGAGCATTTCCGCGGTTCCGGTTTAATCGGAACTACTCCAGCCGATTTCCATAACACTCGATAATTTTGCGGCCTGAGAACTGGTTCATTTCAGGCCGATTGACTGAGCAATTCATCTGGCATTGAACTGCAGATTACAGTTCGGGATTAAGGCGTATGCCCGGCCGTATTTTTTGATACGGTAGTTCAGATGGATCGGCCGTGTTAAATCCTGCGCTCTTTATCACAATAATTCGTTCGGCAATCGACTGGAAATCTGCCCTGAAGTGTACCGAGCTTTTAAGGCCTATGATTGCAACCCTTTTCGGATCAATGCCGAGATGAAAGAAAATGGCCTGTGTGCCTGCTTGTGACCGCCTGCTGGCCACGATTACGGAAACGCTGGTACCCGATATTCGGAGCAGTGCCGTCAGACCAATGTCAATTGCACTGCCCGCATAGAATTCACCGGTCCCATTGAATTTGCCGTCTCCGAGAGCAAGGACCTCGAATTCTGCTTTGAGTGGTGTAACGCCATCCGGCCCTGAACGACCGCCAATTTCCATCTCGAACCGGGCACCAGTCCCTTCTCGGTGTGCGGCCTCTGCCGCTTGAGGATCAAAAACAAAAGCGACGATTGCATCTTCCGCCCCTTGCTCCAAGAGCTGGCGGATCAAACCTGTACTGTCCCCTGTACCACCGGCGCCAGGATTGTCTTGTGTATCGACGAGAATTATCGGCTTTGTTGTTGAACGCGCCAGCTCCAGCGCCAAACTGACACCCTCATTCTCGTTGAATACGCAGTCTCTGGCATAGTCCATTTCGGCCTTCAGGATGCTATCTGCAAGCGACTGCATATGCCGGTCAAGATTGGGATGTGCTTCCATGCTGTATCCAATGATGGCAGGGCCGCAATCGAAGGTATCGGAGGGAGGAAACCCAGGTGCAAAACTGAGATGCAAATCATGCTGGCGCTCGATTTGCTCCAATCGGCTATAGATCGAAGATGTTGGCTCAGCCAATGTACATTGAGATGGAATGGGAATGAGGTATGGCGTTTGAACCAGCGCTTTGGAAAAACGCGTGCCGCTCCTGCACATGTTGAACAAAATCTGCGCTGTTCGCCGTCCGGTCTCCGTCATGTCAACGTGAGGATATGTTCGGTAGGCGGACATAAAATCACTATAGGCTACCATTCCCGGACTGATATTGGCATGAAGGTCGAGGCTGCAGGCGATAAGGACCTCAGGCCCTACAGCCTCGCGGATACGACGCAAGAAGTCACCTTCTCCATCTCCTATGCCTTCGACGACCATTGCTCCATGAAGATCCAATAATATCCCGTCGAACGGCCCTTTCGATGAAATCGCATCGAGAAAGAGGGTCACCACCCGTTCATATGCCAGCCGCTCAACAGTTCCACCCGGCTCGGCCTGACACCAGATGAGTGGTTGGAATTCGACGTTCTGTGAAATTGCCTCGTCTATCATGCCCGCAATAGGCAGATTACGTCCCCTCATGACTTCGAGGATAGCGCCTCCCAATGTCAGAGGTGGCCACCCCCCGGGCGTGTTGAACTCCGCCCAGCCTGTTGTACTGGGCGCGAAAGTATTGGTCTCGTGCTGAAAACCACCTATTCCAATTTTCATATCAGATACAGGTTTCCTATGAAATGCAGGTCATGAGACGTCTGGGTGCCCATCACGCTGGATTGGTCGCATTGTGCCCGTTAACCTGTGAGAGCGGTATCCAGTTCATCGATTACGCTGATGGAAAGGCCTCGGTTGGCTTCAAAACCAAACCCACGCACAGGAAAACGGATTGGATGACTTATTCGCGGAGACTATATCTTCAAGAACAAAACTTGAAAAATATCATTTGACGATAGTTTCATTCAAACGGGATATGTTTTCCTGTGATTTGTTCAATCGATCCGCGGGGCACATAGATTTCGCGCGATAAGCGTATCAACGATGGAATTCGTCGTGTTGACGATAGTCTCGATGAAACGCTCTCCAAGTTGGCTTCTACGTAGAGGGTCTGGCTGCCATATATTCAGGTCGTAAGGGATTGGCTGGGCGAGCGGCCGGAGAACGACTCCTGCGCTTTCGAAGGCCAGCGCACTTAATGGATTAATGATAGAGACCCCAATTCCGGCGGCAACCATTGTGCCGATCGAAGTTGCCGTCGTTGTCTCGACAACCAGATTACGCGCAATCCCTGCTGTGTCGAATTGCGCGTCGATCTGGCGGCGATAGGAATCTTCTTCGGAATAATAGATAAGCTCATGACGATCGAAATGAGCCATCTCAAGTACATCGTGCTGTGCCAGAATATGATTGCACGGCATAATGCACAGCAAATCCCCTGCGTAGAGATTAATGATCGAATTCGTATTGCCTGCAACGTTACCTTCAACGACTCCCAGATCAAAAAACTTGCTGAGCAGATCACGCGTTAATGCGGTTTCTTCCAGCGAGTGGATCTTGACAGAAGCATCGGGATAGATGCTGCGAAAGTTGCGAACGACCTGTGGCATCAGCGCGTGGGCGAATGCCGGCAGGCACGCCACTGTCACGCGTTGGAGCCGTTCGCCACGAATGGCGCGTGCTGTCCTGGCAATCTCGGCGAGGCTGACAAATGAGCGTTGCACAATGACATTGAGCGCTACCGCCTGCGGCGTCATCTCCAGACGGCGTTTTTCGCGTTGGAAAAGCGTAAAGCCAAGATCAGCTTCGAGCGACTTGAGCTCACGGCTGATTGTGGGTTGAGATGAGTTCAATTGCTTTGCTGTCTCAGTCACATTGAGGGTTTGCATCAACGACTGAAATATTTCCAACTGCCGGTGCGTCAGTTGCACGATACCCTCCACCACGATTCTAAGAACATATCATAAATGACTATTCTTATGATTAATAGGAATTTGACGGCATGTTATGCTCTGCTAGCCTTACTAATAATTTGGGGGAGACTTAGCGACCGCGAAACAGCCCCACGGTGGTCGAGAAGACGACAATTCGTTCTTCCAATACATAGAAAGAGTGAAGCAAATACAATGACGTCGTTCCGGCTCGCCAATCCACGGTCAGACGAAGGGAAGCAATATTTCATCAAATGTAACGGGCTCGGCAATGACTTCGTCGTCATTGATGGTCGCAGCACTCCCTTTCGGAAATCCGCGGATTATATCAAGTGGGTCTGCAACCGCCACGTCGGTATCGGCGGCGATCAGTTACTGGTTTTCGAAGCGCCTGCTTCGCCTGAAGCCTCCATTCGTCTTCGCATCTACAATATCGATGGACAAGAAGCGGAAACCTGCCTGAACGCTACCCGTTGCGCAGCCTGGTTGATCATGGAAGAGACAGGGCGAGACGAAGCCGTCATCGAGACACTCGGTGGGTCGATCCGGGCAAACCGGGCCGGCGATCACAAGGTTAGCCTGAATATTGGTAACGCCAAATGGGATTGGGCCGAAATTCCTCTGGCCGGCTCGATCGAATCTGCAGGCGATCAATTGGTTAGTGGACCCCTGAATAGTCCAATCGCTGTCAATATAGGGAATCCTCACCTCGTTTATTTTGTTCAAGACTTGGATGGGCTCGATATCGTCGCACTCGCTGATCCTGTGCAGAAAAGTAGCTATCTCCCCGAGCAGGCAAATATCGGCGTGGCTGAAGTTATCGGCCCGGATTCGATCAGACTCGTTGTCTATGAACGTCCAGGCATTCTCACCCAGGCCTGTGGCAGCGGCGCATGTGCCGCCGTGCTGGCCGCAAGACGGGCCGGTCTCATGTCCAGCGACAGGGTTACAGTCGGGACGCCCGGTGGTCAGCTTGAGGTCGAAATTTTTGGCGGCGAGACTTTCACGCTGACAGGTCCGGTCGACATAACCTTCGACGGATACATCGCATCCAACGTCCACCGGTGAAGATGAACAATAAGTGCCGTCGAACTCGGTCAGTCTCTCTGACCGTATCTGATATTCCATCTGAAAGTGATAAAATGAAGAGCGAATTCTCCCCAGACACGTTGTGCGATCTGGCTGACAAATATGCGACACCGTTATGGGTCTATAATGCCGATGTAATTCGACAGCAGATCGAACGTCTCGCTCCTTTCGATGTTATCCGGTTTGCGCAGAAGGCATGTTCCAACGTCAATATTCTGTCGCTCATGCGGGAGGCCGGCGTGCATGTCGATGCCGTATCTCACGGGGAAATCAGACGAGCGCAACAGGCAGGGTTTTCAGCAGCGGCTACGGGCGCCGGCGCGGCGGGAATTGTTTTTACCGCCGATCTTTTTGACCGTGATACCCTTGATTATGTTGTGCAGGAGAAGATTGAGGTCAATGCGGGCTCTTTGGACATGCTCCGACAATTGGGCGAAAGATCGTTTGGTCATCGCGTGTGGCTTCGTATCAATCCCGGCTTCGGGCATGGTCACAGCAAGAAGACCAATACCGGTGGAGAAAACAGCAAACACGGCATCTGGCATGGACAACTGACCCAGGCGATTGCCCTGATAAAGCAATATCGTCTCCATCTGGTCGGATTCCATCTACATATCGGTTCAGGCGTCGACTATCGTCACCTTGAGCGCGTCTGCCAGGCCATGACTGATATCATTTCATCGGTGGACCACGATTTTGAGGCCATATCCGCCGGTGGTGGTCTTTCGGTGCCCTACAAGGAAGGGGACCAGAACATCGACGTGGCTCACTATTTCAGTCTCTGGGATCAGACCCGCCGGCATGCGGAGAAAAAGCTCGGCCATCCGGTGCGTCTTGAGATTGAGCCTGGTCGCTTTCTGGTCGCACAGTCGGCAGTTCTGGTGGCGGAAGTGCGCGCAACCAAACAGATGGGCGGCAATCATTTCACACTGGTCGACGCGGGATTCAATGATCTGATGCGTCCGGCTCTCTATGGCAGTTATCACCATATTTCCGTTTTGACTGCGGATGGTAGGCCCCAGGAGACTGAATCATCGCGCCCGACCGTCATTGCAGGCCCTCTGTGTGAATCAGGCGATGTTTTTACACAACAACAAGACGGCACTGTGGAAATGAGAGAATTGCCGCCAGCTTTAGTTGGTGACTATCTGGTGTTTCACGACGCAGGTGCTTATGGAGCCTCCATGTCCTCCAATTATAACAGTCGAACACATGCTGCCGAGTATCTATTGGATGGCCCTGCGTCCCGCTTGATCCGGACACGCCAGAAAATAACTGAACTTTACCAGGGAGAATGTCTGAATTCGCCATCTTGACCGCCGTGTTGACGTCATTCAACTTCTGGCACAGTGAAGATTCATCGACGGGCTGCTGGCACCAAGATGGTCTCTTCTCATCGACGCCTCATTAGCGGAAAGCCTCATCCAATGTCCGACCGACTATTCGACCAGAAATACCACCTCGGTCATTTTCCGACTCCCTTGGAGCCAATGAGAAGATTTTCTCGTCATCTTGGCGGCCCCGAAATATGGATCAAACGCGATGATTGTACGGGGCTTGCAGGTGGCGGAAATAAAACCAGAAAGCTGGAGTATCTGATTTCCGATGCCCTCCGCACAGGTGCGGATACATTGATTACAACAGGTGCTTTGCAATCCAATCATGCCAGACAAACGGCAGCGGCGGCGGCAAAAGTTGGCCTGAATTGTCTTTTGTTGCTGGAGGATGCGGTTCCTTTTCGAGCGCCATACTATCACGATATGGGCAATCTCCTGTTGGATGACCTGTTGAGCGCACAAGTTCAACGCCTTCCACGCGGCAGCGATTTGACGAAAGCAGCTCTTGAGGCTGCCTCTATCTTAAGAAAGGCCGGTAAACGCCCTTACACTATTCCGCTGGGTGGGTCTAACGGGTTGGGTGCCCTGGCATATGTCGATGGTGTCGGAGAGCTTGCTGAGCAGGCAAGGGCTCTGGCTATAGAGTTTGATTATGTTGTCGTCGCAAGTGGAAGTGGGGGAACCCATGCTGGAATTCTGGCTGGTGCAGCGTATTTCAAACAACCATGGCGAACTTTGGGAGTAAGTGTCTCCAGTCAACCACCGGAACAAAGGCATAAAATTGAAGCAATTTTATCTGATCTGGAGAATTATTTGCCCGATCGGTGCACGGATCTAAGCGTCGATGTTGATGCTGGCCAGATCGGGTCCGGGTACGGCCAGCCTACACGACAAGCTGTTGCAGCCATACGTTTGGTCGCTGAAACTGAAGCAATCCTGCTCGATCCTGTATATACCGGCAAGGCGATGGCCGGGTTGATGGATTTCGTGCAAACACAAAAGTTAAACACGGGAAAACGCATACTGTTCTGGCACACGGGGGGCGCAGACGTTCTGTCGGCCTATACGTCCGACCTCGTTCGATCATAACCATAGTAGATGGTTCTGGTATTGGTTCTTTCATGCGATAAAAAATTTGCGCGACTTCATTCTCGATAGCAAGACAACATGGTGCTGAAATTGAATAATCAAGGTAAAAGCGGAAACACCAAACCCGTTATCGCAGTAATAATGGGGGAAAATACCAGCGCTGGTGGTGATCGATACGATATCTCGAAACACTACTTTGCAGCCATACACCGGGCTGGCGGCGTTCCATACGGGATACCCTATCTGACAGATATAGTGGATCGGGTCATTGAGGAGTTCGACGGCTTTTTAAGCATCGGAGCACGAATAAAGTTTCCTGATGACTGGTATGTTGAAGGGGATAGGTCTGTCTTTCCGCTCTCCGATCGTCTCGATGTGGAAGTAGCCCTGATGAAGGGATTTCTTGCTCGTGACAAGCCTGTGCTGGGCATCTGTAATGGGATGCAGATGCTGGGTTGTCTAAATGGTTGTCGCATGGTTTCGGATGTGCATGCCGCCCTGCCCAATGCAATCAATCACGACCAAGTCGATCTTCTGCATGAAGTTACTGTTTCGGCTGGAACGAGAATGGCTGGAATATTGCAGCTAGACAAATTCAATGTGAATACGTTTCATCGCGAAGCACTTGTCGATATTTCCGAGAAGGTGATTGTCTCCGCTTGCGGATCTGATGGTGTAGTAGAAGCAATAGAAATTCCATCACAATCATTTGCGATGGGCGTACAATGGCATCCCGAATTATTCGGCACTGCAGAGCACCCCGGCACCCTATTATTTGACGCATTTATAAGCGCTGCTGCCCGACATGCTTGAGACAAGACAGGCCATGGTGATGGAGGGGCTCAATTTTCTATACCTTCCGAGCTCCGTCACCATGCTTTACGGTCTGTCACGCAAGTTTCACTTTTGCGGAGTTATGTGGTCTTCGTGGGCTGCCCCTATGGGGTGATCCGTTTGGAATGTTAGTGCATGCTCGGTCTGCTGGCCACCGCCGGTGTTGACGCCGGTCCATTTTGGCAGGCCAGAGGGCTGCTTCGGGTGCCGGTGGTTTGTAGCCCAGCGATGAGTGGGACCGCACGGTGTTGTAATGCTGTCGCCAGTTTTCGATGATGATTTTCGCCTCCTTGAGCGTATAGAAGATTTCGCCGTTGAGCAGTTCGTCACGGAGCTTCGAGTTGAAGCTTTCGCAATAGCCGTTTTCCCACGGACTGCCCGGCATGATGTAGGCGGTTTTGGCCCCGACTGCTGCGATCCACTCCCGGAGTGCCTTTGCGATGAACTCCGGGCCGTTGTCAGAACGAATGTGCGTCGGGATGCCCTTTAGGATGAAGAGGTCGGAAAGCACGTCGATGACATCGACGGCCTTCAGCTTTCTCTCGACCCTGATGGGGATACATTCTCGCGTGAACTCGTCGATCACATTGAGCATGCGGATTTTCCTGCCGTTGTGCGTGCGATCCTCGACGAAGTCGTAAGACCAGACATGGTTGGGGTATTCCGGTCGAAGCCGGACGCACGAGCTGTCGTTCAACCACAGCCGACCGCGCTTCGGTTGCTTCTGAGGCACTCTCAGCCCCTCCCGTCGCCAGATGCGCTCAACCCGCTTGACGTTCACGATCTATCCAGCCTGGTGCAGCATCGCCGTGATGAGGCGATAGCCATAGCGGCCTGACTTACGAGCGAGCGCCGTGATGTCTGCGGTCAACGCCGCTTCATCATCCGGGGTCTTGGCGATCTTGCGCTGAGTGGAACGATGCTGGCCGAGAACCCGGCATGCCCGACGTTCGGACACCTTCAGTTCATCGATCACATGATCCACGCAAGCACGGCGACGGGCGGGGCTTAGAAGTTTCCCTTCGCGGCCTCGGCCAAAATCATCTTGTCCAGGGTAAGGTCGGAAACGGCTCGCCGGAGCCGGGTATTCTCCGCTTCCAGTTCCTTTAGGCGCTTCACCTGGTCGCCCTTCAGTCCACCGTATTCGGACCGCCACCGGTAGTATGTAACTTCCGTCACGCCTATCGACTGGATCGCCTCCGCCATCGATTTTCTTTGCGCATTCAGCACGTCAACCTGACGGAGTTTCGTGACAATCTCTTCGGCCTTGTGTGTTCCGCTGGGCAATCGATTCACTGGATCGATTGCTTATCCAGCTCCAATCGTTGCCATTTCAATATCCTTCTGAGGCTCAAAAGCCATACTTCACGAAGGATCTCTTTGCAGAGGGCAGACCAATTCGTTGGGTTTTGCATTTCAGCCCCAAGCTGCTTGACCGCTTCAATCGGAGAAAACGCGAGGTCACGCGGAAATGGAACCTCGACGAGACTTATGTAAAGGTCAAAGGCGCGTGGTTTTATCTGTATCGCGCCATCGACAACTATGGCGATACGGTCGAGTTCTACTTCACCGCAAACCGAGATCTCCAGGCTGCGAAGCGCTTTCTGCGCAAGGCCCTAGCTCGCCATGGCAAGCCGGAGCGGATCACCATTGACGGCAGTCAGACCAACCGCATGGCCATCATGCAGTGCGATGCGAACCGGTTGCGGCATGCCGGAGGGCCCATCGCTATCCGATCCAGCAAATACATGAACAATGCCATCGAGCAGGATCACCGTCGTGTCAAGCGCCGGATCCGGCCGATGCTCGGCTTCAAATCCGAAGCCGCCGCCAGGATCACGCTTGCCGGTATCGAACTGGTTCATATGATGCGCAAGCAGCAGGGCGTCTTTGCAACAGCAAAAGCGCCCTCGCTCAAACGGCAATTCGCCGAACTCGTAGCATAACTGCGTCCAGCGATAAGCCAGTCTCCGTCCCAACCGAATTTTTGCAACAGAACCTGGCGGCGATAGTGAAGCTGGTGTTCTTCGGTCATGCACCGTGCCTATCATCCACCCCCACACATTTCCGTTAAGGCGACGCTACCGCTTCAGCTAAGAACGATATTGTGCCGCAAGTGCTCTCAAGGCTTTCGTGAAGAGGCTGACGTCGATACCAACGCCAACAAAGTTAGCACCGGCCGTCTTGCAGTTCTGGATGAGCGAAGTGTCGGCCGAAAGCACGCCCGCAATGCGTCCGGCGGCTCGTATACGGCGCAATGCATCCAGCACTGCCTCGCGTACTGGTGGTGCTGAAACATTGCCCAGATAACCCATGTCGGCGGCCAGGTCCGATGGACCGATGAAAATACCGTCAACACCTTCGAGAGCCAGAATGTCGTCGAGAGTGTCGAGGCCGTGCATGCTTTCTACCTGCAGAAGGACGAGTACTTCATCATTTGCCGTGGCAAGATAGTCCGTGATCTCGCCGAACTTTGATGCACGCGCCAGCGCAGATCCAACTCCGCGGACACCTTTGGGTGGATAATGTGCGGCGCGGATGCAGCGCTCCGCCTGTTCAGCAGTTTCGATCATGGGGATAAGCAGATTCTGAGCGCCAATATCGAGTGCCTGTTTGACGCGTGTTGGATCATCATTTGGCAGACGCACAACCGCAGCGCTTTCCTTACCGTCAAGTATAGCAAGCTGTGCCATGATTGACCGAATATCGTTCGGCGCATGTTCACCGTCGATTAGCAGCCAATCGAAACCGGCAGTGGCTGCCATTTCTGTTGCGTATGGATCAGCAAACCCAAGCCAGATGCCATGCAGACATTCTCCTGCCTTGAGACGATGTTTGAAATGATTGGAAGGTGCGGGCATCTGGAAACCTCAGAATTTCAAAGAAACACTACCAAAGGAGCCAAAGTCGGCTTCAAAGACACTGCCAAAAGGAGCCTCTATCGGACGGATGAATGAGCCGGAGAGAAGTATCTGTCCCGCTTCTATTCCCTGCTCATATTGAGCCAGCCGATGAACCAACCACAATATGCCGGTCACCGGATCATTCAGCACGCCGGCTCCGAGCCCGGTTTCTTCTACAATACCGTCGCGCTTCACAATTGCTCCGATCCAGCGCAGATCGAAAGCGTCGATAGTATGCCGTTCCTTGCCCAATACAATACCTGCATTCGCGGCATTGTCGCTGATCGTGTCAGTGATAATACGCGTCTTTCCTGACGCTGGGTCCGCGCGAAAAATGCGGGTGTCGAGAATTTCGAGGCTGGGGGTTACGAATTCTGTCGCCGCCAGCACGTCCTTGTGCGTAACATGCCGGCCCTTGAGAGGTGCATTCATAATGAAGGCAATCTCAGCTTCGATGCGCGGTTGAATGAAACGTCCGGCCGGGATTTGTGCGCCGTCATCGAAAAGCATATCATCGAGAAGTACGCCAGAATCCGGGGTCGTGATGTTGAGCGCCTGCTGCATGGCGCGCGAGGTCAGACCTATCTTCCAACCGATCACTTTTTGTCCGACCGAACGTTTACGATCGATGAGGGCAGCCTGGATCGTATAAGCGCCTTCAAGGTCGAGGTGCGGATAACGCTGAGACAGCAGGCCGATCTGGTGGCCACTGATCTCTGCCTCAAGGAGGGCGTCTACAGCTTCCTGAATCTCTTGCGGGTTCATTCGTCTGCCACTCCGTTACGCAGCAGGCCGATGCCTTCCGCTTCGATTTCAACGATATCTCCGGGACGCAGCCAGACTGGTGGATCGAACCTTGCACCTGCTCCGGTAGGGGTGCCTGTCACAATGATGTCGCCTGGCGACAGCTCGGTGAAAGTCGAGATGTAAGCGATCTGACGGGCAATTGGAAACAGCATCCGGCTGGTACGGTCCTGCTGGCGCACTTCGCCATTGACGCGCGTCACGAGGCCGATGTCGAGTATTTGCGTCGCATCGGTGAAGGGGACAAGCCATGGCCCCATACTGCCGGACGACTGCCAGTTTTTGCCTTGCGTCACGTTGAACTTGGCGTGGCGCGTCCAGTCGCGAATGGTGCCCTCGTTGCATAAAGTAAGACCCGATATGTGGCTGAGCGCTTCATTCTGTGGAATGCGACGGCCTGGCTTGCCGATGACGATCGCGATCTCGCCCTCATAGTCGAGTTGTTCGCTTTCTGTAGGGCGAATCAAAGCTGAATTGTGGCCGGTGAAGCTACTGGCAAAGCGGGGAAACAGCGACATATTCGCGGGCGCGGCCTGCCCGTCCTTATATTCGGCATTACGGTCGGGGAAGTTTACGCCGACGCAGATGATCTTGCCGGGATCCGGAACCGGGATTTGTAATGTATAAGTGCCATCGGTGTGGCTGGGTAGACGGGATTGTGCGGCCTCGAGAACCTGTTGAATAGCATCGGCAGCTATTACGTTGCGCAGAGTCGCCCACTGCGGAAACTCTTCGGACAGCGCGAGCACTCCGGCATCGACAGTTGCCCCCCAATAGTTTCGGCCATCTGCCGTGAATGTGACGAGGTTCAATTTCCACTCCTGAAATTTGCCCGAAGCGCGGTGCCATGCTGACCTACAGAATTTCGATGCAGCCCAGTTCAAGCTTCAAAGCTAATAAATTTAACTTGATATATAACATGTTATATGCTTTGTGAATAGTCATCGCTTGCAGAGTTTTGGCGGGGCGGACTTCATCTTGGTGTTGACATTGCCAACTACCGCAAGGCTCATGCCAGAATTCAACATTGGGAGGACGGAAATGCTCAAATCAATTCAAAAGCTTGCCTTTGGTGTAGTGACTGTTTTTGCTGTTGTAGGCAGTGCAAATGCACAGAAGGGAGATACCGTCGGCGCCATCAAAGCACGAGGACAGCTCAACTGCGGTGTTTCCACTGGAGTTCAAACCGGCATGAGTACGCTTGATGCCAACGGTAAATGGGCCGGTTTCGAGGTGGATTTTTGCCGCGGCGTAGCAGCGGCCATTCTTGGTGATCCCGACAAGGTCAAATATGTTCCCCTCGAGATCAAAACGGCGTTCACTACATTGCAATCAGGAGGCATTGATCTTCTGGCGCGCACTGCCACGGAGACTTTCCTTCGCAATGTCGAGATGAACCTCACCTGGGCCGGCACCTATCTGTATGATTCCCAGGGCTTCCTTGCACGCAAGTCGCTCGGCGTGAATAGCGCTCTGGAGCTCGACGGTGCTTCGATCTGCGTTTCAGCGGGATCCAACTACGAGCAGAACCTGTCTGACTATTTCCGCAATAACAAGCTTTCCTTCACACCGGTCGCAGCCAATTCGCGCGATCAGAACGAGAAGAACTTGATTGAAGGACGTTGCGATGTCTACGCCAATGTACTCAGCGCGCTTGCCGCGGCACGCACCAAGATGCCGAATCCTGATGAATGGGTCGTATTGCCGGAAATGATCTCCATGGAACCCATTGGACCGGTTGTACGTCAGGACGACTATCGCTTCCGTGATGTAGTGGTGTGGGTGCTCAATGCCCCGATTGCTGCCGAGGAATATGGTGTCACTTCAAAAAACACAGTTGAAATGCGTGACGCGTCGCCTGCACCGGAAGTGCAGCGTCTGCTCGGCAAGACCGGCGATTTCGGTGCTAAACTTGGCCTCGACAATGACTGGGCGCTGAACACTATTCAGGCTGTCGGCAACTATGGTGAGATGTTTTCCCGTCATCTGGGCGATGAAAGCCCAGTCAAGCTGGAGCGTCGCTTGAACGGACTTTGGAAGGACGGCGGGTTGATGCACACTCCGCTGATCCGTTGACGTTTCTATAATTTCTGTCGCGGGCGGCGGCGGTCGCCCGTACACGGCTCTTCCGCTTTGCAAGAGAGCGCCTTTGAGTTCTTTTAAAGGGATTTAAATATGTCGGGACAGTCGACATCCTTAGCGACTGGCTATAGCGGCGTTTTCACAAGCGTTGCCTTGCGGCGTTGGCTGGTGCAACTTCTGATTGTCGCTGCGTTGGTGGCCGCTGGTTACGTGGCGTTCAGTAATCTAAATAGCAATCTGGCTCAGCGTGGCTTGTCGTTGGGTTTCGACTTCCTCCGCCAAGAGGCGGGTTTCGAGATTTCCTTCTCGCTGATCCCATTTTCGGCCAGCGACAACTATATGCGGGTTTTCCTCGTCGGGCTGACCAATACACTGCTGGTCACGATACTAACCATCATATTATCAACTATTCTTGGTTTCGTTGTCGGTGTCGCGCGTCTGTCTTCGACCTGGGCACTATCAAAGACGGCTATTCTCTATGTGGAAATCGTCCGCAATCTGCCACAGCTTCTGCATATCATGCTGTGGTACAATGTTGCGCTGCGTAATATGCCCGTACCTAAGAATGCCGTCGGTCTGCTCGATGTGGTCTATCTGACCAATCGGGGTATCTACATCCCCGCAATTCACTCCGACCGGCCGTTGTTATGGGTCGTCAGCGTACTTTTTGCGATTGCATCGTCCATCGCCCTCTATGTATCGATTACGCGCCGCTCTGACGCCATAGGCCGGCCGCTAAATGCATGGCTGCCGTCCCTGGCTGCACTAGTGCTTTTGCCAGTTGCTGTCGCATTCGTTTCGGGGAGCACTCTTTCCATCGATATGCCGCAACTGAAGGGTTTCAATTTCATCGGCGGATGGGTTTTCGTGCCGGAACTAAGCGCACTGGTTTTCGCGATGGCCATATATAATGCGGCATTTATTGCCGAATTGGTGCGGGCTTCTATCGAGGCTGTTAGCCGCGGCCAGAGAGAGGCATCGGCAGCTATCGGCTTCAACTGGGCGCAAACATTGCGTTACGTCATCATCCCGCAAGCTCTTCGGGTTCTGATACCGCCACTCGGAAACCAGTACCTAAACATTTTGAAGGGCTCGTCACTTGCCGTGGCGATCGGATTCCCCGATCTGGTCAGCGTGTTCACGGGCATCACCATGAACCAGACTGGCCGCGCGATTGAGATCGTGATGATGACTATGGGAACCTATTTGTTGATCGGCCTGGTGATCACGGTTCTCCTGAATGTCTTCAACTATATGACCCGGATTGTGGAACGATGAGCGCTGTGCAATCTCCCATCATCGCCAAGGAACTATCCCCCACTGGCAGGATACTTGATTTTGCAAGAACGAAATTGTGGCCTACCCCACAGGCGCTGATCATTAACCTCGTGGTTATGGTCGTGTTGGTAGCTATTGTGGTCAACATTGTGCCCTGGGCCTTGTTCAATGCCACATGGGCAGGCACCAGCCGTGCCGACTGCGTGACAGGGGGGGCCTGCTGGGCCTTCGTGCATGAACGCTGGCCGCAATTCATTTACGGCTTCTATCCTGAAGAAGAGCGCTATCGTGTGAACATTGTTTTCGCGACACTCACCGCCGGTATTGCCGCTCTTCTTGTTCCAGCCATACCAGGCAAGCGCTGGATCGGCTCGTTCATGATACTGGTCTACCCGTTCTTCTGCCTTGGGTTACTGCTTGGTGGTTTCGTTGGTCTCCCCCTCGTGCCTACGGACCGCTGGGGCGGGCTGCTTCTCACTCTCGTATTGGCTGTTTCGGGCATCACATTGTCATTACCGATGGGGGCCGCGCTGGCACTTGGCAGGCGAAGCGAAATGCCTATCGTGCGCTGGCTGTGCATTGGTTTCATCGAATTCTGCCGGGGCGTGCCGTTCGTCACGGTTCTGTTCATGGCTATCGTGATGCTGCCCTTCTTCCTGCCAACCGGCATGAAGCCAAACGCGCTGGCACTCGCCGTCGCAGGCATCATCTTTTACGAGGCCGCTTATATGGGCGAAGTTGTTCGCGGGGGACTGCAAGCTATTCAGAAGGGGCAATATGAGGCGGCCAAGGCCATCGGTCTCGGGTTCTGGCGCATGATGATCTACATCATCCTGCCGCAGGCGGTGGGCAAGGTCATCCCAGGCATTATGAACACCACCATTTCGCTCTTGAAGAATACCACGTTGGTTATGGTCGTCGGGTTGTTTGACCTGCTCAACATCGTCAACGCCGGTGCTTCGGACCCAAAGTGGTCCGGCTCGCAGACCGAAGGGTATTTCGTTGTTGGGTTGGTGTTCTGGCTCATGAGCTTTTCGCTGTCGCTATACAGCCGCAGCATCGAAACCAGATTGAAGAAGGCGGATCAACGATGACCGGCAAAGCTTCGCAGCAAACTCCTTTGCTCAACCTGCACGACGTCAGCAAATGGTATGGAAAATTTCAGGTGTTGAACGGGATCAATCTGGAAGTTACCGCTGGCGAGAAGATTGTCGTCTGTGGACCTTCCGGCTCAGGAAAATCGACAATTATCCGTTGCGTCAACGGTCTGGAAGGTTACCAACACGGTGAAATCCGCGTGGGCAACGATCTGGTTCGGCAGGACAGCTCTGGGATCGAAAAGATCCGTCAACGTGTCGGGATGGTGTTTCAGTCTTTCAATCTGTTTCCGCACATGACCGTTCTTGAGAACCTGACGTTGGGTCCGATCAAGCTGCGCCACAAACGCAAGGCGGATGCCGAGGCCGCAGCGCTTGATCTTCTGAAGCGCGTTCATATCGTCGAGCATGCACATAAATACCCAAACCAGCTATCCGGCGGACAACAACAACGCGTGGCTATTGCACGCGCCGTTGCGATGGAGCCTGAGATCATGCTCTTCGACGAGCCGACCTCGGCGCTGGATCCAGAGATGGTGAAGGAAGTGCTCGATGTCATGACTGAACTCGCCCAGACCGGCATGACCATGGTTTGCGTGACTCATGAAATGGGCTTCGCCCGTGCTGTTGCGGACAGAGTAGTCTTCGTGTGTGAGGGGCGAATTACCGAAGTAGCTCCACCTGACGTCTTCTTCACCGCGCCGCAGACCGAGAGAGCCCGGCAATTCCTCCAACAGATCATTCACTGAATGCCGTCCACGGCCAATCCAAAGAGTGTCCGATATGACAACCCTTCCACTAACCGAATTCCCCTATCGCCTGAGACTTCCGGGCCCCACAGCCATCCCCGAAGCGGTGCGGATGGCGGGTTCGCGTCCGATCATCAATCATCGCGGTGCAGAAATGCGCGTCATCCTGGGCCAGGTTCAGACGATGCTGCGTCCGCTTTTCGGAACGACGCAGCCGGTGATCCTGCAATCCAGTTCCGGCACTGGTGCGATGGAGACAGCCCTCGTCAATATTCTGGCGCCCGGCGAGAAGGTTCTTGCTTGTGTCAATGGTCAGTTTAGCGAACGTTTTGCCAAGATTGCGAGCACCCTTGGGGCCGAGGTCGATGTACTCGACATTGAATGGGGCAAAGCACCAGATCCGGAAGAAGTGCGTCAACATCTGACTGGTGGCAATTATCGCGCCGTTCTCGTTGTGCATAATGAAAGTGCGACTGGTGCATTGGCGGACCTGCGTGCTCTTGGCGAAATTACCGCCAAATTGTCAACACTTCTCGTGGTCGACAGCGTCAGTGGAATTGGCGGCGTAGAAATGCGTCAGGATGAGTGGGGCGTTGACGTCGTGGCTACCGGCTCGCAGAAAGCGCTGATGTGCCCCCCCGGCCTTGGGCTGATCAGTCTGAGCGCAAAAGCGCGCGCTATCGTTGACAGAGATGATCGCTGCCCCCGTTTCTACTGGGATCTGCGAAAGGCGCTGGCGGTTGTTGAGCAAAACGAGACTGCCTTTACCGCTGCGGTTTCGCTCGTGCAGAGCTTGCATGCTGCATTAAGCTTGATTCATGAAGAAGGTATTGAGCGAGTTTATGCGCGTCACCTTCGACTGTCGCAAGCCATGCGTGCCGGTTTCGTCGCACTGGGATTGGAAGCCTTTGGGGACCCTTCATGTCACTCGCCTACCGTCGTGGTGGGTGGATTGCCGGAAACCATCAAGGGTGGCGACGTAGTCAAACACATGCTGGAAACTTATAACACGGCCATCGCCAGCGCCCGCAACAAGCTCCAGGGTCGGGTCATCCGTATCGGTACCATGGGAGCCTTTTCCATTGGCGATGTGGTGACGGATCTGCTTTATCTTGGCCGATCATTACAGGCGCTTGGTCACGCCTGCGACCCGGACGCCGCGGTCGCGGCTGCTCTTTCCGCTAATTGCTGAATATGAGAGGACATCCCGAACATGCCCCACATCTGGGTTGAATACTCCGCTAACATCGAAAAAGAAATCAATGTTCCGCAGTTGCTTGAAGCCGTGCAGGACGCGCTGATTGATGATGGTAGCATTTTTCCATTCGCGGGAGCGCGTACACGCGGTGTTCGCGTCGACAACTATCTGGTTGTCGACGGTCATCCCGACAATGCTTTTGTGCATGTATTGCTGCGTGTTGCGTCAGGAAGAAGCGAAGCGGACCGAAAAGCTGCAGGCGAAAGAGTCTTCGCGAAAGTGAAGGACAATCTCGCGGCTCTCATGACGAGCAGACCGCTAGGTCTTTCGGTGCAAATGGAAGAAAGCGACGGGACGGTCAATCTTAAGACCAGCAACTATCGCGACTACCTCAGGATGCGCGCGGCGAGCTGAATGCAGGCAGCGTGGCCATTCAGGTCCAGGAGATACAAAAACGCAGGCTTCCAACCTGCGTTTTCATTTGGAATGTGCAGCGGATAATTGTTTGGAGCAAAGCTGCGTTTACTCCATGAGACCGGTTTCAGTCTCCTCCATATCCGGGAGAATGTTGAAACTGTTCATCGTGGTCTCTAGCTCTGCCAGCATGGTTTGAAGCTGCTGTAACCGTTCGTGTCCATATGCTTCCGCGATCCGTTCATAAATTTGAACGGACTGCGGCGCATGCTGGCGGATCAGTTCTTGTCCCTTGTCGGTAAGTGACAATACGCTTCGTCGCTGGTCTTCTTTATCAGTGCGGCGCGTGATGTGCCCGGATGTTTCCAGTGTACGCAGGATTCGTGACAGGCTCGGGCCGAGCAGGAAGGTCAGACGGACGAGATCGTTGACGTCGGCTTCACCAGACGAGCTGATTGCCCTGATAACGCGCCATTGTTGTTCAGTAACGTGATGTTCGCGTAGTGAATTCCGAAAATGGCGCATCACCGCTTCCCGGGCACGCAAGAGATGCATTGGAAGCGACATGGAGAATTCACGTAAATCACGTTCAGGAGCGTGACGATTGCCCCCATGCGCCTCTCCTGCCGATCCAGAGTCGTTTTGCTTCCCTTTCATCGATTGGCGCTCCGTTCATATTTTTAGCTCTTAGAAGCTGGATGCTTCTCAATCCCTTTTTTGTCTGAAGCCAAAAACTATCGAACGGTGCGCTCGATCCTGAGAAAGGCTTACATCACAATAATATCGACACATCTCCAATTTATCAATTCTATTCAATAAGTTGAGAAGAATTATTGTGTATTAGGAGTGCTCTCTTCATGTTCGTTCTCACTAATAACAGTTTCAGCGATTGCGCTTTGGACTTGTCCAGTCAAATCAGCCGCTGGAAATCCGATAATCGCCTGCAAGTGGGTTTTGTCGCAAACTTTTCACTTCTGTTGAGTTAAATGCCTCTGTTGCCTGTATTTTAGCGAGGTGCGAACGAATGACTGTCGATTTCAAAGGGGCTCATTTTCCCAAAAGCGCAATCCTTTATGCCGTATTCTTCTACCTTCGCTACCCTGGCTCCTATCGTGACCTTCAGGAAATTATGGCTGAGCGTGGCGTCGATATTGATCATGCAACATTGAACCGTTGGGTCGTTCGATGCGCGCCACAGATTGCAGATCATGCACAGAAGCGTAAGCGGCCAACGCTTGGTTCATGGCGGGTTGACGAGACTTATATAAAGGTCAAAGGGAAATGGACCTATCTGTATAGAGCCGTAGATCGTGATGGCCAAACTCTTGACTTCATGCTCTCTGAGCGCCGGGCCCTCGGCGCGGCAAGGCGTTTCTTTAAGAAAGCCATCGCAAGCAATGGTGTTCCTGACAAAATCGTCATTGATAAGAGCGGAGCGAACCTGGCTGGTGCACAGGCTGTAAACACGATCCTGAAAATCACCGGAACGGGCAAGTTGATGGAAATCCTGCAGGTCAAATATCTGAACAATATTCTTGAGCAGGATCATCGATTCATTAAGCGGATCACCAAGCACATGTTAGGCTTCAAAGCATTTCATTCAGCTGCAGCTACCATTGCCGGCATTGAAGTGGCGCATATGATCCGCAAAAACCAATTCGCAAATGACAAAGGTTCGCCATTCAAAGTCTTTGTGGAGCTCGCGGCATAATTGCGTCCAGGGATAAGACCGATCTTAACCGGCTGAAATATTTGCGACATAACCCTCAATCAACGCGGCTCGACCGAAGTCCTGCAGGCTGATTTCAGAATACCTGCTGAAACTACACGCGTCCACGAGCCCCTTCCTCCTGTGAATATCGGCGACTACCCACAATCCTCCGAGGTTACGCCCACTGATAAGGCCGGCTCAAGTAACGCCTTGATTGCCTCCCATGTCACGGTTGACGGGGACGCTGCCGACGGAGATGACCTGATCCAAGGTGGACCCGACGCTGATTGGCTATGGGGTGGCGGTGGTGATGATATACTCCTGGGTGGTGATGGCGATGACTATCTTGACGGCGGAACCGGCAACGACTTTTTGGATGGCGGGGCGGGCCGCGACTTGCTGAACGATGGCGTTGGCGACGATGTACTCCTTGGTGGCGATGGGGGTGATGTCCTGTACAGTTATGATGGTGATGACTATCTCGATGGCGGCAACGGAAACGACCGGCTTGCCAGCTTTGGAGGCAATGACATCATTCGTGGCGGTGACGATTGGATCGATGCCTCCCGAGACTGTTTCGTTGATGGTGGTGCCGG
The DNA here is from genome assembly GCF_008932285.1 of Brucella tritici. NCBI lineage: Bacteria > Pseudomonadati > Pseudomonadota > Alphaproteobacteria > Hyphomicrobiales > Brucellaceae > Brucella > Brucella tritici. The sequence continues at coordinate 321,788 of NZ_WBVY01000002.1, forward strand.
CTACGACGTACTCGCGATGGAGTTTGGCAATTCGGAGACCCCGATCGTTTTTGATGCTGCGAGCGGGGCGACCGCGGCTGGACTCACCTTCATCAATATTGAAGGCATCTCCGCTCATTTGGCCGGCGATCAGGACAACCTGCTTCTTGGTTCCGATGCAAACGAGGCATTCTTTTCGTCATCCTCTGGCAATGACGTGCTTGACGGTGGAAGCGGAAACGATACGCTCGTTGATCAGGGCATTTTGGAGGGTAGTGGAGACGATCGCCTCTTTAGCGGTGAGGGCAACGACAGGCTTCAGAACGACGGCGGGGGCGGTTCGGATGAGCTCACTGGCGGTCCCGGTGCAGATACCTTCTCCTGGTTCCTGATTCCACCATCTGGCGAAGGCGTTGACCATATTCTCGACTTTGACGGTGCAAGCGGCGACAGAATCGAGTTTTCCGAAATAGCGCAAGGGGTTACAGGAATAGACGACTTTGACGCCTTCCTTGCAGCGTCACGCGACGTGGAAGACGGTGTTTACATCTCCTTCAATGGCACTGGCGATTTCGGAATCCTGGTTGAGAATGTGTCACTTGCCGACTTGTCGTCCAGTGACATTGTCTTTGATGTTGGCGGTGCGTAATGAAACAGTAAGCGCCGTTGCCGACCTATCACCCTTTGGGGGCTCTCTTGTAAAAAATCGGGTTGGTTAGAAAGGCGCTGGTTTCCACTCCACACGTCAATAATATGGCAACCTGCACTCATTCCGTGAACACTACCATGACGCCAGGTTTGACGATTTTCGCGAGTTCTTCTGCATCCCAATTTGTAAGACGCACGCAGCCATGGCTCGATGTTTTGCCGATGCGCGAGGGATCAGGGGTGCCATGAATGCCATAAGTGGGTTTGGAAAGTGCAATCCAAACCGTTCCGACAGGACCGTTTGGTCCTGGCGGAATGGTTAGAACGCCTTCATTGGCTCCCTGTTTGAAATTGATCCTGGGATTGTATGTATAATTGGGATTGATCGCTATTCGTTTGACCTGGACCGTGCCTGAAGGGGAAGGGGTGTCCGAAGAGCCGATAGTGGACGGGTAGGCTACCTTCAGCTTTCCAGCTGTATCATAGCCACGAACCTGTTTGCGGCGTTTGTCTGCCACGATATGGGCAATTGGTGTGCGTTTGGCTTTGGCCAGATTGGGGACTTTGATGATCGAACCCGGCTGATTGAAATTAACGCCAGGATTGATCTCTTTGAGAAAACTCTCATCGATTTGAAATCGCTCGCCAAGCATCTCCGTAACCGAGGTATAAGCCATTGCTGGCAATTGGGCCTTTAAGGCATAGTCGGTCGGTATTTCCGCTACAAATTGCTTGCCGACATCCTCATTGGTGATGAGGTAATCCCTGAAAGCTGGTCCGCCGGTGTTTTCAAGCTCAGCCTGAATTGCAGCCGGATCAGCCGGATTGATAAATCTGCCAGTGATTTCCCCAAAAGCTGCAGAAGCCTTGTCGACGTTACTGCCTGAGCGTCCGTCAATTGCACCAGGCGAAGCGCCTGCCCTGTCCAGCATGATCTGATACGAGGCAATCTGTTCCTTGGCTCCGACGCCACTTGGCATTTCAATAGCAGGCGCTAGATCGTCGGCGGATGGGGTATAGTTCGATGAGACTTCCTTTTCTGTTTGTTGCGCACGATTGATGCTGCCGGTGGTCATTTGGTCCAGTTCGGCATTGGTCGGTGCAGCTGATCCCACTGACGCGGGCGGTCGAATTTCTTTTATCTGCAAAAGCAGTCCGTTGATCGGACGCAGATTGGCGGAGAAGGGCGAGGAATAGCGTTGGTTCTGTTCAAAGGATCGTTGCGCTATCTCATGTTCAAGAAACAGCGTCGCTGCTTTGCCCGAACCGACAAGCAGGCCGGAAAATACAACAATACTCAAGGTGAATTTGGATAAAGAAGCGAAGTGCGACATATCGTAAGCCTGATTGAACTCGATAAGTATTCGCCGGATTATGGTTAAATAATCGTTGCGGTCATTTTACGAGTCAAGAAACAGGATTGAACCTAAACCGAGAGCTCTCGCTTGGTGTTGCTACGATCATCTGGAACTTCGGCTGATACCCCGTCTTATTGGCATGTCAGCTATGCGAAACTGACGCTTCTGTCCCAGACAGCGCGGACCTATATGCTGTTTGCAACAAAGAGAGAATTTTGAGGAGAGAGAAATGAACCTGATCCGCTCGTACAACAACTGGCGCCGTTACCGTAACACCGTCAACGAACTGAGCCGCCTGAATGCACGTGAACTGAACGATCTGGGCATCATGGCTTCGGAAATTCCATCAATTGCCCGTCAGGCTGTTCACCGCTAATAATTTCTGATTATCGCTAAGGCAGTTCCTCCCAATTCCTAGGCGATCTAAGACCAGACGTTTTCCTCCCAGGGTCTGGTCTTCCCTTAGACACCCGTCGCTCCTTTTGCGGCGGGTGTTTTAATTTGGGGAGTAAGACACATGCCAAAGACCCAGCTTTTCTGATTAAATGCCATAAGGAGGGACCAACCAAAAGAATGAGTAATAATTACATGTTCTCATCCGTTTTGGCGTATAGGTTGGCGTGAGCTCGATCAGTGGTGGCTTGTGACTGCACAAATGCATTCATGGTGTTTGTAAATCATATGCAAAGGCAAAAGCCGACAGATCAGCATGTATTTCAGTTACATTGGCGCCAATTGACCGCAGTTCGATGCGATCGTCCGTGTAGGCGCGAACATCAATGATCGCCTTACCGGTGGTAAAGGCGTCAAAGGAAGCCGCAATAAGCTGACCTCCGCTGTCATTCAGGGCGTGCATTGCCTTGTGGAGTGACTCGGCCTGAGCGGAATCCAAAATCATGATGCGACTCCATCTGGGTATTGGCAGTCAGCATAATCCTGCCCGTGACGCTTAGTGGTCGTCATGCACTAATCCAGACCAAAAGTTGTGCGAAACGGTAATCCTCACTCTTGGCCTTATTAGAGAGCCTTTGGAAGGAGAGAACAAAGGCTTCGAATTTTCATCATCGAAAGGCAAACAGATGACTTACACGTGGAAAGTCATCTGTTTTGTCAGCGCCCTGCTGCAGATGCTGCGGAGCAGTTTGCCTCAGGTTCGACCCAGACGTCTACGCAATTCTTCGTTCTCAGCACGCAGCTTTGCAGCAAGTTCTTGGCGTAGCTTGAGGTTCTCTGCTTCCAGTGCAACCAAGCTGGAAAGATCATCGCTGGACGGCCCTGCCGACGGCGCGGGTGCTTTCTTTGCAGCAGCGTTCTTCCAGTTATAGTAGGTCTGCTCACTCACTTCAGTCTGCTGCAATGCAGCCTTGAGAGTGGTCTTGCCGCCTTTTGTTGCTTTTTCGATAGAAGCGAGGATGGAGGCGCGCTGGGCCGGCGTGTACTTGTTGCGCTTGTGCTCTACCGGTGGTGTTGCAGCGGGTTCTGCTTTTGAAGCAGCTTTGGCCGCTTTAGCAGGCTTTGCAGCAATTCTGGTTGCTCCTGCAGTAGAGGCAGCTCCAGATTTTTTTGATCCTGGCGCGGCTTTTTTCCGCGGTGCACGGGTCTTTGGTTTCTCGCCAACAGGTTCAGCAGCGTTGGTTTCCGTTACAGTCGGATTTGCGTCCGTAATTGTTTCATCAGCCACGTGGAGTTTCTCCTGGTTTGCTAATCGGGATAGGCTCGATTTTAGAATATACAGATCAATGCTTAATGTGGAAATAAGATCTGGCATTTCATGGGAATAACGAGAGCGGCTTGTTTGAGAGGCGTTTGTCTTAATCCAGCGCTCTCGGAACATTGAAATCCGGATGGGAAATCTATACGTAGCGGGACAGCGTTTTGTACTCGCTTCTGTCATGTTTCCTTGGGATAGCTATTCACCGATGAAGAACCCGGTCCGCAATGTCGTCGTCGAATATAAGAACAAGCGTGCTCGCAAAGGAAATGTTTCCCTGTGGGGAGACCTTGATTTGAAATCTATTGCTCGGCAAGTCGAAGCGGATACGCCGCAAGCTACCATGGATGCTTGTGCGGAATTTGATCTGCCTGAACCACGTGACAATAGAACCGAAGTTATCGACCCAAACGTTGTACAAAAGACTGCGCCATCCATTGAGACGATCGAGGCTAAACGAGAGCCTTCTGTCGTTGACGTTGCAGAACCAGAACGAGCGATAATCGTGTCCGATCCCGTTCAAAAACTGGAAACTGTCGTCAGACGGAAAAATCGATCTGTTCTGCGTGGAGTGAAAAAGGCTGTGTCGCAGAAAACGAAGACGGCGACATGTTCCGTTGCAACGATGGATATCTGTGCCGAGTTGTTGTACCTCGAACAAGAAAACGCTTCTCTCAAGCGCGAATTGATAGCGAAATTGCGCGCAGAAAACGCGAACCTTTGCGCGATGCTCGAACGGGCGGAGCAGCGGTCTATTACAGACAACAGATAAATCTGTTTCAGCAAGGCTGGCATTCGCCTTGCACCAATATCGATCCTACTTTCATCACTACCAATCGATCAGAGTTTCTCGTTCTAGCCATACAGGCGTGATCGGTTTATCTTCGCTTACGCGACGTGTTTTCGGAAAGAAGACAACTCAATTCCTTTTTGGCACGAAAGGGGAGGATAATTAGCGATGAAATCGTGGGGTGAGCGTCTCGTCACAGGACTAAAGAATTGGCGATCACGCAAAGGCGAAGCTGCGCCTGAACAAACACCAGATGCCGGACTCAGGGAGCAGCTCAATCCAGAGTCGATAGAACAATCGTCGATCGGAGCTGTAGACTTTGATCAAACGTCTTCTGCGGTCAATCAGAAAGTCGATCCAGCAGACATATATGCAGTTATGCAAATTACGGACGATGACGGCGAACCGAATATGCTTCAGAGGGCCTCAGATCAGCCGGAACAGATTGGCCGAGAGTCAATTAAGCCCTCGACCTCCACATCCAGGCTTAAATCGCCTGCAAAACAATCCGCAACGAGAACACTGAAACACGGAGGTCAGCTGACGACAAGCAAAGACCTGTCCGCGCAGCAGGGGGCCTCGGTTGACGAAGCTTTTGACGAGGAGCGCCTCATCAGCGACGATACCAGTGGGCCCAATCAAGAGCTCCCGAAACAATGCACTGGAAAGGTCTCCTCGAAAGATTCTGGTGGAGCAGGCAGTAAGTCAGCCATTTCGACCGGGTCAAAGAGTCCATCCGGCCGATTAGTTGCTGTTCTGAAAGCTCCACAGGCGGAGGAAGCAACGAACGAGAACGCTACCATTCTCGTTGTTCCCGCGTCACCACAAAAGTACTCCCGTAAGCGAAAGCCAAAAACTACAGATGAACGGGTGACGGATGCGCAACTCGCAGCACTGGAAGCAGAAAATGCTCGGCTTAAGCGCCTTCTTCGGGAAAAGCTGAGTGCGAAACAGGATAACTCAGAAAGTTGAATGACGGTCTGGTCCGATGCAGTCAAACTGTAATCTAATTGGCAGAGCGGATGTATTAAGACCCGATCATGGTAAAGCGGCAGGCGTATCGCCATCTGAAAATACAAGAACAATGTTACTGGGGAGTATCACTGCCGCGTCAGTTTCCTGACAAGATTCATATTCGATTTCGAGTCCGGAACGAGGTATCAGTAGAGTTCTTGACTGGTTAACAGTTGAGCGCATCGGAGATGGTGCTGGCAATAACAGTTATCGGTATCGTTGGTTTGTTCGGACTAAGGAGGCCAGCGCTTCACCTCCCTTAATTGGGGTCTGAATCGGAGCACCTAGGGTGCCAGATCATCCTTCTGAAGATGACTTTTCGCAGCAATCTGGCGCATAAACTCCTGCTCGGCGGCCTTGTCGAGCTCCTTGTCCGTGTAGGACTCGAAATAAACTGATAAGTAGGATAACCGCTCCGAAAATGGCTCCTGCACGTTAAGCGCGTAATATCCCATTTGCGTGTAGTAGAAGTTCCTTGCGCGAATGATCGCCTCGCGCTCGGTGAAGCCATGCTCTGCAAACATGGCAATCATTGCCTCCATGCGTTGCTGATCGGCTTTCGCGATTACCGTCTGCAGCTCCGTTTCTCCGCGGGCCCAGTCACGCACTGCGAAATCGAGCTTTGGGTCAAAGAGTTCCGGGTCGAGCCAGCACATGAAAAGCGCCAGCACTCTATCCTCGATCGTATCGGGTGTGGTCGCTGCGCGAATGATGCTGGCGGTGTTCGACTGTGCCCAGACCTCGATCAAGGCGGCCAACAGTTCTCCTCGGTCAGCGAAGTGCCAGTAGAAGCTCCCGCGCGTCACGCCAAGCTGTTCGGCTAAGCGCGTAATGCGGACCGCATCAATACCGTTTTCTACCAGCAAATCCAGCGCCGCAGACAGCCAGTCTGCACGGGTGAGGCGTGGTTGTGCAGGGCTGTCACCACCTTCCCTGCTAACGCGTTCGATGACTTCACGACTTTTCATTGACAAGACCATACATGTTTGTATCGTAGTATACACATCTGTCTGGTAAGTGCCATAGCTTTTTACCATCGGCAGAAGAAGAACTACGGGGGAGGGGATGACTAAATTTGAAAAATCACCCGCACGGGTGAACCGGTTTGCTGAACTCGCGTTCCAACCTCGCTTTGCTTATCCAGAGATGGCCGAGGTCGTTGAGGTCGCTGGCTTAGCCGACCGCAGCGAGCTTTCAGGCGGCTTCGCACGCTTCAAGAACGCTGACATTCCCTGGCAGGTCCGATACGACGAGTTGATCCTGATTATCTCGGGCAGCTTTTCTGTCGAAACCCCAAAGGGATTGCTGAAAACGGGACCGATGGATACCATCTGGTTACCGGCAGGAACACCTGTGCGCTATATCTCCAGCGATGCGCTCGTTTTCTACAGTCTGCAACCAGCAACTTGGATCAACGAGTTTTCCGCATGACCCGTATTACACTGCTTCCCAAGGACGACCGCTCCAATGGCTGGAGCGCGCTGCTCCCCTCACGCATGTCATGCCCTGCGTTGAAGGGCGATATCACCGCCGATTTCGTCGTCATTGGTGCGGGATATGCCGGAGTTGGCGCTGCGCGGCGCCTGGGAGAACTGCGCCCCGACGCACGAATCGTCATCTTCGACGCTCAGCAACTGGGCGAGAACGCTTCGGGTCGAAACTCAGGCTTTGCTATCGATCTGCCGCATAACGTTGGCTCCTCATTGGAGGAACTCGCCAAGGGGAGTGCTTATCTGCGACTTGCCCGCGCCGGAATCGCTTCGCTGCGGGACTGTGTGCAGCGTTACGAGATCCAGTGCGACTGGAGTGAGGACGGAAAATACCACACCGCCACCTCGGATCGGGGTGCGGAGGAAGTCCTGAAACCTACCATCGAGGAACTTGATCGGCTGGACGAGCCGTACGAATGGCTCGACCAAACGGAGACTGCGAAGCGACTTGGGACTAGGCATTTCGCTGCGTCGGTCTATACCCCCGGTACAGTGTTGCTAAACCCGGCCGCGCTGAACCGCGGACTGGGTGAGAACTTGCCCGAGAACGTGACACTTTTCGAGAATTGCCCGGTGATTGAGGCGGACTTTGGCTCGACAATAACGCTTCGCACCGCGAACGGGTCGGTCCGGGCGCCTAAGGCCATCCTGGCCGTCAACGGGCTGGCGATGCGCTTCGGCTTTTGGAAGGGCAAGCTCCTGAACTTCGCCGCCCATGCCAGCCTGAGCCGCAGACTGACGGAAGCCGAACAAGCGGAGTTGGGCAATATCGCACCTTGGGGCTCGACCCCAGCTAATGCCTTCGCAGGCATCACGATGCGCTATACCAATGACCGCCGCATCCTGATCCGCCAGAACATCCATTTCTGCCCCAACCTGCGGCAGTCGGACGAACGTCGGGCGAAGATCCGCGTCGAGCATCAGCGTCTTTTCGATCAGCGTTTCCCTATGCTGAAGGGTGTGACGATGGAGCATACCTGGACCGGTTATATCTGCCTGTCACGCAATGGCGCACCTGGCTTCGGTCAGGTCGCCTCGAATGTCTGGAGCGCTGTCTGCCAGAATGCGGTGGGCGTCGCCAAGGGTACGATCAGCGGACGGCTGGCCGCCGAAATGGCTTTGGGTGAGGACAACCCGTTGATCGCAGACATGATCAGCCTCGGTACGCCAACGCCGGTTCCGCCGCGGCCCTTCCTTGATATCGGGGTCAGGGCGCGTTTTGCTTACGAGATTTTCAGAAATCAACACGAGGCCTGAAGAGAGGCCGTTTTCGGGGGAGGAAAATATGACGACAATCCTGCGCAGCCTGAAGAGCGCGGCACTGCTGGCCGCCCTGCTGTCTTGTGCGGCATGGGCGACGCCGACCATGGCTGAGACGTTGAAGATTGCGACCGATTCCGGCGCCAAGGGCTCGGAAGCCGGAAATGCGATCGAGGCTTGGGCCAAGGAAATCGAAGCTGCCACCAATGGTGAGCTCAAGGTAAAAATCTTTTATCAGAATGAACTTGGCGGCCAGCAGGAGGTCTTTGACCTACTGATGGCGGGTGATGTCGATCTGATGCTGAACTGGCCGATGACCTCCTATGACCAGCGCATCTCGCTGATATACACGCCGTACATGTTCACCAATTGGGATGAGGCGCTGGCGGCTTATGCTAAGGACGGTTGGCTCAGCACTGCGCTGTCGGATGTTTATGCCGCCAACGGACTGAAATTCTTGGGAGCCTGGCCCGAGGGCTTTAATGGCGTCGGCACCAAGGGGGGGCATGCCACGTCGGTCGAAGCCGCCAAGCCTTTCAAGGTGCGGGTGCCTCCGGTCTCTCCCTTCACCGAGACCATTGCAGCTATGGGCTATCAGACCGCGACCGTGGATTGGGGAGAACTTTATTCAGCCATCCAGACTGGTGTGGTCGATGGCGACAGCGCCAACGTTATCTTCTATGACTACAAGTATTTCGGCGACGTTCTGACGGACTATGTCCACAGCCGCCAGCAGTTCCTCACCGGTATTCTAACTGCCAACAAGGAAACCTGGGACGGGCTGCGGCCCGAACATCAGGCGGCGGTGGCCGCTGGGGCTGAGAAGGTTATGCTTGCCCAGTTTAAGAATGCGCAGAAGGCCGACGACGGTTATGTCGAGGAGTGGAAGAAGCTTGGGCATAACTATGTCGAGTTAAGTGAGGAGGAACTGTCCAAGCTTCGCGATACCGTGCGTTTGGCAGTCTGGCCGAGAATGGAGTCGCTGATCGGCGCTGACCTTCTGGCCCTTGTGCGCCAGAACACTGCCAGCGAGTGAGGAAGCCTACGTGGAGGTTCCGGTGATTAACTTTCTGACGGCGGTGGACCGAGCGCTTGCTTGGCTACTCCGCGCAATTGTTCTGATTACAAGCTCCATCGTCACGCTATCGCTGGTTGCGCTAGTGATTAGCCGGTTTGTATTCGGTTACTCCCTTGTCGGCATGCATGAAGCGAGCTTGCTAGCTGCGATCTGGCTCTACATGGCGGGCGCCGTACTCGCTTCGCGTCGGAACGAGCACCTGGTCGTCGATTTCTTGGCGACTTCGCTCCCTTCCTCCCGAGCGAAGGCTCTGCATGGGATGATCGTTGCAATCCTTACTCTGATCATCGCGAGCCTCTTCGCGCACTGGATATACAAGATGCTGGCCTGGGGTATGAAGCGACCTCAGATTATACCTGTGCTTGACCTGCCACTGGTTTGGGCGCAGGCGCCGCTAGCGCTCGCCGCCTTCTGCGCCATAGTCTACGCGCTTCGCGATATCGCGCGAGCCGCGCTGCAACTTTCCCCGTCCCGCAAGGAGAACTAAGATGGAGGCGCTTCTGGTTCTCGGCCTGCTCCTGCTGCTGCTCGGCGTGGGACTTCCGGTCGCTTGGTCTTTTGCAGGTGTCGTTGGCGTGCTGGTGTGGATTTATGACGTCAACCTCAACACTCTGATGCTTCAGGGGTTCAGGTCGATGAATTCGGTGATCCTGCTTGCGCTCCCGTTGTTTATCCTAGCTGGCTATCTGATGCAGTCGGGCGGGATCGCGAGTCGTCTCGTGGCCTTCCTCGAAATGGCAATCGGTCGGCGACGCGGAGGCATGGGCAATGCCTTGGTCGGGGCTTCTGGAGTTTTCGGTGCTATCGCTGGTACTGCGACGGCGGCTGTCGCGGCCATCGGCACACTAATGATCGATCCCATGGCCGAGAGAGGCTATCCGCGCGGCTATTCGGCCGCACTTCTAGGCATCTCATCACTCTTAGGCATCCTCATTCCGCCTTCAATCACGATGATCCTCTTCGCTGTTGCAACCCAGCAATCAGTGGCGGCCTGTTTCGCGGCGTCGATTGTACCGGGTATCATGCTAATGTTTGGGTTGATGTTTTACAACTGGAGCCAGATAGGGCAGAACATTCATGAAATCCGTGATGTCCGTTCGCCGTCGGTCGGCGAGAAAGGGCGCATTACTCTGCGGACCCTGCCAGCACTGTCCTTGCCGGTTATCATCATTGGAGGTATCTATGGTGGCGTGTTCACCCCAACAGAAGCGGCGGCCTTCGCCGTCATCGCGGCGGTGATCATTGGCACCTTGGTTTATCGGGACATGAACTTACAGCGCCTGAGCGAAAGTACGGTAGCGGCTGCCGAGACGACTGGCTCGATCGTGCTGATCTTGCTCTTCTCCTTTGTCATCGGGCGCATTCTGGTAGCCGAACAGATTCCGCAGGACCTGACCGATGTAGTGGCATCGCTCGTCAGCAATCCAGTCGGGGTATTGCTGCTTGTGAATGTCTTCCTGATCATCGCCGGAGCCATCGTTGACGACGTCTCGGTTACTGTCGTGATAGCGCCGCTGCTTCTTCCGCTGATGCAGTCGGTGGATGTCCATCCGGTACATTTCGCTGCGATCGTTGCGACCTCGGTTGTCATCGGGGCGAATAGTCCACCGATGGCGCCCGTCCTGTTCATGGCCTGCCGGATCGGCAGGGTTTCCGTCCATCATGCCGTCGGCCCTGCCTTGAAGATGATGGCGTATGTGGCGCTGCCGGTGATGGTCCTGACAACCTTTATTCCCGCCCTCTCGCTAGCTTTGCCACGTTGGCTTGGTTTGCTTTGGTGAAGTGTTAAGGCAGATCGGTCTGCAGCTCAATTGCCTCTGACAGTGTGCGTGTATTTCGATGTCGCTTGTTATGTGTTTGACTGGCATTCAGCACATCGTCCAATGGCTGATGTCAGCGGTTTATCTCCTTTCACATCAATGATCGTTTTCGGAAGCGCCTTCGTCGTCTCAAACGAGCAAGCACGTCATCACACCGTGCGATGTTATGACGTAGACTACCGGATGAACGTCACCTTTTGCGGTTAGAGAAACAAAACTGTGGCGCTGGCTGCAACGTCACTTCGGATCGAAAACGATGAGTTCATAGCCTCGTCGTCGGGACGCTTTCACTGTCTCAAGGTGACATTTTCGTGGCTGGTCGTGAAATTGGAGCGAATGACGTCCGGATCGGCATGGCTTTCCAGAATCCGGCTCTCCTTCCCTGGCTCAACATTCGCGACAACGTAATGATGCCGCTGAAGAACGCGGCAACCTAAAGGAGGGGTACTTTTCGGGCGCCGATAAGGGGGCTTACTTAAACGCCGATTGACACGTTGACGTTGCGGTCTTGTTTTGCGACACATGAATGATGCAGACCGCTATCACAATCGATCAGGACTATCTCGTAACACGGCTCAAGGCACTTCTTGCCATACCGAGTCCGACCGGGTTTACCGACGAAGCCGTGCGTTATGTTGCGCGCGAGCTGGAGCATCTGGGACTTGAGGTTATGCTGACGCGCCGGGGGGCTATTCGCGCGCGCAGGGTGGGCCTGACGGAGAGACCGGCGCGCGGGATCGTATCGCATGTCGATACGCTCGGCGCGCAGGTAAAATATCTGAAGGAAAACGGACGGCTGGAGCTGGTTTCTATCGGCAACTGGTCGGCACGTTTCGCCGAAGGTGCCCGCGTTTCCATCTTTTCGTCCAAAGGAATTTATCGCGGTTCGATCCTGCCGCTGAAAGCTTCCGGCCATACATTCAATGACGAAGTCGATACGCAGCCGGTCGGCTGGCCTTATGTCGAACTCCGCGTCGATGCGCTCGCCCGAAATCGCGATGATCTGCTGCAGCTCGGTATCGATGTCGGTGACATAGTTGCTGTCGACCCCGCGCCCGAATTCATCGATAATGGCTTTATCGTCTCGCGCCACCTTGATGACAAGGCAGGTGTCGCCATCATGCTTGCAGCCCTTGAGGCAATGCAGAGAGCCAATGTGGAAACGCCGGTCGACAGCTATTGGCTGTTCACCATCGGCGAGGAAGTTGGAGTGGGTGCCTCTGCGGTCGTTGTGCCGGATATTGCCTCGCTGGTCGCCATTGATAATGGAACGACTGCACCAGGTCAGAATTCATCGGAGTTCGGCGTCACGCTTGCCATGGCGGACCAGACCGGACCGTTCGATTACCATTTGACGAAGAAACTCTACGAGCTTTGCGCAGAGCATGACATTCAGGTCCAGAAGGACGTGTTCCGTTATTACCGTTCCGATGCTGCGTCTGCGGTTGAGGCGGGGCATGATGTGCGCACGGCTTTGCTGACATTCGGTGTCGATGCCTCGCATGGTTATGAGCGCATTCATCTGAGCGCGCTTACTTCCATTGCAAAACTTGCAGTTCATTATGTAATGAGCGAAGTCGAGATCAAACGCGATGCCGAGGAAACCGCCAAGGGCCTCAAGGGTTTCACGCATCAGAAATCGACCAAGGCGGAGCAGGATTTGAAACCGGAGGATACGCCTGCAGAATAGGCTCTGAACTTTCTGAAATCGCGAGCGGACTCAGGCCCGCTTTTTTTGTCTCGCAAAAATTAATTATGATAGTTCATTGATGATCGTTGATTTATGCCTATAAATTAGAGTCTGACGGATTTGACAAATGAAGGGGGAACCCCATGAGCAGGTTATTCCGTGCCGTCCTGACTGCTATGGCGCTTTCGGTCGCCGGGGCGGGCACAGTCGCGCTGGCTCAAACGCCGCCCAATGTGCTGATTGTCGGACAGATTGCTGAGCCGCAATCGCTCGATCCGCATACAGTCACGGCCACCAATGATTTCCGCATCCTCGTCAATATTTATGACGACCTTGTGCGCTACAAGGACGGAACGCTGGAAGTAGAACCGGCACTGGCGGAAAGCTGGACGATTTCGGACGACGGCAAGACCTATACGTTCAAGCTGCGTCAAGGCGTGAAGTTCCATGATGGTTCGGATTTCAATGCCGAAGCGGTCAAGTTCAACTTCGACAGAATGCTAAAGGAAGACCATCCATTCTATAATACCGGCCCATTTCCGCTTTCGTTCAATTTCTCGTCCATCGATGCAGTCAATGTGCTCGATGAACACACTGTCGAGTTCAAGCTTAAGGAGCCTTTCGCTCCATTTCTTTCCAATCTGGCCTATCCGACCGGCCTGATTGTGTCGCCGGAAGCGGTCAAGAAATATGGCAAGGAATTTGGCCGTCATCCATCAGGAACCGGTCCGTTCAAGTTCGCGGAATGGCAATCCGGCCAGCGTGTTGTGGTGGAGCGAAATCCTGACTACTGGGACGGGGCGCCGGCGCTGGAAGCAATCGTGTTCCGTCCGATCACAGATGCCAATACCCGCGTCGCGGAGATGATGGCAGGTGGGCTGGATGTCATGGTGGAAGTGCCGCCAGATAATCTTGCCACCTTCAAGCAGGACGCGAATTTTGCGGTTGCCGAACAGGCCGGCCCCCATGTCTGGTTCACTATCCTGAACGCGAAAGGTGGTCCGTTCGCGGATAAGAAAGTGCGTCAGGCGGCGAATTATGCGGTTAACAAGCAAGGCCTTGTAGATAATGTGTTGCAGGGTTCCGCAACTGTTGCTGCGGGACCGATCCCACCCGCCTTCAATTGGGTCGAGAACAAAACCGAACCCTATCCTTATGATCCGGAAAAGGCCAAGGCGCTCCTTGCCGAAGCTGGTGCAAGCAATCCTGAAATCACGTTCTATGTGACCGAAGGCGGTTCGGGCATGCTTGATCCAATCACGATGGGCGCCGCAATCCAGGCCGATCTTCAGGCTGTGGGCTTCAAGGTCAAGATTGAAACCTATGAGTGGAACACGTTCCTTGGCCGGGTCAATCCGGGGCTGGCGGGCAAGGCCGATATGGCCGAGATGGCGTGGATGACCAATGATCCGGACACGGTGCCTTATCTGACGCTTCGCAGCGACGCACTGCCGGACAAGGGCGGTTTCAATTCCGGTTACTATTCCAACCCCAAAGTGGATGAGCTTCTGGAGAAGGCGCGGTCATCGACGGATCAAGCCGAGCGCGGCAAGCTTTATGGCGAAGTGCAGAGCATTGTCCATGACGATGCGCCATGGCTGTTCGTGGCGAACTGGAAGCAAAACGCAGTCACGACCGCTGCCGTCAAGGGGTTCAAGTTGCAGCCGTCTTTCCTGCTGCATTTGAAAGACGTAACCAAGGAATAAGCAGGAAGGGCATTCATGCCAGCCTATATCCTCAAGCGACTTTTGGCCGTTGTTCCTGTGTTGCTCGGGCTCTCGATCATTGTTTTTCTCGTCATGGCGATGATCCCGGGCGATACGGCGACTGCGTTGCTCGGATCATACGCAACACCGGAAAATGTAGAGCGGATCAATCGCGATCTCGGTCTCGACAAGCCGTTGCTGCAACAATATTTCATCTGGATGGGCAATCTCCTGCATGGGGATTTCGGGCGTTCCTTCGTGCTCAATCGCCCAGTACTGGATGAGGTTATGGAGCGCTTTCAGGCGACACTCGTGCTTGCAGGCGTAGCACTGGTGCTCTGTTCCGTGTTCGGGCTGCTTGCAGGCATCGTTTCGGCAGTGCGCCAGTTTGGATGGGCGGACAGGACGATCACTTTCATCGTGCTTGCCGGAATTTCCATTCCTTCATTCTGGCTGGGATTGCTGCTGATCTATCTCTTCGCGGTCCATTGGCGCATCCTGCCAGCATCCGGCATGTACGCCGTCTATGGTGGCGGCGACATGAAGGATTTGCTCTGGCATTTGATCCTTCCCGCCACAACGCTGGCCGTGGTCGCGGCAGGCGTGATCGCGCGTCTGACCCGTAGCGCAATGCTCGAAGTGCTTCGTCAGGATTATATCCGGACAGCCCGGGCCAAAGGTCTAAACGAAAGTCGCGTGATATACGGTCATGCGTTTCGCGCCGCACTTGTCAGCGTCATTCCTGTGATCGGTATTCAGGCGGGCTTCGTTCTGGGCGGCGCCGTCTATATCGAGACTGTGTTCCAGTGGCCCGGTATTGGCGCCATGCTGGTGAAGGCCATTTCCACCCGCGATATCTTGCTGGTGCAAGGTGGCGTACTTGTGGTCGCGGCGAGTTATGTCCTCTTCAATCTGCTGGCTGATGTCATCCAGACCATGTTTGATCCAAGGATACGTTCATGAGCGCGCTTCCAGAAATTTCTGCCGCGCCAGCGGCGGTCCGCATGTCATCATGGCGGCTCCTGATGAGCAATCGACTGGCGGCTTTCGGTTTTTTCCTGCTGGTCATGATCTGCCTCGTCATTCTGCTGGCCCCGGTTCTCCCACTTCCCAATCCTGACGCGACTTCTCCCGCAATGCGATTGAAACCCGTGTTCAGCGAAGGACATCTTCTTGGAACGGATCAGCTCGGGCGCGATATATTGAGCCGTGTCATATGGGGCACGCGGGTGTCTGTCGCAGTTGGCTTTGCGGCGACGCTGATCGCAGCAATCGTCGGTTCTGCCATCGGTCTTGTGGCTGGCTATGCGGGCGGGCGAACTGACAATCTGATGATGCGCGGCATCGATATGTTGATGGCATTTCCTTATATCCTGCTGGCGCTGGCTATCGTGGCGGTGCTCGGGCCGGGCCTGATGAATGCACTCTACGCGATTGCGGTGGTCAATATTCCATTCTTCGCGCGTAATGTTCGCGGGGTTACGCTTGGTCTCGCGCATCGTGAGTTCATTGATGCTGCCCGGCTCTCCGGGAAAAGTCCGGTTTCGATCCTGTTAAGCGAAGTGCTGCCCAATGTGCTGCCGGTTATCGTCATTACCATGTCTACGACGGCAGGCTGGATGATCCTCGAAACGGCTGGCCTGAGCTTTCTCGGCCTGGGGGCACAGCCGCCGCAGGCCGATCTCGGCTCCATGCTCGGCGAGGGGCGCGCGCAACTGTTCAATGCCCCGCACGTCTCCATCGTGCCCGGCTTGATGATCTTCCTGCTGGTCATCAGTCTCAACGTATTGGGAGACGGAGTGCGCGATGTTCTCGATCCGCGGTTGCGGTCAGGGGCACTGGCGCGGCCAGGTGCTGTAACCGATATTACCAAGGATCGGGCATCGCCCGTGAACAGGGATAGCGGAAATGCCCTTTCGATTGCAGGGCTGGAAACGGGCTTTGTCAATGGCGGGCATTTCACCCCCGCTGTCCGCAATGTTTCACTGGAACTCGAACGCGGCGAATGTCTCGGCCTTATCGGGGAGAGCGGATCGGGCAAGAGCGTGACTGCCTTGTCGGTGATGGGGCTGGTTGCATCTCCGCCCGGGCTTATCCGCAACGGCGCGATCTATCTGGGTGACCGGGACGTTTTTTCAATGTCTGAAACCGAGTTGACGGCGGCACGGGGCGCAAGAGTCGCCTATGTGTTTCAGGACCCATTGACGACGTTGCATCCCATGTATCCGGTCGGACGGCAAGTTGAGGAAGCGATTGCAGCGCATCGCCGGGTTGGAGCCAGTGAGCGGCGGGAACAGGCGATTGCGCTTCTTGATAAGGTTGGCATTCCAGATGCAGCGGAGCGGGCCAATCACTATCCGCACCAGCTTTCAGGTGGCCAGCGCCAGCGTGTCGGCATTGCCATGGCTTTGGCCAACGATCCCGATATCATCATTGCAGACGAACCGACCACGGCGCTCGATGTCACCGTACAGGCGCGCATTCTCGAGTTGCTGCGTAATCTCCAGCGCGAGCGCGGTATGGCTCTCCTGTTTATCACCCATGATTTCGGAGTGGTTTCGGAGATTTGCGACCGCGTGGCGGTGATGAAAGACGGCGAGATTGTCGAGACAGGCACGACATCGGAAGTTCTTTCCAATCCCCAGCACAGCTACACGAAACGCTTGATCGCCTGCGTTCCGGAACTTGGGCAGGGCGCCGACTTTCTGGAACGCGTGTCCGGTCTATTCAACCCCGAGCACGGAAAGGCGGCAGGATGAGCGAAAATGCGATCAGCGTTCGCGATCTCACCAAAACCTTCGGTGGCGGACGAACACTTCTGGGGAAGGAGCGTCACAAAGTCGAAGCCGTGAAAAATGTTTCGTTCGACCTTAGAAGCGGTGAGACATTGGCGATTGTCGGTGAAAGCGGATCGGGTAAAAGCACGCTCGCCCGAATGCTCGTCGGGCTGACAGAACCGACGAACGGTACGATGACGATTGCTGGACGCGATGCGCATGAACTGCGAAGTTCCGGTGCTCGGGCATTCGGCAAGGTCATACAATATGTGTTTCAGGACCCTGTCGCTTCACTTAATCCCAGAAAGACGATCCGGCAGATATTGGAAACACCACTCAGGCTTCTGAGCGGGCTGAATTCAGCTCAACGCCAGCAGCGTATGATCCAGTTGCTGGACGCCGTTCAGATGCCCAAGGATACGCTGGAACGATATCCGCACGAATTTTCCGGCGGGCAGGCGCAACGTATTGCCATTGCGCGGACGCTGGCCGCCGAAGCGGAAATCGTGGTGCTCGACGAACCGGTTAGCGCGCTTGATGTTTCTGTTCAGGCACAGGTTCTTTTGCTCCTCGATCAACTGAAGAAAGAATTCGGTCTCTCCTATCTTTTCATCAGTCATGACCTTGCCGTGGTGGAAGCCATCTCTGACAGGGTCGCGGTGATGTATTTCGGGGAAATCGTTGAGGAAGCGACCGCAAGCGATCTTTTTGCCGGGCCGGAACATGCCTATACACGACAACTCGTGGAAAGCGCGCCGCGCATAAGGAGAGAGTAGCAAGATATGGTCAGAATGGGCCGGAATTCCGATCACGAACCGCAATCGCGCGCGAGGGCGGCAAAGGTCCGTCGGCGACCGGAAGAGATTGCCGACCGTATCAAGGATGTTATCCGTTCCGATGCATTGAGGCCGGGAGATCGACTGCCACAGGAAAAGGAACTGATTGACCAGTTCAAGGCCGCCAAGGGCGCTGTGCGCGAAGCGATGAAGGCGCTGGAGACGCAGGGTCTGATTTTTACGCGCAGCGGTCCCGGCGGCGGGGCTTTTGTGGCCGAACCTTCCGCCCAGCACGCAATGGAAATGCTTGGAAGCTATTTCTTTTTCGATCAGCCGAGCCTTGCCGAAGTTTACGCTATCCGTAAGCTTCTCGAACCGGAGGTTGCTGCTCTCTTGTCCGGCAGATTGACTGGTGACGACATTGCTCGGCTGGAAAATGCGATGCGGGTCTACGATCGCCCACCGGTCGATCTTGATGATCAATATCGCCAGCGCATTGCGGAACTGGATTTCCATTCCTTGCTGGCACAGCTTTGTCCGGACCGTTTGCTGGGTTTCATCTGCGGATTGACCCATAATCTGCTGCGAAGCTTGCCAATTGCACGCGCAATCTATGCAGACCCGACGCCGGCCTCGCGTGAAGAAGGACTCATTTTTCAGCATCGATTGCTGGCGGCGCTTGTCGAAAATCGCAGCGATGATGCGCGCCGTATAACGTTTGAGCATATGGTTTCCGCTGAAAACTATATGCTTTCCAAGGCGAATTTAGTCGGGAAAGCCACATAGCGGAAACGAAAAAGTTGGGAACAATCCCGGCGCTCCCGCATTTGCAATTATGCAGGCCGCCGCCATAACAGATGCGACGGCCTCATTTGTTTATGAATGACAATGGAGGTTTCGACCCTTTTTATGTGTGGTATTTGCGGAGAAGTCAGGTTTGACGGCGGTTCGCCGTCAGTTTCGGCAGTCTCGAAAATGGCGGATGTACTCAGTCCTCGCGGACCCGATGCATCCGGGATTGTGATCCGGGGCAATATCGGCTTCGGGCATCGAAGATTGAGAATCCTTGATCTTTCCGAAAAATCGCAGCAACCGATGATCGACGCCGACCTCGGTTTGACGCTGGTGTTCAATGGTTGCATCTACAATTTTCGCGAGTTGCGCGCGGAGCTTGAACAGAAGGGCTATAAGTTCTTTTCCGATGGCGACACGGAAGTCATTCTCAAGGCATGGCATGCTTGGGGCGAAAGCTGCGTAACGCGCTTTCTTGGCATGTTCGCCTTCGCCATTCACGAACGTGATACCGGCAGGATTATCCTGGCGCGTGATCGGTTCGGCATCAAGCCGCTCTATATTGCCGAGGTGGCCGGTGCCTTGCGGTTCGCCTCTTCACTGCCTGCTCTGGTCAAGGCGGGAGGCATTGACACATCGATCGACCGTGCAGCCTTGCACAATTATATGAGTTTTCACGCCGTCGTACCGCCACCGCGCACGATCTATAATGGTGTTCGAAAACTTCCCCCGGCGACGATCCGCGTCTATGAGCCGAATGGACGCTTTACTGACCGCATCTATTGGCAGGCGCCTTATCGTCGTCTGCCCGGCGACGGCGCGTTGAGCCGCGAGGAATGGCAGGAGCAATTGCTCGCCATGCTGCGTGTCGCTGTCAAGCGCCGGATGATTTCCGACGTGCCGGTCGGCGTGCTTTTATCCGGCGGTGTGGATTCGAGCCTGATCGTCGGTCTGCTTGCTGAGGCAGGACAATCGGGGCTGATGAGTTTTTCCGTCGGCTTTGAAGAAGCCAACGGAGAGAAAGGCGACGAATTCGTCTATTCCGATCTGATCTCCGAGCATTTCGGCACCGAACATCATAAGATCTTTGTGCCCTCAGCGGACTTGATGGATGCCCTGCCCGGAACAATCGCGGCAATGTCCGAGCCGATGGTGTCCTACGATAATGTCGGGTTTTATCTTCTTTCCAAGGAAGTTTCCAAACATATCAAGGTCGTTCAATCCGGGCAGGGTGCTGATGAGGTTTTTGGCGGTTATCACTGGTATCCGCCGCTGGTCGATTCCAACGACGTCGTCAGTGATTACGCGAAAGGGTTCTGTGACCGCTCGCATGACGTGCTTGCCACGCAGCTATCGCCGGAGTGGATGTCAGAACGTGATTACAGTCAGGACCTTCTGGAAGAACATCTGCTGCAGGATGGAGCGGATACGCCTGTCGACCGTGCGCTGCGGCTCGACACCAATGTGATGCTCGTGGACGATCCGGTCAAACGCGTGGACAACATGACGATGGCCTGGGGGCTTGAAGCGCGGGTGCCATTTCTGGACCATGAACTGGTCGAGCTTGCCGCCCGCATTCCGCCCGAGGAAAAACTGCGTGACGGCGGTAAGGGCATCCTCAAGGATGTGGCGAGAAAGGTCGTTCCAAGCGAAGTGATTGACCGCAAGAAAGGATATTTCCCGGTGCCGCAGCTCAAATATATCGATGGCCCTTATCTCGATATGTTGCGAGACGCCCTCTCTTCACAAAAGGCGAGGGAGCGTGGGCTTTTCCAACGCGATTATCTTGAACGCCTGTTTGCAAAACCGTCCGAACACATAACGCCATTGCGCGGTTCTGAGCTTTGGCAGGCTGGCCTCCTTGAAATGTGGCTGCAAACGCAGGAGGCATGAAATGCGGAAAACCGGTGAGGTGGATATGACACGGCAGAAAGCGAAAGGCCGCAAGGCCTTTTCGCACCGTCTGACGCGCTTGCGCACGCCTGAAAGCGCGGGCTTTTATCAAGAGCACACGCATGGCCATGACAAGGCGGGAACCGAAAGCCGCAAGCTGGATGTGGTTGTCGATTGTGGTTGGGGACGATTGCTCTTCGCGCAGACCTTCGAAACCAATGAGGCCATTGTGGAAGCATTGCGGGGGGAAGCGCCAGCGAGCCGCGATATCGTCTTTTACGTCAGCGATCCTCATGTACTGCTGTCACTCGCACCACATGAGATATTTCTCGACCCGTCGCATACATACCGGATTGAACTTGCAACCTATCGTCCGGGCGGTCGACGGACACGCGGCATAACCATTCGTCGCGCAGTCTCCGAAGTGGATGCGGAAGGCATCAATGCCGTCTATGCGGCCTGTGGGATGGTTCAACTGCGTCCCGACTTTTTCTCCTCTGAGCGAGACAATCGTGCTGTTACCTATTTTGTGGCCCAGGATGATACTACCGGCGAAATCGTTGGCACTGTAACGGGAATCGACCATCAGCGCCTTTTCGATGATCCTGATCGCGGTGCTTCGCTCTGGTGTCTTGCAGTTCATCCGCAAGCACGGTTGCCGGGCATCGGTGAAAAACTGGTGCGAAAACTTGCCGAGCATTTTCAGGCTCGCGGCTTGAGCCATATCGATCTCTCGGTTCTGCATGACAATGAGAATGCCATAAGGCTCTATGAAAAGCTGAAGTTTCGCCGTGTTCCGCTCTTCGCGATCAAGCGCAAGAACGCAATCAACGAGAAGTTTTTCGCCTCACATCTTGAATCCTTCGACGCGCTCAATCCCTATGCCCGCATCATTATTGATGAAGCGGTGCGCCGTGGTGTTCAGGTTGAAGTTACCGATGCCGAAGGTGGCTTTTTCCGCCTCTCCTATGGCGGGCGTTCCGTCCATTGCCGTGAGAGCTTGTCTGAAATGACCTCGGGTGTAGCGATGTCAATCTGCGACGACAAGGCCGTGACGCGGCGCGTCGTCGAGACCGCTGGGCTGACAGTGCCGGAGCAGATTGCCGCCGAAGCGGACGATGACGCGCTGGAAGCTTTTCTAAAGCGTCACAGCGAGCTGGTGGTGAAACCAGCTCGGGGCGAACAGGGGAGGGGAATTTCCGTCGGCATTTCGACCATGAAAGACCTGCGAACGGCGATCAAACAGGCGCGAACCGTGTGCGACCGTGTGCTACTAGAGGCATGTTTTGGAGGCGAGGACCTTCGGCTGGTGATAATAAACTACCAGCTCGTCGCGGCCGCAGTTCGTCGCCCGCCGCGGGTGGTCGGCGATGGCAAAGCGACAATCCGCAAGCTTATCGAGATACAATCCCGCCGACGCGCCGCGGCGACAGGCGGAGAAAGCCGTATTCCTGTCGATGCTGAAACGAAAAGATGTCTTCACAAACAAGGTCTATCGCTCGATTCTGTTTTGGAGGACCATCGTGAAATCACGGTGCGCAAGGCGGCCAATCTTCATACAGGCGGTACGATCCACGACGTTACAGCTACTGTTCATAGAGACCTTGTTGATGCTGCCTGTAAGGCTGCCCGGGCAATCGGTATTCCCGTTGTCGGGATCGATTTCATAGTCAAGCAACCCGAAAAACCGGATTATATCTTCGTTGAAGCCAATGAGCGTCCGGGGCTTGCTAATCATGAGCCCCAACCGACTGCCGCAAAATTTCTCGATTTGTTGTTTCCTGGATCAAGATAATGGTAATTTAGCGAAATCGAGATTAATTTATGTTCGTCGGAGAGGCACTCCGGCGACAGCTGCATTTCTTGACTGGCAATCTGGAAGTGGAGTTGCATAAATCCGTTGAAGAGGCCGCCGGGTTGATGCGTCTTGGTCAGGGCGCAGCAATGCGGCCAGCGGCCTTAGGTTTCTTGAAGCCAGATCATGGTTCGTTTGGTCGGCTTCGAATACGTATATCCCATTGACATATCCCATTTGATTCACTATCTACATCATATCACTATGGATAAAACTAGGAGTGACGCAGATGGAGCAGGGAGCAGTATTCCAGAGCAACCGGAGCCAAGCTATCCGCTTGCCAAAAGCAGTAGCATTGCCTGCTGATGTGAAACGCGTTGATATTGTTGCTGTGGGGCGCACTCGAATCATAGCACCCGCTGGTGAGGTCTGGGATAGCTGGTTTGATAGCTTAGAGGCGACTTCCGACTTCATGAATGAGCGTGATCAGCCTGCTCCACAGGAACGCGAGGCGTTCTAATGCTGAAGTACATGCTGGATACAAATATATGCATTTTCACGATCAAGAACCGGCCGCAGCAAGTGCGCGAGGCGTTCAACCGCTTCCACGATCAATTGTGCATCAGCTCAGTCAGTTTAATGGAGCTGATTTACGGGGCGGAGAAGTCTGCCCATCCTGAAAAGAACCTTGCAGTCGTGGAAGGGTTCGCAGCTCGCCTTGAGGTGTTATCGTATGATGAACCGGCAGCAAACCATACGGGCCAATTACGTGCTGAATTGGCCCGCAGTGGAACTCCAATCGGTCCATACGATCAATTGATTGCTGGCCATGCTCGCTCGCGTGGCCTGATAATCGTTACAAACAATCGCAGGGAATTTGATCGTGTTCCTGGCTTGCGAGTAGAAGACTGGACTGATTAATCCCTAACGTATGTTCACGGTATTCATTGATAATCCAGGATGATGTATTTCTGTTCACGTTACTGAAGGGTCGTGGGTTCAATTCCCTTCAAGGCGTGTAATTGTGTTCGGCACAGTGATAAAGGCGATCCTTGACAGGAATCCGCAGTCCTTGAGAATGAAGCACTTCCGACAATTTTTAAGCTTTCCTGATGCTTCGCGCTTTCGATTAGTAGGCTACCCAGTATTCCCAGTTCAGAAGATTTTAGTTTAACGAGAACACAACAACAGCTTTCCGTCAGACTTTAGGTATGCAAAATCGGCATATCGATCAGCGTACTTTCGATTTCTGCTTTCGAGGTGAGGCTCATATAATGATGTATCATTCATCAATATGTCAAAAAAGCCAAGAGGACACGAATATATGGCGTATGTAACTGCAGAAATTCGAGATTCGAAAGTATATCATGGATATGGTGAGGATCGGAAAGCTGTAATCGATAATCTTGACGCGGGCGGATTTGTAACAAAACTTATAAAGGTTTCCAGAATTTTGTCGGTTACCGAAGATTATATTTTTATTGAGTGTCCTCACAACACCGTTCAGACGTGGGAGTATAAGGGAGCGCTTGAGGATTTCAGGTTGAAACTGCGTCAGGCGGGGGTCGCGGCGGAATGAGTGCTTCTCCTGCACGTGGGGTTGAAAAATGAAAATAGTGTCCGTCAACGTTTACTATGTGCGCGGACAGGGCCTGAAGCCCGTTCTGGTGAAAATTCAGACGGATGAAGGCATATCCGGATTAGGCGAGGCCGCCATTTCCTATGGAAGCGGCGGCACAGCTGTAGCGGGTATGATTAAAGATCTGAGCGAACGGTTTTTGTTGGGGGCTAATCCGCTGTCCATCAATCGAATCGTTTCGGACATGTACGACCAGGCGTTCTGGTTAAAGAACCCCGGCGGAATTGCTTGTGCCGGGATGAGCGCCATAGAGCAGGCGCTGTGGGATATTCGCGCCAGAGCGTTGGATGTGCCTGTATATGAACTCTTTGGCGGAAAAATTCGCGATGAACTGAACTACTATGCGAATGGCTGGTATTTCGGAGCGACATCCAACTCAGACCTGATTAGAAAAGCTGCCGACGCTGTTGACGACGGACATTATGCCCTGAAGATGTATCCGTTGGCGCAGATACAGCCAAATGGAACATTGCGGCATCCAAATGGTCGATACTCTGACAATCGTGACGCGGTCACCGCTGGAATCGAACGCGTGCGCGACGTACGAAAGGCGATCGGTTCCGATGTCAGGCTTATGCTTGATTTCGGTGGCGGCATTTCTATCGCAGACACCATGCGGTTCTGTGAGCGTATCAAAGAATATGAAATCGAGTTTGTGGAGGAAATCACCGATCCGGGCGACCTCGGTGCGTTGTCTCAAGTCGCTTCGTCGATTGATATTCCGATTGCGACTGGAGAGCGGCACTATCTCAGACAAGGTTTTCGCGATCTTCTTGAGAGACGTGCAATCAGTATATTGCAGCCCGATATTGGCAATGCGGGTGGTTTCGCGGAAGTCCATAAAATATCAGCGATGGCTGACGCCTACGGTTTGAAGGTGCAGCCGCATGTGTGCGGAAGTTCTATCGCAGCCAACATCGCGACCCACATGAGCGCCTGTTTACCCAATTTTTATATTCAAGAACATTTCCCATATTGGGCTGACATACCCGGATATATTGAAGTGGCTACCGTCCCCTTTGAGGAAACGGTCAGGAACGGACGCCTTCCGATCTCAGAACACATTGGGTTTGGAGTCGAGTTGCATGAGGCTGTCATGAAGGAACATCTTTGGGCTATTATCCGATAAATGCCGTTACCTCATACTGACGGGTGAACTGCAATCTAACATCGCTATTGTCTGCTATTTTGTTTGCCCTTGGCACTGTTGTAGGCGAGTGTGTGCCACAACTGAAGTGCTGGGATGAGATTTGATGAAAAAGCCAGGGAAACAAAACTGGGAAGTAGGGATGAACCTCATCTACTTTTCAGCCTTCCGGGCGGTGATGCTAACTGGAACGGTAAGCGCCGCTGCTGAACTTATAGGGCGCAGTCAACCCGCCGTCAGTCGGCTTCTGAATAAGCTTGAAACCGAGTTGGGTGTCACCCTGTTTGAGCGCAGAAAAGGGTTGATCACGCCGACGTCGGTTGCCCACCTTCTTCTGGATGAAATCGATAGAGCGTATACATCTCTCGATTCTTTGCGAAATTTTGCGGCAACTGTTGCCGAAGGTGAAACCAGCCGTATAACTGCGGCTGTTATGCCCGCCCTTGGGATAAGTTTCATGCCCCAGGCGCTAAAGAAGTTTAAAGATAGCTGGCCTCAAACACGTGTGCAGTTGAATATACGGCTTTCTGCCAAGATCGAAGAATGGGCGGCGTCCCAACAGCTGGATTTTGGTCTTGCTGAACTCCCATTCCGCAGATCTGGCTTTCAAACAGAAGTTTTCAGCGATGCCTCTTATATTGCTGCGGTTCCACGTGACCACCATCTCGCGAGCCGCGACAAAATTGAACCACCGGATCTTCGAAACGTACCATTTGTATCATTTGCGTCATTCACCGCAGCTGGCCCGATTATTGCGCAGGCATTCCGCGCGGCGGGTGAAAAACTGGACCCAGCTTATGAAACAACGATTTCCGCTGCGGCATATGAATTCGCCAAAATTGGCCTGGGGGTCGCGCTTATAGACCCTTATACGGCCATTCACCAACTTGATGATCGGGTAATGCTGGTGCCATTCCTGCCTAAAATACCGTTCAACGTGGCGCTTCTTCGCCCTTACTCCCGTCCGCAAAGTCGCGTGTCGGAAGCGCTTCTGGACCTTCTTTTCAGCGAGCGAGACGCAGTGTTGGCGAAGTTGCCGCACTTTTGACGGATAGGAATCAGACTTCCGGGGGCTCATCCATTATGCATTTACTGCATATAGGAGGCCAATTTTTTTATTTTGAGCATTCCGAATTAGCTGCTGTACTCGCCCGACGCCTAGGAAGGGAGCAGTTAAATGAGAATGGAGGCCGCGCGGGACGAAAGTTATGATGTGATCGTCATTGGCGGCGGTATCAACGGTACCAGCGCTGTCCGCGAACTCTCCGCCGCTGGGTACAAGGTCTTGCTTGTTGAAAAGGGTGATTTCGCAAACGGCGCGTCGAGCAGATCGTCCAGGATACTCCACTGCGGTCTAAGATATTTTGAGACGAGACATCCGGTCCGCACGTTCGCATCGTCGCCTTTGAAGTTGAAGAACGCGATTTCCATGGCGCGTGCCGCTATGAATGCGCGGGAAGAACTGGTGCGTCTCCAACCAATGCGATGCAAGCCTTTCAAAATGTGCTTTCCTTTATACGAAGCGGATGATCTGCGTGGATGGCACCTGGATATTGGGCTTTCGCTCTTGAAGCGTCTTGGATCGGGGCGACTGCCGCTGGAGTACCAACGGCACAAGCGCAACTTTGATAGCTCAGTGCCTTTGGCAAAGGACCTTCGAGATCGGAAACAACTGAAGTCGATAGCGACTTACCGCGAATACATCATGGACTGGCCCGATAGGCTTTGCGTCGATGCGGCCATCGAAGCAGAGAAGCTAGGCGCTGATGTCCGTTTGTTCACCAGTGCGAGCATCAGAGAAAAAAACTCTGATGGGCTGTGGCGGGTCGATCTTAGCACCGCAGATCGTGAAATGAGCAGCGTGTTCGCACCTATCATTCTCAATCTTGCCGGAACTTGGATCGATGACGTTCTACAGGGAGTGTCCGGGGAGGGGAATGATCGTCTGATTCACGGGACGAAAGGCGCGCATATAGTCGTTCGTCTTCCGGATTATTATCGTGGTCATGGGGTCGCGGCGCTTAACCGATTGGGAATGCCGATTTATTGTCTGCCGTTCAATGAGGACCTGTATCATATTGGCCCGACTGAAACCTATTTCGAAGGCGACGCCAGTAACGTTAAGGCCGATGACGTCGATATTGAGTTTCTACTCGATGAAATCAATTTTCTTCTCCCAGCCCTCAAACTGACGAAACACAACGTCGAATTTACCTGGGCCGGTGTGCGGCCGTTGACCTTCAATCCCAAAAATCCTGACGGCGACAGAGTTCGGCAAATTCATGATTTGAAGGGCAAAGGCCATTCGGGAATTTTCGCGATGACCGCCGGACCAGTTATGAGCCATATGAGTGCAGGAAGGGAGCTGCTGGCGACAGTAGATGCAAACATTCCGATGCGGCTTGATCGGCAAAGAAGGCCAGTGCAGCAGACGAATACACCGTTGGGGACCGATGAAGGCGCGTTGTCGTTTCGGCATTATGTCTCGTACGAACACGCCCAGGATCTGAAAGGTATCTTCTATACCCGTAGCGGCATAGGTTGGGGGCGGCACATAGACCGAGCCACTGCAACTGATGCGGCCAGTGAAATCGCGGATTTGCTAGGATGGGAGCCAGAGCAGATCGAGCGCGAAGTAGATAAGTTTCTTCAATACCAACGGGAAATTCACCGTTCGGGAGAGCCTGCAAAATCCTAACGAAACAAAAAAGAGGAGTGAACAGAAATGGGTATGCGCAGACATCAAAATCTTGCTTTGGTGGCAGTTTCCACACTTACTATGGCGATTTCGCTTTTTGCGAGCCAGGCTCGTGCTGATGGCGAGCGATTGAAGGAAATCCTGGAGCGCGGCACTCTCCGTGTTGGTTTGCAAGGGGCTTTCAAGCCCTGGTCTTTCCCAGGTGCGGACGGCAATCTTCAAGGTATCGAAGTTGATCTCGCCAAGAGCGTCTCGGATGCGCTGGGTGTCAAACTAGAGCCCGTCATTATTACATCTGCGAACCGCATGCAGTTCCTCCAGCAGAACCGGATCGATCTGATTGTCGGCGGTATGTATGATACTGCGGAACGTCGTAAGGTGATCGGCATTATTGAACCCGCTTACTGGGCCTCGGGGCCGACCTTGCTTGCCAAGAAGGGTGTCATCAAAAGCTGGGACGACATTGCCGGAAAGCCGGTGTGCGGAAAGCAGGGAAACTACTATAATCAACAAGTCGAACGGCAACTGAAAGCAAAGCTGATTGCATTTACCGGAAATTCCGAAGGTAAGGAAGCTCTGCGTGCTGGACGTTGCATTGCTTGGATCTACGATGATGTCAGCATCATGGCTGATCTCGAGACACCAGAGTGGCAAGATTACGAAATGCCTGTTCAGGCCCTCTATAATAATCCGTGGGCTGCTGCTGTCCCGCTTGAAGAACGCGATAAGGGCTGGGGCGCATTCATGGCGGGTATGGCATATCGCTGGCAAGCTGATGGTACGCTGATTGAACTCGCCAAGAAATGGAGTGTAGCACCGTCTGATTGGTTCACCGAGCAGAATAAGAAGCTCCATTGGGATACCGCTTACCTCGAGCCGAAAGAGTAAGGCCGGTGCTTTCTGATCAGCAGTAGCTCGGAGTGATGATGATCGAACATATATCAAGTTTCTTCCGCAATCTGAACGAGACTGCGGGCTTGAACTTTATCGTCTTCTATGACGACTACGAGTTCAGCCGCTTTCTTGAAGGGGCGTTGATTTCACTGCGGCTTATGGCGTTTTCCATCTTGCTGTCGCTGGTGATCGGCGTGTTGGGAGCTTGGGCACAAACGTCAAAAAGCGCGATAATTCGCGTGGCGGTTGATGCTTATATCCAGGCGTTTCGAAATACACCTCCGATGATCCAGCTTTTGTTTTTCTACTTCGGTCTGGGTGCGTTCACGCCAGCCGTTGACATGGGGGGATATTACGAGCCCATTATCTCTTCTTTTGGGTGGGCTGTAATCTCGCTTGGTATCTTTGGTGGGGCGTTCAACGTCGAGATATTCCGGGCTGGCCTGGAAGCCGTTCCTGAAACGACAAAAGAAGCGGCTGAAAGCCTCAGCTTTTCGAACTGGCAAATCTATATGTATGTGACACTTCCACTGGCGTTTCGCATTAGCCTGCCAGCTTTGACGAATAACCTAGTGAGTTTGGCCAAAACAACCTCGCTTGCTTATGTTATCGCCGTTCCAGAAATGACCTATGTCCTCAATCAGGTTTGGTCGGACAACATCAACGTGCCTGAGATGATCCTCGTGCTTTTTGTGTTCTATGTCGCGGTTGTGAGTATCCTCGCCTGGGGCCTCCACGCTCTCGAACGCCGTTTGGCACTACCGGGGTATGGACATGAATAAGCGCGCTTTCACAATTGTTCCTTCGCATTACGGCGTAACGGCATTCTCTAGCGCTCTGTCGTTGCGATACGGAATTGTTCTCGTTGCAATGTTTTTCGGATCATTGTGTGTCGCTTATGCGCAAACAATGAATGCCGGAACGCCGACTGCAGTCGAGACACTTTTCGGGTGGGTTCCATTCATCTTGCGTGGCTTTTTGCTGAACCTCTATATGAGTTTTTTAGCGATGGCCTTGGCGACGGTTCTCGGAATTCTGCTCGGTCTCATGCAGATCAGCTTGTTCTGGCCGGTAAGAGCCATTGCGCGCCTGGTGACGCATCTCCTGAGAAACTCGCCTTGGCTCGTTATTCTCTTCATCGCCATGTATATGATGCCAGAGGATTTTGGTCTTCCGGGCGGGATTGTGATACCGTTTCCTGGCTGGATGAAAGCAACCGTCGCTTTTGCGCTGCCCGTCATGGGCAACATAAGCGAGATCGTCCGTGGGGCGGTTCGATCCATTCCGTCGGGGCAGTGGGAATCGGCCGAAAGTCTTGGCTTTACCCGTGTTCAGACACTTTGGAACATCATATTGCCACAGAGCTTCCGGCGTTCAATACCTCCATGGATGAACTGGTACGCGCTACTTACGCTCTCCACTCCGATGGCCTCTATTTTCAGCGTCAGAGAGTCTGTTGCCAACGCACAGGCTGCAATGGAAGCGTCGGGCGGACGGCCGGAATTTCTCTTTCCGTTCTATCTGTTCCTTCTCTGTCTGTTCTTCGCGTACATCTATCCAATCGCGCTTCTGACAAGGAAACTGGAGAAAAGATATGCTGCATAAAGAAAATATCGATGCACCCCCTCTGGTTTCTCTAAAGGACGTGCACAAGGCGTATGGCGATCTGGAAGTTATCAAAGGGGTCAGTCTTGATGTTCGCAAAGGTGAGGTGATCTGCATCATCGGTCCGTCGGGTTCGGGCAAATCGACTCTCATACGTTGTATCAATGGTCTAAGCCCAGTGCAGAAGGGCTCGATAATCGTCGCCGGGCAGGAGGTGAATGATCCCAAGCTCGACAAGCTCGCATTGCGGCGAAAGGTCGGAATAGTCTTTCAGCAGTACAATCTGTTTCCGCATAAGACGGTTTTGCAGAACGTCATGATGGCGCCGATCAAGGTCCTGCGTGAACCAAAACAGGAAGTTGAGGAACGGGCGCATGCTCTGATTGCAAAAGTCAAACTTACTGGCAAGGAAAACCAGTATCCCGGCCAGCTGTCAGGTGGTCAGCAGCAGCGCGTCGCCATCGCGCGAAGCCTGGCCATGCGTCCTGACGTTATGCTTTTCGATGAAGTTACCGCAGCGCTCGATCCTGAAACCGTCAAGGAAGTATTGGCGACGATAAAGGAACTCGCGTCCGACGGGATGACCTGCATTCTGGTTACCCATGAAATGGGCTTCGCACGCGAAGTGGCCGATCACATCTACTTCACGGATCGAGGTGTGATCGTCGAGCATGCTCCACCGAAAGAGTTCTTTACCTCAGCCAAGGATCCTCGGACCCAACAGTTCTTAAGTCAGATATTCTAGCCGAAGTACGACACGACAATCATCAGTAGCATCAGGAACATGCCAGGCCGAGCGCCAGGTGTGAACGGGTTTCTATAAACCAAAGGGAAAAGCGATGTACCAGCAAGCCTCCAACGGTGTCAAAAATGACCCACTGCTGCAGCCGCTGAAAATCAAGCATCTTGAACTTCGCAATCGCATCATGAGCACCAGCCACGCGTGTGGTCTGGAGGTCAGCGGGCTGCCGCTTGAAGCCTATCAACGGTATCATGAAGAAAAGGCCAAGGGTGGAATAGCCCTGTCGATGTTCGGTGGATCCTCCAATATCGATATCGATTCTCCGAATGTCTTTCGGCAACTGAATGTTGGAACAGATGACATCATCCCACATTTTCAGCAGTTTGCCGAGCGTATGCACCGCCACGGTGCAGCGCTCATGTGTCAGATAACACATCTTGGCCGACGCGGCGAAAGTTATGGCGGCGATAGGCTGGCGATGATTGCGCCGTCGCCCCTCCGTGAGACGCTTCATCGCAGCATACCCAGAGAGATGGACGACCATGATATTAATCGCGTTGTGAAGGCATTTGCTGCTGCGGCGCTGCGATGCAAGGAGGGAGGGCTGGACGGCATCGAAACGCATGCTGGTGGTCACATGATAGGGCAGTTCCTGTCTCCGATTTCCAACCGCAGAACCGATCGCTTTGGCGGATCGCTCGAAAACAGAATGCGGTTTCCGCTGATGGTGCATGAAGCTATCAGAAAGGCCGTGGGTGATGATTTCGTCGTTGGTATCCGCATGGCAGTGGATGAAGGACCCGATGGCGGCATGGGTTTCGAGGAATCTCTGAAGGTTGCACAAGCACTTCGCAATATTGGCGGGATCGATTTTTTCAATGCGATTTATGGCATGATGGACACGACCCGTGGTCTCGCGGAAGACGCTATGCCTGGAATGGGATCGCCGCTTGCACCTTGGGTCGAGCCGGTCGGACGTTTCCGCCAGGAGCTCGATATTCCGGTATTCCATGCCGCACGTATTTCCGATGCTGCTTCCGCCCGATACGCTATCCGCGAAGGCAAAATGGATATGGCGGGCATGACCAGAGCGCAGATCGCTGATCCATACCTTGCAAGTAAAATAGCGTCGGGACGAGAAAGCGAAATCCGGCCATGCGTGGGCGCTACACATTGCCAGTCGCCGCATCGTCCCGCGTGTCTTCATAATCCGGCAACGGGAAGAGAAACAGTCCTGCCTCAGGTCTTTACTAAAACCGAAAGCGCCAAACGTAAGGTCGTCGTGGTTGGCGGGGGGCCCGCAGGCCTTGAGGCCGCCAGAATATGCGCGGAACGGGGTCATGAGGTTTCGTTGTTTGAAGCGGCATCCGATTTCGGCGGTCAGCTTCTTCTTGGCGCGAAGGGTTCGTGGCGTGGTGACCTCATCGGCATCGTTGAGTGGCGCGTGGCTGAACTTAATCGTCTCGGCGTGTCCCTCCAAACGAATGCTTATCTTGATGAAAATGAAATCCTGGCGCTGAATCCTGATGTTGTCTTGCTGGCAACGGGCGGCATGCCGCAAATTGATCTTCTGCACGGCGGTGATCTATGCGTTTCGACGTGGGATATCCTGGCTGGTCAGTCCAAGCTATCGGGTGAAGTTCTCGTCGTTGATGGCACCGGGCGACATCCGGCTCCGCTGGCGGCCGAGAAGGCCGTTGGCTTTGGGGCCAAGGTCCAATTCGTCACCATAGACGCCCAAATCTGTGAAGAATTGACTTATGCCGAACGTTTACGCTGGAAAAAGCTATTTCTGAAATTTGGCCTTTATCCCAAAACTGAAACACGTTTGACGGAAGTCCACCGCCAGGACAACCGACTGATCGCAACGCTTGTGAACGATATTACGCGAGAAACAGAAACAATTGTGGTCGATCATGTTGTTGTGGAGCAAGGAAGTGTTCCGTCCAACGAAGTTTTTGAAGCGCTTCGATCCAGTTCTTCAAATGACGGTGTTACCGACTTGCGCGCTATGGTTGACGCCACGCCTCAGCCTATCCGCGAAAGACTTGGATTTGAGCTTCACCGGATAGGAGATGCTCTTGCCAGTCGGAACATTCACTCCGCGATGTTGGACGCAATAAGAATATGCAGCTCGCTTTGAGAATTTTGGGAGCGTATTCAGCGTCCGAATTTATCCAGCAGTTGATACCATGCGGCTACTGTACGGACGGCTGGCGCTCTCATCGAGAAAAATGGAATATCTACCGGTTTCTGGCGCCGCATCAGCGCCAGATCAGGCTTTTCGCCTTGCAAAAGATCAATCGCGTAGCGTCCCAGAAGGCTCGACATCGCGATTCCCGTTCCATTGTAGCCGAGCGAAAAGCCAATATTCTTATCGATCAACCCGATTTGTGGAAGACTGTCCATCGTCATGGCAACAAGCCCCGACCAGCGATTGACGATCCCGTAGTCTTTCAACTGCGGGAAGATATCAGACATTGCTCTTTCAAGGGTCGCATAGGCGGCCATGGAGTCATTTCTGCCGAATGCGCCCCTACCGCCAAAAAGCAAGCAGTCTCCGCTACGTCGGAACCATCGCATCATTCTTCGCGTCTCGCTGTAGCTCCGATTGTTGCAAAGAATTTCATCAAAAACAGAACTGGGCAACGCTTCCGTCGAGATGATCGCACTCCTGAACGGTATGATGGTCTTACGCACATTGCCGGTGACAGGCGTGATGTCGGAATAGGCATTCGTTGCGATCAGAATCTGTTTGCACCTGATCGATCCGAATTTTGTACAAACGAGTTTTGCCGGGCCTTCTTCCGCGATGCGAAGAGCGGGACTATTTTCGTAAATGAGGCCTCCGGCCAAAAGAACGGCGTTGGCCAAACCCCGGCAGTAACTAAGAGGATGTATAGTGCCAGCATGGGAGTTCAAAACTCCTCCATAGAAGCGCGTACTTCCGGTCTCTGCCGCAACCTCATTCGCATCAAGCACTGTGATGCTCGTATCGCCGAATATGTCCCTGATTGTCTTCGCTTCTTCCACGAGCGCCGCGAAGGCGGCCTCGTTATGCGCACAGCGAATGTTCCCGGTTTTCGTCAGATTCGCTTCTCGGATCTGAAATCGCTCGACATAGCTTTCAACGCAATCCATGGCTTTGTGACCGAGCGCGTTCATGCGTTGAGCGACTTGCCTGCCGTGAGTTTGCGCCATGACGCTTAGTGATACACGATACTTCGTTGATACCACGCCGCCATTTCTTCCTGATGCGCCGAAGCCGACTTCTTCTGCTTCGAGAACAACAGGTTTCAAACCAAGTTCAATTGCTCTTACGGCGGCCGACAAGCCTGTATACCCACCTCCGATGATGACCAAATCAGCGGCAATGTCGTCCTGCAATGTCTTGCAGTTCAGAGGTGGTGTTGCAGTCTCACGCCACAAAGATCGGGGTAGGCCGAGTTCTCGCATCTGGAAAATACCTGGGCTTATTTACAAGTTATTTTCTCTCGCTTTCGACAGCATCGGCGAGTTCTCGCAGGGTCGAGAAATGGAAGTCCGGCGTCGTCACTACTTCCGGAACAGGCGTTCCACCGAAACCCTTGAGACCCTTTCGGCGCTCGATCCAGCAGACTTTGTATCCAAGCTCTTTAGCGACGCCTATATCGTGGTACTGGCTCTGGGCAACATGCAGGATTTCATCCTGCTTGAAACCAAATGCCGATTGGCGCCCAAGATTGTAGGAAAAGAAGCGTGGATCCGGTTTTGGATACCTTGCATCGTCAGCAGTGACGCTGTCGTGAAACGGGTTGCCGAGCTTGTTCGAATTGGCGCTGAAACCGACACGATCATAATTGGTCATCGCAACAAGTCTAAAATGCCTACGCAATCGTCTGAGCGCTTCAGCGGAATCCTCGAATGCGGGAAATTCAAAGAAGTGGCTATGAAATTTGTCACCCGCGGCGCTGTCGTCCGACAGCCCAAGTTCTTTCGCAGCGTAGAGATAAACTTCGCGCATGACCTCGCTTGCGCGGCCCGGAAATTTCTCCCTTGCTTTCAGATAGGGCTGGAAAATCTGATCATCACTCAGCGTCTTCGCGGCCGCTCCGCCTGCGGCGCGAAAACCATCCAGAATACCCTTCTCGAAGTCGATGCAGGTTCCGACGATATCAAAAGTCAGAACTTTAAAATTTTCGAAGGCCATGAAAATTGTTTCTCCTATTCCGGGCACAAGCCAGTTGTCTGGCTACATTGGGATACTTGAGACAAATCCATCAATTCCAAAAATAATCACCTCTGGGGTTACATTTTGTAATGTCACATATTCGACGGCTCCTTCCCTCGCTCAACGCACTCGTCGCCTTCGAAGCGGCAGTCCGATGCGGAACATTTGCAAACGCGGCACGGGAACTTGGGGTTACAAGTCCCGCAGTCAGCCGCACCATCGGGCGTCTGGAGCTTCATCTCGGAATGCAGCTTTTCAAACGAACGCCGATGGGAGCAGAACTGACGGAACAAGGAGGTGATCTTTTTGCGGAAGTCTCGAAGAGCTTTTCAAACATTGAACGTGTTTTGGCTGGACTAAGACAAAATGCGCAAACGAAGCGACGCACGCTGCGAATATCAGTCTCAGGGGCTTTCGCTACGCATTGGTTTATGCCGCGGATGAACCAATTCCAAGCGCTGTTTCCTGATGTAGACATTCAGTGGCAACTGATCATCGGGCCGCTCGATTGTCCGGTTAACGACGCGGATATCGCGATGCGGTTCGATCCGAAAGTGGATGACCGGTATCGAATTTTTCCACTTATGCCAGAGATTCTGCTGCCTGTGCGATCTCCGGCCTTCGATTTCAATTCGAAACAGTCCCAGTCGGGTTTGAATCAGGTGATTACTCTTAGCGGGTCACAGTTCAGATGGGCAGATTTGTATTCCGTTGATGCACTGACAGAGATAGCCCGGGAACTTCAATTCTCGGATTACAATGTCGTTGTACAGGCCGCGCTGATGGGACAAGGCAACGCTATCGGCTGGTTAAGTGTGGTGTCAACCTTGCTGGCCAACGGCTCGCTCGTTCCATCGCATCCTGTTGTGGTTTCGACTGGCCGAAGCTGTAATCTAGTGACTTCGATCAAAACGGATGAATGGTTCATTCGCGACATTTGCGACTGGATCATCGATGAATATCGACGGGATGTGAGAGAGATTAACAAAGCATACGAAGGACTGATCAACGAATTCTGAGATTCGCCGCCCGTAGCGGCAATCCAAACTTCGCTGTCGCTTTGATCAAAAAGTAAATGGTCGCGGGTTTCTATCCGATGCGCGTATGATGTGCTCTTGACTGGCAATCGGATTGGTGAACGGGGAAGAGAGGCTCTATTTCGCTACTGATCAATGTACTAATACATTAATAATGACTGCCTTACGTACCAAAGATTTTAGAGACCGTGGATGGATTACCAAATGACTGACTTTGGGAAAGTAAGGCCCGCCACTTTGCAGATTCGCCGCTATATGGATTTATTAGTTTTGAAAATTGTAAGGTCTCTACTCAGGCAAAAGTGTGGTTCAGTCTGGTAGATCGCGCGCTCCTGTCCCAAGGGAGCGCTAGAGAAAGGGCTTGACTTAACTTATGTCATAAGTCATATGACATAGGCTGCGTTTGCTTGATGGGACCCAGGGTATTCAAAAGACGCCGCGGGAGGAAAAGTCGAAGCGCGACAGGGAACGTGCTTGGACAAAAAAGCTGGAGGAAATCATGTTTACGAACCTGTTCAGGCGGTTTGCGCTTGCGGCCTCTTTGGCGTCTGTTGTGTGCTTTGGTGCATCATCGGCGATTGCGCAGTCTCTGTCGGATATCACTGGAAAAGGCACCGTAACGATCGGTGTGCTGACGGGCATTCCGCCCTATGATACGGTTGATGCCAGCGGCAAGACCGATGGGTTTCTCGTGGATGTAGCACGCGATGCGGCTAAGGCGCTTGGCGTCAATCTTGAAGTTGTGCCGGTCAATAACGCTTCTCGTTCGGCGGCACTTGAGTCCGGTCGCGTCGACTTTTTGATCGCGCAGATGACTGCGACGCCAGAACGCGCAAAGACATTTCTCATGACCAATCCATATGGCGCTTATGAAATGCGTTTCATTGCCGCCAAGGATATGAAGGTCGAAACTCTGCAGGATCTGGCTGGAAAGCGCATCTCGGTGCCAAAGGGAAGTACTCAGGATGTGGCTGTGAGCGGCTATGGCATCGAAGGCCTGGAGGTTGTCCGTTTTGATGACGATGCGCTTGCAATGCAAGCTCTGATTTCAGGCCAAGTCGATGCGACAGCGGCGGTGGCAACAGTTGCAGAAGACATCATAAAAAAGCGCAACCTCACCAATCTGGAGATCAAGAAAGACGTTCCGATCTTTACGCTCTATTGGTCGATGGCTACCCGTAAAGGCTCGACAGAGCTGCATCAGTGGCTGAACAACTTCATCTATTATCAGGAAGTGACCGGTCGCCTGAATGAACTCCACGAGAAGTGGATCGGCGGACCTATTCCGGGTGGAAAACTCCCGACGTTCTAAGCCTTTTATGTCTGATCGGCGTCGCATGCCGCAATGTATGCGACTGCCCGTTCCTTCATGCCGTGTTCTTTGTGCAAGGCCCCGCCCGATGAAAGAATATGCATAAAAGTTAAAGTGTTACGGCACCTCGCAATCCCGCTTCTGCGCCGCTGTTAACTCTGAAAGATCAACACAATGGCCTATGAGATGGACTTCGCTCCGGTCCTAGCCCGAACTCCCGAGCTTGTAACCGGAACAATCAACACGATAATCCTGTCAGCAGAGGCAATTGCCATCGGCCTTACGATCGGTCTTGCTGTGGCTCTGCTGCGCTTCGATGGCCCACGCTGGGGCAGGAAAATCGGCGCGGTCTATGTTGAAGCATTCCGCAATACACCGCTTCTGGTGCAACTCTTTCTGATCTACTTCGGCTTGCCTTACACAGGGATCAAGCTGGACGCCAATCAGGCCGCGATATTCGCTGTATCACTTAATCTTGGAGCCTATTCGGCAGAGATATTTCGTGCAGGTCTGATCGCCATTCCCAAGACCCAGATTCAGGCTGGTCTGGCACTTGGCCTGTCTCAGTTTCAAGTCATGCGCTACGTGGTTTTGGTTCCTGCGCTTCGCATCATCTATCCGGCATTGACCGGCCAGCTGACACTCACCTTGCTAGGCACTTCGATTGTGTCGGCGGTTTCGGCGAAGGAGCTGACCATGGCAGCAGGCACGATCGAGTCACAGACGTTCAGGAGCCTAGAAACCTTCTTGATCGTGGCCGCCATCTATATCTGCATCACGTTTTTCTTCCGCTTCATCTACATGCTGTTTGGTCTCTGGCTGTTCCGCCGCCGCGTGGATGTGGGCAATGAAACTGGGGCGCTGATGCTCGATGTTCAGGAGCAAAAGCCATGATCCAGTCATTCGGATGGACAAGCATTCAGTTTCTGATCCAGGGCCTTTGGTGGACAGTCGGTCTCTCGCTTATCACTTTCGCCTGCGGTGGCATTCTCGGATTGCTGTTTGCACTGGGTCGCTCACTCGGACCAAGGTGGCTGCGCTGGATCATCATGGGCTACATTCAGCTCGTGCAGGCAACACCACTTCTGATCCTGCTGTTCCTATCATTCTACGGTCTTAGCTTCCTTGGCTTTTACTTTCCGCCGCTGGCAGCTGCAGCAATCTCGCTGACGATCTACACGACAGCGTTTTTGGCAGATATCTGGCGCGGCTGCATTGAATCGATCCCTCGCGCTCAGTGGGAAGCTTCGGATTCACTTGCGCTTAGCGGTACCCAAACGCTGCGCTACGTGATCCTGCCGCAAGCCTTTCGCATAGCACTTGGCCCAACAGTCGGCTTCATGGTGCAGGTAATCAAGAATACGTCGGTGACGGCTTTGATCGGCTTCGTCGAGCTTACCCGCGCCGGACAGCTTCTCAACAATATGACCTTCCAGCCTTTCCACGTCTTCCTGACGGTCGCAGTGATGTACTTCGCCCTTTGCTACCCGTTGTCGTGGTGGAGCGAGAAATTAAAGGAGCAGAAAAATGCCAGCGCTGCGCATTGATAACCTGCAAAAATCTTTCGGCTCTCTGCCTGTTCTTAAAGGTGTGGACCTCTCGGTTGAACCTGGTGAAACCGTTGCCGTTATCGGGCGGTCCGGTTCTGGCAAAAGCACGATGTTACGCTGCATCAACGGGCTTGAGCCATTCAACTCCGGCTCAATCGAAGTGGTTGGGCATAGGCTTGATGGCACCAACAAGGGTCTACGCGATTTGCGCAAGGAAGTTGGGATGGTGTTTCAGAGCTATAATCTGTTTCCGCATCTCACCGTCGCCGAAAACATCAAGCTGGCCCCGCGTCTTGTGAAGAATGTGTCCAAGGCAGAGCAGGAAAAGCTGGTCGATGAAGTGCTGTCGAAAGTCGGCTTGCTGGAAAAGAAAAATGCTTATCCAGACTCTATGTCCGGTGGCCAGCAGCAGCGTGCGGCGATTGCCAGATCATTGGCAATGAAGCCTAAGGTCATGCTGTTTGACGAAGTGACTTCCGCACTTGATCCAGAACTGACTGGAGAAGTTCTGAAGACCATCGCTGAACTCGCCAAGACCGGCATGACCATGCTTTTGGTAACGCACGAGATGGGTTTTGCCCGTCGTGTCGCGACCCACACCGTCTTCATGCATCAGGGAAAAGTCTGGGAGGCCGGGCTTTCCGAAGAACTTTTCGCAAATCCGAAAACGCCGGAATTGCAGGCGTTTATTTCCTCGGATGTGAAGTGAACCAGCAATCATCAATTCCCCACATAACTACTGACTCAAGGAGAGAGCAGTGCCTGTAGTTGAAAATCTGAAACTGGCTGAAAAGCTGCGCAATGGCGAAGCGACGTTCGGCACAACATTCTACACCGGTTCGACGACAGCAATCGAGGTTGCTGGTAATTGGGGCTTGGATTTTGCCTTCATCGATGCCGAGCATACGCCCGTCAACGTCGATACCCATATGGAAAAGCTGGTGATGGCAGCGCTTCTTTCGGGCATCGCACCGCTGGTTCGTGTTCGCGGCACGAATGAATGGGATATCCGCAAGTCGCTGGAAATCGGCGCAACCGGCATTATCGTACCGCAGGTCAATACCGCAGAGCAGGCTCGTGCAATCGTCCGGGCGGCAAAGTTTCCGCCTTACGGCCGACGTGGTGGTGACGCTTCATGTCGTGCCGCGGGTTTTGCCGGGCCGGGCTTCCAGTGGTCATCCTATATGGAACGCGAGAATGCCAACAAGCTCGCGATCCCGATGGCTGAGAGCTTCGAGTTCTTCGACAATATCGATGAAATTCTCGATGTCGAAGGCATTGATGTCATCAACTTCGGCCCAGCCGACTACTCGATCTCGCGCCGCATTTCGATCGACTATTCCATGTCGCATCCGGAAGTCGATGAGAAGCTGAGCGAGCTTATCGAAAAGTGCCACGCGCGCGACATCAAGGTCATGGCGCCGTGCATTCCACCGGTCGCCGAGAGCGTCACCGCGCTAAAAAAGAAGGGCGTGGACATGATTATTATGGGCAATGACGTGATGTTCCTTAACGAAGGAAATCGTCGCGCGCGCGAAGCAATCGACGCCTCAGCCAAAGCGTAAAATCTGCGAGGAGAACCTACAATGACTGATATTTTTAGTGTCAAAGACCGCGTTGCGGTTGTGACAGGCGGACTTGGGCAGCTCGGAACGCAGTTTTCCAAGTCTTTGGCCGAAGCAGGTGCGAAGGTGGCAATCTTCAGCCGTCGCCCATTCACGAAGCAGCAGATTGCTGAAAAGTTTCCGGGACTTGAAGATCGTATCCGCGTTTATGAGGCAAGTGTCACAGACAAGGCTGCCCTTGAAGCTGCAACCAAACAGCTGATCGCTGATTGGGGCGTGCCGCATGTACTCGTCAACAATGCGGGTATCGATTCAAAGCCAGACGGTTCGGCAGAGCAGAATGCGCCGTTTGAAGTCTATCCGCAGAAATTCTGGGATGAGATTATCGATACCAATCTGACCGGCGTTATGCTGACCAGTCAGGTTATCGGCAGCCACATGGCATCCGAAGGTCGCGGTTCAATCATCAATGTCGGTTCGATCTACGGTCT
Organism: Brucella tritici; assembly: GCF_008932285.1. Taxonomy (NCBI): domain Bacteria; kingdom Pseudomonadati; phylum Pseudomonadota; class Alphaproteobacteria; order Hyphomicrobiales; family Brucellaceae; genus Brucella; species Brucella tritici. The sequence continues at coordinate 363,255 of NZ_WBVY01000002.1, forward strand.
CGTTTCGCCAAATCAGGCGCTCTATTCCTATCGTGAAAAACGCGATGGCAAGCCGTTCATCAAAGCAATTTCCTATGCCGCTTCCAAGTCGGGACTTATCAATCTTACGCGCTATCTCGGTACCTATTGGGGTGAGAAGAACGTTCGTGTGAACCTGATTTCATTCGGTGGTGTGAAGACTGCGAGCTTCGATAAAGAATTTATCGATGCGTTCCTTGATCGCGTACCAATGCGCCGCCAGGCTGAGATCAATGAGTATAACGGTATCATCCGCTTCCTCGCATCCGACGCTTCGTCTTACATGACGGGTTCGAATGTCGTTGTGGATGGCGGCTTTACTGCTTGGTAAAGCTCGATAATACCGAGTAGGAGGAGGCTGAAACCAGAACCTGATTATGTCAAAACCTTGACATGAAATGCGAATTTACATATGACATATGTCATAACTCTAATGTAAATAAAACGCGATAATCGCGGCTTCGGAGCGGTAAAATGGTGATTGGTTCAGTTTCCCCTCATGTCGATCGCGGCAAGTTGCATATGCATATTGTTGCCGCGATAGAGGCGCGCATTCTGTCTGGTGAGCTTCAGGTGGGAGAACGTCTGCCTTCTGAGGCCGAGATTGGCAGGACATTTGGTGTCAGCACGCGATCTGTGCGCGAAGCCATGCAGGTTCTTGAAACCAAAGGGCTGGTGCGGCGTCGCCACGGTGAAAGAGCAGAAGTTGTCCGGGATGATGTCAGCGAGTTCATGGACTCACTGGTATCGTCAGTTGGATCGCTTTTTGCGCGTGACTCGTCCTATCTCGTTCAGGCCATGGATGTGCGTCGCCTGATCGAAGTGGATGTTACGGGGCGCCTCGCTTCTGGCGAGGGAGAACTGCGTGATGGAGTGACCGCAGCACTCGATGTCATGCGGAAATCTGCCGATGACAATGACTTCTCCCGTTTCGCCGAAGGCGACGCGGCTTTCCATCGGGCTTTGGTGCAATCTTTGGGCAATGAGATTTTAACTTCACTGCACGGCAATCTTCATTCGCTCATCTCAGAGGTCATCAAAGTATCGAGCCGGGTTCCGAGCAAAAAACTGAGCGCGGGGCTGGCCGAGCATGAGAATATTTACGGGCTGATTGCAGCAGGTAAGGCCAGCGATGCGCGCGAAGCGATGCGCGAACACATCACCAACAGTACGGCTTATCTCGAACAGGCGATCAGACAATCCAGAAACAGGCCTGAAACGGGCTAAAACGGAAGAACAAAACAATGAGCAGCTATGATTATTCGCGCGTCAACTGGGATGCGATCAAACGCCTGTCGCGCTGGTATTCGGGCGATATTCAGGATGTCATGGACAAGCATGGCTTTTATGGCTTTCTGCAGGGACTGAGCCTGCAAAGCGAACTGAAGCCGGGGCAGGTGATCTGCGGTCCAGTCCATACTGTTCTCTATGAAAAAAGCACGCGAACCGGCCAGCCTCAAGATGTCTATCACGGCACAATCGACAATGTCGTCGAGGGCGGCATTCTGCTGGTGGACGCATCCTGTGCTGAAGGTTCCGGCACGGGTGAATTGATGTCGACTGGTGCAAAAACTGCCGGTGCTGCTGCAACAATCGTCAATGGTACGGTGCGCGATATTGCCGAAGTGAAAAAGCTCGATTACCCGCTTTTTGCGCGTGGCGTTAGCCCGGTCGGGGTTTCTGGGCGTATGGAGCCGACTAAGTCGCAAGTCGAGTTGAACATCAATGGTGTTCGGGTGCGGCCTGGCGATGTGATTTTCGCTGATATTTCAGGTGTAGTGGTTATTCCTGAGGAACTGGTTGCCGTTATCGCCGACGATGCAGATGCCAATGGTGATGGTGAAATCCAATGCCGCGAACGTATCTTGTCTGGTGAGAAGTTGCAGAGCGTCTGGCTTTTGGGGTCAACCGGGCCTGTCTGACGAGCAGTTGAACTGCTTGTAGAGGACAAGCATCGGTTCTGGAGGAGACGATCACATGCAGGATATCATTCTCGTCGCCAATGGCGACTTGCGTGAAAGCGCGAATATTCAATGCTGGCCTGAACAGGCCAATATGGAAAGCCGTCTCATCGCGGCAATCGAGAAACTCGGCAGGAAAGCGGCCCGCGGACACGGTATCGATCCAAAAACCGGCCACGGTTTCATCACAACGCAAAAGCAGGGCATTGAGGTTTTCTCGATAATCGATTCCGATGCTCCTTGAAATCATTCGATCTTGGAGCAGACCAAGAGGCAACAGTAGCGGGGCAGATGGCTGCGCGCGAATGTACGCAGCCACGTTGTTCAGTGCAGTGGGGCGCTTGCCGCAAGCCGCTCATCCTTGTCGTGCAGCGCGAAGCGGTCAATCATGTCGGCACTCGCCTCGTTAAAGCCGAGGACTTCGACCTCGTCGCCTGCCTGACGGAACTTCAATACGATCTTGTCCAACGCGCCAATTGCAGTGATGTCCCAGAGATGGGCCTTTGTCAGATCGATGATGATCCGCTTACCCTTATCCGTGAAGTCGAACGCATGGATAAAGGCTTCCGCCGACGCAAAGAAGACCTGCCCCACCACTGCATAGGTGACACTATTTTGTTCGGCATCCTCTTCGCGCGTGACCCTGAACAGACGGGCTACCTTGCCAGCAAAAAAGATGCCGGACAGCAAGACGCCAACGATTACGCCTTTCGCCAAATCATGCGTTGCGACGACGGTGATGACCGTTGCCAACATGACGACGGAGGATGGAAGCGGATGGCGTCTCAGGTCGAGGATCGACCGCCAGGAGAAAGTGCCAATGGAAACCATAATCATAACCGCAACAAGCGCGGCCATGGGGATGATCTGGACGAGGTCGTTAAGGACGACAATCAGGAACAATAGGAAAGCACCCGCGACGAACGTTGAAAGTCGTCCTCGACCACCAGATGTTACGTTGATGACCGATTGTCCGATCATGGCGCATCCGCCCATGCCGCCGATCAGTGCCGAGGCGATATTACCCGCGCCCTGTCCAATGCATTCCTGACTCTTGTTGCTGGGCGTGTCTGTCATGTCGTCGACGATCTGCGCGGTAAGCAGCGATTCCAGCAGGCCGACCGCAGCGAGCGTCACTGAGTATGGGAAGATGATCTGCAGCGTCTCCCAGGTCAACGGAACCTGCGGAAGGATCAGGAATGGGATCGAAGACGGAAGTTCACCGAGGTCGCCGACTGTGCGTAGGTCCATGCCAAACCACCAAGCCATGGCCGTGAGGACCGCGATGGCCACGAGCGGCGATGGAATAGCCTTGGTCACGTATGGAAAGAGATAGATCATGGCGAGGCCGCCTGCGATCATCACGTAGGTAAGCATCGGGACCCCTATGAGTTCGGGCAACTGGGCTATGAAGATCAGGATCGCAAGGGCGTTCACGAAGCCCGTGATGACAGAGCGGGAGACGAAGCGCATCACGCGGCCGAGCCTCAGCCATCCCGCGACAATCTGGATGACGCCCATCAGAATAGTGGCCGCGAACAGATACTGAAGACCGTGCTCTTTGACCAACGAGATCATCACCACCGCGGTTGCGGCAGTGGCGGCAGAAATCATGCCCGGCCTCCCGCCCAGAAAGGCGGCCACACAGGCAATTGCGAAGGAGGCGTAGAGCCCCACCTTGGGATCGACGCCCGCGATCACCGAGAAGCCAATCGCTTCCGGGATGAGCGCGAGGGCGACGACGATGCCCGAGAGCACGTCGCCACGGATATTGGAGAACCACTCCTGGCGGTAGTTTGAAAGAGTTCGCATGGGATTTTTCACAGGTGATGCAACGGGCCGAGCAAAACTCGGTCCTCGAGAATGGATTAGGTTGCGTTGCTGTGTTGTCTGGCGGATCGGCGGCCAGAAGAGCCACCCGGAGTTTCACCGAGTCCTTGTGGATGACGCTAAGTAGCTCACGCAGTCCAATTTTGCAATTACGTCTCAGTCTGAACCCGCTCGCCACAAAAAATAGGACGCGGCATCAAGGTACGGGTGTGACACCGGTTACCGTGTACCTTTTCTCACCCATTTCAGCGAAACGACCAAAGAATGGTAACCATAGAGATTACTGTCGGCACCGGAAGCCACCGCGCCCGGTGCGTTATCTCCAAAGCTGAAGGTATTTAGATCATTGAGAGTGACCTCTCCGCCGGCATCTGCAAATGCGGCAGAGGCCGCCGTGCCGTAAATTGTGAAGTCGGTGCGGGTGAGCGTGATCGTTCCGCCACCGGCGGCGTAAGCGCCATGCGAGTTTTCCTCGACCGTGGACACGGAACTATCAATCAGCGTGATGCTGCTGTTGGCTCCAACTGCGCTGACGCCATAGGTCGTGACCGTGGTATAGCTTCCTTCAATCACCCCGCCATCCACGGCGTAGAGGCCATGACCGCCCGTGCCGTTGGTGATTACCTCAGAAACATCATCCGGCGAGGTCCCGATCAAGGTGGCGGTCCCGTTACCGCTCACCTGCATGCCGTGACCGGTGCCAGTAGCTGTTAGCAAAACAGAGGTGCCACTATAGCTGCCGGTGCCCGAAACGTCGACCACCGGCGCAGCATTAGCGCTTTCTCGTATGGTGAGAGCCGGATCCGAACAACTACCGGAAGAAATACTAATAGGTCCGGGTGACGAGGGAGCACATTGCGCCAAAGCTTGCCCCGAAGACGGCAACGCCGTCATCGCTACGGCCAAAGTCGCAGGATGGAAGAAAATGGAGCTCATTAGTGCTCTCCTCCTCGCGTCAAGTCTTGGAATGGCAACTGATATGCTCACACGGTCAGCACGCAATCGATGGCCCCCCAATCACGAAAACCTTAGATACGAGGTAAGTCGAGAATCAATAAAATATAGTAATATAGTGTACTTAAGTGTTTGCAAGTCTGCTAGCTGTTTGGTCCCAGCACGTGATGGTGTAGAACTGTCACCGACACAGCGGAGGGAGCTATGGGCCAAATTCTCCACGGCAGCGCCAAGACCACGCACGCCATTCGAGCAGAACTATAGCGATCGAAAGCTTCGGTCGCGCAGCTCGCCGCGCGGTTCGGGATCAACGAGAATACGGTCCTGAAGTGGCGCAAGAGGCGTTCCGTCGAAGATATGCCATCAGTCGCACAACGACTGAAAGAGCGTGGCAAACCCCACAAGCTCGTCATTGTTGCCGTCGCAAGAAGGCTCGTGACATTCGTAAACGCGATCCGCAAAAACGGCGCCTTATGGAGCCATCAAAGCCCAACTTAGACACAGTTGCTAACACCCCATCAAACGCAATCAATCAATGTTAGGGTGGCGGTCTGCTAACTTTTCACGCTGAACAGCTAGCTGCTGGATCTTTGCCTCCAGCATGGCGATTTCAGCATCGATATCCTCAATACGGCCTTCAATAATGTCGTAGGATTCCTGTAGCAGGACTTTTGCCTCCGCTGGGTTAGAAGCATTCGGTGTGTCACCCCGTAACGGCCGATTGGCGGTCTCGGGCAAGAATAGGCTGGTAAAGATGCCAATTGCTGCCGCACCCATCAGATAGTATGCTGGCATCAGCAAGTCTTCTGTGCTTGCGACCAGCCATGCTGCCAGCGTCGGTGTGAGACCCGCCACTATAATGGCTATATTGAACGAGCTCGCCAGGGCGCTATATCGAATGCGGGCTGGGAATAGAGCTGGGAGGGTTGCTGCCATCACACCGATCATACAGTTCAGCGCAATTGCCAGGAATAACAACCCCAGGAAGATTTGAGCCGACTGGCCACTGGCGATCATCAGAAATGAGGGAATGGCGACCATAAACAAGGCGATACTGCCAATCAAAATGAAGGGTCGTCTACCAATGCGGTCGCTAGTGAGGCCGATGATTGGCTGAATGAACAGCATACCTATCATCACCGCGATGATAATCATCACGCCATGGTCTTCCGAATAGCCCAGGTTGCTGGACAGGTACGTCGGCAAATATGTCAGAAGCATGTAATAGGTGGTGTTCGTCACCAGAACAATACCGATACATACCAGCAAGGATTTACGATATTTGGTGAATATCTCCGCAAATGGCACGGTTGGCCGGTCTTGTAGTGCCGATTTGTCTTCCTGCTCTAAGCGTTCCAATTGCTGCGTAAACGCCGGAGTTTCTTCAGCCGCATGACGCAAATAAAGGCCTATGAGCCCAAGCGGAGCAGCAACCAGAAAAGGTATGCGCCAACCCCAACTCAAAAAAGCAACTTCCGACAAGAAGGTCTGCAAAAGAACCACGAAACCCGCACCGAGTACGAACCCTGCAATGGAACCGAAATCGAGCCAGCTGCCGAGCACACCGCGCTGGCGGTCAGGGGCGTACTCCGCCACAAAAATCGCCGCGCCTGTATACTCCCCGCCTACGGAAAATCCCTGTGCCAGTTTGCACAATAATAGCAGGATAGGCGCAAGGATACCTATACTGTTGTAACCGGGGATCAATCCAATACAAAATGTGCTCGCTGCCATGATGATTATAGTGAGCGACAATACTTTCTGACGGCCAAAGCGATCGCCCATGACACCGAAAAACAGCCCGCCGAGTGGCCGTATAAGAAAGGGCACCGAGAAAGTCGCTAGCGCTGCGATGGTTTGAATTGCCGGAGAAACTTCAGGAAAGAAGACTTTACCCAGCGCGAACGCCACAAAACCATAAACGCCGAAGTCGAACCACTCCATGGTGTTGCCTAAAGCGGCCGCAGTGACAGCTTTCTTTAACTTCGATTGATCGACGATTGTGATGTCGTCAAGTGTCAATGGGGAATGTTGATTTGTCACTAATAGGTCTCACCGCCGAGAGAAATCCGATAGTGTCAGTATCTTACAAAATTTCTCAATATCAAGAATAAGACTGGAGTAGATTGGACATGCATTTACTACGATCGAGAGTACGCTCGGCCGAGCGCACCAGGCTTCATAACTAGCAACTGTGTGTAAGTTTGGCTTTGATGGCTCCATGAGGCGCCGCTTTTGAGGATCGCGTTTGCGATTGTTCCGAGCCTTCTTGCGACAGTGACGATAATGAGCTTGTGGGTTGCCACCAGGCAACGACCTGCAGCCGGAGCATGGTAGGGGCCTTGTTAGGGGTCGCTGACCTGGCGTTCATCATGTACTCATAGTTCAGCCAGATACCACGAGGTTCCGTCATTTTGACTGGCAATCAGATTAGCGATGCATGATAGATAGACTTACGCGCCGTTTTCGTCACTTTGATGAGTGTTTGCCAACATCGGTTTCCCAACACGTCGAATTTCTTCCTCATCGAACCTTCTTTCAATGAATGGCTCTGAAACTGTTTAGCGCCCCTATCACTTAGCATAGGATGTTTTCTCCGTTTAGAAGATAGTTCCCCATAGCCAATAGTGCGAAAATTATCTCTCTATTTTGTTTCTCACAACAAAATCGATAGGAGGACTGAAACGTGGTCTTGTCGCAGCCGCTCGCGGCTCGCCATAACAAACGAAGTAGCATACCAATCTTGGCATTGGTAATGGCCTTCCTGCTATTCGGGCTTGCTGCGTGTAGCTCCAAGCTAGAGGGAAGCGCTGCGAGTTTGTCGTTTTCTCGAACTGACTGCAAACGCGTGACAGTTTATGTTTCTACTGTCAGGGCCCCAGCAGATGATTCCGGGACAACGTTTACGAGTGGCTACTCACCACACCTGAGATTTGTAAAGCATGTAATATCAATCCCACCTACTCACAAAGCTAACTTGGTTGAGTGGCCCAGTACGCCACCAAATCCGGCCAAGGAATTTGTTACACTGACATCCCGGAGCCTCACTGCAGACGAGTTTTATTCGGCTATATTTTCTGCCAATCGTATCCCTTCTGTCCGACTATTTGTACATGGATACAATAACACTTATCAGGAATCGGTCTATCGGCTCGCGCAACTTGCAGCAGATTCCCACGATGGCCAGACCGCAGTGTTATTTGCCTGGCCGTCCCAGGGTAACGCGCTAAGCTACAGCACGGACAGGCGCGCTGCGCTAGCTTCAACCGCCGGTCTTGCCGAGACAATTGAGATCCTTGTCCAGGGAGGAAAGATGAAGGTCGGCCTCCTTGCACATAGCATGGGAGCGTGGCTTGCGATGGAAACCCTATCCGGATTGAGCCGAACCTCTCGACGTCAGGTGGCTAGGCGTTTGGACAATATAGTATTAGCCGCCCCAGATATCGATACTAATGATATGATCCGTCAACTAAATACGATCGGGCGACTTGCGCACCCACTGAATCTGCTGGTATCTGGTGACGATGAAGCGCTGGCGGTGTCCCGGATTATTACCGGTGGTCAACGAGTAGGGGCGGACGACGTTTATAATCCATGGGTCAAGACGGCCGCTATACAATATGGGGCGCGGGTTATCGATATTTCGGAACTCAGCGCTTCTGACAGTTTTCGGCATTCTCGGTTCACCGCGATGGTGTCACTCTATTCGAAGTTTCACAGTCAAATAGACGATCAATCTGCCGCGAAATATGCTGGACCGGGTACTTATGTTTTTCATGCTGCGACCGCTCAGTTGGAGCCCACTGATCAATGAGTACATGTAGCGTGAGCGCTACGAACAGCCCACCTTTCCTTTTGTGATCGAGGCCGCGAGATAAGCTCCTTTACCGATAGGAGCGGAACGGGATGGTTGGAGATCGCGGTGATGCCATGCTTGAAGTCATGGATGAAGACATGCATGAAGCCAGGCATGAGGGAAAATATCGTCGGATCGAGGTGATTACCGGTCGGCGCCAGCGGCGGAATTGGACTGACGAGGAGAAGGCGCGCATCCTTGCGGAAAGCGCGGAACCTGATGTGAACATCTCGGCCGTTGCTCGGCACTGGGGCGTCAATCGCGGCTTGCTGAATGTTTGGCGTCGGGATGCCGGGCTGACCTCTTGCCGCTCGGCCAAGATCTCAACGCAGCAGGCGATGTTCGTGCCTGTAACGGTGGTCGGCGATCAAGCGGCCCACCAGGGCTCTCCATCGGATGCCGCGCACTCCGCCGCAGGTCGAATTGAAATCGAGATTGCTGGCGCGCGCGTGACCGTGATCGGTACGGTGGCGCCCGAGTTGGCGCAAGCGATCGTAGCGGCGTTGCGGGGTCGCCGGTGATCGGACTTTCGCCGAATGGCATGAAGATCATGGTTGCGACGCAGCCTATCGACTTCCGACGTGGTATGAACGGCTTGGTGGCTTCGGCGCTTGCTGCTGATCCGTATTGCGGCGACGTGTTTGTGTTCCGCGCCAAGCGTCTTGATCGACTTCGCTGCATTTATTGGGACGGATCCGGCATGATCCTGGCGACGAAGTGGCTTGAGGCGGGCAAGTTTGTTTGGCCGCCGATCCGCGATGGCGCGATGCAGATGACACGCGAAGAGTTCTCTCTTTTGGCTGCCGGTATTGACTGGACAAGGGTGAAGCAGAACTCGGTAAAACGCCCCTTGAAAGCAGGGTGAACGTATTGGTTTTGCTTGAAGATTTGTGCCTATATGGTAGGATCTCTCATGCTGCTTCGACCCGATCCCTTACCGCAGGACGCCGTTCAATTGATACGGATCATTCTCTCGCTTGACGAAGAGAATGCCGACCTTAAGGCGCGCGTGGCCTTCCTTGAAGGCCAGTTCTTTGGGACGAAATCGGAGAAGATGACGACCATAGATCCGACGCAGGCAACCCTTGACCTTGGCGATCTGAGCGACATTCCCGTTGCTGCCAATGACGATGTCGCGCCGGTCGATGAATACAAAACGCAGGCACGGCGATCGCCAGCTCGCAATATCGGCCACTTACCCAAGCACCTTCCGCGTTATGACGAGCTCATCGAGCCGGAGAGCAAGATTTGCCCCTGCTGTTCGTTCGAACTTCATTGCATCGGCACGGACGTCAGCGAGGCGCTCGACATCGTGCCTGCCGTTGTTCGGGTGAAACGGACGATCCGGCCACGCTATGCATGCCGGGCCTGCGAGAACGGTGTTGTGCAAGCACCCGCGCCGGCGCGCGTGATGGATGGCGGCATGGTGACGACGGCATTCGCGGCCCATGTCGCCGTTTCGAAGTTTGCATGGCATCTGCCGCTTCACCGTCAAGCCCAGATGCTTGCCTCCTGCGGCGTGATCATCGATCGCGGCACGCTCGGCGCCTGGGTCGAGCGGGTCGCTTGGTGGCTTGAGCTTCTCTACGATGCGCTCACCGCGTTCATCCGCTCGCAGCCGAGGGTGTTCTGTGATGAGACGCCACTTCCGCGGCTCGATCCGGGGCGCAAACGAACCAAGATCTGCCAGTTATGGGCGCAAGCGATCGACGATCGCCCATGGAATGGTCCGGCGCCGCCGGCGGTAGTCTATACTTTTGCCGAAAGCCGCAGCGCTCGCGAGGTCGAGGGGCAACTGTTGTCGTTTGCTGGCGTGCTTCAGGTGGATGGGTATCAAGCCTACAAAACCCTGGTCAAGCGTCGGGGAAAGAGCAACATCGCGCCAGTGCGACTGGCCTTCTGTCTTGCCCATGCCCGGCGCAAGTTTGTCGATGTCGTCAAGCTGACCGGCTCTTCAGAGGCTTTGTCGATCCTCGCCAGGATCGCCGAAATCTATCGCATCGAAGCAGGCCTGCGCGGGGAAAATGCTGATACCCGGCTTATCGTCAGGCGCCGCGAGACGGTGTCCATCATGGGGGAGCTGAAGGCCAAGCTTACCGAGCTGAAAGACGAGGTCTCGTCGAAATCGGCGCTTGGCAAGGCAGTCTCCTACACACTCAACCATTGGGGTGGGCTGACAGCGTTCCTCGATGATGGCCGGGTCGAGGTAGACTCCAATGTCGTCGAGCGTTCGATGAAATCCGTGGCACTGACGAGAAAGAACTCGTTATTCGTGGGCAACGAGCGGGGTGGAAAGACCTTCGCGGTCATCGCATCCCTCGTCAACACCTGTAAACTGAACGACGTGGATCCTGAGGTTTGGCTTGCCGATGTGCTGGAGCGGATCATCTCCGGCAAAGTGAAAGCCAACGAGATGGAACGTCTCCTGCCCTGGACCTGGAAGGCCGAGCGTGAAGCGATGGCACAGCAGGAGAGACGGGCGGCATGACACAGAACAATCAGCAGACGACGGAACGACCAAAGCTCGATGACGAGGCGTTTGAAGCCTTTATCAGGGGACGTCGTCCGATATCGCCTATCTGGTCCATGAGCGGTCTCGATGGCTACCTCACTGCCCTCATCATTGGCCCGAAGTTCATCGACCCACGCAAATGGATCCCGAAACTGACCGGTCCAGATGCCCTGAACCTACCGATAGAAACGACCGAGCATCAAGCCGTGCAGACGATTGTCGCAGAGTATAACCGCATCTCGGCAAGCCTTTCCGAAACACCGAAAGACCACCGGCCCAGGTTCACCAGGATCGATGGTCAGACCTTTGATATCTTCGATTGGGATATCTCCTTTCTGTTAGGAACAGAGTACGCGCCCAAGCTTTGGCGGCCCGTCCTGCGAGGCCATGCCGTCACTGGCGATATCATCGCGCCCATCCGCAAGCTCGGCGAGGCGAAACGCAAAGCGACCTGCCAAGATGCTGCTGATGTCGCCGAAGCACTCGTCAACATCCGAACCTACTTTATGCCGAAGCGGGCAAAGCAGAAATACTGACCGAGCGCCAGAAACCTATTCCGTCAATCACAAAAGCCGTGGGCCATTCGTAGCGCTCACCATGTAGCGTCCACCATCGGTGTGAAGTTCGTTAGCTACTGTACATCACAATTTACGTTGACATTCGAGCGTTACTTTGCTGTCAAACTGAGCGAAAACTCGAATCCAATTTAGATTAGTATCACAAGCCAGTTGGCAAATTTATAATGAACTTCGCTCCTTTTGGCTGGTTGGGTTCTGCCGATAATCGTCCACCATGCCCTTCGACTATGGAGCGACAAATGGCAAGTCCCATGCCCATTCCGTTAATCTTCGCGGATACAAATGGTTCAAAGATGTTTTCGAATTCGGTGAGACCAATACCAAGATCGCTGATTTCGATGCGAATTCCTGCGTTCGTCGGACCCACGTTTATGCTGAGGATTCTCTCATCTTGAGAACTTTCCATGGCCTCTATCCCGTTGCGCATTAAATTCACTAGCACTTGGAGTATTTGTGTTCGATCTAACACTAACTGTGGTAAGTTAGGCCGTTCTTCGACGAATATATCGATTCGGTGTTGTAATGCATTTCCAGTCAACAGGGATCGCGCTTCAGATATTATGTTTCCAATATCTGTAAGAATGCGCTCATCTGCTGAGTGTTTAAATAATGCTTTGATTCGATTAACTACATCGCTGGCGGTGTTAGCATCCCGTGTGAGGCGTTCAGCCGTTTGTTTTGCCCGCTCTAGATTCACCGGTGTTGCTGACAACCAACGATGACATGCATATGAATTTGCCACGACGGCAGCGAGTGGCTGATTAACCTCATGCGCAATTGAAGCCGATAGCTCGGCCAGACTTGCCGTTTGGCTAGCGCGAAAAAGCCTCTCCTGAGCCAAGCGCAGTGCTTCCTGAGCCCGCACTTCGCTATCGATGTCAATGCATATAACGTTCCATTGTACTATTTCACTCGCAGTATTATGCATTGGCACTGCGCGAGTTTCGACCCAACGGTATTCGCCGTCGAAGCGCCGCAAACGGTGCTTATGAGCGTAGGGTTCTCCTGATGAAAGGCATTGCGAATATCTCTTCTTAACTACTTCTACGTCGTCAGGATGAACACTTGTATCAAGCGTGCCCGCCAGCCGTGATTTTCCTGAACTATCCAACTCTTCGAGCTCATATCCAAGAAATTCACGAAATTGTTGGCTCCGGTAAACTGGCTCACCATTCGGCGCAGCACAGTCAACCATTGCTGGCAACGTCTCAACCAAGCGCGAAAGGAAACGTTCTTTTTCACGCAACACATTTTGAGAAACTTCTTGGTCATGAATGTCAATGTTGGCACCATACCAACGGATTATATTGCCCTCCTCGTCGCGAAGCGGGTTAGCATAACCTTGGGTCCATCGATATTCACCATCCCAGCGGCGATTTCGAAACTTGTGTTCGAATTTTTCTCCGGTTTTGACTGAATCGGTTATCTTGTCCAAGTAAAGCAATCTGTCGTTAGGGTGTACGCTGCTTTTCAACGACTCTGCGAGTCCTGGCTCGTCATCGCTTTTTCTCGGGTGAAGCCCCATATAGTCCTTCATCGTCTTGTTGATATATGCGGGGTGGCCTTCCGCCGAAATAGACCAGAGTTGGACCGGTACCGTATCAACTAGTTGTTCAAGTTCCCTCTCACGATTGCGCAGTGCCAACTCTGCATGCTTACGTTCAGTTAAATCAAGGATATAGGCGACACCTTGTCTGCGCTGACCTTCGAAACAAGCGGCACCTATTAGTACGGGTACTCGACCCCTGTCCTTCCTGAAAAACTCTTTCTCCCTTGGTTGCATTAGACCTGTATTGGCAAGTTCCTGAGCTTCTTCAAGTGCGTGTGCGTCTTGCCACTCCGGCGGAGTTAAATCTAGCCAGCTAAGTCCTCTTTCCAATTCGTCACGACTATACTGGACCATGTTAAGAAAAGCGTCGTTCGCATCCAAAAGTTGTCCATTTAGATCCCACATGACAATTCCGATAATGTTAGAATCGACCAGCCGACGAAGCTGACTCTCGCTGCGTCTTAGCGCTTCTTCCATCATCACTTGATCATGTATGTCATGACATAAACCGTACCATTGGATTATACGTCCGCCCCGATCACGCATGGGCTCGGCCCGACTAGACATCCAATGAAAAGCCCCATCCGCACGGCGTAAGCGATAACGCATCGCGAATACATCGCCATTAGCGATACACCGGCGAAGCGTCGAACTGAATTCCTTGGCGTCATCTTCGTGTATACAGTCAATAAGCACGTCCAATTTTGAGCGGCCGGGGCTTTCTAGGTCATCAGCGCTGAAACCAATGAAATCGACCATACGCTTATTGAAAAAACTAGGTTCGCCTTCATCCGTTAAACGCCACAAATGACTAGGAACCATATCTACTAATAATGAAAGTTCTTCTTCACGCGACCAAAGTGCCCCGTTATCCACGGCGTCATTTTCTAAAGAGGTCTGATCTGCCATCACCAATCTCCTGCCAATCTGTTAGATGCAGAAAACTTCCTTTGGCTATCATACCATATTTGAAATCAATCTGCCTTGTCCTCATCAAGTGCAGCGCAAGCGTCTAGGAATAACAAAGGCCCATCACGAATACTATGGCTCGTGATGGGCAAATAATCTTAAATAGTAACTTGCCGAATCGTCATTTATCGACTGATAAATCGCAGTAAATCGTCATTTATATTGTCGGCGTGGGTGGTTGCCATGCCGTGCGGAAAGCCTTTGTAGATTTTAAGTTCAGCGTTCCTAAGCAGCTTCGCGGAGAGCAACGCCGAATTGGCATACGGAACCACTTGGTCGTCATCACCATGTAGCACCAGCGTGGGAACGGCTACGGCCTTCAGATCCTCGGTAAAATCTGTTTCCGAAAACGCCTTGATGCCTAGGTAATGCGCATTTGCGGCCCCCGTCATACCTTGCCGCCACCAGTTCTGGATCAAGGCTTCGGAGGGCACGGCGTTCTGTCGATTGAAGCCATAGAATGGTCCGCTCGCGACATCCCGATAAAACTGTGATCGATTTGCCGCCAAGGCGGTTCGGAATCCATCAAACACTTCAATGGGTAATCCATCCGGATTCGATGACGTTTTTACCATAATCGGTGGGACGGCACCGATCAGTACCAGTTTGGCGACGCGTCCGTCGCCATATTTGGCTGTATAGCGGGTTGCTTCTCCACCGCCGGTGGAGTGTCCTACATGGATAGCGTTTTGAAGATCAAGATGCGTGATGACCGCTGCGACGTCGGCCGCATAGTGGTCCATGTCATGCCCATCACTGACTTGGCTCGAACGACCATGACCTCTGCGATCATGCGCTATTACACGATATCCCTTCGCCAGGAAGAAGAGCATCTGGTTGTCCCAATCATCTCCGCTCAAGGGCCATCCGTGGTGGAAGACAATCGGTTGGGCGTCCTTTGGGCCCCAGTCCTTGTAAAAAATCGCCACGCCGTCTTTTGTGACGACATATCCATGTCGGTCACTGAACTCCGTTCCGGACGATTTCTCAGCTGAATTTGCGGAAGCTGGACCAAATGTGGCGCCGGCAGCTGCAAGACCAAGGGTACCGGACATGACTGCACGGCGGGTGGCCGTGACTGATAGCTGTTCCATATTATACTCCTATAGGCAGTCGAGACTGCATTTTCTGAATTTCATGAGCTGATCGGCTCACATGGGAACGCTAACAAAGTTGCCAGACGAAATGACCTATCCCCGGGCTCAGTTCCGCTTCATCTTTGGGAGCAGTGTATCTGTCGCTTTGTTGAATGCGCAAAACCGCTTCTGCCCTAGCGACGAGCGGAGGTATCCGATATGAAGTTGTGCCCAAGCAGGCGGCGAAAGCTGAAGGACGAAGATTTCACCGGCCTTCGATCTAGTGATCAAATTGCTGCAAACATCGAACCCGCCGAGAGCGAGGCTTCATCGCATGTGCAGCATGGTACATGCTGACCGGTTACGAACATAGCTCAGGGAATAGAGATGTATCTACCATCGCATTGAACAATCGAAGCCTTGGATGAATAGCGTCATGAGACAATGCAGTTCATGCTCTTCTGACGGCCTCAACAAAGGACAGTGAAGAATAACCCTGAAGGAAAGATCATGACCAATCATGTACCAAACAGAGGACTCGAATGGGCGAGTCTGACACTGGGTCTGGCCCTGGCTTATTGTATGTTCCCGTATATTGATCGACCGTTGGTTGCGTGGAATGCAGGCTTTGTGGGTACGATCATTATTTGTTGTTCGATTACGGCAATCTGCCATTATCGTAGCTGGACCGAATGGGTCAATTTTGTACTTGGCTGCTGGACAGTGATTTCACCTTATGCACTCGGTTTCGAGGCACTGCCCTCGGCTACTTTGGTTCATATAGCGCTCGGTATCTGCATCGCTGCAAATGCTGCTATTCAATTGATTTGCGAGCCTGGAACAAAGACCTCGGAGCAGCCACAAAACGAACCCTTTTGAAGAAAGGAAACCGGAAGGCAGCCAGGAGCTTGGTTCAGTTCCAACATGACCGGATCGGGAAATATTGTTGGATGTACCGTGCCCTGCGTGTGGTCTTGCTGTAACATTCTTACCGCGATCGCACGCCATTGAGAAACAGAGTTACGGCGGAGGCCACCGTGGCCCGTGCCTCGCTTTCGGTAGGGGGAGTGCGCAATCCCAGCACAACCTGTAAATGAAGATTATCCCGGATCATTCCGACGAAATGCCCGGCAATAAGCAAAGGATCGTCTATCTGAATTTCTTTGCGATCGGCTGCAGCCTGGAGAACTTTGGCGAGATGAGCCGTGGTACGGCCCGGGCCCTTCTCATAAAACACGCGCGCAAGATCGGGAAATCGCCCGGCTTCAGTGATGATGATGCGATAAATGCCTAGGACCGAAGGGCTCATGTAAACCTCCAGTAGGTGGTTACCAAAAGTCGTCAGCGTATCGGGCAACTCACTTTGGGTAGTGTAGTCTAGAGAGAGTGCAGAGATCGCGCGATCCGCATTATCGGCAACCAGAGCCAGGAACAATCCCTCCTTGCTGCCAAACTCACTATAGATCGTTCGCTTCGAGCCACCGGTACGCTCTATGATCGCATCAATGCTGGTGGTTGCGTAGCCCTGCTCGAAGAAAAGCTCAGCTGCAGCACGAAGAATAGTTTTCCGTCGAAGTTTTGTCCGTTCGCTTTTCGTGTCGGTCACTTTATCGGCCTTCTTCAATAACTTCCGCTTGACCGGTAACCTACATTACCATAACCGTCAACGGTAACGACAATTACCAATTGGTGCACAAGATGATGACCTGGAAGAAGAAGAAAATCGTTGGTCTGGTGTTTTGTCTCAGCGCGATTGCAACCGCTGCAGGAGGTTGGGCGTGGGCGCGCTCGAGCGAGCGGACGACAACGGACAATGCCTATGTTCGCGGTAATACGACAGCAATCGCATCGAAGGTAACCGGATATGTCACCGTGGTTGATGTAGCCGACAACCAGACTGTACGAGCAAATGATGTTCTGTTCAGAATTGATGACAGGGATTTCCGCGCACGTCTGGCGCAGGCTGAAGCAAATGTGCAAGCAGCACAGGCACATATCGACAATGTGGAGGCGGAGATCCAGCTTCAGCATATTCTGGTCAAGCAGGCGACGGCACAGAAACGGGCAGCAGAGGCAGATCTTGCTCTCGCGGTCAAAGCGTCTCAGCGACAGCGTGAACTTGTTCGCACAAATTCGGTCAGCAGAGCTCAGGTCGATGAAAGTGACGCTGCGAGGTCAAAAGCAGAGGCTGGCTTATTAGGCGCAGAGGCCGCGCTGGAGGCACAAGAAACACGTATCAAGGTTCTCACCACACAAAAGGAAGCTGCCCTGGCTGCTGTGCTTCAAGCCAGGGCTGCGCGTGACCTGGCCCGAATTGATCTCGACAATACAGTCGTCCGTGCTCCCTTTGACGGTGTTATTGGTAACCGTCAGGTTCGCGTCGGACGCCTGGTATCCCCCGGAGCTTCCTTGATCGATCTGGTGCCAATCAAGGACGTTTGGATTGTCGCAAATTTCAAGGAGACACAGATTGAGAATATTCAACCCGGTCAGTCCGCCCAGGTAACGGTCGACGCCTATCCCGGCATAATTATCGAGGGAAAAGTTGACAGTTTTGCACCGGGTAGCGGATCGGCCTTCAGTCTCCTGCCCGCTGACAATGCTACTGGCAATTTCGTCCGTGTCGTGCAACGTGTTCCAGTCAAGATCAAACTTGTTCAGAACCCAATTCCCGGCCGCCTGCTTCCCGGACTTTCTGCCCGGGTTCAGATCATTCTGGGGAGCGAGAGCTGATGATCTCTCCCCCAAGCGTCTCAAGCCAAACCAGGCAGAATACAGGATGCCTCCTCCTCGCTGGCATTGTGATTGCCACTTTGACTGAGGCGATTGCGGGTACCGCTTTGACGCTTGGCAAAGGTGATATAATTGGTGACGTTTACGCTACTCCCGACGAATTCGCCTGGCTCGACATCGGATATACGACACTGAAGATGATCGCGTTCCTTACGGCATCCTGGATTGCGACGACCGTTAATTTGCGGATTATCGTTGTTGGGGCAACTATGATGATAACATTGGCAAGTGCGGTCACTGCCTTGACGACCCGACTGGATTTGCTGATTGTTCTGCGCGCATTTCAGGGGTTTTCGGGAGGTCTCCTACTGGTAATCGGGCAAACTGTTATCTTTCGAGACTTTTCGCCTTCTCGCCAACCTGTTCTACAAGCCTTGTTTGCAACAGGGGCTGTGGTTGCACCGGCGACCATCGTACCGGCACTGCAAGGATGGCTATTGGACAGCTATTCCTGGACGTGGATTTTTCTTTCAGTAGTTCCTATCGGATTGCTGGCAGCGGGGCTTGTTCTCATATCAGAAGAAACCATCGACACCTATATTCCCTATAGGCGCTTTGACTGGAGTGGCCTTCTGCTGGCATCAATCACGCTTTTCTGTCTTGTCTATGTGCTCAGCCAGGGCGACCGCTGGAACTGGTTCGATGAACGTCGCATCCGATGGCTGACCGGAATAGGTGTAGTGACGCTTTGCCTGTTTGTTGGTCAACAAGCGAGCCGGCCTAAGGATGAGGGACTGCTCGAGCTCAGTGTTTTCAGGTCCGTCGATTTTACGTTCGCATTCATAGTAAGTTTTGTAGCTGGTGCGGCATTGTTTGGAAGCACTTATTTGATTCCGAGTTTTGCAATCTCGGTCCTGGCTTTCACGCCAACGGATACCGGTGTTCTGTTGCTCGCTAGTAGCCTTCTTTTTGTATTTTCGCTTTTCTTGTCTGCCTTCGTATTCCAGGGCCTGGGCGTCTCTCCAATTGCCACCGTACCCTTCGGGATCGTGATGATCATGATCGCTATGTGGCTCCTGTCAGGTTCCGCAGGCGACAGCGGAATGGACGACATGATGAACGCCGTTCTCCTGCGGGGCTTGAGCCTTGGCTTTCTATTTCTGTCTATTACCTTGATCGCATTCAGTATGGTGAGTGCGCGCAGCCTTCCTGCCGCAATCGGCATCTTCAATACTGGCCGCCAGTTTGGCGGTCTTCTGGGAATAGCTTGTCTTCAGTCTCTTATGACGCGGAATATCGCAAGCAATGTATCTGTGCTCGCCAGCCATATCACATCTGGATATTCTGCTGTAGGCGATCGGTTAGGAACAAGTGCGGCAGTTCTCGAGGCCCGCGGGATGACTACGGCTGCTGCAAACCAGGCGTCCAAGGCGTTTTTGAGCAAGGCTGTCGCGTACCAGTCTACGGTAATCGCTTTCGATGCGGCATTTTTCACGATTGCATTGCTTTTCGTTTTTGCGGCGCCGACACTGATCGTTACCAAGATTATCTTGACGCGAATGGCGAGCACCAAAAAGGGCCCGCAGTCAGCTTGTGAGGATTATCAAGACAAGGACATATCCAACGCTAGCCCTGTCCAAGGTCACAAGAGCAGCCACAAGCGCTGACAACTAGTGCGAGGGCTGTTTAAGCGCTTAATGAGCAAGCACGACAACTAGGTTCAAACCCTCCGCTTCGAGCCCTTCGTCGCTTCACATGAGTAACTGTCGGGATTATCGCTGCCGCGCGATGGGTGCAGTACATTGGTGAAATTACTTTTGCTCTGGGCCAAAGCAAATCTCGCACCTGGAGCACTAAGTCCTTGCATCGCGCGGGATCGCCGAACGAATTCGATACTGGTCACCCATCTTCGTCTTGATGGCTTTAAGGGAATTTATTGAATAACTCGTGCCGCGCTATTCTACACGCTTATGGAAATATTCTCCAGAGGATCGGTTGCGACTTAGCTCCTATACCTTGGTGTGGCGAGTATTAGACATAGAGTGTGTGATCGAGACACTTCCGATCAATAGCCATTAGTCGCCGTTCTCGTGCATCATTGCCATGCAAGCGATGAGCACTCGATCGCTTTTCTGAGGAAGATCGCATTCAGCGATCCTACGGCAAATTGCCATTGCAAGTGATCCAGGAACTAGTGAGATCGTGAATCTGTTCCAACATACAACGGCAAATAAGAGTGCACCTTTTCCAACAAAGCCTGTCAAACGGGTGAAAAACGGAGACGCCTGATGAAACACGAAACAAACCTGAGCAAATCAGGACCTGATGAACTGGTGCCTTCCCGCTATGCATTGCGTATCGGTGAGATTGATGTTCTGGTCATCAGCGATGGTGTGTTGCCTCTTCCAACTGAAATGTTAGGGCACAACATTGACCCGGACGTACGAGCAGAATGGTTTGACGATATGTATCTGCCACCGGATTCGTTCGATTGGTCGCTGAACGTGGTCGTAGTGCGTAGTGGTAATCAGACGATCCTCGTCGACGCTGGATTGGGTCTCGATCCTGACCTCAACTTGCCGCGCGCGGGACAGTTGGTCAAGCGACTGGCCGGTGCTGGTATTGATCTTGCTTCGGTCACTGACGTGGTCCTCACCCATATGCATATGGATCATATCGGTGGTCTTCTTGTCGAGGGCGTGAAGGAAAGATTGCGTCCTGATCTACGGATTCATGTGGCGGCCGCAGAAGTTGAGTTCTGGGAATCGCCGGATTTTACCCACGCTCACATGCCCGACGGCTTTCCTGATGCACTCAGGGCAACTGCCAAACGATTTGTCGAGCAGTATCGGGATCAACTGTGCCTGTTTGATGAACAATGTGAAGTGGCAGCCGGTGTGGTCGCCTATCGCACTGGCGGGCATACCCCAGGACACTGTGTGGTTCGTCTTGCATCGGGTGAAGATCGACTGACCTTTGCTGGTGACGCCATCTTTGCTGTCGGATTTGATCATCCAGACTGGTACAATGGTTTTGAACATGACCCCGAGGAGGCAGCCCGTGTTCGTGTACGTCTTTTAACCGAACTCGCCGAAACCGGTGAACAACTGGTGGCGACCCATCTACCGTTTCCATCTGTGGGCCGCGTCGCGGTCGATGGTGACGCTTATCGTTGGGTCCCGGTCTTCTGGGATTACTGATTGCTTTCATATTCAGGATTTTCCGGGTGCACTCTCGAGAGTGTGCCCGGTGTTTTTATCGTGCCAGATACCAGCACATCTCGTGAAAGAACATCTTCCTGGACACAACCAGCGACCTATCCAATATATATGGATAGGATTTGCTCTCTGCTCAGCCGTTCAAGAGCCCTGTTTGTCAAAGAACGGATGGTTTCCATTCATTCCATTACAAATAACGACCGCCAGGCTTTCGACGAAGTCTCTGCTCCTCAGCTCCCGAGGAGGATCAAGATTTGATCTCTGGCTGATATGCTGTCTGCTTACCCCTTCGAACGGCAATAGGACTTTTGTGATCTGAAGATTACGTTGGTTGTCGGTCAAGCTGGGCAGGGCGAAAAATGCCTGCCAGATGCGTTGAGAGATATATTAATTAGACAGAACATCAGATCGCTGGCGGCAACATTTGTTCATTTTTAATACCGACGCCGATGGGCTTTCAGCCTTGATGCAACGGAATGCGGATCGCTGCGTGGGGAGGGACGCAGCGATCCGCCAATTGAGCGACAAACGTGGGAGGATATACGTTCCAGGCCCGACAGATAGTGTCAGGTAGTCGCTCAGTCTGACGGCTGGGTGACGTGAACCGCGCGAGCGGCGATTTGCAGGCGGTTCCACAGATTGATCGCGCCAACCATCACCGTCAGATTGACAACTTCGTAATCCTTCAATTGCGTTTTGATCAGTTCTTGATCACCTCGTAGTTCTTCTAATTTTTCACCATTGGTGAGTGCTTCGGTCAATGCGAGGGCTGCACGCTCCTTGACGCTATAGAGAATTGATTTTCGCCAAGCGCTGATCATGAATAAACGCATCTCTGCTTCACCATTCGCGCGGGCTTCCACCACACTTGTTTTCATGCAGGATGCGCAGCCACTCATCTGTGAGACCCGCAACCGCACCAATCCGCTCAACGGATGCTGCCACACACTCGCATTGATCATTCTTTCAACCACCAGCAGACCTTTAATCGCTTCTAGCCTGGTAGTGTATGAGGGAATAGGCGTCATTGTATTTGCCTCCCTTTCTGGTTGAAGATGACCTACTATGTTCAAAACTGGCATTCAGTTCCATTGTGCCGGGTAGCTGGAACAGCAATACTTTGGTGCAATCCCATGTGTACTGACGGTGGGTGTAACCTTTCTAAAAGCCCAGATATTAATACTGATCTTGTTAGGTAGAAACGACTGCGTTTTAACGGATTTAGCGTATCAATTGAAACTGTGTCCAAAACGCAGTTCGGCATAATCGCACCGTGCATATGATCGAGACTACGAAGTTAATAAATATAGGGTTCCCGACCACCCAGCTTTCCTGATGCGATCATCAAACAGGGATAACTGCGACTGAATGATTTTGCGGCTCACCTCGTCCGGTTCTACAGCTTCAATCAGAAATCTGGTCATTTCCATTTCCAGGGGCAACTCCGGTGGCGCTCGGCATTACTTGTTGTCGAAGCTGGAAGGGACGTGAATGTGTCAAACGAAATTGGTTTGGATCTACCAGTAATGATGCTATTTCTAACAGCGCATCAGTTGCAGTAGGTCCGATCGTTCTTCAAGAAATGGCGGCGCTAGGTGCTTAGCCCTTATTGATAAAAATTAGGATCGGCAATGCCGATCCTCAGTCTAACCATATTCTGTTGTTTTATCATTGGCCCCACAGCAACCGACCTGGTTCCTGGGTGGAGCTGATTGGTTTGTATACGGTCTTGGGAGCATCTGGGCCGTGGCCAGCACGTACCTGCTTTACAGATGACGTTGGACGGCTATCGGTTCTCGTTGATGGATACTGCCAATCCGATCCGATATGGTCACTTTGGGCAAGGACACTTCCACTCGAAAGAAGAAGTGCTGCAGCGGTTAGAATTATCGCTTTCATTGTGGTTCTCCAATGTTTCCGTTGTGCGATCTGCACAATTCGACGGTAGGAGCTTATTAATCACTTGACGATCATCTGATCGAAAGGGTTGATCTATCATGATGCATAGTAACCAATCGGCGATTGAATAGCCGAGACAGTTCGTTACGGCATTAATCCCTATGGTGAATGGTATTATCAAGGCTCGAAGCCGTACCGGATCTCTTGGAGTGGCCACAATTAATCGGATGATCATCGCAACGATGTGCTGAACCTAGACCTTGGTACAATCGGACAGATCCTACTGTTCGATAGGAGATGCTGGGAAGATGGAACATAGTTGACAACAACTTGTAAGAAGAAGTTGTTGGAGAAAGAGATGAAGAAGCTGACCAAAATCCTGGCCTTTGCGGTAATGTTTTTTTCTGGAACTATTGCACAGCCAGTGTTTGCCCAATCCAAACCCACCATTGTTCTTGTTCATGGCGCCTTTGCAGATTCCTCGAGCTGGAACGAAGTTATCTCTCGGCTCAAGCGCGACGGTTATAAAGCGATAGCTGCCGCAAATCCGCTTCGGGGCGTCATGGCAGATGCGGCAACTGTCTCCGCAGTTATTCGATCAATATCGGGGCCGGTTGTCCTGGTCGGACATTCCTATGGTGGTCCCGTTATCACAGAAGCCGCTAACGGTAATCCCAACGTGGCTGCGCTCGTCTATGTTTCTGCGTTCGCACCAGATCGAGGTGAAACGAGCCTTGGCCTTTCAAACAAGTTTCCCGGCAGTACATTAGCGGATGCAATTTTTTCAGTAGAGCAGGGGCGGGGTGAACGTGATCTCTTCATTCGGTTGGACCGTTTCCATGATCAGTTTGCAGCGGATCTATCCGAAGATCGGTCTGTTTTGATGGCGACCACCCAACGTCCGGTCGCACAAGCGGCACTGGAGGAGAAATCTGGTTTCCCCTCGTGGAAGAGGTTGCCGTCCTATTCGATCTATGGAACGCAGGATCGAAACATACCGCCGGCCGCAATGGAATTTATGGCTAAACGTGCGGGCACAGTAAAAACTGTTGTCGTAGATGGAGCTTCCCACGCGGTGATGATTTCGCATCCGGAAGAAGTCGCTGCGCTGATAGAGGAAGCAGCTTCCGTACACTAGGCGCTCGGGCAACTACCGCCGTAAACAAATCTCCTGACAACGAACAATGACACTGGGGCACGTTTGGCAAGCGGGGCCGGTTTGCGTGTCACTCCATTTCTTGCAGACATGACAGGAACCCACCATGATCAAGACGTTTATCCGCATTTCGTTGGCAACCACTATTCCGATTTCGACGGGGTTTGCCCATGAAAAACCCAGTGAAACATCCACAGTAACAGTCATTTACGACCAGGTGCTTCCGAATGTGCCGGGAAAGAGCATGAAGGGCGTGCTCGTGGAATATGAACCGGGCGGTACTTCGCCTGCTCATACCCATCCTGCTTCTGCCTTCATTTACGCGACGGTTCTGGAAGGAGCTGTCCGCAGCCAGGTCAATGATGGTCCGGTTATTACCTATCACGCAGGTCAGAGTTTCTCGGAATTTCCGGGTGATCGACACAATGTTAGTGAAAACGTTAGTCCGACCAAGCGTGCCCGCCTTTTGGCGATCTTCATCGTTGACACTGATGAAACGAACCTCACCACCAATGACTAGCGAATCTGACCTTAAGAGGAGGAAGAATATGTATATCCCGGCAAAATCTTTCATGACTTCATCCAGGCAGCAGATGAAGGAGAGCGAGCAGTCCTCCCGTCCCGGGGAAACTCGCTCCCGGTTTCATTCGTCCTGCAGGGAAGATGGTGGCATTGAAACGGCTCAAGAACGAACGGGTTGCCCACGCGGACTTAATCCAAGCTGCCCGTTCGCCTTGACTTGCAAGTCGGAAGGCCAAGTTTGCACTACCAAGACAAAGCGCTCCTTTGTATTTTGACCTCTTGCATTTTGATGCGTCAGGTTCTGGTTTCGGTCGCCAGTTGCCAAACCGAATTGAAGAGGGCGAAGAAGCACTTTCCCCCTTGGGGGCTATGTCAAAAGGCAATGTTGCCCCGAGATGGTACCAAGCCTTGTTATCGAAGATCTTGCTTGGTGTTCCAGGCGCTGCCTTAGTAGAAGTATCCGGTCAGCCTCACGCTTTCGGCCCACAATGCCTCTGCGGTATTGGGATCGATTGCAAAAGGTCGAACGCCAAAACGCTCTTGTCTTTCTACCGGTGCGATATCGCAATTTTCGCAATAAACCCCGCCAATACCCGCCAACTCGGGCGCGGTAGCGCACCAGATCGTCGTGGCAGCGCCTTGCTGTTGTGTCTTCATATCGCGATCCGGATCTATGACTGGTTGTCCGTTATTATCGATTGCGCCGAAGGAGTCGATTTCCTCCCGACTGAGGTGACGCGCTAGTGGACCGAGTATCGAGCCGGGATGTACCGAAAATGCCCTCACACCATGATTGATACCACGTGCATCAACTGCAACGGCGAAGAGCGCATTGGCTGTCTTGGCTTGACCGTAGGCGAGCCATTTGTCGTAGGGGCGTTGCACGAAATCAAGATCTTCGAGCGCAAGTCCGCCCAACTGATGTCCCCGTGAGGACAGTACGATGACGCGCGCATTTTTGGCCGCGCAAAGAGCAGGCCACAAGGCCGCGGTCAGGCGAAAGTGACCAAGATGATTAGTCGCAAACTGGCCTTCATGGCCTTCTGCATCGCGAAATAGAGGAGTGGCCATCACTCCCGCGCTGAGGATCAGAATGTCCAGGGAGCCATGCTCAATGACAAACTTATCCGCAAAGCTGCGAACAGAGGCGGGATCAAGGAGATCCATCGTGAATAGTTCAACATTTGGAATATTGCATTGCATCTTGCCGGCGGTGCCAATGTCGCGCACCGGAACGATCACGCGGGCCCCTCTCCATGCCAGAATACGCACCGTTTCAAGGCCGAGATTTGACGCGCCGCCTGTCACAACGGCAGTCTTTCCTGTGAGGTCGATATCGCGAATAACCTCTTGGGCAGTAGTACATGGGCCGAATGGGGTGCCGAGCGGCGTTTGACCGTGCTGCATGTTCTTCTCCTGATTGTGCCTTGAAAAGGTAGAAATCGATCACAGGAAAATCTATAGTCAAATGGCTTGTTTAATGTAGATATTGACCGGTTGTGATGTTCAACGATCCCCTTTCCCAGCTGCTGAATTTGATTGAAGCCAGCGCGACTATGTCCGTCGGACTTGAGGCTTGCGGGCGTTGGGCAATCGACGTGCCTCCTGTAAGTGCCTTGAAATGCAACATCATCAGGCAAGGTAGTTGTTTTCTGGAATTGCAAGGTGAGCGATTGATGCTTGCTGCAGGAGACTGTTTCCTGATCGGCCCGGATATCCCTTTTGTCATCGGGAGTGATCTGAATTGTTCGCCCATTCCAGCGGCTGAAGTCTTTTCGCAGAAAGCCTACAAGAACCATGCAAAGCTGGACGGTGGCGCGGGGCCGGGGTTCCTTTGCCATAGTGGCCGCATGGATCTGCCTTTAAACAGCGAACTTCTGCGAGAAATCTTACCATCGATCGTCGTGATTCGAGCGGAAAGCATTGTAGCGGAACGTCTCCACTGGCTCACCAGCAGACTGGAAGAAGAGCTCGCCGGCGATGTTCCCGGTGGTGCGGCGATAGCTATTCCGATCATGCAGATGATTTTTATTGAACTGATACGTAGTTTGCCCGTTATGACTGAGCGCAGTTGGCTCTCCGCCCTCTCAGATCCCAGAATTGGCGGTGCATTGATGGCGATCCATCGGGACCCAGGGCACAATTGGCGGCTGGATGAACTTGCAGGCATCAGCCATCTTTCACGGTCCCAGTTCTCGGCACGGTTCCGTGTCGCCGTCGGACATAGTCCGATGGAGTATATTTTGCGCTGGCGCATGATGCAGGCGCACAAACTGCTGGCGCGACCGAATATGACAATTGCGTCTGTGGCTGCGCAACTGGGGTACGGCTCTGAAAGCGCCTTTATTTATGCTTTTCGTCGCATCCTTGGTACGACTCCACGTCGAATGCAGCAACAAATACGCTCGCCCGAAAGCCCGAAAAAATCCAACAAAGACAAAAAGTTATAATAATCAGACCAGCATTACTGAATAGAATAAGCGCTCCATCGGAGCTCACTAACCGGTCGAACGGCGATAAGGAAATTGCCTTGCCAATGTTTGGCAACCCTTAACCCATCGGGTCAGTTCCATCAAAAATAAAGCAAGCATTCTATAGATTTCCATAGCATGCAGATCGAGAGAGTTCAGGTTAAACTGAACCTGATGATCATCGGTGAATGCTGAAAAGGCTGCGGCAAATGACGTTTACTTCTATATCGGATGAAGACGATCATACTCAGGCAATTGAAGCTGCGCGAACTGTTGAACGTGTGGTGGGGATCGCCTGGGCGACCGATAAAGATGGCGAGGTTATTTATCTGACCGAGGAGCTGCTTTCCCTTGTCCAGTCTTCATTGGAGCAATCCAATAAACCGATTGGTAGGGCTTTATATAGCTGGTCAAAACTTATCCATCCCGATGACCTTGATGGTTTTGCAGCAATATGGCTCAAGTCATTACGTACCGGTGAAAAATATAGTTTCGAACATCGGCTTTTGAGTTCGAGCGGCGCTTATCGATGGTGTCGCAGTTCCGGACAAGCATTGCGGGATAAGCAGGGTAAAATCTGTGGCTGGTATGGAACCATAATCAATGCCGATGTCCCATCAATTGACAGCGAGCGCTTCAACCTTGTAACGAACTTGGCGTTGGACAGAAAAGCGCGTTCCGATCAACCAGAAACACTTGATCTTACCCATCCAGACGACAGGATATCCGCATCTCATGCGGCCGCTCGTGCATTCTGGACCGGTGTTCCGCAAATCACCCGACACCGTCAACGCCAGTCCGATGGGACGTATCGCAGGATCGAGACCCGGTCGGAGCCAAGCTATAGCGTCAGCGTGGATATTGGAGACTTGGTCACTGAGCAAGACCCTCCTAAACAAATAGCGGCCGAGTTGCTTGGAAATGATGAGACAGAGCCGATGCGTTCGGCCAAGGTTGTGGAGAGCATTTTCGGCAATGGTTGGGCGTTTGACGCAGCAGGAAGATGGATTTTCCTCCATCCATTCGCACAGAGCTCTCTCGGTGTCACCCTGGATTATCTTAATGCTGCTGTAGATGAAGGCCATACTGCGTGGAAACGAGTACTACATCCTGATGATTATGAAGAAGTTGCGGAAAAATGGCGTCACTGCCTGGCGACCGGAGATGACTTTAACGTTGAATTCCGTTTTCGACGGGCCAATGATGTGTATGTCTGGGCAAGAACCGCCGCCAGACCCGTACGCGACGGCAATGGGCAAATCTCAGGCTGGTACGGTATTGCACTCGATAATGATCTATATAAGAAAACCGTAACCGCGTTACGCGAGCGGGAACAAAGCCTGCAACAGCTGATAGACACAGTCCCTGCACTCGTCTGGACGATTTCGGACAAGGGGTCGCCAACTTATGTCAACAAGCGGTTTACCGAAGTAACAGGCGCGACACTCGAGGATATCACCGCAGTCGACAAGTCTCCCAATCTCAGTGTCATCCATCCAGATGACATTCAAAAGGCAAGAGATGCCATTGACCGTTCCCTCACGACGCATGAACCGTATTTTCAAAGATACCGACAGTTGCGTTCTGACGGCAATTATCGCTGGACCGAAACCCGCGCCGAACCGTTGCGAGACGAAACCGGCGCGGTCGTCCAGTGGTATGGTGTCTGCGTCGACATCGACGATCTGGTAACTGCCCAAAAATCCCTGTCTGATCGGGAGCGCGAGCTTTCAATGCTCGTCGATATGGTGCCGAGCTTTATCTGGCGCCTTACCCCGGAAGGAGAGCCGAATTACTTCAACAGGCGTTTGATTGATTTCTTCGGTATGGATGTTGAGGACGCGGAAAAGATGGGGCCAAAGCGTCTGGCAGCCATCATGGAAAGCACGACACACCCCGACGACGTGGAGCGGGTATCCCAAGCGCTCAACCACAGCATTGCCACTGGCGAACGCTTTTCGATGAGATATCGACTTCGCCGGGCTGACGGTGTCTATCGCTGGGTTGCCGGACAGGCGGATCCACTGCGAGACGACGATGGACGCATAATCCAATGGTATGGTCTATCAACCGACATCGACGATCAGGTCAAAGCCGAGGATGCCCTTAGACACAGCGAACGCCGTTATCGCGATCTTTTTCAGTACATGCCGATCGGGCTCACCCAGGTCGATGCTAAAAAACTTGTTTTTCTGTTCAATGAATTGCGGGCGCAAGGCGTGAACGACTTGCGCGACTATATAGACGAGCATCCAGAATTCCTCACACAGGCTGTCGAGGCTCTAGAGGTCGAAGAAGTCAACCAACATATTCTCGAAATGTTTGGGGCCAAAAATGCCGATGAAATGCGTGGTTCGGCCACCCGTTACTGGCAGCCCGGCATGGACACGATTCGCCGTTCGATAGAGGCGCGCTATCGTGGAGAAGAGGTTTTTCAGGAAGAAACAAAAGTAATGCGCCTGGACGGTCGCGTCATCGATGTCCTCTTTACGACTGCAAGACCTGATGCAGTGGCTGATAAAAGTCTGGTTGGATTCATCGATATAACCCAGAGGAAGCGCGCGGAGGAAGCATTACGGGAAAGGGAACGGTCACTTTGGCGTCTGGTGGAAGCTTTACCTGTCATGATCGACTGTGCTGATCCGAACGGCGAACCGATCTATCGGAGCGATCGATTGAGCCAATTTCTCGGCTATGGTCTCGACAGGCTCGACGAGGACGGCAAGCTCAATGCAACGCTTGATGCAGGTGTGCATCCTGACGATTTGGCCGGAGTGAAAGAACAATATGCACATTCTCTCGCGACTGGGGAGCCATATGCACGCAGACACCGTTTACGGCGTTTCGATGGGCAATATCGCTGGGTTGAGACACGGGCAGAAGCAATGCGCGACGGACAGGGTAATATCGTTCAGTGGAACGTTATATGTCTGGATATTGATCGCGAAGTCCGAGCGCAGGATGAACTTCGTCTCACACATGAGAAATTAGCTCGAGCGAGCCAGGCCTCAAGCCTTGCAGAGCTCTCGGCGTCGATCGCACATGAGGTCAACCAGCCTTTGGCGGCTATTGTAGCCAATTCCCATGCCTGTCGGCGCTGGCTCACCGCCGAACCGCCAAACACCGAACGAGCCCTTAAGACTGTTGAACGCATCACACGGGATGCCACATCTGCCGCCGACGTTGTCGGTCGAATTCGAGCTCTGTTCAGGCAGTCGGCTGACGCAAAAAAGAAAATTATGCTGAACGACGTCATCGCGGAGGTGCGCGAGCTCATGACGGAGGAGCTGCTGCGCTGGCGTGTCCGCACCGTCGTCGAAATAGAGGCAGATTTACCGTATGTGATGGCGGATAGGGTCCAGATCCAGCAAGTCCTTTTGAATCTCATTCGAAATGCCATTGAAGCGATGGAAGCCATCACACGTGATCGCCACCTGACGATCAAGGTGGTTCGCGACGGAGGTTTCATTCAGACAAAGATCAGCGACCAGGGCGTGGGAATTACATCCCCGGAAAGAATATTCGAACCGTTTATTACGACGAAAGAACAGGGAATGGGCATGGGACTCGCGATTTCCCGTTCGATTGTCGAGGCACATGGTGGTTGCCTGTGGGCGGAAAAGAACGAGCCGTACGGAACGGCGCTAATTTTTACTCTCCCCGTGGAGGCGAAGGCGGCAAGTGATGAGCATTAGCCAGTTGGTATTCATTGTAGACGACGACGAGCGCATCCGCGAGGCTCTTGAGGAGCTTTTGGCTTCGTATGGCATGCGCACTTTGTCATTTGGATCGGCAAGAGATTACGTCAATGCTCACAAGCCTGATGTTCCGTCTTGCCTTGTGCTCGATGTCGAACTTCCCGATATTAACGGTTTGGAACTGCAGAAACAGATTTCGGTGCAGGAACATCCGCCAATCGTCTTCATTACTGGTCATGGCGATATTCCCAGTTCTGTTCGCGCAATGAAGCGGGGCGCTGTCGATTTTCTGACCAAGCCCTTCAGTGACGCAAAACTCCTGGCGGCAATCAATGCGGCAATCGAACAAGATCAACAGCTACGCAATAGCCGGGCGGAAATCGAATTGCTGAGACAGCGCTATGGAGAACTCACATCGCGAGAACGAGAGGTAATGCCGTTGGTCGTGAGCGGTCTTCTCAATAAGCAGGCAGCTGCCGAACTCGGCATAAGCGAAGTGACGTTGCAACTCCACAGAAGGAATGTCATGCAAAAAATGGCGGCAGCGTCGCTCCCTGATCTCGTACGCATCGCGGAGAGGTTGAGAATACCGATCACCCACTCGCGCAGATCAAAAGGGGAGGAACTATGATCGAGAACAAGCTCGTAATTGCGGTTGTTGACGACGATTCACGGCTACTGGAATCAATGGAAGATCTGTTGGAGTCGACAGGGTACATGGCTCGCTGCTTTTCTTCTCCCGTCTCACTGTTAACGCGGGGGCTTGGAGGCATAGACCTCGTTATAACGGACATCGGCATGCCGGACATCAATGGCTTCGAATTGCGAGAAATAGTTCAGGAAGTTCGTCCTGATATTCCTGTATTTCTCATAACAGGAAGGCACGAAATAGCAGATCAGGAGCGAGCTCAGGGAATAACAGGTTTCTTCAGGAAGCCGTTCGATGGACAGGCATTGCTTGCAGCAATTGGTGAAGCATTACACAAGCGTCGAATGGAGGGTGGACATGAGAACTGAACAGCAGTCACACAATTTGAAACCAGGGCAACCGTCAAAACGCGCCACGGATGCGGAGCAGCCATTCGTTGTGATCGTAGATGACGATGAGGCCATACGAGAGGCACTCTTCGAGTTGATCTTATCGGCAGGGCTCAGGCCCATAGCTTTTGCCTCTACACGCGAGTTGATTGGAACCGACCTGCTGGAAGCACCCGGTTGTCTGATCCTTGATGTGCGCATGCCCGGAACAAGTGGGTTGGATTTACAGCGACAATTGGCACAAAGCGGCAATCCCAAACCGATCATCTTCCTGACAGGGCATGGTGATATTCCGATGACTGTTGAGGCAATGAAAGCCGGTGCCGTCGATTTCCTGACCAAACCGGTGCGCGATCAAACGCTGCTCGATGCGGTTACGTCAGCAATAGAAACGGATGCGCAGCGACGTTCCCATGCAGTCATAGTCAAACGCAATATCGAGCATCATGAGACATTGACCCCTAGAGAGCGAGAGGTCTTGCGGGAAGTGGCACGCGGTCGACTTAACAAGCAAATTGCTTTTGACCTAGGGATCAGTGAGGTAACCGTCAAGCTTCATCGGGGAAATGTCATGCGGAAGATGGAGGCATCTTCCATAGGGGAGTTGATTAGGATTTGGGAGACTCTGCCATCGCAGATCCAGAATGCATGATACGAACCCTGCTGGAGATTGATCGTTTCAAATGGCTGGGGTTCGGAAAAATAGTACGAAATCAATCCAAGGCTGTTTAGATGAAGAATCTGTTCTGATTGGCTGAAAACCTGAATATGGCCTCACGAGGAAGCCAATACTTTTGCTCGGTTCTCGACCATATCGCAAAGGACGCGCACACGCATGGGAACCAGGCGCTTATAGGCATGCACAGCGTGAAACGGCATAAAGGCAAGTGGTAGCATTTTCGAAATGTCGACCAGAGTTCCTTTTTCGAGATCGTCCTTAACCACACAACGCATCACAACAGCTGCGCCGAGACCTTGTCTGGCAGCGGCTTTCAATGCCTGGCCTGAATCGCAGTCGACACGTCCTTGTGGGACGAAGTGAGTACCATCATCCAGCTTTACGTCGTTCGGGTATCCATTGGCCATATACCTTGCAAAGGGCAACCTCGCAGCTTCCTCTATTGTGCCAGGCAAACCATGATTATTCGCAAAATCCGGAGAACTGACCATAATCATTTCAAAATCGACCAGTCGGCGAATGATCAAATCACCATTCTCGACCGCTCCCACCCGAAATGCCACGTCGTAATCTTCGCGAATAATATCGACGTGACGATCGGTCAGGCCGATTTCAAGATGAATTCCCGGGTAACGCGCAGCAAAGCCGGACAATATGGTGTCAAGGAACAGCGGGGCAAGTTCACTAGACATGGAGAAGCGGACACGACCTGATATCTCCTTGCGTGCATTGATTTCATCATCGGCAATATCGAGTTCGCGAAGCAGGGGAGACAGGCGCTCGAATAGCAAATGTCCGTCTGCAGTCAGTACGAGAGCACGCGTCGACCTTAGAAAGAGTCGCGCTTCGATGAGTCTTTCAAGTCGTCC
Source organism: Brucella tritici (assembly GCF_008932285.1). Classification (NCBI taxonomy): domain Bacteria; kingdom Pseudomonadati; phylum Pseudomonadota; class Alphaproteobacteria; order Hyphomicrobiales; family Brucellaceae; genus Brucella; species Brucella tritici. Next base: position 396,841 of record NZ_WBVY01000002.1, read on the forward strand.
GACACTTCTGGAAATAACTGAAGGGGATGTCTTGAGCAGCCGGGCTGCTGCACTGAAGGAACCTGCTTCCACAGTGCGCACAAATGCCAGAAGGCCTGCGGTTTCATTCAAAAGGTTTGGCATTTGAACTCCAGAAGCAAAAGTGAAATACCCAGCCATGGGCTAATGGAACACAGATCAAATCCATATTTTACCTCCAGATCAATATGGAGAAAGTATATGGGTCTTCTCAAAGACAAGGTGGCCGTTATCACAGGCGGCAACAGTGGCATCGGTAAAGCAACTGCAAAACTATTCGTGGAGAATGGAGCACAGGTCGTCATAACTGCTCGCCGACAGGACGCTCTAAACGCAGCACTGAAAGACATCGGCGGAAATGCTATTGGCATTTGCGGCGATGTCTCCGATCTTTCCCACCATAAACAGGTGGCAGATGAGATCTCCGATCGCTTCGGCACTTTCGATATCTATTTTGCAAATGCCGGTGTCATCGACCTTAAAGCGTCTGAGGCAGTGACTGAAGATATTTATGATCGACATTTCAACATCAATACAAAAGGCGTCTTCTTCGGTGTTCAGACATTATCGCCTCTCATCAATGATGATGGCACTATTATTGTCACCAGTTCTCTGGCGGCAACCAAGGTCCTTCCTGATCATACAGTTTATGCCGGGTCGAAGGCGGCTACGGTGGCATTTGTGAAGAACTGGGCTCTCGAATTCAAGCATAGACGTATCAGGGCAAATGTTATCAGCCCAGGACCCACAGATACTGAAATCCTGGGCAAACTTGGAATCTCAGACGTCGAACGCGAACCGTTTCTCAAGTTGATGGCCGAAACCATTCCCGTAGGGAGATTGGGAACGACTGATGAACTGGCACGAGCCGCTCTGTTCCTCGCTTCACAGGCGAGCAGCTTCATCAATGGCATTGATCTCCACGTCGATGGCGGAATGTCGCTTGTTTAAAGGATCTGGATTTATGACACAGAATAATTCTGAAATTGCTGTTTTTGTTGAGAAACTAGCAGAAGTGGGCAGCCATTATCGCATGGACGAAATGGAAGAGTTATATTCGGAAGATCTCGCTTTCCTGGTGTTGACGCCAGATGGCGAAATCTCCCGCTTTTCGAAAGCGGGAATATTCGAGGAGTTCCGGTCACGACGAGACGCAGGAGAACTTCCTCTTCTCACCACAAAACGATTCCTTCATATTGAAGAGCAGGGAGATGAAGCTACTGTCATCCTCTTTCGCCAGATGAGTGAAAAAACGACCCCTGCATTTTATGAACTGCGCCTTAGAAAGCAGAAGGGCAACTGGAAGGTTTGCGGTGAAACAGTATTGCCGTGGCCAGACCTTTCTCAAGCTGGCAGCTTTCTTCCTCCGCGAGAAAAGCAATTACCAGATCAGACCGGAACTTGAGTGGAAACGTTAGCTCTCAAGCGGGAATAGTCGTGATTGAACGACCGTAGATATATGAAACCTCGGTGGCGGATAGTTGCCACCGGGATCATTCGAATCCTGTCAACAAGCATAGATTGCTCGGTAAATTGAACTCTGCAAAACTTCATCAATCTCAATATACGGGTCAGACGTTGTTCTCGTAACAAATTTCTTTCTGACACGTTTGCAAGTTGAATTTTTCAAAGGTGATCATTGTGACTGGGATGCAAGAAGCTGAAGCATTGAATGGTGTAGGTTTCCAGAGCCGGGTCTGGAACTGGGTGATTGAGTGTTTCGGAGGGGATCTGGCGAACAATAGAGCGGAAAGAAATCGGCGGTTTCTCGAAGAAACTGTGGAACTGGCCCAGTCTCTGGGGTGCGACAAAGCTACCTTACTTCAAATCGTTGATTATGTTTACGCTCGGGAACCTGGTATTCCTGAACAGGAAGTCGGTGGCGTTATGGTAACTTTTGCGGCGTTATGCGAGGCAAACAACATCGAAATGGCTGTTGCCGGACGAAACGAACTCTCGCGCATATCTTCAGTCGAGGCGATGAGAAAAATCCGAGCGAAGCATTCTTTGAAACCAGAACTTTGAGCCAAACCAGAGATCAGGGATACGGCCCACTTCGGAAGTTGGATGTGAGTTTTGTTCCCAACCTTACACCAATACTTAGGACGTAAGTTTCCTCGTATGTCGTACAGGATGCTTCATTCCATCAGCCAATCGCCCCGCGTTGTCTGCCGAGATATTTTTAAAAGCGGTCTGGTAAAGCGGATCGAAAGCAGAAACAACAATCGCGGCTTCTGCAGACTGTATCGAGTTGGGATATCGGGATCTCGTGAAAAAGGCACGAGATCGCGCATCAAACAGGTGGGTTACATGTCTGTCTACCTTGTTCATCGTCTCGATACTGGAAACTAGCCAGCACGTCCGACACTCAGACGAGTGTCCAGGCTGAAATGCCCACCATTACCGGCATCTCATAAATAGGAGAAATCATCATGTCCAAGCATATCCTCATTGTTGGCGCCGGTTTTGCCGGTGTTATGGCGGCATTGGCTGCCTCTCGGCTGAGGCACGAAAAGAACGTGTCGGCTGAGGATTTGGAAATCACCGTCGTGTCCCCTGAACCTGAGCTGGTTATCCGCCCGAGACTTTATGAACCCGAGCCCGAGAAGATGACAGCTCCTCTTGGGGATCTCTTCTCGACTACTGAGATCAATTTCATTGCAGGTACAGTAGAAAAGATCGACGTTGCTGGTAGCCAAGTTGCGATCATAGATGGCAATGGTCGAAGCTTCCTACAATCCTATGACAGACTCGTGCTTGCTGCTGGTAGTCGCGGTTTTCAGCCACCAATCCCCGGGCTTGAGGAATACGGTTTTGCCTCCAACCATCTTGATGAAGCTGTAATATTGGATCAGCATCTGCACAGGCTTGTTGACCGTCCGGCAAGCCCCGCACGAGACACAATTGTGGTAGGCGGGGCGGGTTTCACAGGATTGGAAGTCGCTACCGAACTCGAAACGCGTCTGCGTGGTATTCTGGGTTCGAGGGCTCATCCGCGCATCATAATTGTGGACCGGAATCCGCATGTCGCTCCGGCGATGGGAGAAAATCCACGTCCATATATTGAGCAGCGTCTCAAGGAACTGGGTATAGAGACCCGATTAAACACGGGAATTGCAAAACTCGACGAGAATTCCGTAACGCTTGATAACGGAGAACGGATCGAGACGGCGACAGTTATCTGGTCGGGAGGCATGCGCGCCTCGCCGCTCACAATTCAGCTCGAGGCAGAAAGAGACCAGCTCGGACGTATCATAGTGGAATCGGATCTGCGCGTACCTGGTCACTCTCAGATTTTCGCGACTGGAGATACCGCAAAAGCGGCAACCGACAATGAGGGAAATTTTTCGCTGATGTCTTGCCAGCATGCACGTCGGCTTGGCGCATTTGCAGGCCATAATGCAGCTGCAGAACTCTTAGGCGAGCCGACCTTGGCGTATAGTCAGCCCGCATATGTTGTTTGCCTTGATCTCGGCGCTGACGCTGCAATTTTTACACGTGGATGGTCCGGCAAAGTTGAAATCACCGGTACCGACGCGAAGAAGGTGAAACAGGAGATCAATACGGTCTGGATTTATCCGCCAGCGCCAGACCGGGCCACGGCATATGAGAATGTTCATATAGCGCGGACGGTCGATTTCTAGTTCGTTCAATCAATGTCATCCTCGGGGAATTTGATCCGCTCGATCTCGGGGATTACGATTATGGCCCGCATTGCTTGTAAGGCGGGCCATAATGAACATACGAGATACGGCGTGTTTGCCCGGCCAAAACAGTGTTCTTAGGCTGCACGGCGGCAGAGCGCAACGAAGCTCTTTGCGGCCAATGATGGCTCACTTTTGCGGAAGGCGAGCGCCACATCGGAGGTTGTAGGGATACCACTTATATCAACATAACGTGTGCCGGGAAGGCCGACGGCATTCATCGATTTGGGCACCAGTGCCACGCCGAGCTCAATTGCGACGCGGCTTGCGATTTCGGTGAAATCCAGTGCATGCGCATTGATATCTGGTTCGAAACCGGCGCTTCGGCAGGCTTCGAGTGTTGTCCTGTGAAAGCCGATGTCGGCCGGCTGGCGCGGTGTGAGGAAGGTTTCTCCCTTCAAGGCGTCGAGCCGGAGTGTGCTGCAATTCGCCAGGGCATGGGCTTCATTCAGCACGGCAACGAGAGGTTCACGCTTCACGATTAGGCTGGTCAAGCCGGGCGGCATCGGGGCGGGCCAGCGGATGAAACCCATATCCAGCAAGCCTTCCGAAATGCGCGAGAGTTGCATTCGCAGTTCCATTTCAGTGAGGTTGACCGCGACATCGGGATATTCCGCCCGGAATGTGCGGATGGTTTCGAAAACGATGCCGGAATAGGCGGCTGATGCGACATAGCCGATGGAGACCTGCCCGATTTCGCCTCGCCCGGCGCGTTTGACTGCCACCATGGCCGCGTCGGTCTGTGCAAGGATCTTGAGCGCTTCGCGGTAAAGCACCTCGCCCGACTGGGTCAGTTGCACTGAACGCCGCGACCTGTCGATCAAAGGCGAGCCGACGATTGTCTCCAGCGCCATGATCTGCTGGCTGAGGCCGGGTTGGGCGATGCCCAGTCGCGCGGCAGCGCGCTCGAAATTCTTCTCGTCCACCAGAGCGCAGAAATAGCGCAAGTGACGCAACTCGAAGGAGCGAGCGGCGGGGATTTTATTCGAAGCTGGAGGCATTTGAGCGCCTTTTTGAATAATTCAAAACTATGAGGCCGATAGTTATCATAATTTATACTTATGAAAAAGGCATCATCGGCTTATTGGATAAAATGACAAAAGATGATTAATGAAGTCCAGTTTATATTCCGAGAGGGACTCCCGTGAGCATCCTAGCCCGATCGCGCCGCGCATTGTCGGTCGTAGCCATTTCCAGCACCACTTTCGCCGCTGCGACCGGAGCGTTTGCACAGGAGGCAGCCGCTCCTACAATTCTCGCACCCATCGTTGTCGAAGGCGGCCGTGAGGACCCGACAGCACCGGTAAAAGGCTATGTCGCAAAGACGAGTATCAGCGCAACCAAGACCGGCACTCCGCTGGTAGAGACGCCGCAATCGATCTCGGTCGTCACTGCTGATCAGATCAGGGCACAGGGCGCCCAGACTTTGGGGCAGGCGCTCGGCTATTCGGCAGGTGTCGTTTCCGAACCCTATGGTTCCGACCCTCGTTTTGACTCGCCTCTTGTCCGCGGTTTCGATGGCCGGCAGGTGCAGTTCCTCAACGGGTTGCGCCTGATGCGGACCGCGGGCGCCTCGGCGGTCGATCCCTATATGCTGGAGCGTATCGAGGTGGTGCGCGGTCCTGCTTCGGTGATGTTCGGGCAGGGTAATCCCGGCGGACTCATCAATATGATCAGCAAACGCCCGACTTTTGAGAAATTCGGTGAAATCGGCTTCCAGGCTGGCAGCTATAATACTTACGGCACTTTCTTCGATGTGGGTGGCCCGGTTCTCGGCAATGACAATCTTGCCTATCGCATGACGGGTCTGGTGCGCAAATCTGGAACCCAAACCGATTATCTCGACAATGATCGGTACTTCATTGCTCCGGCCTTCACCTGGAAGCCCGACGAAGACACCAAACTGACAATTCTGACCAGCTTCCAGCATGACAATCCCAGCTCGCCCTCAGGCTTGCCGCCAAGTCTGACACTGAATGCCACGAATTACCGCCTGCCACGCGAATTCTACGTGGGTGATCCAAGCTTCGACGATTCTGATCGCAATGTCGTCAATCTTGGTTACGAGCTGGAACATCGCATCAACGAAACCTGGACGTCCCGCCAGAACGCTCGCTATTCCAACCATAATTGGGATTATACGGCGCTTGGCTATGCAACGGCCGGGCTCGCAGCTGACGGGCGGACCATCAATCGAACGGCAACGTTTCAGGACGAACTACTCAATACATTCAACGTCGATAACAATCTGATCGCCGAGTTCGACACGGGTTCCGTCGAACACAAGGTCCTCTTCGGTGTCGACTATCGCTATTTCGACAACAGCGCCAAGACACAGTTCTGGAGCGCAACACCGCTCGATGCCTTCAATCCGGTCTATGGCGGGCCGATAAAACTGCTGCGCAACTCCGTGAATACCCATGTGGACTCCCGCATGACGCAGCTCGGTATCTATGCGCAGGATGAACTGGCCTATGACAACTGGCGCGCGACCTTGGGCCTGCGCCAGGATTGGGCGACGACACGCGGCACCTCGACCAACTATGTGCCTGCCACGCCGGTTGCCCGCTCGCTTAATCAGGATGACGAGAAGCTGACCGGACGCGCCGGCATTGGCTATGTCTTCGATAATGGCATTGCGCCCTATGTAAGCTATTCAACCTCGTTCGAACCGGTGGCGGTTTCCGCGACGGCAGGGGTTCTGCAGCCGACGACCGGCAAGCAGTGGGAGGCCGGCGTCAAGTATCAGCCGAATGGCTGGGACGGCTATTTCGCCGCTGCGATTTATGATCTCCGCCAGCAGAATGTACCGATTTCGGTTGCGCTGCCGGGCGGTGGCTCAACGACCGAACAGATTGGCGAAGTGCAGGTAAAAGGGCTGGAACTGGAAGGTGTCGCAAGCCTTGCCCAGGGGCTCGATCTGCGTGCGGCCTACACATATATGGATGCAGAAATTGTCAGCGGGAAAGACGATGGCAATCGCCCGCCCAATGTGCCGGAACATTCCGCAAGCCTTTGGCTGGATTATACCTTTCAGGAAGACTCTGCTCTCCACGGTTTTGGTCTCGGCGGAGGTGTACGCTATCTCGGTCAACGCTACGGCGATACGGGAAATACCTACGACCTTGACGGGGTTACACTGGTGGACGCAGCCGTGCACTATCAGAAGGACGGCATAAAGGGGATGCTCAGTGTCAAGAATATTGCGGACAAGAAGTATGTCGCAAGTTGCAGTTCCTTCGGATGTAATTATGGTGACGGCAGAACCTATATGAGTACGCTGACCTTTTCATGGTAGAATACCCGCAACGCGGGGCGGGTTTCTCGTCCCTTAAAATCAGCCGTCGGAGAGCCTTGGGCCTTCTGGCGGCTTTGGCTCTCCCGCAGGGCGCGAGCGCCAATCCGGCGCTGCGCATCGCTGTCATCGACTGGGCCATGCTCGAAACCGTGATGGCACTCGGCGTCACACCGATTGCTGCGACGGAACTGATCCAGTTTCGCCAGGATGCGGTGGAGCCGCATATCCCCGCTTCGGTCACCGATCTTGGCCTTCGGGGTTCGCCGAATTTCGAACTTCTCTATCTTTTGAAACCCGATCTTATCCTGAGTTCTCCATTCTACACCCGGCATGAACCGGCGCTGAAAGCGATCGCGCCGGTTCTGTCGCTGCCGTTTTATGTGCAGGGAGAACCACCCTATCAGAAGGCCCTTGCGGCGGTAGCGAAACTGGGAAGCAGGCTTGATCACAAAGCGAAGGCAGAGGCCGCTCTATGCGAGCAGGAAGATTTTCTTAATCAAACCGCTGGCACGCTGAAGCCTTTCGTGGATCGCCCGACATATCTGGTCAATATCGGCGATGCGCGCCATTTTCGCGCTTTCGGCGATGACAGCATGTTCGGTGATATTCTGTCGCGGTTGGGACTTCCCAATGCGTGGACGGACCGTTCGCGCTTTACGTTCGCAGCTCCTGTGCCGCTCGAAGCCCTTGCAGAAAAGCCCGAAGCGCGGATCGTCATCATTTCCGATATTCCAGTCGAAGCGCGCAACAGCCTGCGTAACAGCCTGATCTGGCGCTCACTCCAGCCTGTCCGTGACGGGCGTGTACATATGTTGGGTAACGTTAATCCCTATGGCGGTATCACTGCGGGGTTGCGCTTTGCGCATCTTCTGAAAAATGCCCTGCTGGAACAGCCGGAGGGCAGCCGGTGACACAAAGGAAATTTGCTGCTGCAGCTGTTGTCGGTATTGTGGCCGCACTCGCGCTGAGTCTTTGGAATGCGAGTGCGTTTCTGCCTTTTGCTCAATGGCCGTCCTTTCCGTTCAGTCCAGATGAGATGAATACCCAACAGGTCATTCTGGCCTATGCATTGCTGCCGCGTGCAGCGGTAGCGATCTTTGCCGGAGCGGCTCTTGGACTTGCCGGTGCACTTCTGCAAAGACTTTTGAGCAATCCGATTGCCGATCCGTCGACGCTTGGTGTTTCGTCGGGCGCACAGCTTGCCATCGTCACGGCGACATTGTTTTTTCCAGCGTTCCTTGATGGGTTTCGCTGGGCCGTGGCGCTTGCAGGGGCAGGGCTGGCGACAGCCATAGTCTTTCTGCTCGGATGGCGAAGCCGCCTTGAACCGGTGACGATGGTGATCTCAGGACTGCTTGTCGGTGTGACGTGCAGCGCGATTTCCGCTGCCATGACCCTCTCGCAAGGCGAATATCTCATGTCGCTGGTTACATGGAATGGTGGTTCGCTCAGCCAGCAGGATTGGTCCGCCGCGAAAGTGCTGGCGGTGCAGTTCGTATTTGGTCTCGTCGCGGCGATTATGTTGAGCCGCCCGCTTACACTTGTGGGACTTGGTGATAGCAGCGCACGGGCGCTCGGCGTGCCGTTGGCCTGGCTGCGGGTAGCGGTCGTGGTTGTCGCTGTAGCACTGACAGCGGGCGTCGCCGCCAATGTCGGGCTTGTCAGCTTCATCGGCCTTGCCGCACCAGCAATTGTGCGGGGGCTTGGCGTTCGCAAGCCCGGCTCGGTGCTGGTTGCTGCACCACTTGCCGGTGCAATTCTGCTCTGGCTGTGCGATGGCGGTGTGCAATTGCTCGGTTCAGGTCTTGGTGAAACATTCCCGACCGGTGCGGTAACCGCTTTGATCGGTGGGCCGCTTCTGCTGTGGCTCATCCCGCGTGTTCGCTCTTCGGCGTCGGCTGGCGGCGTCGCAGCTATATTCGCGCGAGCTTCGACCACCAAAGCAATGCTGTTGCTGGCATTGCTCGCAATCGCGGCGTTCCTTGCACTTTCGCTGGTGTGGACGCCCGATGGCTGGTCGTTGCTGACGGGCAGAGATTTTACGGAGCTTCTGCCTTTGCGTTGGCCGCGCCTGCTGGCAGCGGCAGCAGCGGGGAGCCTGCTGGCCATGGCAGGTACCGTTCTTCAGCGCCTCACCGGCAACCCGCTGGCGAGCCCAGAAGTCGTCGGCGTCAGTGGTGGTGCCGGTATCGGCTTTGCAATGGCTTTGACCCTGTTTGCGGTACCCAACAATTTTCAATTGTTGCTGTGTGCTGCAATCGGCGCATTTGCAGCGATGGTCGTCATCCTCAGTTTTGCAAGCCAGAAGCATCTTTCGCCCAATCGCCTTCTGCTGGCTGGCATTTCCGTTAGCTCATTCGCGTCTGCCATACTGAGTGTTTTTCTCGCCATTGGCGATCAACGCTCATGGCAAATTCTCGCTTGGCTCGGCGGTTCGTCGGCGTCCGCAACGCCTGATACGGCTATTTTTCTAGCAGTTTTGAGTGTCTGCATTACGCTCGTGGCACTGCTCTTGTCACGTTGGCTGACGATTCTGCCACTTGGTCAGACCACCCCGGTGGCGTTGGGGCTTCCGGTTGGCGTGGCGCGTGTGTCGACCATCGTGGTCGCATGTATTGCAAGCGCTGCCGCCTCGCTGCTCGTCGGCCCGTTGAGTTTCGTTGGCCTGATGGCACCACATATGACGCGACGCATGGGGTTCGACCGCGCAGCAAGCCACCTGCTGGTATCAGCAGTCCTCGGTGCGTTGTTGATGACCATAGCTGACCTTGGCGCGCGCAGTGCGACCTTCCCTTATGAACTGCCTCTTGGTCTTTTCGCAGCGCTTGTGGGCGCGCCATATCTCGCTTGGGCGCTCGGAAGGAAGAGATAATCGGTACTAGTTCGGCGTGAACTGAACGAGTGCTTAACACAGCTCACAAATCTGCAAGGGCCAAGATTTACTCGTTATTTGCTTGGGGTGTTAAGCTGGGATGATTTTGCTAAGATTGAAGGTTAGACACTGGCTTCCAAAGCTACGGTTCTTGACTGGATATCAGCACATCGCCCAATTGCGGGGACCAGCGGTTCATATACGTTCAAGGCGAGCGGTGTCGATCTGATCTCAATCAGCTGGAGTACATATAGCGCGCCCAACCTCTATATCGGTCTCGATTTCAGCTTCGCTTGAGCAGCAATGTTTATTCGCTCAAGTGATGGGCAAAGGTGTCGCCGGTATAGTCGGTTCGGAGAAGGCCAACTTCGCTCAACCTTGGCATCAGCTCGTCAAGTGCGAGATGCATGGATGAGGTTGAACCACCGGGGGCGGTGATGAAACCATCGATAGCACCGGCATCAGACCATTTCTGGATCGTTTCTACGGCGTCATCGACCGTGCCGATGATCTGCCAATGGGCGGCGCTGATCACTTCCGGCCGGCGTAGGAGGTCTTCAAGGCCAAGCGTCTCTTTCTGCAAAAGGCGCTGCAACAATCCCGCGTGGGTTTTGCTGCGTACTTTTTCTGGTGGCGGAGGGAGGTCAGACGGGCGGATCAGGCGGTCTTCCGGCCAGTCGGTTAGATCAAGGCCGGTCATATCCCGAATATAGGCAATCTTGCGCGTGCGGTCGCCGCGCGCGTGGGTATAGGAAAAGAGCTCTTCCGCCGCTTTGCGCGTTGGTGCGAGATAGAGGCTGAGACCCGGAAGCAGACGCACATCGTCGGCATTCCGGCCGTGAGATTGTGCGAGAGAACGCAGGTCATTGCGAAGATTAATCGCCGCATCGATATCGGGCGTTGCCGAGAAAATCGCATCGGCGACTGACGCTGCAAAATTGCGCCCGGCTGGTGAAGCACCCGCCTGAACGAGCGGGATCGGAACATTCTCCAGTGAAGGAATATTGAGCGGGCCTTTGACTTTAAACGAAGCGCCCTCATGATTGATTGGTTGGATACGTGCTGTGTCGGCATAGTTGCCGCTGGTTCGGTCACGTTTGAGGGCGGCGCCGGGGAAGCTGTGCCAGAGCGCTTGCACGACATCGGTAAACTCTGCTGCCCGTGCATAGCGCTCGTCAGATGTCGGCATTTCATCGAGACCGAAATTCACATTGCCATCAAGGGCGGTGACGATGTTCCACCCCGCGCGCCCCTTGCTTAAGTGATGCAATGACAGAACCTGCCGTGCGACCGCATAGGGCGGCATGAAGGTGGTCGAAATCGTGGTAAGCAGACCGATTTTGGACGTTTCGCGCGCAAGTGTTGCCATCAGCAAAGTCGCATCCAGACTGGCAAACCCGGGCGTGGTTTCCATGATCTGGCTATTGAGAAACAGATTGTCGGGACGAAACACGAAGTCGAGCTTTGCAGCCTCCGCGCGCCGCGCGATGTCGACGTAAAAGTCTGAGCCGAAGACACCTTCAATATCGCTATTGTCGTGGCGCCAGCCATCGTTGCTAAGCCAGGTGGGAGCGAGCGACATGCCGATGTGGAGCGTTTTGCGAGGCGTCATGACAAAATCCGGTCAGTTTTTCAGCAGAAAACCGCGAGCCGAAAGCTCGCGGTTTGATTGATTGATGTAAGTGGTCAGAAGCTGCCCTTGATGCCGATGCCGAAAGTGCGTGGCATTGTCATGCTGGCCTGTGTCGTTGCTCCGCTTAGACCGCGCGTTGCTTGCTTGGATGTCGGTACACGTTCGTTGAAGATATTCTTCACAAATCCGTAGAGCTGGAATTTTTCGTTAAAGCTGTAGCTCACGCGCGCATTGGCGATTGTGTAAGCATCGATCCAGTAGGATGGGGTGTTCGCGACATCGGAATAGTAACTGTCTATGTAACGCACATCACCGGAAACATTGAGTTTTTCGGTTACATTCCAACTTGCACCGAAATTCAGCATATAGCCCGGTGACTTGGCGAACTCGTTATCTGCATAATCTGGGTTGCTCGAAATCTCATCGATTTTCGTGCGCATGATGCCGGCCCCTGCCTTGAGTGTCAGATTATCGAGGATCTGATAATCGGCGCCGAGTTCAAGCCCATAGGCATGTGCATTTTCCGCGTTGATCGTATATGATTGTGTGATGCCGGGAGAAATGACAACCGGAATATTATACTGGGCATTCTTGAAGTCCATGTAGAACACGTTGCCGTTTATAACGAGCTTGTTGTCCAGGAACTCCGCGCGGGTGAACAATTCGTAGTTCCACAGAGTTTCCTCATCGAACTTGTTCCATTTGCTCGTCGCAGGGTTGGCTGTGTTCATATAAAGCGAAACACCGCCGGGATTATAACCGCGACTGATAAGACCACCGACTGTAAGGTCAGGGGTGATAGCATAGGCCAGCGATACTTTGGGCAAGAAGGCCGAGAAGGATTCATCGAAATTAATCGCGTCGAGCGCATAGACCGAGACTCCATCGCGTTGGATTGTGTCGTGCTGGAAGCGTGCGCCTCCAGTCAATGTCCATTGCTCATTCATACGCCAGCTTAGCTCACCAAACAGGCCAACATTCGTTTTCTTATCGTCAAACGTCGAGATATAGTTGTTGACGGCGACCTTGTTGGCCGCGTTCACCATATCGAGTAGCTCGTCAGTCTTCGTATGGGCGAAATAAACACCGGCGACACCGCTCAGGACATCCTCCTGATCTCCAAAAGTGAGGCGTGTTTCATTCGAAATATTGGTTTGGTCGATATTGGCATCACCATTATGCGCGATTCCGACTCTGCGCTCGACCGCTGAATCTGAGAACTGTGTCTGGTTGTGGAGTTTGAAGCCGTTATCGAATTCGTAGCTGACATCCAGGATGCCGGTATTAGTACGCTGATCCCACGACGGCAAGGTGGCGCCACTGTAATCGAGATCATAGTAAAACGGCGTGGCCGCTTCATAGGTTGGGCGATTGCTCTTGTTGAACGAGTAGGTGAGCTTTGCCTCAAGACCCGGGATTTCAGCAGGCTGCCAGAGCAGCTTCGAGCGAATGTTCAGCGATTGGAAATCCTGATCGGTGCCGGAAGAGTAGAAGCCCGGATTGACATAATCGATGAAGGTGTCGCGACCCGAATAATCAATTGCCAGACGGCCCGCGAGCTCATCCTTGTAGAGCGGGCTATTCAGCATGATCGAAGTGCGCTTGGATTTATAGCTGCCGATCTCGACCTGATATGCGCCTTCCTGCTCAAAAGTCGGGTCTTTGGTATTGAGCACGATTGCACCGGCAATCGCATTTGCGCCCTGAGATGTGGTCTGCGGCCCGCGGAAAACCTCGATGCTGTCGAGATCCCAGATCGAGGTGGAGCCGAAGATGAACTCGTTATAGTTCAAGTAATGACCATCAAGATTGATCGTTGCGCGGGGGACGGTGCCCGAGAAAAAGGCTGTCGCACCATTGTTTGGTCCCTGCGTGTCCTGACCACGAATGACCGGTGCGCCAACAGTGTCGGTATACACAACGTTGGGTGTTCCGCGAACAGCTTCCGATACGGAGGTGTCACCAGTCTTTTCTTTGTCGACTTCCTTTGCCGTAATCACGGTCACGGATGAGGCGGTGTTCTTGATATCACGCGCAACTTTTTCGCCGGTGATGACGAGTGTGTCGAGCACCAGTCCTTTGGAGCTTCCTGATGCATCCGCATTTTGCGCGAAGGCTGATGAGCTTGAAATCGCTGCTAGCGTCAATGCGCTGACGCCATAGAAAAAGCTGCGGGAGGAGCGGGTAATCATGGTTCGCCTCAAAACATGAGTGTGTAAGTCATGTTCTGTTATGCTTGCCAGAAATATTCCGCAATAAGGAATGCATACCGCAATACAGTATGAATGCAAGCTTGTTGGGCATGTTGCCAAATCGCAACATGTTCTGGGGTGGGATGGCCTGCGCGGCATTGTGCGACGAGGACTTTGTCGGCTTAGCTATCTGGAAAGGCATGACTTTACTTACCCATCGGGCTAAAGAAAGGGGTGAATCTATGGGAGGCGTGACAATTGGAAGATCAGGATCAATCCACAGGTGAGGAAATGGAAGTCGTTAGCGACAAACGTTCCGGCACGATTCAGTCTGTTTCAATTGCCGCCCGATTTCTGAGGATTCTTGCCAATGCCGAGAATGAGCTACCTTTGGGGGAGGTCGCAAAACGTGCTGGAACCGGTGGCTCTACAGCGCATCGCTATTTGCAAAGCCTTGTAAAAGAAGGGCTTGCCAAGCAGGATCCTGTCAGTGGCTTTTATGATCTTGGCCCAACGGCACTGAGCATTGGCATCGGTGCGCTTCGGCGGGTCGATGCGGTGGAAATTGCTGCACAACACATGAAAGCTCTATCGCAAAGTCATGCGATGAGTGGAGGTGTGGCGATCTGGACTGACCGAGGGCCGACACTGGTTCGCTGGTATCGCAGCGCTTATTTTTCCGTGAATCCGCTGGCACTTGGAGATACCTTACCGATCGACAATACAGCCTGCGGCCATATTTTTCAGTCCTATCTTCCAAAGGCCACGGTTGATGCAGCGCGCAAGGTGCAGCCTGCGCATTTTCGCGGAACGCCACCGTCCAAAGCCCTGCTTGAAAAGGTGCGCGAGGATCGCTGGTCCGAGATGACCAGCCATCTTTTGTCGAATGTAACGGGTCAGGCTTCGCCTGTGCTCGATGCCCAGGGAGAGATTGTCTGTGTGATGACAACGGTTGCCGATCTCGGCCAGTTACGTACGGATGAGGAACGTCGTGCGCTTTTCCATGAAGCTTGCATTGTCAATGAATCGACAGGTGGCCTCATCGTCAATACCAAACTGGAAATGCCGAAGAGCTAGAGCGCATCCCGAAGGTCGGGTCCGGTTTTCAGAGTGGAGTACGTGCTATTCCGCAGGCTCGATATGGGCGGCGCTGCTTTTGGGAACGATCAGCGGCGTCCCCGAAACCGGGTCCGGAATGATGATCGAAGACAGCCCGAATGCGTCTTTAACCAGTTGTTCGGTGACGATTTCAGACGGCTTTCCCTGCGCTATAATCGCGCCTTCCCGCATGGCAATCAGGTGGGTCGCATAACGACAGGCGTGGTTCAGTTCATGGAGTACGGCGACGACTGTTCGCCCTTGTCTATTAAGCTTCGCAAGCAGATCAAGCAGCTCAATCTGGTGTGCAATATCGAGATAAGTTGTTGGCTCATCCAGCAGCAGGATTGGTGTTTCCTGTGCCAGAACGAGGGCAATCCATACGCGCTGGCGCTGGCCACCGGAGAGTTCATCGACAAGCCTTCCCGCCAATTCGGTGATGCGGGTGGCGTCCATCGCTTGCGCCACAGCCAGTTCATCGGCTTCCGACCATTGCCTCAAAAATGACTGATGTGGGTAACGGCCGCGCGCCACCAGGTCTGCAACAGCAATACCTTCCGGTGCAGTCGAGCTTTGCGGCAGCAACCCCAGCCGTCGGGCGGTCTCTTTTGCAGGCAAACTCGCGATATCGCCGCCGTCGAGAATGATCTTCCCCTGACTTGGCTTGAGCAATCGCGACAATGCTCTGAGCAGGGTAGATTTTCCACAGGCATTCGGGCCGACAATCACGGTGAATGACGCATCCGGAATAGATACCGACAGATCGGTTGCAACCGTTCTCTCGTCGTATTTCAGGGTCACGGCTTCAGCATGAAGGCGGTGCGTCATTGCGGCTCCTCAATGGGTCGTCGGCAGGGTAGGCGTGTCACTCTGCATTGCCTCGTATTGCATTGTAGAATGCGTTCTGCAATATGGAGTGGCGCGATCATGTTTTATGATGCGCCTTCTCATCCTATTGCATAACGCGGCAACGAAGTATCAGCTATGGCACTTAGTAAGAATGTTCTCAAGTTTCTGGTAATGCTTGCGTTGCTGGTTGTGCCCTTCAAATCGGCGCTTGCGGAAGATGCAGCATGGCCCCGAACTATCGAACATCATTCGGGCACGCTGACGCTCAAATCCAAGCCGTTGCGGATTGTTTCGACTGCGCCGAGCCTGACGGGTATTCTGTTGGCCATCAATGCGCCGCTGGTCGCCAGTGCGGCAACCACGACAAGTCCTTTGACCGATGAAAAGGGCTTCTTCTCGCAATGGGCCAAGGTGGCGGATGAGCGTGGCGTAGAGGTTCTCTACTCCAATCTGGAATTCGATATTGAGGCAATTATCGCAGCTGAGCCTGATCTGGTTGTGGTTTCAGCGACAGGTGCGGACAGCGTTCTGCCCCAATATGCAGAGCTTGTCGCACAAGGCATCCCGACCATGGTGGTCAATTACTCCAATCAGAGCTGGCAGGATATTGCGAAGCAACTCGGCAAGGCCACAGGTCTTGAGGATGAGGTTGTCGCAAGCGTTGCGCGCTTTGATGATTATGCTGCGAAGGCTGCAGCGGAGATCACAGCGCCTGTCGATCCGGTAACGATTGTCGGTTATAATATTGGAAACAGCTACTCGATCGGCAAACAAACAAGTGCACAGGCACAATTGCTGGAAGCGCTTGGGTTTAAAGTCGCTGGCTTGCCGGATGCTCTCACAAAGCAAGTCACACGCAGTTCGGATTTTGATTTCATTTCGCACGAGAACCTTTCCGCTGCTGTAACGGGCAAGAGTGTGTTTCTCCTGCGCGGGTTGGATGGCGATGTATACTCATTTCTGAGTGACCCGGTGCTTGCCAATCTGGATGCGGTGAAAGGCAGCCAGGTCTATTCGCTTGGGCCGACATCCTTTCGCATCGACTATTATTCGGGCATTCAGATGATCGATATGGTCGTCCCGCATTTCCGTAAATGATCACCAGCTTGTTTCATCAAAAGAGAGTTTGTGGATTCTCTCGCGTATCGGAGAGAAAACGCCGCTTTTGGGGGCTGATTGCGGGGCTTGTGGTGCTGTTGCTTGCCGTCTTTGCAAGCTTGGTGCTCGGTTCGCGTTCGATCTCGTTTGCCGATACCGTGCAGGCGCTCTGGATGCCAGACCTTCAAAATAATGAGCATCTGATCATCCGCGAATTGCGGGTTCCGCGTACCATTATTGCCATTCTGGTCGGGTTGGCGCTGGGCGTCGCAGGTGCCGTGATGCAGGCTGTGACCCGCAACCCACTGGCTGAGCCGGGATTGCTGGGCATCAATGCAGGGGCCGCGGTTGCGGTCATCCTTGGGATCGTGGCGTTTAATCTGACAAGTGTTTCACAATATGTCTGGTTTGCCTTTGCCGGTGCGGGCCTTGCCGGGGTGGCGGTTTTCTTTCTGGGACAGGAAAGGCGCGCTGGGACGAACCCCGTTCGTCTGGTGCTGGCAGGTGCCGGAATATCCGTCGTTCTGGCTTCTGTTACGGGCATTCTCATTATCAATGCGCCAACATCTGTTTTGGATCAGTTTCGTCACTGGTCGGCGGGTTCTGTCGAAGGTAGAGGATATGATGTCATTGCGGTACTTGCTGTTTCGATCACTGCCGGATTGATTGCAGCATTCTCGATTGCTGGACGATTGAACGCGCTCGCGCTGGGCAAAGAACTGGGTGCTGCACTGGGCGTGGATGTCTATCGCACCTGGCTCCTTTCCTGCCTGTCTGTCATGCTTCTTGCTGGCTCTGCAACAGCGGGTGCCGGGCCAATAGGATTTGTGGGTTTGGTGGCTCCACATCTCGCCCGGATTGTGGTTGGGCCAAACTATCGCTGGATTTTGCCTTATTCAGCGCTGTTCGCAGCCATTCTATTGCTCGGCGCAGATATTATCGGGCGCGTGATCGCAGCACCTTCAGAGGTTGCGGCAGGCATCATTTCGATGCTGCTTGGTGGACCATTCTTCATTTTCGTTGTTCGCAGATTCCGGCTGTCAAAACTATGAGTGCTCAACGTCGATCTGTCCTGCGTTTCGGTTCATTTTCCGTTCAATGGCGAATGAGAACACTGGTTATTTGTATTCTGCTGATTGTGCTCGCCTGCGCCATGGGCGTCATGCATCTGGGTACAGGCAGCATGAGTTTTACCCTCAATGATATTCTCAAAAGCGTCACGGGCCATGGTCTCAATCCAACGGCCGACCGAATAATTTTTCGCGTACGCCTTCCTCGTTTGATAACTGCACTTTTCGTTGGTGCTTCACTGGGTATGGCGGGGTCGATCTTTCAATCCATCTCACGCAATGCGCTTGGGTCGCCCGACATCATAGGATTTACGACGGGCGCGGCAACGGGCGCTATCGTCCAGATAATCCTCTTCAATTCCGGGCCATTTGAAACTGCATTGGCTGCTGTTTTATCCGGTATCGGCACAGCGCTGATCGTGTTTCTGCTCGCAATGAAAGGCCGAACGACGGGTGGTTATCGGCTTATCCTGGTTGGCATTGGTGTGGGGGCGGTTCTGTCCGGTTTAAATACGGTGATGCTTGTCGCAGGTGATCTTGATCAGGCGGCATCGGCACAGCTCTGGCTTGCTGGCTCGCTGAACACCCGAACCTGGTCTCATGCGTTGCCTGCCGTCATCGGCTTTGCGGCGATTTTGCCGGTTGCGATTTATCATGCCCAGCGGATAGATCTGATCGCAATGGGGGACGATGCCGCACGCCAGCTGGGTGTCGCAACTGAATCGACGCGGCTAATCATGGTTTTAGCCGCTGTTGGCCTGACATCAATTGCAACGGCTGCGGCTGGGCCGATAGCCTTTATCGCGCTTGCTGCCCCGCAACTCGTGCGGCGGCTGACGCGTGCAGCCGGTGTGCCGCTTGTTGCGAGCGCGCTTATGGGTGCGACATTGCTCATAGGGGCTGATCTGGTAAGTCAGCATTTTCCGCTCAATGTAAAAATGCCGATAGGTTTGACAACGGGGCTGCTCGGTGGCGTCTATCTATTGTGGCTGCTGGCGAGCAATCGTCGTACGCTTTAACGTAAAATACATAACTGCTTTTGTTCCGCTCCAATAACGCACGTAATTCGATCTTTGATATTAAAGGGGTAGCAAGATGTAGGTCATCTTCTATCCTCAATTATTTCGGGAGCTCTGGGTCTACCGTATGGCAATGCACAGCCTCTGACTGGCAGTCATAGTGAGCTTTTATATCGCCTGATTACAGTTTTTGCTGTCGATATTAACAGAAATTAATTCCAGTAAGATTGGGGGTGTCAAGCATAATAAGGGAATGCATCTCCCACGAAAGGAATCGTGTTCGCATCGGGTGATGCTTGTTATGAGGCAGCCATAAGTCGGATTCTTTCTGAGTAGCTCTTAAGCCGAATACCTTCTTTCAAGAGCGATCTGGCGGGCAAGCCTTGCGGTCTCTTCATCAGATACAAGGACATTTCCCATGCCTGATAACAACGCTGCGGCAATTGCTTCTGTCTTGTTGAGACCACCCGACGCGAACACGACGGTTGGCACGTTTTTCAATGTATCGAAGGAAGGCGCTATAGCACGCTGATTGATCGGGTGATTGATCGGCGATCCGTTCTTGTCGATAAATTGCGCCATGATATCGCCGCAAGCACCTGCTGCGATCAACTCCGCCAGCTTGACATCGCTCGGCAATCCGTAGCGTACCAACAGGGAACGTGTGGTCATGTCTCCGATACTGACGATGATAATATCGTTTTTTCGAATCTGCTCGAAGGCATCCTCGAAAACATCCTGGCTCACGATCGCGTCCCGCGACTGAGGACTGCCAGCATAGATCGGTGCTGCGAGATAAGCGCATTGGGCATTGAGTTGGCGTGCAAGATCGCTCGCAATGTCGAATGTATTAATTTCGATCCCGTGCGTTAAACCACCCAGCACTGAATTCACGGAGAGGTCAGGGCGCTTCATCATTGGAATATGGCGCACCATCTCACGCAATGTAGCGCCCCAGCCAACACCGATTCCCGATACTCCGGTGGTGTTCAATTGAGTGACGAGATAATCGGCCGTTGCCTGCCCAATCAGAACCGGCACGAGATCGGCGTTGTCGGGCGTGGGTACGATGCTCGCATGATGCAAAGAAAAGTCGGCTACAAGCTGCTGTTCAAGTTCGACGCACGAAGCCAGTCGGGAGTTCAGCGTGATCGTCACCAGCCCCGACCGGCGCGCTTCGGCAATGATCTTGTTGATGCGCAATCGATTAGTGGAAAGTGCCTGGGCTATTTCTCCCTGAGTGCGGCCTTCCATGAAGTACAGCCAGACCACACGCATCTGCATTCGCTCGTCAGCGTGAACGGCTGAAGAATTTTGCGTCGGCTTCCCGTTCATTGTCTGAACCTCATTTTCCCGTCATGCAAATTCGCTGTTCGGCGTCCTGGTTTGACGACGTTTGTCCATCCCTGATTAGCAGCGCTTTGCTTGTTCGAAAAGATATTTGCATGATCGGCTGCATAGCGTCGCCTTCTTCCCTTCCAACTCACATCGCATAGGAAATTACAAATGTAAATTAATATTGACACTTGTATTAATGCCCTTCTAGATTGAAGGCAACAAACGAAAGCCAATGGGAGAAGAAGGCTATGCCACGAGTAAACCAGACGATGACGCCGCTTCGAGCTTTCTCCTGGCGACTCAATTTTGGTGCGATCTGGTGATGACGATGAACGGCATGTGCTTGATGAACGAGCTCGAGAATATTGCGCTGGTCATTTTCGATTGCGACGGCGTGCTGATCGATAGTGAACCCCTCGCCAGCCGGACGCTTGCCGAAATGCTACAGGAAGCCGGAATATCTATTGACGCGCGGGAGGCACATGTCAGGTTCACTGGCAATTCGGAACCGGCAATTCGCAGGATATGCGAAGAAGAGTTTGGTTTGACGGACGTTGATGCGCGTTTTGAAGCCTGGCACGAAAACCTCTACCGGGAATTCGGCCGTTCGCTTAGGTCAATGCCGGGCATGGCTGCGGTGGTTGCGAATATCAATCGCCCCAAATGTGTGGCCTCTAACAGTTCTCCGGACCGTTTGCAGAAAAGCTTGGGAAGGCTCGATCTCTGGGAGCATTTTTATCCGGCTGTATTCAGCGCTCAAATGGTGGCGAGGCCCAAGCCCGCTGCAGACCTTGTTCTGCTTTGCGCGGAGAAATTTCAGGTCAGGCCGGAGCATTGCGTGATGATCGATGACAGTTCGCACGGAATAGTAGCCGCTATAGCGGCAGGAGCTGTGGCAATAGGATTTGTCGATCCGGCAGATCCGAGGCCTGATCGCGCATCCCTTCTGATGGCCAGTGGGGCATCGTTCATCGCCCATGGTGCAGCAGAATTGCCGGTCGCGATATCTGCGGCCAATAATTTGCTCGGTGAAGCAAACAGGGTGGCTTGAACGCCGTGTTACATTTGCAAGATTGCACCAACAACTGTAAGCTTTTATTCGATGCGGTGAATTGATCTAATCAGTTTACAATCCGGGGAACGAAAAAATGGCCCGCGTCATACAGATTTCAGATACCCATCTTGGCCGCCGGAAGGCGCATTTCGTGGGCAACTGGCAACCCTTGCGAGACTGGCTTGTCAGTCAGAATCCGGATCTCATCATTCATTCCGGCGACATCAGCGTGGATGGTGCGGATGTCGATGATGATTTTGTATTCTGTCACGAGATCATGGCGGATCTGCCGGCTCCGATGCTTGTCGCTCCGGGAAATCACGATGTTGGTGAACCGAAAAGCGTGCATCAGCCGACTGACAATCATCGTCTGGAGCGCTGGAACCGCCAGTTTGGCAAGGATTTTTGGGTGAAAGACGAGGGAAACTGGCGTCTGATCGGTTTTGATTCCATGATCCTTAGTTCTGGTCTCGCAGCCGAAGAAGAGCAGTTTCACTGGCTGGAACAACAGATGGATAATGCAAATGGCCGCCACATCGCATGGTTTTGTCATCAGCCATTGTTCATAAATAGTTGGGATGACGCCGATAATGGTTATTGGTCGGTCAAGCGTGAACCACGTGGCCGACTGCAGGATCTGGTCAAGCGTTTCGGCGTTGATCTCATTGCCAGTGGCCATCTTCATCTTTCGCACGATTTTGTTCTCGACGGGGTTCAGTTCGTCTGGTGCCCGTCGGCTGCGTTCGCAGTCGGTCCCGACATGCAGCCGCCGCTGGGCGGTGAAAAGCAGCTTGGCGCGGTGCGTTATGAATTCTCGGATGCGGGTTTTACATTCGAACGCGTGCATCTGCCGGAATTGACGATGATGTGGATCGACGACGTCGTGCACGAAGTTTACCCCCCGCGATAAATTGGCGGACGACGAATGCTGGAGGAGAGCTTTTGTCCCAGGTTGATATTCAAAACATAAGCAAATCGTTCGGCACTTTTCGGGTGTTGGATGACATCAATATTTCGATCCGTGACGGGGAGTTTCTTACACTCGTCGGCCCTTCCGGCTGTGGGAAATCAACCTTGGTGCGCATTATTGCCGGTCTGGAAAGGCAAACCTCCGGCACGATTTGCGTGGATGGTTCGCCTGTCAACCATTTGCGTCCCCACGAACGCAAAGTGTCCATGGTTTTTCAGAGTTATGCGCTCTATCCACATATGACTGTTTTCGACAATATCGCCGTTCCGCTAACGGTTGAAAAACTGAGTCTCTTCGAGCGAATTCCACTTCTGAAATATCTGTCACTCCGGCGTAAAAGGCTGATGCACGGGATCGACGAACAGGTCGAAGCCGTCGCCGCGCAATTGAAAATAGAAGCTCTTCTTGGGCGAAAACCCGCTCAGCTTTCGGGCGGGCAACGCCAGCGTGTTGCCCTTGGCAGAGCAATGGTTCGTCAGCCGCGCGCCTTCCTCATGGATGAACCGCTGTCCAATTTGGACGCAAAACTGCGCGTCCATATGCGTACCGAACTGACGGAACTGCATAGGCGGATGCGGGCGACTTTCATTTATGTCACCCATGATCAGACCGAGGCCATGACCATGTCGGATCGCGTCGCGATGATGGATGGCGGCAAGGTACAACAGCTTGGAACACCGTCTGAGCTTTACGAGCGGCCCGCCAATCTGGAAGTGGCCCGTTTTATTGGAAGCCCGACAATTAACACGATGGCTGCCACCGTCGGACAAGGCGGTCGCGTGGAGATACAGGGCAGATCCCTCGGTATCGCCGTTGATTTGGCCCAGGGCCAGAATGTGACCCTGGGTATCAGGCCAGAGGCGCTCAGCTTGCTTACGAACGAGCGGACATCCGCATACCGGTCGATCATCGACGCGCGTTTGCGCCGCATGGAGAATCTTGGGGCCGAATTTCTTTACCATTTCGATCTGACCGGCACAGACGCAAACAGCTTTATCGTACGGGCGGCTTCTTCTCATAACGCTATCCATGAAGGGGACATCGTGCGGCTCACCTTCGATCCCGCTCTTTGTCATATTTTCGGCCCTGATGGACGTCGGGTGGAAAAAACACCTGTGCTTTTATCGGGCGATGAGGCAGGGAGGCCGAAACATGGCTCCATCGTCTAAGAATGCCGTTACCTTGGGGAACGGGAGACGAGTTTTCATCGAGAAACTGACAGGGCTCGGGCTTGCAGGGCCAGCGTTGCTTCTGCTCCTGCTATTACATATCGTGCCTCTGATCATGCTGATCGTTTTGAGCCTCACCGACTATCAACTGGGTGACCTCGCGTTGAATTTTGTCGGCCTCAAGAACTTTTCGAGCGCCTTGCAGGACGATGCGTTTCGACGGTCGCTTTTCAATACCTTCATCTACGTAGCCATCGTCGTTCCTGGTTCGGTCGGTCTCGGCCTTTTGTTTGCACTCCTCATTCATGGCAGAAAACAGAGTCGGGCGATCTATGAGGTGATATTCTTCCTGCCAGTCACCGCGACTCTTATCGCCATGGCGTCGGTTTGGAAATTTCTACTCCACCCTACTCTCGGCCCTATCAACGCAGTTATCGTTGCGCTGGGCTTCGAACCGGTGAACTTTCTCAGCGATCCCTCTTATGCGCTGCCGACGCTAGCGGTCATCGGCATCTGGCAGCTTGTCGGTTTCAATATGGTGTTGTTTCTGGCGGGGCTCTCTTCAATCCCCAAAGATCTCTATGAAGCCGCAGATATTGACGGCGCAGCGGGCGTGATCGACAGGTTTCTAACCGTAACCTGGCCCATGCTCGGACCGACGACTATGTTCGTCCTCATCACGACGTCGATCACCGCCTTCAAAGTGTTTGATACTGTGGTTGCTATAACGCGAGGCGGTCCGCAGGATTCTACCAATGTGATCCTCTATGCGATTTATCTGGAAGGTTTCCAGTATTTCTCGACTGCCTACGCCGCTGCCCTGACGCTGGTCTTCCTGACATTTATTCTGATTTTCTCCGGTATCCAGACCTTTTTCATCGATAGGAGGGTCCACTATTGATGGCGCAACACAACGAAACTGCTGCAATCGGCAACCCGCCAGTCCGAAATTCGACGAGATTGAAAAAGGGTCTGATGTTTCTGACGGTCCACGGAATTCTGATCCTCGGTGCAATCTTCATTCTCATGCCGTTCGTCTGGATGCTTGTGACATCAATCAAGCCG
The DNA here is from genome assembly GCF_008932285.1 of Brucella tritici. NCBI lineage: Bacteria > Pseudomonadati > Pseudomonadota > Alphaproteobacteria > Hyphomicrobiales > Brucellaceae > Brucella > Brucella tritici. Next base: position 421,288 of record NZ_WBVY01000002.1, read on the forward strand.
CCGAACGAGATCTTCAGTGCGCAGTTGCGATTATGGCCAACGCAGTTTTATGGCGTCGAAAATTACAGCTTTGCACTGGAAAGCGCACCTCTGCTTCGCTTTGCCTTGAATGGCGTCATTGTTTGTGCCGGGATACTTCTGGTGCAGCTAATTGTGGCCATTCCCTGCGCCTATGCACTGGCCAAGCTGGAATTCACATGTCGCAACGTATTCTTCGTTCTGATCCTGCTCGCATTGGCCATACCCATACAGGTGCCGGCGCTTCCACTTTACATAGCTCTGGCCTGGGTCGGTCAGTTGAATACCTATTTCTCGATGATGCTGCCGTTTTTCCTGTCGGCCTTCGCGATCTTCCTGTTCCGGCAATTCTTCAGGAGTTTTCCCGATGACATCATTAATGCCGCGCGTCTGGATGGCATGGGAGAGCTGGAAATCATCTGGCGCATTGTCACGCCAAGCGCCATGCCCGCCATTGCGGCCTTCTCGGTCTTTTCGATCGTAGCGCATTGGAACGATCTTTATTGGCCGCTCATCGTGATCTCCGACAACCAGCTCGCACCGCCACCGCTTGGAATGCTGCTCTTTGCAGATGCCGAAACCGGTTCGAATTACGGCGCACTGACGGCTGCAGCAACCATGCTGACTGCGCCTTTGGTGATCTGTTTCCTGATTGCTCGCAAACGCTTCATTCAGGGCATCACAATGACCGGCGTTAAATAAAAAGCCTCAATAAATAGAAGAGTTTTATCCAGGGAGGAACCAATGAAACACATAGCAAAACTCATCGCTGCCGGTGTTTTGACAATGCAGATGACGGGAACAACGCTGGCCGCCGACGTAACGCTGGACGTGCTTTATGCTCAGCCGGGCTTCGCAAAGTTTCACGATCCGATTGCACAGGCCTTCATGAAAGAGCATCCAGACATAAAAATAAAATTCCGGGCTCCAGCGAAGGATTACGATGAAGGGCACCTTCTGATGCAGCGGCTCGCCGTGACCAATCAGTTGCCCGACATCTATTTTCCGGGCTACCATCTGCTGCCGGAACTTGCGCGCACATTGTCCAGGCGCAAACAGATTACCGACCTGAAACCGTTTCTGGACGCTGAACCGGAAAGCTGGAAAACGGAGAATTATTCGCAGTCGATGCTCAACTTGGGCATCGTTGACGGCGTCAAATACGGAATGGCCTTCAATGCGTCGCTTCCCATTATTTATGTGAACGAAAACGCAGTAGAGAAAGCTGGTCTGGACCCAAAGGAAGTACCATCCAGTTGGGACGATTTGCTGGCACGCGCCAAAAAAATCCATGACGCGGACGCGAAAATGGCTGGTATCGGTTATACAATCTACGACTGGCCCGACGACTGGCTCTGGCAGACCATTTTGCGTCAGGAAGGGACACAACTCGTTGATCCTGAAACAGGAAAGGCCGGTTTCAACAATGAGAAGGGGCTGACAGCCCTGAAAATTCTTCGCCGTATGGTGACCGATGGTGGCGAGACCTTGCTGGAATTCGAACAAGCGCGCCAGCAGTTCGCCGCGGGCCAGACGGCTTATTTTGTAGACACTCCGGCGCGTCTTGCACAGATCATCGGTCTGGTTGGAGATCGCTTTAAACTGAACACGATGAGAGTGCCGCTCGACGACAAGGAGAATGGTGGCTTTCCCACTGGTGGCGCAGCCGGGATCATTCTTTCGCAAGATGAAGCCGTGCAGAAAGCTGCATGGGAATATCTGAAATTCGCTACCGGCCCGAAAGGGCAGACTATCGTGGTGGAAACAACGGGTTATCTGCCGACAAACAAGCTGGCTGACGGTGCTGAATATCTTGCTCCATTTTACGAAAAGGAGCCGCGCTTCAAAACGGTGGCATCGGAAATAGAATTAGCGCGACCTTGGGAAGGCTATCCAACTGGTTCATCGGTTCGCATCTGGCGGGCAGCACGCGATGTTATCGCCAAAGTTATGCGGGGTGATCTTACCCCCGACGATGGGCTTCCCGAACTTGTAAAAACTGTCGATGCGATGACCCAGTAACGGTCGAGCATCTAGGCCGAGTTTTATCGTCAGGGGCGCAATATTTCGGCGCGCCTCTGTTGGTGTTCGTGAAATAGCGGAGAAGCTTTACAACCCATGATGTCCGCGAAAGCGTTCTGCGACGTCTGCTACATGAAGACTACTTCGACGTTACAGCCTGCCGTATGTGGCCTGTAACGAATTTGAATGGGACGGAGAGATTTGCTCTGCTCGCTGTTTTGACTGGCAATCGGTCCGGGATGTGGTCGCACAGACGGAATAATCGAGCCGTAGAGTTCAGAACCCATGAAATACCATATCACGCGCAGCCACAATCTCGTCATGCGATGCAGAAAGGTTTGTAACTGGGGTCTTAAAGACTGATACTGGTATTGCGGCCATGAACTGTGTGACTAGGACGTACTCCTCTCCTTCAATATCAAAACTGGGATTAAGCCGTTTGGCGGGGATGGGGGCCAGCGTTTTGATAATGAGAGGGATGACAATACGTGTTTTAAGCTCATCCAGTAGATCGGCCTGCACGTCGAGCACATAGCCACCACCCGGATTGGAATAAACGTCATATCTCGCCATTAGAACTGACGATAATCGTCGAGAGGTAAGCCATTTGCTTCGATGTAAGCATTTGAGCTTTGTATCGCTGCACGGTTATCTTTTTTCCAAAGTGCTGATTTGGCAGCAGCCAACGCCTGTGCAATGCCAATTTCGGCTGCGCGCGAAATATTGATATTATGGCGGCGTGCTTCCGAAAGAAGCTCACTATCGATTGAAAGATTGGCCGCGCGTTTGAATGTGCGGGTAGGTTGCGATTGCGGCATTAGAAACGTTCCTCGTTGCCCAGAATATATGCGCATAACTATGCGCAAACAACCGTAATATTGTACCGCCCTCCGTCACAGCCATTTAAACCAGCTAACGATGGGCCTACCAATCCAAGGATGTTGATTTTCACGGAGAAATGAAAATCAATATCGGACCATTTTGACAGGAGTGCTTTCAGATCCTGATGCGTCGTGAAAGTGACCCACCCCATGCTGCGTTAATAGTTAAGTCACAGATGAAGATTGAAATTAGTTCAGTCAATATCTGATACATCAGATATTGACACATCAGATTTCATGCTTCAGAATCATGGGGTAGATACGGATGAAAAGCAGGTGCGCCTTTGCGTGATAGTGTTTCCCCATTCTCACCCATCAAGGTGAAGAGCCTCAGAGATCATGTGCATGACGATCTGCGGGAGGCGATCATTTCGGGTCGGCTGAAGTCCGGCGACAGATTGAATGAGCGACAGTTGGCTGCTGATCTGGGTATCAGCACCAGTCCTTTGAAAGAAGCGCTTCGCCAGTTGGAGGGTGAGGGGCTGGTACGCACGGAAGCGCGACGCGGTACGTTTGTTTCGTTCAATGCGCGACAAGCCGAAGAGATGACGCTGGCGCGTGCAGCGCTTGAAAGCATTATCGCGCGTCAGGCTGCAAAACATGGCGATGAAGAAGCTTTTGCCTTTCTTCGCGCAGTCATTGAGGAAATGCGGGCCGCTGTTGAATCCGGTGATGTGGATGCGCTGATCGAGCTCAATGAGAAATTTCATGATGCCATTCACGAGGCATCAGGATGCGAATATCTGCGGCGGCTGCAAAATGCGCAGCGGATGTATGACCATGCAGCACGGGTGACGGTGCTTTCTCGCGAAGATGTGCGCCGGCAGTCATTCGGCGAACATGAAGCGATCATGCTGGCTATCACGGCTAGAAATGGGGATTTAGCCGAGCGATTGATGCGGGAGCATATCGTGAAAGCGGGGGATACACATATCGAACTGGTCTTCTGACCAGTACCTGGGAGGGTAATATGAATTTAGCGGAATACCGCGGGGTGTTGAGAGGCATCTCGGGCGTGCATGCGACTGCCTATAACACAGATGGCGAGATTGATGCCGCACTAACCACCGAAATTGTTGCACGTATCACAAAAGCTGGCGTGCACAACATCGTCACCGGCGGCAATACCGGCGAGTTCTACAGCATGACTGTGGATGAAGTGATCCGCCTGCAGGCAATCGCCGTCAAAGCGGTTGATGGCAAAGCTGCGGTAACGGCCGCAGCCGGACGCTCGGTCCGCGATGCAATCAAGGTATTAAAAGCCGCGCAGGCTGAGGGTGCGGATGGCGTGATGATCCATCATCCACTTGATCCCTTCGCTGCCCCTCATGCACAGGTCGATTACTTTATCGAAATTGCAGAAGCCACCGACCTTCCGATCGTTGCATATATCCGCTCCGATCTGATCCCGTTGGATGAGATGGTGCGGCTTGCAACCCATCCGAAAGTTGCGGGTGTGAAATTCGCATCGCAAAATACGATGTTGTTCTTTGAATGCTGCCGCGCAACCAAGGGAACCGATGCAACTTGGATTTGTGGCCTCGCCGAAAGCTGGGCACTACCGTTTTACGCATTGGGCGGACGTGGCTTTACATCCGGTCTCGTCAATGTGGCACCGGAACGCTCACTGGCTGTTTGGAATGCGCTGGAAGCTGGCGATTACGCCCGTGCTCGTACCGTTGTTGAAAGCATTGCCGATTTTGAAAACATGCGGACCAAATACCGCAATGGTGCAAACGTCACAGTGGTCAAGGAAGCACTGCAAATTCAGGGCCTTGCCGTCGGTGATGTGCGGCTACCGGGCCTGCCTAAACTTGAAACGGCTGACCGCAAAGCGCTCGAAAAGGTCGTTGCGGGTTGGGAGACCGATGCAATTGTCTGAAAATTAGAAGGCTGGCACGTACCGACAGGAGGAAGCGGTGTGTGCGGACAAGTAAAAAAGTGGAGGAGAACATGACCAAAGGAATTTCACGCCGCACATTCATGGCGGGGGCTGGATTTGCAACCGGCGCAGGACTTTTGTTGCCCAAAGGTGCTGCATGGGCACAATCGGCAAAGCTACCATCATCGCCTGTCGCACTGAATGTCATTGACGCGGCTGGCAATCTCGCGCTGACACAGCCGATTTTCGACAATTTTGCTTCTGAACAAAAAGCGCTCGTTTCGCGCTTCACGTTCAACAAGGCACCAGCACCCGAACTGCCGGGCAAGATCAAGGCGCAACAGCGCGCCAACCGGATCGACATCGACATGGTAATCGTCGGGCCGGACGCGCTTTCCGCCGGACTTGCCGATGATATATGGACCGACATTATTGCGCTGCCGGATAATGGCTTGCCGAAGCTTCAAGATATCTATCTCGAACCGGCATGGCGCATGCAGGAAATGTCGAAGGGCAAGGGCGTTGTAGTGTCCTATTATCCATCCGGTCCCCTGCTCGAATATCACCCCGACAAGGTTAAGACACCGCCAAAGACCGTTGAAGAACTGCTGGCCTGGACAAAGGAAAATCCAAACAAGTTCATCTACGCCCGACCGGCAAATTCTGGCCCGGGCCGCACATTCCTGATGGGTCTGCCTTACCTGCTTGGCGACAGCGATCCGAAAGATCCGGTCAAGGGCTGGGACAAGACCTGGGCGTATCTGAAGGAACTGCATAAGAATATCGAATATTATCCCGCTGGCACTGGCGCCCTGATGAAAGAGCTCGGCGAAGGCACGCGTGACATGACGGTGACGACCACCGGCTGGGATATCAATCCGCGTGCGCTCGGTGTTGTGCCGAAGGAGATGGGCGTCAGCAAGCTGGAGGGCTTCCACTGGGTCTGCGATGCACATTATTTCGCCATTCCCAAAGGCGTGTCAGAGGAAAAAATCGCGGTGTTGATGGAGTTCATCAAGTTCTCACTCAAGCCCAACCAGCAGGCCTACTCCTACGATGCCGGCTATTTTTATCCGGGCCCTGCGGTGAAGGAAGTCACCATCGAAATGGCGCCGAAGGAAAGCCAGAACATCATCGCGGAGTTCGGCCGTCCGGAATATGCCGACTGGATTGCCAACAATCCAATCGAGTTGCCACTTGAGCCGGAAGCTCTGGTGGCCGCATTCCGCCGCTGGGACGAAGACGTCGCGGCTGGCTGATTGACCGAAGGCTGGGTGGCGGGCCGTGAAGGGCGCGCCATCGGCCGCTGATAGTCGCCAATTCTAAATCATGGTGCTTGCGTCAATGTCCTTTCAAGAACTCCGGCTAGACCGGATGAGCCGATCATTTGGAACTTTCAATGCGCTGAGGGAAATCAACCTCACAATCAGGAAAGGCGAGTTCATCGCACTTCTCGGACCGTCGGGTTGTGGCAAGTCGACGGCTCTCAATTGTATCGCCGGACTTCTGGGCACGACGGGCGGCGGTATTTATATCGACAACCGTCGCGTCGATCAGCAGAAACCGGAAGATCGCGGTTTCGGTATGGTGTTCCAGAACTATGCCCTGTTTCCACACATGAACGTGCTGCAGAATGTTGGCTTTGGCCTCAAGATGCGCGGTCTGGCAAAAAGCGAGATCGAAAGACGTGCACGCGCCGCATTGGCTTTGGTGCGCCTGCAAGGACAGGAAGAAAAGTTGCCCGGACAGCTTTCAGGCGGCCAGCAGCAGCGCGTGGCGATTGCCCGCGCCATTGTCATCGAGCCACCAGTGGTTTTGATGGACGAGCCGCTTTCCAATCTCGATGCGAAGCTACGCCTTGAAATGCGGGCCGAAATCCGCCGCATCCATAACCAGCTTGGTTCGACGACGATCTATGTGACCCATGATCAGGACGAGGCCTTGTCTTTGGCGGATCGTATTGTCGTGTTGCGTGATGGTGAAATCCGCCAAGTCGGCAAGCCGCATGAGCTTTATGAAGAGCCGCGCTATCGTGATGTCGCAGCCTTCATGGGTTTCCGCAACGCCTTGCCGGGCAAAGTCGTGCGCGTCGAGAACGGGCAGGCGATCATTTCTGTCGCGGGAAGTGAACTCGTTGGCCGTGCGATGGATGGACTTGAGGCGGGTGACGATGCCGTGCTGATGGCGCGCGGCGACGATGTCGTGTCCGGTTCGGGCCATCGCAATGATTTGGATGCAACGGTCGAAACCATCGAATATCGAGGGCGCGAATATGTTGGCACGGCCCGTACTGAAACCGGTATGGAGTTGATCTTTCACGGGCCGCAGGGTGTGGAGCCGGGCAGCCGTATCATACTCGGCATTGATGCTGGTCATGCGCTGATTTTTCCGGCGGAGAGCTGAACGATGGCGGCTGAGACTTATGCAGATACCCCGCTCAAGCCAGGCTTGCGGCAGCGGCTTGCTAATCGTGGCTTCGACGGCGTCACGTTTCTAATCCTGCCTGCGCTTCTCTTTGTGGTAGGCGTCTTCATTTATCCGTTTCTTTATGGATTGGTTCTATCGTTCAATCCGCTTGATGGCGGCGGGGCGTTGGCCAATTACCGCAAGTTCTTCTCCGATCCCTATCTCTATAAAACCATAGGTGCGACGCTCTGGCTGGCTATTCCGGTGACGCTTATCAGTGTCCTGTTTGCCGTTCCGATTGCTATGCGTGTCCGGCTGATGCCGCGGCAACGTCTTCTGACGACAATCCTGGTTCTGCCAGTCACTCTGGGAACGGTTCTGATTGCCGAAGGGCTTTTGAACTATCTCGGGCCGCAGGGCTGGTTCAGCCGCACGTTAATTACGATCGGCCTGATCGACAGCCCATTGAAGCTCACCAATAATTACTGGGGCGTCTTTGCGTCGCTGGTCATCACGGTGTTTCCATTCACCTTTCTGCTGACGCTTTCCTATATAACCGGTATCGATCCCGCACTGGAACGCGCCGCCGCCACCCATGGCGCCAATAGTTGGCAGCGTTTCCGCCATGTCATGCTGCCCCTACTTGTGCCGGGGCTCGTCGTTGCGGCCTGCCTTACCTTCGTGCAGGCCTTTGCCGTGTTTCCGTCCGCCGTCCTGTTGGGGGCACCATCGGGGCCGACGCGCGTGATTTCCATTGCCGCGGCGCAAGCAGCTTTCGAGCAATATGATGACTCCATGGCATCATCCATCGCCATGATCATGGCGGCCGTACAGCTGCTTGTGGTGTGTGCTTTGCTCGGCCTTCGTTCGTTCTTCTATCGCGGTTCGACCGCTGGCGGGAAAGGATAGACCATGATCCGCGATACATCTGTCCTTTCAAAGCTCTGGATTACGGTTGTCTGGCTTGTAACGGGTTTCTTCGTTCTGAATGTACTGGCTGTCATTGCCGCGGTTGTCGTCTCGAGTTTTGGCACACGCTGGCTTGGCACATGGCTGCCCGATGCGCTCACAACACGTTGGTATGCCGCCGCATGGGCCGAATTCCAGCTTGATCAGGTGTTGCTGGTCACTTTCCAGGTCGTGTTTGCCGTCGTCATCCTTTCCGGATTTCTCGGTGTGACAGCAGCTTACGCCATGGCGCGCCGGGATTTTCCGGGCAAGAAAATAGTTCTGCTGATTTTCCTTCTGCCGCTTCTGGTTCCGCCCATTACATTTGGCATTCCGCTCGCGACAGTGCTCTACAAGTTTGGCGTTGGTGGAACTTTCTGGGGTGTGGTTCTGGCTAATCTTGTGCCGACGGTCCCCTTTGTCATCCTTGTGATGGTGCCGTTTATCGAGCAGATCGATCCCAAGGTTGAAGCAGCAGCGCGGGTCTTTGGTGCGGGCACCTTCAAACTGTTTCTGCATGTTTTGCTGCCAATTCTCACCCCGGGCATTCTTGCAGCCATGCTGCTGGTGCTGGTGCGCACGGTTGCCATGTTCGAACTGACCTTCCTGACGGCTGGCCCGACATCGCAGACGCTGGTGGTCGCGCTTTACTATTCCGTCTTTGCGGCAGGTGTCCGCTCGGTTCAGTCCATTGATGCAATGGCCGTCATCTACATGGTGACATCACTGGTGTGGCTTCTGCTGGCACTGCGCTTTGTCAACCCAACGCAGATTGTAGCGCGCAGTCGCCAGCCGTCTGCGCATTGATAGGGCCAAAGGTCTTAGGCCAGAATTTATTCGGAGTGCATGATGAAAATTACGGCCATTGAAACCGTACAACTGCCGCATCTCAACAACATATTGTGGGTGCAGGTCCATACCGATGAGGGGATCATCGGCTTGGGCGAAACGTTCCGCGGGGCAAATGCGGTTGCTGCCTATATTCACAGCGATATCGCTCCTCAATTGGTGGGCCAGAACCCTCTGGAAATTGATCGCATTTCAAAATTGCTGCTGGAGTCTTATGTCGGCTTCCGCTCATCGGGAGTGGAGATACGTGCGGCTTCGGCCATTGATATCGCGCTTTGGGATATTTTCGGGCAACTGACCAATCAGCCGATCCATCAGTTGATGGGTGGTCTCTCGCGCCCCTCGATCCGCACCTACAATACCTGTGCGGGCTATACCTATAACAAAAGCGGTGCCCGTCGTTACATCGGCGATCAGGATGACGCAAAGGAAGGCCCTTACGAAGATCAGCTGGCGTTTCATCGTGATGCCGGAGCGCTTGCGCAAAGCCTCTTGTCGGAAGGTATTACGGCCATGAAAATCTGGCCGTTCGACCCCTTTGCGGTGAGCAGTGGCGGCAATTACATTCACGCAACCGATCTCGACAAGGCGCTGGTTCCATTCCGCCAGATCCGCGATGCGGTGGGCGATCAGATGGAAATCATGGTCGAGTTTCATTCGATGTGGGATCTGACATCGGCCCTGACGATTGCGCGTGAACTCAAAGCCTTCCGGCCCTTCTGGTCGGAAGATCCTATCAAGATGATGAACCCGCAGGCGTTGGCTGTTTATGCGCGTCAATCCGGCATTCCCGTCTGTGCCAGTGAAACTATGGCAACTCGTGCGCAGTTTCTCGATGTGCTGCGTGCCGACGCATCCGATTATGTGATGCTTGACATTTCATGGTGCGGCGGGCTTTCCGAAGCAAAGAAGATCGCAACCATGGCCGAGGCGTTCCAGCGCCCCATAGCGCCGCATGATTGTACTGGTCCGGTGGTTTTCGCAGCCTCGATTCATCTTTCTCTCAATGCGCCCAATGCGATTTTCCAGGAATCTGTACGCGCCTATTACACCTCATGGTATCGCGATCTGGTGACTGTGATGCCGCGCATCGAAAAGGGTGTGATCTATCCGTTTGAAGGTGCCGGTCTGGGACTCAAACTCTCTGACTTTGTTCTTGATAACCCCGATGTAGTCCGTCGTAAAACGGGGGCTGTGTGATGGCCCATTTTCGCTGTATAGCCGATCTGCGCGGACAACTCACTGAAAGCCCTGTCTGGGATGACAGACGTAAAACGCTTTTTGCATGCGATATCAACGGGCAGAAAGTTTATGAGATTGATCTCGATAAAGGGCCGCTGCGCGAATGGTCTTTTGAGACTGCAGTTCCTTGTCTCGGGCTTGCGGAAAGCGGCCGACTGGTCGTTTCGCTTGCGCGCGAGATTATCCTGTTTGATCCCGAAACATTGGAACGCCAGACTCTTTGGGATGGTTATGACGAGCCGGAAACATCGCGCCTGAATGACGGCAAGATTGGACCGGACGGAGCCTTCTGGATCGGCAGCATGGATGCGCGTCCACAGCGTGAAGCCACTTCAAAACTCTATCGTGTGACTGCTGATGGCAAAGCTGAAATCAAGGCGGAAGGTTTTGAGATTTCCAACGGTCTTGCATGGACTGCCGATGCTGCAACGATGTTCCACACAGATTCCCGTGGGCCATGGATTGATCGCTATGATTTTGACGTCGAAACCGGATCGATGAGCAATCGCACCCGCATTGCTTATCTTGATGAAGAGACGGGGCGTCCTGATGGTGGTGCCTGCGATAGTGATGGCAATTACTGGAGTGCCGGGGTTTCTGCTGGTGTTCTCAACCGCTTTGATCGCAATGGAAAGCTGCTCGATCGCATAGCGGCTCCTGTTCCTGCACCGACAATGCCATGTTTTTGTGGCCCGGATCTTACGCTTCTTGCCGTCACGTCTCATCGCCTGGGAGCATCTGAAACATTGGAAGCTGCACCGCAATCAGGTGGCATTCACCTCATGCAGGCGCCTGTTGCGGGTGCGAAGATTGCCAGAATGAAGGGAGTTTGAACGGATGAAACGTCTGCTTCTCACCGGCGCGTCAGGCAATCTGGGGCGTATGCTGGCTAAAAGACTGACACAGGCGGGCTATTGGCTGCGCTTGTCCGATATCGCACCGTTTCCCGATCCTATGCCGGAGAATGCCGAGTTTATTCAGGCCGATCTGATGGATGCCGGTGCCATTACCGAGCTTGTGCGCGGTATGGATGCGATTCTGCACTTTGGTGGCATCAGTGTGGAGCAGCCCTATGATGCGGTTGCCAAAGCCAATCTGCTTGGTGTTACGCATGTTTTTGAAGCGGCGAGGGCTGAAAAGCAGCGGGTCATTTTCGCTAGCTCCAACCATACGATCGGCTTTTATCCTCGCGACAAGGCGCTTGGCGCGGATGAATCATATAGACCCGACGGCTATTACGGGCTTTCCAAGGCCTATGGTGAACTGCTGGGGCGCATGATGTTTGACAAGCACGGTATTGAAAGCGTGCATCTGCGTATCGGTTCCTGCGTGCCAGAGCCAACAGAAGCGCGGCATCTATCGACATGGCTTTCGCATGATGATCTGGTTCGGCTGCTGATAGCAGCTATTGAAGCCCCAAAAACAGACGTTGCAATCGTCTGGGGTGTTTCCGCCAATGCCGCGCGCTGGTGGGAGAAGGATGATGCAGCGCTGATCGGTTATGTTCCGCAGGATAATGCTTCCCGCTACGGCGATCTGGCGGAAACCGGCGACGCTGTATCACGCAGGTTTCAGGGCGGAACATTCACCGCCCATGACTACTCGCGTGAGGAATGAAGCTGTGGTGTCCATGGTTCTTGAACTCAACGCTTATAATTATCGTTTGAGGCTTGCCCCCCAATATGGAGCAACTCTGCTTGAGGCAGAGTGGCACCACGCGGATGGTTCATGGGTAGAATTACTTGAGCCACTCGTAACACCCGAAGCGGGCCTGAAAGCGGGGTGTTTTGTGATGGCACCTTTTGCCAATCGCATAGATGGTGGACGGTTCGCTTTTGAAGGAAAAACTGTTCAGCTGCCGATCAATGCGCCACAGGAAGGCATGGCCATTCATGGCTTTTCGAGGATGCATAGCTGGGAGGTGGTGGAGACCAGCGACAATCGGGTGCATGTCAGGGATGAGGTTCACAGTGACGACCATCCCTACTCATATAGGCTGGATCAAATCATCGATATTGCGCCTGATGGCTTTCGCATATCGCTGAGTATCCAGAATGAAGGCGACAGCGCTCTGCCGTTCGGCATCGGCTTGCATCCGTGGTTTTCTAAAACCAACAAGGCAACGCTTGAATTTCAATCCAATGGCGCACCACAGCTTGATAAACGCGGATTACCGCAAGGTATCCCCGAAGCTATCGACTGGTTTACTCCGGGAAACACAATTGCTCTGTCAAAATTGTCGCTAGTGAATTGCTGTTTCACAGGCTGGAACCGTGAGGCGACAATACGCTGGCCGGAAACATCAACTGGCCTCCGGCTTAAAGGCCAGGGCGCGTTGCGGCATCTTCATGTTTTCAATCCACAGGATCGCGCAGCCTTTTGCGCTGAACCGGTAAGTCACCTGCCGGATGTTATCAATAGGCCAGCGCTTGGTGAGGATGCAGCCATGACAGTTCTCAATCCTGGAGAAGCGCTGACGGGTGCTCTCCTGTTCTCCGCTCATCTTTTGCCAGACAATGCACCTGGCACTTGCAGAAATTTGCGCAGCTCAAATACCGGGAAGGCACTGAAATGACCAGAAAAGCATATGAAGATCTGCGTTCTGCGCGCTGGATGTTGCCAGATGATCAGCGTTCTTCCGGCCATCGTTCAAGAACCATGCAGATGGGGTATGATCCGGTGGATTGGGAGGGCAAACCAATCATCGCAATCATCAATACCTGGTCGGATGCACAACCTTGTCATGCGCATTTCAAGGATCGTGTTGAGTGGGTGAAGCGCGGCATTCTGCAAGCAGGCGGTTTTCCGCTTGAGCTTCCCGCATTGTCGCTTTCTGAAAGCTATGTGAAGCCAACAACCATGCTCTACCGCAACATGCTGGCGATGGAGACGGAAGAGCTTTTGCGTTCTCATCCGGTTGATGGTGCTGTCCTGATGGGCGGCTGTGACAAGACCACACCGGCACTCATTATGGGCGCCACCAGTGCTGGCTATCCCTTCATCTTCCTGCCTGCAGGCCCCATGCTTCGTGGCAACTATGCTGGAAAGACGCTTGGATCTGGCACGGATATGTTCAAGTTCTGGGATGAACGTCGCGCAGGCACCATCGGTAAGGAAGAATGGCAGGGCATTGAAGGTGGCATTGCCCGCAGCTACGGCCATTGTATGACCATGGGTACGGCATCCACCATGACGGTGATTGCAGAAGCCATGGGGCTGTCGCTGCCTGGTGCATCATCAATTCCTGCGGCTGATGCCAATCATCAACGCATGTCAACGCAATGCGGTCGCCGCATTGTCGAGATGGTGTGGGACGATCTGACACCAGACCAGATTATCACACCGGCAGCGGTGAAGAATTCGGTTATTGTTGCAATGGCGACCGGTTGCTCCACCAATGCAATCATTCATCTGATTGCGATGGCGCGACGGGCAGGTGTTCCGCTCGAACTGGATGACCTTGATCGTATCGGACGAACAACACCTGTCATCGCCAATATCCGCCCCTCCGGCTCCACCTATCTGATGGAGGATTTTTATTATGCCGGCGGCATTCGCGCGCTGATGCGTCAGCTCGGCGACAAGCTTGATCCTTCAGCCATTACCATTACCGGAAAACCGCTGACCGAGGGGCTGGAAAAAGCGCAGATCTATAATGAAGATGTTATCAGGCCGTTGTCCAATCCGGTGTATCATGAAGGGTCACTGGCCGTCTTGAAGGGCAATCTCTGCCCGGATGGCGCAGTGATCAAGCCCGCTGCCTGCGATCCCAAATTTCATCGGCATACAGGCCCCGCGCTGGTCGCAGACAGCTATCCTGAGCTGAAGAAAATTATCGATGATCCTGATTATCCGCTGACGCCGGACACGGTTCTTGTGCTGCGCAATGCCGGTCCGCAGGGCGGTCCCGGAATGCCCGAATGGGGCATGATCCCGATGCCGAAAGCTCTGCTGAAGCTTGGTCTCAGGGATATGGTGCGAATTTCAGACGCGCGTATGTCAGGGACAAGCTTCGGTGCCTGTGTGCTGCATGTGGCACCAGAATCCTTTATCGGCGGACCGCTGGCCCTGCTGAAAACCGGTGATATGGTCGAACTCGATATTCCGGCGCGCAATCTTAACATGCTTGTTTCTGAAGATGAACTGGCTGCCCGCCGTGCAGCTTGGGAAACGCCGGAACCCAAATATGAGCGTGGCTATGGCTTCGTCTTTTCCAAGCATGTCGAGCAGGCCGACAAGGGCTGCGATTTTGATTTTCTGAAAACCGATTTTGGTCGTCCGGTTGACGAGCCGGTCATTTATTAAGAGGCAGACCGATGTCAGACTATATTCTCTCCGACGAAACCCGCGCAAAATTGAAGAAGGTTTCTACCGCATCCGTTGCCACCGCTCTCTATAAGCGCGGACTGCGCAACCAGTTCATTCAGGGCTCGTTTCAGGTCGCACGTAAACCGGAAAACATGGTCGGCCAGGCTTTTACGCTGCGCTATATTCCAGCGCGCGAGGACCGCAATCCGATCACTGTTTTCCGTAATCCCGATCACAAGCAGCGTGTGGCCATCGAAACTTGTCCTCCGGGCTATGTGCTTGTTATGGATGCGCGCAAGGATGCGCGTGCAGCGACCGCTGGTTCCATTCTGGTGACACGTCTAGCTTTGCGGGGCGCTGCAGGGATTGTCTCGGACGGTGGTTTTCGTGATGTGACGGGCATTGGTGAACTTGATATGCCCGCTTACTGCGCCAAAGCATCGGCCCCGACAAACCTCACTCTGCATGAAGCCATCGACATCAATGTTCCGATTTCCTGCGGAGACGCAGCGGTGTTTCCGGGTGATGTGCTGGTGGGCGATGCCGATGGTGTCATGGTCGTCCCGGCGCATCTTTGCGATGAAATTGCCGATGAATGCATCGGAATGGAAGTCTTTGAAGACTTCGTTCTTGAAGAAGTGAAAAACGGTGCCGGAATTATTGGGCTTTATCCCTGCACGAAGGATGAAAACCAGCGCAAATTCGACAGTTGGCGCAAGAGCAGGCCAGAATGACAGAGCGTTGCGCGACACGCGAGTATGTTTTCTCCTCAAGATCATCGGCACCACCAAGCCGGACTAGGTTGCCGGTGACGGGGTACCGACTTCAAACACATGAAATGCCGGTTAAACAACTTTTGCGACAAAGCCGTGTCGATTAACATTCTGACCAACGGTGTTGACCGTAAGCCAGTGATCGCTCCAGATCTTCATTCTTACCACTTGACGGGGAAACCACTTAATCTGATAGCTGACAAGAATGAGTTTCTGCTATCAATTTTTCCCGGATTAGAATGATGTGCTGACGTCATGGCCTCGTAGACAGCAGCACAATCCTTAACGAGTTATGAAATTTCTCCAGTAATTCGACGAGGTCAAGGTGTTATGTTATTAGTTTCTTGGGTATATATACTTCCAGTATCGTAAGTTGTATTGAAATAATCTGAATATAACTGATTGAAAGCGTCAGCCCACGAACTGGATTGACGCTGGTGGTGACCATTTAAAGATGGTCGCGCGGAATAGTCTGGTTCCATTCGCGGATTTTGACCGTCCCGCCATTTTCCTTCGCCGTCAGTACGCCGGAAATGTAGAAACTCTCAGCATCTGAATGCATCTTCGTGATGCTTTCGATGTCGATCATCCAGCCTTCACGACCCATCTGATAGGCCTGTGTCAGCACATAGGATGCCGATAGCGGGTCATTGTCATTGACGCGCAGCTCGCGCTTGAGGCTGTGGCTCAACTGTGTGCCGAGATCGTCAAAGCGCAAGATGCCTTCGCCGAACAGACCGCCGATGCCTTCCGTCACATAGAGCGTTTCGCCGGTGACGTGATCCTGTTCGGTCCAGCGGCGTACGCTGCCCGGATCAAGTTGGGTCATCGGTGTTGCCGGGCCATGCGCTGGCTTCTGGAAGGAAACCTTCGCATCGTCAGCAGACGGCAGGCGCACGGGCAGATCGAGAACCGATGTGGCGGTGTCGAGCGTCAGCATCACGCGCTTTGGCGATGGCCAGACCATCGGCCAGTAACCCGTTGCAACCGAAAGACGGATGCGATGGCCCTTCTTGAAGCTATAGCCACTATCGTTGAGCTTGATCGCGATTTCATAGGTCTTGCCCGGCACCAGCATTTCCGGCTTGTCATGGCCGTTGATGTGGTTGAGGTTGAAGACCTGATAGCTGACGCGGGTGATGCGGCCATCCGGCAGAACGTCGCTCAGGCGCAGCGAAACCTGTGCAACCGGTTGATCAACGGTAAATGTCAGGCGAGCAACCGGCGCACCCAGAATTTCAAGATCTTCGGTCAGGACGGGTGTGTCGAAGTTGAGCGAGCCGCCATCGTCAAGACGCTGATCGGTCGGGTGTTCGCCGGGGCAACCCGTTGCCATCCATTCGCCGCCAGCCTTACCGTGGCTGTTTGGCGAGGAAATCGAAAGCACAGCCTTGGCGGCATCGGCCTTGCCCAGCGTGAAATCTTCACCAAGCGCGAAGGACTTAGGCGTGATTTCCGTCGACGGCCAGTTCTGTTCGCCAACCCAGCGTCCATTGGTGAAGTCGCGGGAGCCAGTCGGCTCGATGGTGTCGCAGACATAGGCGCGCAGCTTCGGCTCGTCCATGATGCCGGTGTCTTTGCCCTTGAGCCACTGATCCCACCAGCGCACTGCTTCCTGCAGGAAGCCGATTGCCGGACCCGGCAGGCCGTCCTGCGGATAGACATGGCCCCAAGGGCCGATAATACCACGCGCAGGAACCTGCAGGTTTTCGAGCAGGCGCGGAACAGCATTGGTGTAACTGTCGGCCCATGCGCCAATGGCGAGAACCGGGCACCGGATTGCTGACCAGTCTTCGCAGACCGAGCCATGCTTCCAGTATTCATCGTAATGCTGGTGTTCGAGCCAGAGCGCCGGGAAGAATGGCAGGCGTTCCAGACGTTCAATCCATGCATCGCGCCAACCGGCACCCACAATCGCCGGATCGAGTGGACGCGACTGATAGGCGAGCATGATGGTGCCCCACCACAGATTATCGTTGAGCAGTAGGCCGCCCATGTAGTGGATGTCGTCGCGGAAACGGTCGTCGGTCGAATAGGCGGTGATGATCGCCTTCAATGCTGGTGGACGGCAGGCTGCGACCTGGAGACCGTTGAAACCGCCCCAGCTCTTGCCCATCATGCCGACATTGCCGCTGCACCAAGGCTGATCCGCAATCCAGGCGATGACTTCGAGCGCATCGTCCTGTTCCTGCTGGATATATTCATCGGCCATGTGGCCGTCGGATTCGCCCGTACCACGCATGTCGACACGGATCGCGGCATAGCCGTTCTGTGCGAAATAGCCATGCATTGGCTCATCGCGGCCACGGGTGCCATCACGCTTGCGGTATGGAATATATTCGAGCACGGCAGGAACGGGATTTGCCTCGGCGCCTTCAGGCAGCCACAGGCGCGCGCCAAGACGGGTGCCATCTTTCAGAGTGATCCACAGGTGCTCGGTGATATTGACGGTCATGATCGGTTCCAATTTCAATAAAGAGGAGCCGGTGCGGTATTAGCGCCGCATCGGTAGTTTAGCTGGCGGCGCGAGCCTTGAGTATGTCGTCCAGCCAGTCGCGGCGCAGCTCCGGAACGGATGTGATGAGCTGCTCCGTATAGGGCTCGTAAGGCGGTTCGAAGATTGCCTTCGTGGTGCCGGTTTCGACCACCTTGCCCTTCTGCATCACCATGGTGCGGTCGGCGAGCCGACGGACGACGCCAAGGTCGTGGGTGATGAAGAGATATGACACGTGCAATTCGTCCTGCAACTTGCGCAGAAGTCTGAGAATTTCCTCAGCCACGAGCGGGTCGAGCGCCGAGGTGACTTCATCGCAGATGATGAGATCAGGCTTGGCGGCCAGCGCACGGGCGATACACACACGCTGTTTCTGTCCGCCCGAAAGCGCGCCCGGCGGACGGCTTGCGAAATCGGCAGGCAGGCCGATGAGTTCAAGCAGGCGCTTGACCTCAATCTCGCGCTGGTCCTCATTCATGCCGAAATAGAACTTCATCGGACGACCGATGATTTCACCAACGGTCTGGCGCGGGTTCAATGCCACATCGGGCAGCTGGTAAACGAGCTGAATGCGGCGCAGTTCTTCGCGCGAACGCTTTTTGTAGTTCGCTTCGAGCCGCTGTCCGGCAAGGGTGATGATACCGCTCGAATGCGGCGGCAGGCCAGCAATCACACGCGCAAGCGTCGATTTGCCCGAACCGGATTCACCCACAACCGCAAGGGTTTCACCACGACGAATGTAACAACCCACATCGGTCAGAACGAGCTTCTTGCCGTAATAAGCAGTCGCATTCTTCACTTCGAGCAGGATTTCGCCGGTCTTGTGTTCGGCCTGTTCACCCGAAATGCTGGCTTCACGCTCAGACACCAGACGCTGGGTATATCCCTGCTTTGGCGCTTCGAGAATTTCTTCTGCAGAACCAAGCTCGACCATCTTGCCATGACGCAGAACCATGATGCGGTCGGCAATTTGCGCAACGACTGCAAGGTCATGCGTGATGTAAAGAGCGGCAGTGTTGTAACGCTGGATCAGGCTGCGCAGGAGTGCCAGCACTTCGATCTGGGTCGTGACGTCAAGCGCGGTTGTCGGCTCGTCCAGCACCAGAATATCCGGGCGGCAGGACATGGCCATGGCGACCATGGCACGCTGCAACTGACCACCGGACACCTGATGCGGATAGCGATCACCAAAGGTGTCGGCATCCGGGAGCTGCAATGTATGCAGCAGTTCCAGCATCCATGCTTTTGCTTCGGTTTTGGTCATCAGGCCGTGATAGAGCGGGCCTTCCATGATCTGATCGCCGATGCGATGTGCAGGGTTAAACGACGCCGCCGCACTTTGCGCCACATAGGCGATGCGTGCGCCGCGTGCCATTTCTCGCGTCTCGCGGGTGCCGTCCATCAACGAAATATCGTCAACTACAACTGTGCCTTCAGCGATCCTGCAGCCGCCACGGCCATAGCCCATCGCGGCCAAACCAATGGTGGACTTACCAGCGCCGGACTCGCCGATAAGACCAAGCACTTCGCCACGCTTCAGCGTCACATCGACATGATCGACAAGCGTTGCGCCATTGGGGGCTTTGACGACGAGGTCGGAGATTGAAAGAACGATATCCTTGCTCATCGATCAGCTCCCTGCGTGGTCGTGCGTCCGGCCAAAAGCCAGTCAACAACGAGGTTGACGCCAACGGTGAGGATGGCGATTGCAGCCGCCGGGAACAGCGGTGCGTAGAGGCCGTAGAGAATAGCCTGCTGATTGTCCTTCACCATGCCGCCCCAATCCGCAAATGGCGGCTGGATGCCAAGGCCAAGGAACGACAGACCGGCAACGAAGAGGAAGGTGAAGCAGAAACGTAGGCCGAATTCCGCAATCAGTGGCGGCAGCGTGTTCGGCAGGATTTCACGCCAGATCAACCAGCCAAGACCTTCGCCGCGAAGGCGGGCTGTTTCGGCATATTCCAGCACATTCACGCCTTGCGCCACGATACGCGCCAAACGGAACACGCGGGTGGAATCGAGCAATGCGATAGTGATGATGAGAACCGGCAGTGACGAGCCGAGCGCCTGAAGAATGACGAGTGCCGAAATGAGCACGGGAATGCACATGACGGTATCGACAATGCGCGACAGCACCGTATCGACCCAGCTGCCGAAAATGGCAGCGAGGAAGCCGAGCGGTACGCCGACGCTGAACGACAGGAGTGATGCGGCAAGCGAGACACCGATCGACATCTGCGCACCAAAAAGCAGGCGCGAGAGCATGTCGCGACCATTCTGATCAAGGCCGAACCAGAACTGTGCCGATGGCGGATCAAACGGTGCGCCGACGATTTCTTCCTGACCATAAGGCGCGATCAACGGGCCAAACAGGAACATCAAAAGGCACAGGGTGACGATGGCGAGACCGACCCACGCCGTCAAAGGAATAGATTTCTTCATTGTCTTCATCGTGGGTGCCTCAGGCGCGGATTGAGCGCGATGGCAGCGACATCGGCGATGATATTGAGAATGACATAGGCTGCGCCGAAGACGAGGGCTGCAGCCTGCACAAGCGGAAGGTCACGCTTGGAAACGGCATCAACCATGAAGCGGCCAAGGCCGTTATAGTTGAACACGGCTTCGACAAGCACCACGCCGGTGATGAGGTAAGCGATGTTGAACGCCACCACATTGACGATAGGCGCCGCTGCATTTGGAAGAGCGTGCTTGGTGACAACGCGCTTGGTGCGCAGGCCCTTGAGGTATGCCGTTTCGACATAGGCTTGATCCATAACCGACAAAACGGCGGTACGGGTCATGCGCATCATCTGCGCAACGGTCACGAGAACCAGCGTCAGCGCGGGCAGGGCAGTGGCCTGCACCCATTCGAGGAACGTCATGCCCTCATAGGTGTCGGCAAGGCTCGGCAGCAGATTAAAGCGGATCGACAAAAACAGGATCAGTAACAGGCCAAGGAAATATTCAGGCAGAGAGACAAAAGCCAGCGCTACGATGTTGATAACACGATCAAAAATGCCGCCGCGCTTTACCGCAGTGATAAGGCCGAGGAGAATAGCGATAGGAACGCTGATGACCGCTGCAAAGGCTGCAAGCGCCATCGTATTCCAGAAACGCGGCCACAGGAGATCGGCAACCGGTTGCTGATTGGCAAGCGAGGTGCCGAGATCGCCGGTCACGAAACCTGCCAGCCACGCGAAATAGCGTGCGAGGACCGGTTGATTGAGACCGAGGCTTTCGCGCAGCGTCGCAAGCGCTTCCGGCGTGGCATTCTGACCGAGAATGGCGGACGCCACGTCACCCGGCAGGATCTGCGTGCCGGCGAAAATTAACGCCGACACGAGGAACAGCGTGAGGAGCCCGAGCCCCACACGCTTGAGAATTAGAACGAACATTTATGCTTCCAGCCAGACTTTTTCGGCAAGGCGCGCACCCATCAGATTGAACATCGGATGCGTGGTCACGCCCTTGAGCTTCTTGGAGGTGGCGTCGAGATAGTCGCCGAACATCGGAATAAGCGCGCCGCCATCATTGCTGATCATGGCCTGCAATTCGGCGTAGATTTCCTTGCGCTTGGCCTGATCGAGCATCGCACGGGCTTCAAGCAGCTTGGCGTCGAAATCGGCGCTCTTCCAATGCGTATCGTTTTGCGATGCGTTGGATGCATAAGCGACCGACAGGGCCTGATCGGCGGTCGGGCGACCACCACGATAAGACATGCAGAACGACGCTTTCATCCAGACATTGTCCCAATATCCGTCAGCCGGTTCACGCTTGATATCGATCTCGATGCCCGACTTGGCGGCGGCGGTGCGGAAGATCGCAGCGGCATCGACAGCGCCCGTGAAGGCTGCATCGGAAGCGGATAGCTGGATTTTCAGCGAATCCATGCCTGCCTGTTTCAGATAGAACTTGGCCTTTTCCGGGTCATAAGCGCGTTGCGGCAGTGCGGCGTCGAAGAACGGGTCGGTGCTCGGGATCGGGTTGTCGTTGCCGAGACGTCCATAGCCGCGCAAGGCGGTCTTGAGCATCTGTTCACGGTCAATGGCGTGCTTGACGG
This sequence comes from Brucella tritici, assembly GCF_008932285.1. Classification (NCBI taxonomy): domain Bacteria; kingdom Pseudomonadati; phylum Pseudomonadota; class Alphaproteobacteria; order Hyphomicrobiales; family Brucellaceae; genus Brucella; species Brucella tritici. Next base: position 443,171 of record NZ_WBVY01000002.1, read on the forward strand.
CAAGACGGACATTGTTGTCGGTAAACGGGGCTTGCGTGCAATCCATCAGGAAGGAGAAGTGCTGGCCGCCAGACGATTGAACGATGTTGAGGTTCGGATTGCGCTTCAACAGATCGACGGTCTTGAAATCGAGCTGGTTGATGGCGTGCACCTGACCGGACATCATGGCGTTGGTACGGGCAGACACGTCGTTGATAACGATGACTTCAACCGCATCGACCCATGCCGTGTTCGGCTTCCAATAGCTTTCATTGCGCGTGAAACGCGAACGCACGCCCGGCTGGAAACGCTCGAAAACGAAAGGTCCGGTGCCGACCGGCTTGTTGAAATCGGTCCAGTCCTTAGGAACGACGAGGAAGTGATAATCGGACAGGATGTAAGGCAGATCGGCATTGCCGCTTTTCAGTGTGATCTTGACCGTGCCAGCATCGACCTTGGCGACATCGATGAATTCCGAGGCGAGCGAACGCGCGCCAGATGTGGTTTCGCCGCGATGCAGGTTGATCGAATAAATAACGTCGTCGGCGTCAAGCGTCTTGCCGTTATGGAAGGTCACGCCCTGACGAACCTTGAAGGTCCATTCCTTGGCGTCGGCTGACGGTTCCCAGCTTTCGAACAGTTCAGGCACAGCCTTGTTGTCGGCGTCGATTTCGACAAGGCCGTTCATCAGCATGTAGGCCTGATTGACTGGAACCCAATCTTTCAGAAGGCGCGGATCGAAATTATCGGTCGTGCTGCCGCCGCCGATGCCGAGCTTGAGCACTCCGCCTTTCTTTGGCGCGCCTTCGCCTGCCGCCGCAGCGGGCGAGGTAATCAGGCCGCTCATGCCGGTGATGCCCACCAGACCGAGGCCGGCTGCGCCTGCCATGAAAGAACGACGTGTCAATTGAAACTGGCTTTTTTGCTCAGGCATTCTGTACCCCTGTGTTTAAGTCATAGCTTATCGGCTTTTGTGGGTGGGGTAGCTTACTGTAGCCCTTATTTTCAAGGGTTGATGTCGGATCTCTGGGTATGACTTTTAAGCATACCCCCATGCGAAATGTGTGTCTTGGCATTTGCACGAACAAGAATAAAGGAGCGTCCAACAGTACCGGTGGGGGCGCCTTTCCGTGGGGGAAGCCGTCTCTGCTTTTTCAGATTTGGATGATCCTGGAGATCGAAAATGGGTTTGCCGGATGTTATCGGCTTGGTGGGCGCGTTCTTTTACCTTCTTGGCTATGCGCTGATTCAATTGCGTATTTTTACCGTCGACGATCCGGTCATTCCGCTGCTGAATGTGCTGGGCGGCGTCGCCCTGATCTATTCGCTGGCCTGGAACTTTAACCTCGGCTCCTTCATTTCGCAGGTTGCCTGGCTGGTCATCACCGTTTTCGGATATATCCGCTTCCGCATGGTGTCGCGCCGCCGCGCCGTACTCCCGCAGGAATAAGGGATTGCGTCGATCCGATCATCTTTACGTAATCAGATCAGTTCCATTGCTTGCAATCAGCCAATCAGCCACTTCCCGCACAATTTTGCGCTGGTGACGGTCGGCTGGACGCATCAGATAGAAATAGGCGTCCGACCGCATCATATGACTGTGCACAGGCACCAATGTCCCATTCGCAAGCTGTTCCTTAATCAGCCATGTCCAGCCGAGGGTAATGCCGATGCCTTGCGTTGCAGCAGCAACGCAAAGGCCATAATCGCCGAGGCGCCATTCCAGAGCGCCAGCTGGTCGGGAAAGTTTGGCATCTTGCCACCATTCCGGCCACCCCTGCCACTCGCGCATTGTATCTTCGATAGCGAGCAAGACGGGTGCCTCCTGCTCCATGATATCGGCCCCGCCCGGTGCTGATACCGGCACGACTTCCTCTCGACCGAGAACCGTGAGATTGACGCCGATAGGACGCTCTTTGCGATAGAACAATGCAAGATCGAACTCATCGAGCCGCAGGTGGGCGACGTCATCAGTCACGCGCAGCCGGATTTCAATGCCCGAAATCTCCGCTTTCAACCTGCCTATTCGCGACAGAAACCACTGATCGGCAATCCCGCGTGAACAGGCGATAGTTATTTGTCGAGGTCCTATCCATGCCCGCAATCCGTCTGTGACTGCGCTCAGATCCCCCAGAAGTCGGCTCACCTCCGAGGCGTAACTTTCTCCAATGGCAGTCAATTGCACGCCGACAGGCAGGCGATTGAACAGCTTTGAGCCAATGAAAGCTTCCAACTTGCCGATTTGCCTACTAACGGCGCTCTGGGTGAGACCAAGCTCCAAGCCTGCGCGAGAGAAGCTTCCGAGCCGAGCTGCACTGTCGAAAACCACCAGCGCATTGAGCGGTGGCATTGATTGACGACCAACTGCCAAAGCGAATTTCTCCCATTTTTCAAAAAGCATGCATCGTTTTAAGGTTTACGTCTCCTGCATAGAGTATTTGTTCGTCAAATTCTTCAGGTGATTTTGAAAAGATAATTTACAACCCGCACATCAGTCAGATTGACCAGTCCTATCGGTCATAATCTTGTGCGCATCATCGTTGGTTACGTCTGGCTTTTTAAAGAAGGGGTGCCTAGCGCTAGGAGCGTTGGTGCTTGGAGGGCTTGAATTCAAGAATCTCCCGTCACGTTCAACTGCTCTGTAAAAGATGGATCCTATTCGTTTTCCTCCATACCCACTCCGCAGTGTCACCGATAAATCTTGATCGTTACAAGCGGCTACTAAACACCTAGTGCGCGTAGCGTGTGAAAACATAATCGTGGTTCTGAACCAGTGCTTCGTGACACGCAAAGCAGGTCTCGTGTTGTGCCTGGTCGACAGGTTTCCCATTGATGAAGCGCCCAAATCCCCAACCGCCGGTGCTAGCGTATTTTTTGGAATCTTTCACCATCACCTGCACGGTGGTTGCCTCTCCGGGTATAGTCGCCGGCTCAAATTCCGGAGACGGCTCCTTTTTCCAGGCGAGTTTCACCAGAACAGTGCCATCCGGAAAGGGAAGATTTCCCTATATGTAAGCAGCAATCGCTTTGTCATTACCAACCACAGTTCGCAATTCATCTAATGGCTCGGCTTCTATTGCGGGTGCAATGAATTGCCACTCGCGATAACCGTCAGGTATTGAAACACCATAGACAGGTGATACAGGCTTTGGTTCGGAACTGTTGGCGGCTGATATCGCAAGGATGCCAAATGGTGAGAGTGCTGCGGCGAATAGTGAGAAGGCCAATGGAGGTTTCATTTCAGTCTCCATGCTTCAGAACATAGAAGAGTTTAGTCAGATCAATGTATCTGGAGTATTTTTCAACGGCGCGGAATTGAACGCCTTTGTATATAACCTTTGGGCTGCCCCTATGGGGTGATCCGTTTGGAATGTTAGTGCATGCTCGGTCTGCTGGCCACCGCCGGTGTTGACGCCGGTCCATTTTGGCAGGCCAGAGGGCTGCTTCGGGTGCCGGTGGTTTGTAGCCCAGCGATGAGTGGGACCGCACGGTGTTGTAATGCTGTCGCCAGTTTTCGATGATGATTTTCGCCTCCTTGAGCGTATAGAAGATTTCGCCGTTGAGCAGTTCGTCACGGAGCTTCGAGTTGAAGCTTTCGCAATAGCCGTTTTCCCACGGACTGCCCGGCATGATGTAGGCGGTTTTGGCCCCGACTGCTGCGATCCACTCCCGGAGTGCCTTTGCGATGAACTCCGGGCCGTTGTCAGAACGAATGTGCGTCGGGATGCCCTTTAGGATGAAGAGGTCGGAAAGCACGTCGATGACATCGACGGCCTTCAGCTTTCTCTCGACCCTGATGGGGATACATTCTCGCGTGAACTCGTCGATCACATTGAGCATGCGGATTTTCCTGCCGTTGTGCGTGCGATCCTCGACGAAGTCGTAAGACCAGACATGGTTGGGGTATTCCGGTCGAAGCCGGACGCACGAGCTGTCGTTCAACCACAGCCGACCGCGCTTCGGTTGCTTCTGAGGCACTCTCAGCCCCTCCCGTCGCCAGATGCGCTCAACCCGCTTGACGTTCACGATCTATCCAGCCTGGTGCAGCATCGTCGTGATGAGGCGATAGCCATAGCGGCCTGACTTACGAGCGAGCGCCGTGATGTCTGCGGTTAACGCCGCTTCATCATCCGGGGTCTTGGCGATCTTGCGCTGAATGGAACGATGCTGGCCGAGAACCCGGCATGCCCGACGTTCGGACACCTTCAGTTCATCGATCACATGATCCACGCAAGCACGGCGACGGGCGGGGCTTAGAAGTTTCCCTTCGCGGCCTCGGCCAAAATCATCTTGTCCAGGGTAAGGTCGGAAACGGCTCGCCGGAGCCGGGTATTCTCCGCTTCCAGTTCCTTCAGGCGCTTCACCTGGTCGCCCTTCAGTCCACCGTATTCGGACCGCCACCGGTAGTATGTAACTTCCGTCACGCCTATCGACTGGATCGCCTCCGCCATCGATTTTCTTTGCGCATTCAGCACGTCAACCTGACGGAGTTTCGTGACAATCTCTTCGGCCTTGTGTGTTCCGCTGGGCAATCGATTCACTGGATCGATTGCTTATCCAGCTCCAATCGTTGCCATTTCAATATCCTTCTGAGGCTCAAAAGCCATACTTCACGAAGGATCTCTTTTCAGAGGGCAGACCAATTCGACAGGACGAAATGCCTGCCCGAGCTGCGAACTAGGCTGAAGCACCACTTGCCACGCTCCTGTTTCTCGTCTGGCGGCAAAGGCCGTGCACTTCAGGCCATCATATCTCGTGGGCACGCCGATATGTCGTGTCTGCACCGTATATCAGCGTGCCCACAATGCGTTTCAAATCCGGATGATTTGCAATCTTGCGATTCCAGCTTCTGGATTAACGTTGCGGGCTTCCAGAAAACCGTTACGAAACAGGACATATCCGATTCATCGGCAAACGACGTTTGAAGGCCCAGGACCACGTGCAGGACTGTTCTGCCGTATTTGAGGGAACTCAGGGGCGCGGGAGGTGAAAGAATATGGTAGACGGGCATTTTTCCAAACCTGCATGTCAGATGGAAACGCCGTTTGAGGCTATAAACTTTCATAGAGCGGCAAATAAAGCTTTTAAAATGGATATGTGGTGCGGCCATGTCATCATGAATTGCGGGTAACGCATCGCAACGTGTTGGCATGTCGTTCCAATTTGCCCGCAACATATTTCAAATCGAGATAATTTGCATTAATCCGATTCAAAGTCTGGGAAGAGCGTTGCTGAACCCGGGATTTCCGATTCAATGACAAACGCCGTTTGCGGGCAGGCGCGGGGCTTGGCAGAAAACGCTTTGCGCCGACGGTTTTCGAGCTCAAGCTTTGATTATTGGTACGTAATCTGGAGTAGCCATGGCATCGAGCAGACAGCAGTCGGAACGTTTGCGCAAGCAGCGCGAACGGCAGAAGGACTATCGCGATCGTTTGAGGGCACGGCGCAAACCGACGCGTGACGACATAGCACGAGTGCTGCTGCATTTTATGATCGTCAAAGTGGTGAAGTCTGGCAATCAGGACGGGACGGAGAAGCTGATTGATATGCTTCTTGATGCGCTGGCGGATCAGGGCTTCGATAAAGATGCTTCATTAGAAGTCATTGATGACCTGATTGTCAGATACACAAAAGGCAGCTGGGATTTCCGTCGCAAGATGCATCTGAGGCCCGGCGGGGTTCTTGACGACACCGAACATTGAGGATCGTTTTCCAAACCATATTGTTTCGATTTCAACCTGACAATTTTACAAACGCAGTTTGTATCTCTTGTCTGTCGTCCCCCCATTACTCCATGAAACGCCGTTTGCAGATGAATCGCATTGTTCGACGTTGGCGTTGAAGCGGAATATCGTCGAGGCTTAAAGCAGGGAAACGACGGGGTTGCTCAGGATCGTCCGTGGTAGCGTCACTGCTATTCATGGCACATGTGCAGGACATTTCGCTGCTGAAGCCCAGCCTGTGGATAACTTTCAAGCTCCACATTACGGCTTCCTCAGGTGTTCATCACAGCGCAAAAGCCTGATGGCCACTACGTTTTATCACTGTTTTGGTGAAGCCGAAAAAGCCGGTGATATCCGGGACTTAGATAAAAATTCTGTTTGGAGATCTTTTTTTGTTCCGGATCCTTGCAGCGCGTTTGAGATCCTGCAATAGTCACCTTGCCTGATCGATCAGGCGTCTCCATCCGGTGCTGGTAACACCAGAATGGAGACTGACTTAGCCTGCCAACAACAGGAGCCAAGCTATGCTGGTTATTATCGACATTCGTCCCGGATTAAAAGATCTGTACCCTGAATTCCACATCGGCATGGCGGCTTCACAGCGGAGATAATTTCCGCTTCTGACGCGTTCGGCGCTCTTTAAAGCCCGAACCCCCAATTTTCCATTTTGACACTCTGGTCGTCTGCGTTTGCGCGCAACGTCACGGCTTTGCTGTCTTCAAAAACTGACGCCGCTTGCAATGGCAAGCGCGACCGCCGTTCACAACCATTTTGCTCCAGCGATTACATCGCTCCGGACAAGGAGGAACTATGTTTGCAGAAACCGTAATCGGGCATATTAATCTGTACGAGCAGCAAACCAGGAAGCGAAGTCACTGGCGCGAATTCAACTCGGAATTTTATCTGCGACTTAGTTTCAGGGACATCAACAGCGTACATGACAAAGATGGCCTGAAGCGGGGTTTGTCAGAGAAAATTTTCCGTTGTGCACTGTGGAATGAAGGCGAAAAGATCATCAGCCTGATCGAAGCTGGCATGTCGAAAGAGCGGGTGAAGGGTCCAGAAGATTACTGCGATTGTTGTTCTATACCGTTGACCCGCGATGCTTTCAGCAACGTCATCAAATCCATAGCATCGAATTCCAGCAAACAGAACCAGGATAAAGGCCGGAGCGCTTTGGAACCACCGGCTGGTCCATACGCCTTTGATCTCGCGATTCATCAGCGGGAGCAAAGGCGCGTCAGTGTATTCAGCCTGATTTACGGCATCAGCGCCCACAGAGATGCTCTGGATCATTGGCGCAGTGAAGCATCGATTATGTCATCATTATCGGTGCGGCTGGCGCAGCAGTATTACGACATCGACATTGATCATTGCGAATTCGCGCTCATCGATCCGCTCCTACTGGAAAGCCAGGTTGAGGAGGGGATCTGGGCATTGGCTGATCTTGATTGTTTGGCGGGCAGAACAGGTGTCGCAGAGAAAGTCCTCAATGCGCAAAAAACTCTTCGGAAAGAGCTGATCAAGGGGCTCGGCGACATATTCGCGGAAACTGAAGCTGAGCAAGCACGACTGATCGATGAAGAGATCGCGAAGATTGCGGTCGAAGCGCTCGACCAGATGCCTACGTCGAAGATTCAGATTTTGACGCCAGATAACGTCGTTGAGCCGACGTGAGCCAATCAGCCAATGCTTCGTGCGAAGCATATGAACTGCGTGTCACGGACTTATCCGTTATGCAGCAGCGTGGAGTTTGCCGCGATGCAGACCAACCGGGGTATCCGGCATCTCAATACCGAGCTAACGGCCAACCGATGAGAACGAAGGTTAAAGCAAAATAGCTGAGGTAGCGGAGTATCTTCTGCCCAGATATCAGGGTGGATGCCTTTGTTACGCTGAACAGCTCAGCTTTTGCTCTCAATAACAAACACATGCGTGGAAATCAGGAAACGCCAATCCCCGGGCGCGTTGTTGCGCGCTCGAGCGCTCCATCATTTTCTTCATTCATCAGGAACACGGCATGACGGTCACAATCAAAAATGGAAACTACAATCGCGAGCAGCTCGAGCTTGAAATCAGGATGCTGAAATCTCTGGTCATGGATCTCGAGCGGATATTCCAGGGTGATTATCCCAATGAGCGGATACTGACCAATTCGCCAGCGATCACAAGCTGGAAGCTGAGTGCACGGCGGGCAACGTGTCTGGAAGGTGTATTATTCGAACATCCTCGGCTCGGACAAATCGTACCGCATGGCATCACGTCCGAGCTCTGGCTTCTGGATCTCGACCGGAACTATGCCCGCACATTCAGCCGCTTTTACCGGCTTGGCCAAAAAGACATCGGGCAATGAGAAAGAATGAAACTGATCAGGCTGCGCACATCAATCGGCAGGACAGCCGATGTGGAAGTTTCTCCATGTCTGTCAGAAACGCGGCGGCCTTTCTTGGAAAACCAGACTCGAAAACAGCGTCGAGATTATCAATAGGAATAGAGAGGGAACGGCATGAAACTCTGGATCTGGTCTGACGTGCATAATGAACTGCAGGAAGTTGTCTATCCACCATATGAAGAAGCGCCGGACTGCGATGTGATCATGATTGCCGGCGACCTCAATGCGGCGCCAGATCTCCATTTAACGCTGGAATTTCTGATCAGGCGCTACGAGAAGCCTATTATCTATGTCCCCGGAAATCACGAATTTTATCAGAACAAGTGGATGATGAACGACCGGGACCGTTCGCTTGAAAGCGACAGGCAGACGATCAAGGCAATCGAGGCGCTTTCTCTGCAATGGCCGCAACCGTTTTCTTGTCTTGATGCGGATGAGTTAATTTTCGGCAATACGCGCTTCATTGGCGCAAGCCTATGGGTCGATTTCAAGATGAAACTCCCCGCGAAGTCTGATTTGCCGCAGCGAATGTGGATGGCGCGTCAGATGCTCAATGATTTTCATGCAATCTCCATGCAGGATGGCAAACGGTTCACGCCGGAGGATATGCTGGAGCTGCATCGTTCAGATGCAGCTTACATCCGACAAAAGCTGGCAGAACCATTTGACGGCTCCACGGTGGTATTGACCCATCACATGCCGCATCCCGATTGCACGCCGCCCGTCTATGCGGGGCAAGAGGCAAATTTTCTGTTTGCCTCTGGCGCAGAGGCTTTCAATGACATCCTGCATTCCGAACAGGCTCCGGATTTATGGATCTGTGGTCATACGCATCATGCCATTGACGTTCAGATCGGCCGAAGCCGCATTGTCTGCAACCCTTACGGTTACAGGTGGGAACAGGGCAGAAACGGATTTCGGTGGGACTGGGTGATAGCTATCGAATAACCCGCTACGCACTGCACAGGAGCCTAACTGACACGGGCTGATCTTAATGGGTAGGGGGTGGCGACAACGAGGTCGGTAGTAAAAGCTGGACCGCAACCAATGACATGAACACTCTGGTTTGTGCTGTTACGGATTTGTCCGTGATACGGTAGCATTCCGATCTCTAGGCCGCTTTTTCGTCGTAGTCGCTACGCGAGAAGGAAAAATGGTGATTGGCGGACAGGGGCAAACGTCGTGTCTGCTATCCAGATCTAAGCCGAGGTCCATCAAGCCCGATGGTTTGGTCAGGGGCTTTCTGGCATTGCCCGGATAAATAGCGCTTTCAGATCGTCCAGATATTAAAATCCGCGATTTGATTGCGGATGCCACTGACGCGCCCCAACATGCGACATTATGTCATGAAACAGGCATTAAAACGCATCGAAATGAAGCCATTTTGGGGCCATTTGGGCACCATTGGACCAGTTGCAACCGCGTAAGCGTTTGATATTATTATCATATTGTGCTTTACTATAAAAGTCAGCGCTTTTTGAAGCTGACAGACAATCATTTTCAAGGAAGGATTTTTCAATGATTGGAACTTCGCCTTTAGACTACGGTATCGATAAAACGAGCAATGGCATCGCAGCGCGCATGCTCAAGGATTTTGAGGAGGGACATTTTTCGTTCCTCGCCGATGAGGCCACCGTCGAACAACGCTATAATCAATCAGGACAAGGTTCGGTTTGGCACGATTTCAGACGAGCCTGTCGCGCTTATTCCACGCTTAATGGATGTGTGGTGATTGTTGATGACACCAACGAGTGTTTTGTCGACAGCGTCGATATCAATGGTGAGTATGAATTCGATTTCGCGAATGAATTTGCAATCCATGTAGCCACAACCTATCGCGAGCGGTTGCTCGCACTTGGAAAGCAAGGTTCTGTCCGGTTGACGCTCTACAGACTTCCCCGGGCCAACTACGAAAACACCGCATGGAGCCATTTCTGGGAGCGTGGAGAATATATCGGCGAAATGAGAATGGCACTCGCGTAAGCGACTATTTGGGCAACCCATAGTCTATCGAGATATGAAACCGGGAGCACGCGTCATACGTGCTCCCGGTTTTCTTATTTGGGTTGCCGGCTTCAATTTGTCAGGCCGCTTAAATCCGGGTCAGCCATTCAGCATGGTTGTCGCAGACCTGGCGGGTGTGACGGTAGGTTTCCTCGAGTGCGATCTGGACGAGCGGCTCAATGCCTCAGGTTTTGCGCTCTTGGCTGTTTGTCAAACTTTAACGTTCCAAACCTGCCAGTTGTGCTCGTCGCAACGGTCGTATTCATCCAGTTACACAATACCGTTCAGCGCCACATTAGAAATTTTCATCGGTGTTCATGGTCTGTTTGCCCCGGTGGCTGATTGATCTCACAATATGTCTATTGGCTTGTTAGAGATGATGAAGTGTTTAAAGAAAATCCATGGGACATATTCGGCGAGAACGCGCAGGTGCTTGATGAAGCGGACATTCCGGTTTGTGACGGGTATGCGTATTTTTGTATATTGCAATATGAAGGTGTCGATCGGCTGATCTCACGGCTACGCATTTTCGATCTGGATACGCAATTTCACTATGTGTTCTACGGTCATTTTTCGAAAATTAATGCGATCGTCCTTGCTGGTAGTTTGCCGCCGGCACTCAAAGAATTCGACGGCGTGCGCTGTCAGGTTGGTCAACTCGAAGTCATTAGCGGGAGCTTCTATGGAGCCGCCCCCATGACCCCACCTGCAACCAAATACGCACTAAAAGTGGAGGATCCAGGTAACACGACGCTGGCTCGAAATGAGATGTACACAGTGTGGGGGTTCGGAATTCGTCCTTGTTCCGCGCACGAAGCTGAAATCACCACCTTTGCTGCAGAGGAGGCGGTGCGTCGGGCGATAGAAATCGCAGCTGAGGGTGAATGTCTGACTGACGATAGACGGCCATGAAAGAAGATCGGTGGCATTTGACCCGGAGAAGAATGAACGGTCGGGATCGGTTATGAGAAAACGGATATCACGAATTTATCCTTGATGTGAATCCAGCCATGATCTCGAGAAACACAAAATCAAACCCGAAGGAATCTGGCGATCCCGGGTAGCGCTGACAGACTCTAAGGCCGGTAATGTTGAATTCCAAAGGCTGCGGCGGATTTACCCGTGTGCGTTGATGACGGCCAAAAAGGCCGGGCCATAGCGTTCGAGCTTTGTTTCGCCGACACCGGGCACGTCGGCCATTTGCGCGCGTGAAGCTGGTCTGGCAGTGGCCAGTTCGATCAGTGTCCGATCGTGGAAGATCACATAAGGTGGGACATTTTGCGTGCGTGCAATCTCTAACCGCTTCTCGCGCAGCGCCTGAAACAGCGCCTCATTACGCTCCGAAAGAGCGGACGTTACCGATTTTCCACGCGAAACAGCACCACGCGATGGCTTCGATTTCGGCGGGACACGCAACATGAGCGTATGCTTTGCGCGCAAAAACTGCCGACCTGTTTCCGAGATCGACAAACCGCCGTGCCCAGCAAAGTCGATATCGATCAGTCGCTGCGCGACCAACTGCCGTACGATCGCGCGCCAGGTGTGATTGTCATGCTCGCGGCCGATTCCGAAAGTCGAAATCTGGTCGTGGCCGAAGCGGCTGATGCGCTCATCGTCGACGCCAAGAAGGACATCGACAATATAGGCTTGCCCGAACCGTTCCCCGGTTCTGTGAATGCAGGACAATATTTTCTGCGCGGCTATTGTCCCATCGAAGAGGGTTGGTGGTTCGGCGCAGGTATCGCAATTGCCGCATGGTTCACATCGATCACCGAAATAAGACAGCAGCACCTGTCTGCGACAGTTCGCCGTTTCGGCGAGCCCAAGAAGTGTGTCGAGTTTCTGCCGCTCCATCCGCTTGCGCTGATCAGGCGCGTCGGATTCTTCAATGAAGCGGCTGCGCAGGACGATATCATCATAACCGTAGAGCATCATCGCCTCGGCTGGAAGTCCGTCGCGCCCCGCACGCCCTGTCTCCTGATAATAGGCTTCGATGCTTCCCGGTAGATCGATATGGGCGACGAAGCGAACGTCCGGCTTGTCAATGCCCATCCCAAAGGCAATCGTTGCCACCATGATGACTGCCTCGTCATGCTGGAATCGTGCCTGGTTCGCCTCGCGCGCATGCTTCTCCATGCCGCCATGATAGGAGAGGGCGTCGTAGCCCAGGCTGCGCAACCATTCGGCTGTTTCTTCCGTCTTACGTTTTGAAAGACAGTAAACGATGCCGCTTTCGCCCTGGTGATCCTGTAGAAAGCGTTTCAATTGCGCACGGGGATTGTCCTTCTCCATGATCGTGTAGCGAATATTGGGACGGTCGAAACCGGCGATGAAGGTATCGCGCTTGTCAATCTGCAGATGCGACAGGATTTCCGCACGTGTCGGCTCGTCGGCGGTTGCTGTTAACGCCATGCGGGGCGTATCGGGAAACTGCGTCATCAGCACATCAAGCTGCCGATAGGATGGCCTGAAATCATGCCCCCATTGCGACAGACAATGTGCTTCGTCGATAGCGATCAGCGAGAGAGGCACATCGCTCAGGCGTTGCAATGTATCCGGTCTGAGCAGGGTTTCAGGCGCGACATAGAGCAGATCAAGCGCCCCAGCATGGATATCACGCCACAGGGCCAGCCTGTCATCGCCAGCAAGGTCGGAATTGAGCGCTGCAGCCTTCACACCCGCCTGCCGGAGCGCTGAGACCTGATCCGCCATCAACGCCAGAAGCGGTGAAACCACGATCCCCATGCCCGGTCGCGCAAGGGCGGGAATCTGATAGCATAGCGATTTGCCGCCGCCTGTCGGCATCAGGACGAATGCATTATTGCCTGCTATCGCGTGCGATATGATTTCAGCTTGTCGCCCACGAAAGGCATCGTATCCATAAACGGTTTTGAGAATGTGGATCGGGTTGGTCATCATCAGTAGTCAAGGCATCAATTGTTGTTCAGATTCGGCACCTACATTCATAGCAGCCATCAGGGGAAAACCAGTCTTTATCCGAGGCATGAGCAGACCAAGGTACAATCTACCGATCATAAATGCACTTTTTGTGATCTGTCCATTCAGCGGCAGATACTCTTTGAAGGAACAACAGCACGACTCAGTCGCGTAGCCAGTTTTCGACCCTCAGAGCAGGGATGCGTGAGAATTCTCCGGTATTGGCCGTGACTAACACCACCCCGAGCGCATAAGCATGGGCAGCGATGAAGAGGTCATTCGGACCGATGGGCTTACCAACGGCTTCCAATTCGGCTCGGATTCGCCCATACTCGGCGTCGGCAGGCGTATCAAGTGCGAGCACTTGCATACTTCCAAGAATGGCCTCGATGTGCGCCAGCAGCTTTGGCGATCCCTTTTTGGCGCATCCATAACGCAACTCTGCTGCCGTGATGATACTGACGCAAACAGCTTCTGCTCCAACCTCGGCGATGCGTCTGGCGACAGCGCCCTTGGGGTTTCGTGCAAGCTCGGACACGACATTGGTGTCGAGCATGTAGAGGGCGCTCACAGGTCGATTTCTTTCAATGGTAGCAGGGTATCGTCAATATCAGGGAACTGATCTTCCGGTCCAAGTGGTTCCAATCCAGCAAGCACTTCCAACAGGTTCGGGCGACGCACCGGCTCTATGATAAGTCGATCTCCATCGCGATGGATCATCACCCGGTCGCCGGGAAGTTCGAAGTCAGCTGGAATGCGTACAGCCTGGCTCTTATTGTTACGGAAGAGTTTTGCTTCGCGGGCCGGTGTAGGTTCAGAGTGTCGGAGCTGTGGCATATTGGTCTCCTTTGTATATGCACGAGTATATACATCGTGGCAGGATAGATTTCAAGCGGCGCACGGTCGCTAGCGCGCAATTGTACGTCGTTCAGCGATGTTGTAGCGGTTCATAGTGGGCACCAAACTAAGATGTGGGATGGCATCGTCGGCGGTGGGAGTGCACAGTGGATACGCCATTCTTCGTAATTATATATGCAAAACAATAACGGAGTTATCCGTGATGGGAAAATCCTGGGCGCACAATTGGCAGTGAAGACAAGGCTCTATAGAAAAAAATATAATAAAAACAATGACTTAATCAGATAATGTATATTATGGAACTATCATCATCTAAGCTGATGTTGAATGAATGAACTAATCAGTGATATAGTTCTAATTCTATTCAGAAAACTGCGGTCAAATTAGCATGGAAGAACTTACCATCCCTAGCGATAGCTGACAGCGCAGCAACATTAGCAGCAATCTATCCAATGTGTCCCAGCTCCTCATAGCACATAATCGCAACCCCGGTTAAGGTCGAGTTAAGGTTCCAGCGTCTACCGCTTCAATAACCTCGACTGCGGTCAATCTCACCCATAAGAGCTTCGCCCTTCTGCAGCCTTTGCAAGTTTTCAACAAGTATGTCAGCCGCCCCATGGCTGTCAGTTACACATGCGATGTGTGGGGTAACGATCACCTTTGGATGCGACCAGAGGGGATGTCCTGACGGGAGCGGTTCAGGTGCGGTTACGTCGATGAAGGCCGACGAGAGCTGGCCATTATCGAGAGCTGCAAGAAGCGCGTTGTAATCCGTATGCGGTCCGCGACCGACCAGAACCACGCTTGCACCCGTCGGCAGACGCGCAAGAAACTCAGCATTGATCAAGCCTTCCGTTTCCGCCGTGAGCGGCAGAAGGCAGACGAGTATATCTGTTTGCGCAGCGAATGCCTGAAGCCCATCCGCGCCGGAGAAACACCGTACGCTCTCAATATTCTTCTCACTTCGGCTCCAGCCGGACAATGGGAAACCGAAAGGCCTGAGCGCTGTCAACGCAGCTTGTCCCAGATATCCAAGCCCCATTACACCCACCCGGCGACGGCGTGCGCTTGGCTGAGGTAAGGTTTGCCAGATCTCGTCACGGCTTTGTTCCAGATAGAGGGGCAATTGGCGGAATAGGGACAGCACGGCGAGTGTAACATATTCCTGCATCATCCGTGCAAGACCTGGCTCGGTCATACGGACGATGCGAACTTGAGAGGGAATATCTGTCTCTAGAAACTGCTCTACTCCTGCCCCGCTTGAGAAGATGATCTCAAGTGCAGGGAAGCGGTCCTTCAATCCCTCAGGAGCCTGCCAGCACAGCAAATGACGCACCCTTGCCGCAGCTTCGGCATCCAAATCGCCGGATAGAAACTCCACTTCCGGCAGTTCGCGCGCAAATACGTCGCGGATCGCCCCGGTGCGTGCCGCATCCAGGTAACAATAGAAAGCCATAGCGCCTCCCCCTGCGTGACACGCAGCGCATGTCACGCATCAATATAAGTCAATGATTGAGAACTCGGCGCAGGAAGTCCTGCGTGCGCGGATGCTGGGGCGCGCCGAGCACTTCCTTTGCCTTACCCTGTTCAACGATGACGCCGCCATCAAGAAAAAGCACCCGGTCAGCCACATCGCGGGCAAAACCCATTTCATGTGTCACGACCAGCATTGTGAGTCCTTCGTCAGCAAGACTACGCATGACATCAAGCACGTCGCCAACCAGTTCGGGATCAAGCGCAGACGTCGGCTCATCGAACAGGATCGCCTGCGGTCTCATGGCCAAGGCACGGGCAATCGCAACACGCTGCATCTGGCCACCGGAAAGCTGGCCTGGATAATGGTTGGCGCGGTCTCCCAGACCTACGCGCTGAAGCAGGTGCTCGCCATATTTTCGAGCCTCGGCAGGTTTTTCGCCTTTGACGTAAACAGACCCCTCAATGACATTCTCAAGCGCGGTTCGATGGGGAAACAGGTTAAACCGCTGGAACACCATCGCCATCCGTGTGCGAAGATCGCGGATCGAGCGATCCTTCGCGTCGACCCGCTGACCTTCGATCAGAATGTCGCCGCCCTGATAGGTCTCGAGCCCATTCAAGCAGCGCAGCATTGTCGACTTTCCTGATCCCGAGGGGCCAATCAGACAGACGACTTCCCCCTTCTGTACCTCAGCGCTGATGCCCTTGAGAACCTGAAGCGGACCATAGGATTTGGTGACGTTCTTTATTTCAATCATCGCCATGGTCAGTGTCCGTTTCTTTTACCAAAGAGCTTTTCAAGACGCCCGACAGCCATCATCAGCGGCAAGCTCAGGCAGAGATAGAACATGGCAACCAGCGTATAGACGCTCATGTTTTTGAAGGTCGAAGCAGCGAGCAGCTGACCTTGCAAGGTCAGTTCGGCGACCGTAATGGCCGATGCCTGCGAACTGTCCTTCAAAAGCATGACCATGATGTTGCCGTAAGGCGGCAGGATCACACGAACTGCTTGCGGCAGGATCACGCGGCGCATCGTCATGAACCAGCCCATACCGATGGATTGTGCGGCTTCCGTCTGCCCATGATCGATAGCTTCGATGCCAGCGCGGAAATTCTCTGCTTGATAGGCCGAATAGGCAATGCCGAGGCCGATGATGCCAGCTTGAAGAGCGGAAAGCGCAATGCCGAATTCCGGTAGAACAAAGTATATATAGAACAGCTGCACCAGGATAGGAATGCCGCGAATGATGTTGACGATAGCTCCGGCAATAGCCGACAGCCAGCGGATTCCCGACACCCGCATCAGCGCCCAGACAAGCCCTAGAAGGGTCGAAAGGACAAGGGAGCCCAAGGTCACGAGAAGCGTGTATTTCACGCCTTCCAGCAAGATCGGGAAGAACTCGCGGATGTCCATGAGAAAGTTTTGCATTGGCTTTGACTCTATTTATTTGGCGCGATCAAACGGGGATGAGGCCCTGTGGCCGGCAAGCCCCGTTTCGCGCGTTGACCGGAAAGCATGAAGAGCTTCTCCCTGGACGCACGCGTGGAGCACACCTGAAATTTCGAGCATGGGGATCGATCCCCATGCTCGCACTGGAATTATTTCAGTCCGTATTTCGCAAGAATTTTCTGAAGCGTGCCGTCCGATTTGATGCGAGCGATGGCTGCATTGATCTTGGGCATGCGTTCGTCACCCTTGCGCAGGGCCAGACCAAACTCTCCGCCAGCCGAAGCCTCATAGCTCTCGACCATCTTCACCTTGGGGAACCGGCCCTGAGAGAGGTAATAGGCAGCCATTGGCCCATCCCCAAAACCGGCGTCGATACGCCCGGCATTCACGTCGGCAATGATATCGGGAATGCCCTTGTAGACCTTGACCTCACTGAACAGACCGCTCTTCTTGAACAAATCTACGAAGGTGGTCCCCACCTGTACGCCGACGGTCTTACCCTTGAGATCCGCATAGGTCTTGTAGGCAGTATCATCCGAAACCGGTACGAAGACGCCTTCGCCGTAGCCATAAACCGGATCAGAAAAGTCCACGACTTTTGCACGCTCTTCGGTGATGAACATTGCCGAAGCGATCATATCGATCTTGTTCGCGGTGAGCGACGGCACGAGCGCCGAAAACTGCACGGCCTCGAATTCCGCCCTGATACCGATATCAGGTTCAATCGCCTTGACCACATCGATCAATACGCCGTCCATAGCCTTGGTTTCCGTGTTCACAAAAGTAAACGGCAAACCGGTGGGCGAAGAGCCAACTTTGACAACTTCCTGGGCCAAGGCGGGCATCGCACTCCCCATGACGACCGCCATAGCTGCCAAACCGAAAATTTTCTTGAGACGCATGGCATTCTCCTTCCTAAATGCAGCGATAAGCCTGTTATTCATAACGCCGGTTGTGAAACCGCGTTTGATAAAGTGAAATTCGTTGTGACCAGCATTCGCGTTGCGGCTTCTCATTTTTGGCCACCCTGGGAACTCGAACTGTTTCTCGATGCCCGTTCATTGGATGCTGTCGCTTCCAACTTGCGATCCTTCCGTTCAAGGTCGGCAAAAACCAGCGGCATGAACCAGGCCTTTCCGCGCCATGTCGGCACAAACTGCGGTGGACGGAAATCGAAACTGCTCTCGCTGTTCGGCACACCCAGTATTTTCTGCGCGACCTTGAAGCCGAGCCATGGCGCCCAGACGACACCTGAGCCACAGAAGCCGGTTGCATAGTGCACCGCCCCATGCTGAAAAATTCGCGGCACCATATCCCGATTCATGGCCACATAGCCGAACCAGCTATGCGAGATACCGACACCTTCCAGCTGCGGGAAAACCTTGCACATTTCTGTATAGTTACGTTGCGTGGCGCTTTCCGGATTGCCTCGGCTCGTTACATCGCGCCCACCAAACAAAATGCGCCGTCCATCCGGCGACGGACGGAAATAGTAAGTCATCGCGCGCGTGTCGGTGAGCATTTTCAAACCCGGCACCAAGTCGCGTACTCGTTCCTCGCCCAGATCTTCTGTTGCGATGATTCGCGAACGCAAAGGCACCAATCGCTGACGCAACCAGCGGTCCGAATGATCAGTATAACCGTTTGTGCAAACAAGAACGTCACGCGCTTGAACGCGGCCACGCGCCGTAATTACCGTTTTCTTATCAGTGGTTTGGTCGATGCCTTCTACGCGACATTCGGCGTGGATCAACACGCCTTCAGCCAGCGCCAGTCGCACCAGTTCCGCATGGAACTTCGCTGGATGAAGGCCACCAATATCCATACGCACGCTGCCGCCCGCATAGAGGTCCGTCGCAATATGTTGGTGAACCTCGTTAAGGGGAACTGCATAGGATTCGACACCCGTTGCACGCTGGATAGCTTCTGCGCTTCGAGCCATGGTGTCATATTCTGCGCGCGTCATCGCGCCGCTGAATCGGCCCACGAGCTTGAAATGCGCGTCTATATCTTCATTAGCCAGAAAATCGATCATGAAGCGGCGCGCTTCATGACCTTCGGCGGCAATCTTTACCGCCCGTTCCATACCAAATTTGCGGATCAGGGTCTTGTCATCAGGACGAATATTGCCACTGGTAAAGCCACCATTGCGACTGGAAGCACCAAAGCCCAGTTGTTCCCGCTCAAAAACCTGAACCTTTCGCCCTGCTCGCGCAAGATGAAGGGCAGCGCAAAGTCCCGCATAGCCCGCACCAACGATGGCTACATCGCAATTCGGCTCAATTGCACGCTGCCCAGCGCTGTGCGGCGGGGCTGCTTCCCACCAGTAGGGCGTATTCTTGTGAGCCATTTCTGATATGTCCCCTCCATGTTTTGGATGGATTTTGTTTTTAGTTTATTGAATGTCTGGCAATTATGAAGCAGAATAATGAAAACTAATCAACCCCGATTCATTCCAGTTCGTAGCGAGAGCCATTAAAGGATGCCAAAAGTGAACAAGGCAGAGATATCCCGGACCGCCCCTGTCAGCGAACCCACGCCAAACGATGCTGGGGATATCGGAGCGCGTATCCGTACGCGCAGGCAGACGCTGGGCCTCACCCTCGGCTATCTCTCGGAAGTGTCGGGCCTGTCGACCGGGGCGCTGTCCCAGATCGAACGCGGCCTCGTCTCGCCAACGGTGCGCACCCTCTATACGATTGCCGATGTGCTCTCCATGAGCCCAGCTCAGCTCATTGACCCACAAGGGTTTGCAGCAGCAGCTCGCGCCAATCCCTATGTATTGCGTGCAGGCGAACAGCCTGAAGTGCTGAACGCTGGCGGTGTCATCAAACACCGCGCTTCACCTGAACTCATCGAAACCATGAAATCCTTCGCAGTGCGGATCATTCCGGGCGGGAGTTCCGGTGAGGAGTGCTACACGCATTCCGGCGAGGAACTGGGTTATATCATTTCGGGCAGTTTCACGTTGCAGATTGAAGATGCTCAGTATCTGCTTTCGGCAGGGGACGGATTTGCCCTGCCTTCAACGACTCGCCACAGATTCTTCAATAACGGTGAAGCGGAAGCTTTCGTTCTCTGGGTGAACAAGCCCGAGTAAAATCACCTGTGGCAGGCCGAAAAACACGCTGGAGAAAGATGAAAATGGCAAGCAGTCCGGAGAGCTTCTCGCGCTCGCTATGGTGGAACGCAGCTGGGGAAGCAAAGCCGAGCCATCCCAAACTGAATGGCGTGCACGAAGCGGACGTGGTTATTGTCGGGGGCGGTTTTACAGGTCTTTCAAGCGCTTTGTTCCTTGCCGAGCGCGGCAAGACGGTGGCGGTCCTTGAGGCGCGTCATATCGGTTTCGGTGCATCTGGACGCAATGGCGGACAGGTGATCCCCGGCTTGAAGCATGACCCCGAAGATCTTCTTGCAACCTATGGGCCCGAGCACGGCAAGCGCATGATCGATCTCGTCGGCGGCGTAGGTGATCTTGTCTTCGACCTTGTGCGTAAACATGATATCCAATGCTCACCCGTTCGTGCCGGTTGGATTCAAGCTGCGCATTCCCAGCTCGCAACCGCCGCCGTTCACAAACGCGCCCGACAATGGCAGGCACAGGGTGTCGAAGTCGAGATCTTGGACCGCTCGCAGATTGCCAGGCTTTCCGGCACGGAACGCTATTTCGGCGGATGGCGCGATCCACGCGCCGGTGCCTTGCAACCGCTGGACTATGCCCGCGGGCTCGCCCGCGTCGGCTCGACGCGCGGCGTTCAGATTTTTGAAGATTCGTCCGTTACTTCTCTCACGCACGAAAACGGCGACTGGATTGCGAATACCTCGAATGGGGCAGTTCGCGCACGCGAAGCCCTCATCGCCACAAACGCCTACACGGACAATCTTTTACCGGGTCTCGCCCAAAGCATTCTTCCCGTGCAAAGCATGCTGATAGCGACGGAACCACTTTCAGAAGAGCAGCGGCGAGAAATCATGCCGGGAGGTGTGGTTCTGTCGGAAACGCGCAAGATCGCTTTTTATATGCGCCAATCAGAAGACGGGCGTTTTCTCATTGGCGGACGCGGCGCCGTCGGGATGAATGAAAAGAAAGCGCTGATGGAAGCGCTAAAAGCTGGAATGGTGAGGCTGTTTCCCCAACTGGATGGTGTTGGCATAGACTACCACTGGTCCGGCCACGTGGCACTGACCATGGATGGCCTGCCCCATCTTCATAATCCCGCCCCAGGTTTGCATGCCATGCTTGGCTTTAATGGCCGCGGCGTAGCCATGGCGACCGCTTTTGGCAAAATGTATGCCGAATACATCGCCGAAGATCGCCCCATGGTTTATCCGACCACTCAGATTCCACGCCTTGCCTGGCATGCGATCCGCAAGCCTGTCATGGACCTTGGCATCCGCTGGTACTGGATCAAGGACAGCCTTGGCTTCGCATCGAAATAAATCCTATGCAGAAAGATTTTAACTTGCTGAGAAACGTAATCAATCTGGGCGTTGCGCCTTCATGCGCCTCCGATCTGGAAGTAGCTTTCCAAGCTATCACTCTGGATGGACAGTCTACTGAACCTTTCGGCGTCGGACGCGCAGTTCTTTCGGGAGAAGGACAAGGCGTAAAGAGCCTATTCCCGTCTATCGTGATGCTTCGTGACGGCGCTTTGACACTTATAGACCGCGACGGTTGCGAAATCGTGTTGGCCAAGGGTGAGGCCGCTAGCCTACCCGGCTGTACATTCTCATGGAAGGCACGGGCAGCGGATTGCGTAATCCTCACGATTCATGAGGAGAACGCACCAGCATCATTCACTAAACTTGACCTTGACCATCCTATGGCGACTGGTGGCGCACCCAATGCAGCACTGCTCACCACGCCCGCTCCGACGACCTACCGTCATGAATTCCAGAGTGATGATCTGCTTGCCTGGGGCATATGGGCTACTACGCCTTATGCCCGCCACCCTATCACCTATTCCTTCTCCGAACTGATGATGCTGCGCAAGGGTGAGGTTACCTTATCCAACCCTGACGAAGGAAGCGTGACGTTTGTGGCAGGCGACATTTTCATTATTCGCCCTGGCGCTGTAGCGGCATGGGACAATCCGAGCGACTTACATAAATTCTGGATCGTTCACAGCGAGAAGTAGTCGTGCATCGTTAGGCTTCTGGCTTTCACGGATTGCGCACATGCATCGGCGAAAGGTGGCCTGCCCGTTCCTGGCAATTATTTTCACACAATTACGGACTGCGGCTAACCTTTTTCTACAGTTATCTGATGTGGGGTTTGGCACCCACTATGGCGGGTCTCATCGGAAAGAATCACGCATTTGTGGCGGTCGTTTTGTTGATCTTTGGAGCGCTATCAATATGCGCAGTCGATAGCGGCGGTAACGCGCCGTTTCTTCGTGCAGTTCGTTCTCACCGTAGAATAAAGATGGTTCCAATATATAATACCTATCGAGATATGGCACAAATTGCGGTCATCTTCAATATTTGTTGTGGTTATGTATTATTTAACATATGCTTGGTATTTCTAGCATTATGGACGGAATTATTGGTAATTTCTCTAAATTGCTTTAATATTAATAAGAGAATTTATTTCCGTATGACTGAAGGGCCGACAATTTTTTCGCATTATTATACGTTCGGTGAGACGCTGGTCCCAAAAAACATCTGCACGTTGGCAGAAGTTTGATTGACGGCAATCAAGTTGAGTCGCATTGAATTGGTTGGTCCACCTCCAACCATTCAAATCGGCCTGCTTTCACCTCCTTGACAGAGGCTCGTTTGTTATCCTTTGCTGAAGGTTTTCAGGCTGTTTTTGCCAAGCTCTTGATATCCTTGCGGCAGAATTTGATTGAGCATCTCGTGGGCGTCTTTTGATATCATACTCATCGTTGGCTCGTTTAAGGTTTCTTGCCATGCGGAACCGCTTGCCCATGCTTCATCAAAGCCAATTGTGAAATCCGAAGCTCTTCGTGTTTCGTATAGTGTCTCGAACAGAATTGCCGCCTGTCGGATGTCCTTATCCCTTTTAATTGCACTCATGCCGTAATTGCGACGCCGGGTAGCAACAATCATTTTGTGGACAGCATATCTGGCTGAATCTGGGCCCGTGACTGACACGCCTGCTTTGTAGACCAGAACCGTACGTACGAAATCGCGGATCAGAAAACAGAGAAAGCGCAATGGATCCGCGCTCGCACCACCGATAACAGGCATCTTCGACGGTTGATCCGTGTAGTTGTCCGATCCAAGATTTGATGTCAGAAATTCCACCCGGTATCCGCTAGCATTCTGGAACGCGGATGAAGCCGCAGCCCCTGATCGATGTGGAACAGGTCTGAAAGTTTGGTCGACTTCCTGCAAAAGATCAATAATTGTAGGAAGGGAGTCCTGGACTTCGCGTGATACTGCATAATCCTGTGCAATCATGCCGCCTTCTCGGGTTAGCGATGACGCTATTCGTCTGCGGGAGAGGAGACCGTTCTTTTGCTCTATATGGTTCTCGACTCTTCGGGTGGCCTCTGGATCATTGACAGGCCCCACGTATCGTCGTGACTTGCCACCCGAACTGTCAGGGATGTCAAAATACCAAAAGGCCTTCCCCTTCACGATGACTTTTTGAAAGCGTCCTGGGGGAATCAGCTGTCCACTCGGCGTCCATAGAACGTTGCCCCAGTTCTGCCAGCACAGTTTGATAACCGAGATCGATCTTTTTCATGGTAACCATAGACGAGTTATACCTTTTATGTTGTAAAGTATAACTGGCCCAGAGAAAAAGGAAAAAGGGGCCTTAATTATACAATCCGCGCTTTTCCAGCGCCTCCAGATTGCTTCGAATTCTTGTGTCATGCATTTTTCACAGCCCTAATTGTTTACATCACCGCTTGGCGCCAGCGGCGATGTCAGATTCGTTGAAAGCGGATGGAGTTAGCTCCTGCGATCACGCTTGTCTGAGGCAGCAGATTTGACTATTGCTCAATCTTTGCCGCTCAGGCCGTCGAAATATAGTCCAGGAACGGAAATGAAACATTCGGTCATACAGATTAGTGATCTGTCCGTAGACTATGACGGTTCGCCCGCGCTGCAATCGGTTAGCGTATCCATCGGCTCCGGTCGGATAACGGCCATATGCGGCGCTAACGGATCAGGCAAAAGCACCTTGTTGCGCACTATGGCATGTCTGCAAAGACCCTCGCGAGGACAAGTGTTTTTTGAGGGCCAGGATATCAGTCTTATGCGTCGGATAGAACTGGCTCGGAAAATAGCCATACTCGGTCAGATGCCCGAAGTTCCTGTCGGTATTGCTGTCGAGGAACTGGTCGAAAACGGTCGGCATCCGCATCGTGGATTGTTTGCGCGCCTGAGCAAGAATGACAAGGATATAATCCAGCGAGCAATTGTACAGGTCGGTCTGTGGGAACTGCGTCATCGACAGGTAGCGTCTCTGTCAGGCGGGGAACGGCAGCGCGCCTGGGTCGCGCTAGCCCTGGCCCAGAATCCTTCTGTACTTTTTCTCGATGAGCCGACGAACTTTCTCGATATCCGGCATCAGGCGGAACTGCTGACGCTTTTGAAGAAGCTTAACCGGGAACGAAATCTGACCATCATCGCCGTGCTTCACGATCTCAATCAGGTCATGGAACTGGCCGACGACGTTATACTGATGCGCAAGGGACGTCTCATGGCGTCGGGTGATCCTGAAAGCGTGCTGACGAAACAGCATCTAAAGGAAGCCTTCGATTTCGAGATGGACGTTATCCCGCATCCCGCTTTGCCTATCTCCTTTTGCCTGCCGCGCTGGATCGGCGACGACAAACAGCAGGCGACAAAATGACATCACCGAAGGTTATCGCGGAGGCGACCAAGTCCAAGGCGTCCTCTGCCGGTCTGATCGCGCTCGCAGTTGGGCTTTTGCTGGCGTTGATTGTCGCGGAGCTCGTGGTCGGCAGCGGCAATGTCACATTCGGCGATATTGTTGATGCACCTTCGCGGCCGCAGTCGCTGGCTCAGAACATCATCGAGACCATTCGCCTGCCCAGGGCGCTGGCGGCCATTCTGGTTGGCGCTGCGCTCGCCGCAGCCGGAACGGTCATGCAGACGGTGCTGCGCAATCCTCTTGCCGCGCCTGACATTCTGGCCGTAACCAGCGGCGCCCAGCTCGCCCTTGTCGTGACAAGTCTCGTGCTGCCATTTGCCTTTCCTGGCGTGCTTGCCACGGTTCTCGGCGGGGCGGCAGGCGGTTGCCTCTGCCTCTTGGTCGGTGGCGGCCTGCGGGCGCAACCCGTTCGGCTGGCGCTTGCGGGCGTGGCCATTTCACTGGCCTTCTCCGCACTTTCTTCGGCGATCGTTCTGACGGCTGATGACCGGGCATCCGGTATTATTCTGTGGTCAGCCGGACTTCTGGAACAATCCGGCTGGGACAAGGTCGCCCCGCTGACACCCGCTATCATTGGTGGAATTCTGCTGCTCATCCTGCTTGGCAGACAGTTCGACGTGATGGCACTTGGAAATGATATGGCGTCAGGCCTTGGTGTGGGAAAAGCTCCGGCAATCATCGGATTGCTGGTTACGGTCGTGCTCTCGGGTGCTGCAGTCTCGATAGCCGGTCCCATAGGCTTCATCGGCCTTGCTGTTCCGAATTTTCTGCGCGCCATGGGATTGAACAGACATGCCACATTGCTGCCTGCAGCAAGCCTGTGGGGCGCGATCGCGCTTCTGGCGGCGGATGTTGCGGCGCAATTGTTGAGCCGGAACGGTACGATCATGCCCACCGGAATTCTCGCTGCCTGCTTCGCAGCACCCGTATTGATACTGGTCCTGCGCAAAATCGGGGGTGAAACGCGGTCTCGTGCAAATGTTGTTGTGGGAAAAGTTCTGTTCGATCGAAAAGCAGCGCTTTATCTCATTCTCGCATTGCTTTCGTTGTTATCGCTGCTGCTCGGTCTCATCTTTGGCGACGGGATTGCCGGGTGGCAGACCGACTGGAGCACAGTCTATTCGCTGCGCCTGCCACGTGTGCTGATTGCCATGGGCGCTGGAGCCTTGCTCGCATGTGCCGGTCTGCTGCTCCAGCTTGTCACGCGCAATCCGCTTTCCGGCCCCGAGACATTGGGGCTTTCGCAAGGAGCAGCCCTTGCCGGTCTTACGGGGCTGTTAACTGGCGTCGTGCCGGGTAGTTCCCTTTTTGCCCTCATCGCCGCGACAGGTGCTTGCCTGGTTGTGTTCGCCGTGACATTGCTTGGCAGGCGCATGTCGCCGGAACGGACTGCGCTGACGGGTCTTGCTATTGCTGCGAGCCTGTCGGCGATCAGCACGATCATCGTCATTGAAGCCAAATTGCAGGTGGCGGAAGCGCTTTCATGGCTCGCGGGTTCTACTCATGGCCGCAATTGGCAGGATGTGGAGGCGCTCGTTCCCTGGCTGGTTTTGATCCCGCTTGCATGGGCGCTGGCACGACGGTTCGATATTCTGGCGCTTGGCCGGGATGAGGCGGAATCTATCGGTGTGAACACGGTAGCCGCACGCTTCTGGACGATGCTGCTGGCTTCGCTGGCCGTTGCAGGTGCCGTCGCTACGGTCGGCGCCATCGGTTTCGTCGGATTGATTGCGCCGCACGCCGCGCGCATTTGCAGTGGCGCGCGCTATCGTCATCTGGTACCCGCTACCGCACTGATCGGCGCTATTTTGACCGTATTTGCAGATATGGTCGGCCGGTCGCTCATCGCGCCGCAGGAAATTCCGGCCGGGATCGTCACGGCCTTTATCGGAACACCACTATTTATCCTGCTGATGCGTAGGCAATCGCGATAAGGCTGGTCTGTTCAATTGGGCAAAACATGCATCACGCGATCAAGCAGACGCAGCATCGACCGGGTGGAACCGAACGGCCAGATATCACGGCCAATCGTGAAAACCTGCTTGCCCGCAACCATTGGCAGGATCGGCCACAATGCGCTTGCCGCCAGCTCTTCCGGAAGCGCGTCTTCAAGAAGACAAAGATGCGTATCCGGGCTCAAAGTGGCGAGGTCTTCCAGTCCAAAGGTCGTGAACCCGAACGATTGCGCACCACGCTGGACGCCTTCGGCAAATCCGGCTTTCGTCAATGTCGTCATTACCGCGGAATTGGATGTGAAAATACGCAGCCGTGCGATGCCGGGCAAAGGTTGCGCGACCAGGATTTTGGTTGCGGGCGAAGAGCGCTGGTCTCTGGCAAGGGCAAGGTGGCTCTTGAAAGATTGCCACTCTGCAACCGCCTCTGCTTCTCTGTCAAATGCTGTGCCCGCCGTCAGAAGACTGGATTGCATGTTGGCATAGAAATCAGATTTGTCGGAATCCGTATCGAGCAGCACAGTTGGAGCGATTTCGTTCAGGCGGGCTGCGATGGCGCCATGGCGTAGGGCGGATGTGATGATGAGATCGGGCTTCAGGTGCATCAGTGCTTCGAGGCTGGGCTGCTGGCGCCCACCCACATCGACCGCATTGGAAAGCCTGTCATTCTCCACTTTGACCCATTGGCGATAGCCCGCAAGATCGGCAACGCCGACAGGTATGAGACCGAGCGAGAGAGCGATTTCCGTCTCCGCCCATTCCAGCGTGACGATTCTTCGCGGCGTTTGTGCACGAACGACAGTCGTAAGGGCGGCTAGAGCCGCCCCCACCAGAAAATCACGCCGCGAGAAAGCTGTTACCATCGAACACTCGTTGTCGCCACGATGGAACGACCTTGACCGTAATAGCACTGGCTGGTGGAATTGCAGCCTGCCACATACTTCTTGTCGCCAAGATTATAGGCATTTACCTGCAGGCGATAGCTGCCGATGTCATAGCGCAGAAAGGCGTCGACCAGCGTATAGGAAGGGACATAGAAGGTGTTGAGCGTGTCGCCCGCCG
This sequence comes from Brucella tritici, assembly GCF_008932285.1. NCBI lineage: Bacteria > Pseudomonadati > Pseudomonadota > Alphaproteobacteria > Hyphomicrobiales > Brucellaceae > Brucella > Brucella tritici. Next base: position 470,877 of record NZ_WBVY01000002.1, read on the forward strand.
TCTTGCCGATGCGGCGCACGCCACCGCCAACAACCAGATTTCCTTCAACATTGCCGGGCAGCGGCATGTCGTAGCTCAGGAACAGAGACTGCTGGTTCTTCGGCACCGTATAAGGCAGTTTGCCAATCTGCGCCGGGTTCTGGCTTTCGCTGACTTCAGGGTCCTGGAAGCTCAGGGCACCGGTCAGGTTCAACCTGTCCCACAAACGGGCGGTTCCTTCGAGCTCGATGCCGCGAACCCGTACTTCGTCGGTCTGATAGTAAATACCGGAGATACGGTTGACGACATTCTGCTGCTCGGCTTCGAACGCCGAGAGGGTGACGGCGTAATCCTTGCCCTCGGGCGCATATTTGATACCCACTTCCTTCAGCGTGCCGGTAGTAGGCTTCAATGGCGTATCTGCAAGTGTGAGCGTGGGCAGGAAGGATGTCGAATACAAGGCGTATGGCACAAAGCCTGAATCGAACAGATATGCCACACCGACGCGTCCTGTGAACTTGTCAGGATTTTGCTCGTAATCGACTGTTTTCCCGGATGAGAGCGTCGTCTGTTCGGAATCGATGCGGGCGAAATCCTGGCGTCCGCCCAGCGTGACACGCAGATTGCCGGCCTCGATCTGGTCCTGAACATAAATTCCGGTCTGATACTGCTTCTGCAAAAGCCGCGTTGTGGGCGACAGCTTGGCGAGTGGCTTGTCGTAGGTCGGATTGAACAGATCCTGTGACGGACCGCTTGCCGAAGCCGTATAATTGTCGAGACGCTGCCACTGCTGGTCAACACCCACGAGCAGGGTATGGGCCAGAGGACCGGTATCGAAACGCGATTCCAGTTGCGTATCGAAAGCAATCGCGTCGAGTTCGGGCTGGGCGAGATAATTGGTACGCGGAATCGTATGTCCGTCCCAGCCGCTGGTGGGCAGCACCCCGGTGAACAGATTGCGATAATCCGTCTTCATGTGTGAATAGCGGAAATTCTGGCGCAAGGTGAACGTGTCGTTGAACCGATGTTCGAACTCGTATCCCGCATATCCGATCTCTTTCTTGTAGATCGCATTGCGTGGGTCGCCATCCGAGAAGTCGCGTGAAATGGTTTGCCCCGTCGGGTTTGGTAGCACGCTGCCATAAGCCGGAATGATGACACCGGCTTGTCCCATGTCGTCTTTCAGATAGCCGCCGGAAACGACAAGGCTGGTATCTGCGTCCGGACGCCAGGCAAAACTCGGATTAATCGATATCCGGTCATTCTTGCCGAAGTCGTAGGAAGTTTTGCTGTCCCGGAAAATACCATTCAGGCGATAGGTGAAGCGGGGATCGTTGTTGATTGGCCCGGTAATATCGAAGCCGAGCTCCTTGCGCTCGAAGCTTCCGCCGCGCAGATAGATTTCACGCGATGCTTCCGCCCGCGGCTGCTTGCTGACCATGTTGACGATACCGCCGACATTGCTTTGGCCGAACAGTGCGGAACTTGGACCACGCAGGATTTCCACGCTTTCCAGCGAGTAAGGTTCGACGACGAAACCCGAATAACCGCCCGACTGGCTGGCAATTTGCGGAATGCGCAAGCCGTCCAGATAGAGATCCGCCGGAAAGCCACGCACTGTGAAATAATCCGAGCGCACATCCGCGCCGTAGCGTTGTGCATTCACGTTGGCGCTGTAGAGCATTGCCTCGCTGACCGACTGGACGGCCCGGTCGTTCATGTTGTCGCGGGTGACGACGGAGATGGACTGGGGCGTTTCGCGAATAGGCACGTTGCTCTTGGTTGCGGCGCGACTGTATTCTGCGACATAGCCTTTTACAGGGGTTCGCGGTCCTCTCCCATCCGACTGGATTTCAATCGTGTTGAGTTTGAGGACATCTGTTTCCTGTGCCGACGATGGCGTGGCGATTGCAAGCACTGCCACGCCGCCAAGAAGTGCGGCTTCCAGCACAGGTTTAATGCTCAAGCGGCGGATGTTGTTGTTTGTGCCCAGTTCGCGCGCAGCACCACTCGTATTCAATTCGGCTCTCCTTGCCGTCCGCCAAGCGGGCGGCATTGCTCCCGCTGGCTATTATGGCTGCGGGCCATGTAATGATTTTTAGCGTTGCGCAAACTTGAATTTCAGAATAATTCTAATTTGCTTCTGTTTATCAACGCGTTGTGCGGCTGAATATATTCAGGAAGCCTGATGGAGTCAGGCCAATCTCCGTTGCAATCGGGTCGAAATTCTGCAATTTCCATCAAATATGACAATTTCAGTCAAATTGGGCCAAAATGGAAATTCGCATGCGACCGAAACACGCCATCGATTATCAGGATGTTGCACGACCTTTGGCGGTAATGCGGCGCGAATATAAGACCAGCATGAACTTCGGCTGGCACAGCCATCGTCGCGGACAGTTACTTTACGGCAATAGTGGCTATATGACGGCGATGACGGAAGAAGGCGCCTTCATGCTACCCAGCGGCTATGCGGTCCTGCTGGCACCCGATTTGCCGCATGCGGTGGAAACGTTCGGTGAAACCGAAATGCACTCCGTTTATATCGAAGAGGGCATATTGCGCGGATGCTGGGAGCAGACACGGATTCTCAAGGTCTCACCATTACTCGACGCCAGCATTCAGGCCCTTGTCAAAGAGCCGCTTCTCTATGACGAAAACGGGCGTGGTCAGCATCTTTCCGCCCTTATTCTGGATGAAATCCGCGACGCAGATTTGCAGCCGCTTACCGTGCCGCTTCCGGCGGAAAGACAGCTGAGAAAACTTTGCCGGAATCTTCTAGGCAATCCGGGGCTGGACCTTACAATTGATAATTGGGCCGACGAAGTGGGCATGAGCCGTCGGACGATGACACGCAAGTTTCGCCAGGAAACCGGCATGAGCTTCATCGAATGGCGACAGCGCCTTCGCGTATCTCATGTCATGCGCCGCCGGGCTGAAGGTACTCCTCTGGCTGTGGCAAGCGTAGAGGCAGGCTACCAAAGCGTTTCCACATTACGCAAAGTAATGAAAAATCTTGGCTTTACAGATTGAGAAGGTGCGACACAACTGGAATAGCGAGTCTTGAACGCGAGACTCGCTATTCAGTTAATTCACCGGTAGATTGCACCACCATGGCCCCAAGCCCAGAGTTAATCCAATTTCTGGACAAGCTCTATAACCTGAATCACAATTGTAGCGTGTCGACGTATCGGGCCGTTGGTCGTAACGGACAAACCCTCGATGTAATTGTTCTTCAAATGCTGGAATCTTGACATTGCACGCCGTTTCCTTAAATAGCCATCAATAGAAGCGGAGCGAATTTCGCCTATGCGTATTTTCATACGAAGGCAGGATTCTGGCGGGAACCCGCAAGCCTGTCTGTCGATCTTATTCCATTGCTATCGAGTGGTCGATCTCCTGAGGCACTTTTGGCTTACGCAAAAGCAATACCAGCGGCATTGCGAAAAGCGACAACACCATCAACAGCTTGAAATCATCGATATAGGCGATGATGGTTGCCTGTTCGGTTATCATGCTATCCAGTAATGTCCGGCCAGCGGTCTGTGCTGGATCGAGATATTGCGAGATGATCGGAGCTTCGAAATTACGATTGAAAGGCGTCACATAGGCTGAGATGTCCGCGTGGTTGATCTGGGTATTTTCGGTAAGAAGAGCTGATACCACCGCAATTCCCACGCTTGACCCAATGTTACGTGAGAGGTTGTAAAGCCCCGTGCCGTCACCGCGCAGATGGGCGGGCAAGGTTGAAAAGGCCATTGTGGTGAGGGGAACAAACAGAAAACCAAGCCCAGCACCCTGAACGAATCCAACCCAGACAATGGTCCATTGCGATATGTCAGGCGTCCATCCCGTCATCTCGTACATGGCCCAAGCGGTCAGCGCCAATCCTATAAGCAGTAGGAGACGGGAATCGACACGACCAATCAGCTTGCCGACAATGAACATGCAGGCCATGGTACCAAGACCGCGTGGCCCCATGACGATGCCTGCGGTTGTTACCGGATATCCCATAAGGGTTTGGAGATAGGGTGTCATCAATGCCAGCGACGCCAGATAAGTGATACCGATGACAAAAATAAAAATCATGCTGACTGAGAAATTCCTGTCGAGGAAAAGCTGCGGTTTGACGAAAGAGTTATCGGTTGTGAACGTATGCACCACCAGAAGATAGAGAGCCGCCGCGCAGACGATAGCCTCGACCATGATTTCCCCGGATGAAAACCAATCCAGTTGTTCGCCTCGATCAAGGAAGAGTTGCAGCGAAGCGATGGCGAGACTGAGCAAACCAAAGCCAGTCCAGTCCAGACGGGCTTTCAGGTCGATCTTCGTTTCGGAAACGAAGATCATGACGCCACCGAAGGCAAGCATGCCGATCGGCACATTGATATAGAAAACCCAGCGCCAGCTCAGATGGTCAGTCAACCATCCACCCATGACCGGTCCAAGGACAGGACCGACCATCACCGACACCCCGAAAAGCGCCATGGCTGATCCGCGTTCCTCGAGGGTATAAATGTCGAGCAATATGCCTTGTGACAACGGCACGAGTGCCGCACCGAACAGCCCTTGAAGCAGCCGGAATCCGACGATCTGGGTGAGAGATTGTGCCAGACCGCAGAGAACGGAGGCAAGAACGAAGCCGGCAATTGCCACCAGAAGCACCCGTTTACGTCCGAACTTGGCCGCGAGGAAGCCGGAGGGGGGCGTCATGATGGCTGCGGCAACGATATAGGAAGTAAGCACCCAATTGATCTGGTCGGCGCTTGCCGAAACGCTGCCCTGAATATAGGGAAGCGCGACATTGGCGATAGTCGTGTCCAGTGCCTGCATGATGACGGCGAGGATCACACATGCCGTAATCGCACCCCGATGAGCAATCATCGGGGTCTGTGAAACGGCAATGCTAGACATGTTCGGTACTGCCAAACAATCTGGCTATGAAGTTCGGCAAGCCGCGTGCCCGTCCGGTGTTGATCTCGACATCGACACTCATGCCTGCGCGCAGCGGCGGCTTGCCGCTAGTGTCGGTGATGCTCACACGCATTGGAATGCGTTGGACGACTTTGACCCAATTGCCGGATGTACTTTGCGATGGTAGAAGCGCGAAACTGGCTCCGGATGCCGGACTGATGCTGGTGACGTTCCCTTTCCATTCCACATCCGGATATGTATCGACCGAGATTGTGGCTTCCTGACCAGGTTCGATGTGCGTCAATTCGGTCTCCTTGGGGTTCGCCAATATCCATAGGTGATCAGTGGATACCAGCGAGAAGGCCTGTTGCGACGCCTCCAGATATGAACCGATCTGCAAGGAATTCACATTCGTGACGACGCCGTTGAAGGGCGCGCGGACGACGGAATCGTCCAGCCGGCGTTGCGCATCATCGACCTTGGCTTTCGCTTGCAGGAAGAGGGGGTTCTGTTCTATCGGCTGGCTGGCATCTCCTCCGAGTTGAGCCAGAGCGGATTGCGCCTGAGCCCTTGCAACGGTTACCTTTTGCCGAGAGGCATCGAGATCGTGTTTGGCTTGGTCCAGTACGGCTTGTGAGGCTGTCCGCGTTGCGACCAGATTTTGCTGCCGTGTATAGCTCGCTTCGTAATAGGGAAGATCGGCTTCGGCCTGTTGAATTTCGGCTAGTGCCTGCTGATAGCTGGCTTTCAAAGTCATAATTTGATTGTGAACCTGCCCAAGCTCGGCTTGTGCGCCTTCAAGCGCGATGCGGAAGGGAGCAGGCTTTAGTGTGAACAGAACCTGTCCTGCCTTCACAGTCTCATTTTCGTGCACATTGATGGATGCGACCAGCCCTGAAACATCGGTTGAAACGCCTAGTATATCGGCCTGAACATAGGCATTGTCGGTGGACATATAGCGTCCGCCAGTCACATAAAAGTAACCGCCAACGACGAGCGCCAATGGCAATAGCGAAAACAACAGGCGGCGGTGTTTCAACCTGCGACGTCTGTAGTCGGCCGGTGTTGGGGAACCAGACACCAATACCGATTCTTGTGCCGCAGGCGTTGCCTTTTCCGCGCTGGCATCCTGCGGCAGTTCGGACCGGGCGGGCTCAGCGGAGGGGTGTTTTAAGATATTCGAAGTATCAGTCATCGCTTATGTCTTCTTGGATGATTGGAGTTCGGCACGCGCGGGCGAGATTTTCTTTCATCGATTGGAGCACCTGGATCAACTGCTCCTGCTTTTCTTGCGAAATATCCTCTAATGCTTCCTGCCGAGTGAGGGCTCCCAGTTCGCGCATATTGTTCAAAAGTGGCAGAGCGGCGTCGCAGATGTGAATGAGAAAAGCGCGGCGGTCTGTCGGATGGGAGCGCCGTTCGACAAGTCCCTGATCGACCAGTCTGTCCAGTATACGCGTGAGTGTTATCGGCTCGATTTCGAGCTCCTCAGCCAGACAACGCTGTTTGATGCCGTCATTTTTGGAAAGAATAGCCAGCGTGTGCCACTGCGTACGTGTGAGGCCTTTTTCTCGCGCGCGTTGTTCGAAACGTTTGCGGAGGAGCCTGGCCACATCATGGAGGAGGAAGCCAAGAATACGGGTGTCTGTCACGAAGGATGCCTAGTGTTTAATGAGCTAGCTCATATTAAGGGTAGGATAAGGCTGACGTGAAAATAAAAACAAGTGTCTTTTAGCTATGGCTCTCTGAGCAAATTCAAATCTGCGTGATCACGACCTTGAGTGCTCCCCTTTTGGCTGGACAGTTCAACTAGTTTGTTGATTTTCGCTGGAAACTGACCCGGTAAGGGGGACGGATAAAAACGTGGACTGGTTTTACGGCACAATGCCAAGACTTTCTCGATATTCGATCGGGCCGCGAACGCCGTTGAAATTTCTTTCTCGCGACAAGCAAGATTCTTGACTAGCAATCTAAACGGTTCTGTTGCGAAAATTATTTCGGGTTGGAGCGAACCTTAACTCTGGGCGCATTTGTGCTGCAAGAGCCGTGAACTGTTGTTTGAGTGAAAGCGGCGTCGTCGCGCCGAAACTGCCTTGCTGCTTACGCATCCGGTCACACGCAAATGGAATCCAGGTGAGACCTATATAAACAAAGGCGAATGGCTTTATCTGTATCGTGTCATCGATCGCAAAGGCGATACATTCGCGTTCATGTTCAGCAGAAATCGCTACTTGAAAGCTGCTAAACGCTTTATCAGCAAGGCTCTGGCCCAGCATGACAGGCCAGAGAAGATTACTATTGACGGTAGCCAGACCAATCGGACGTCCGTCATGCAGTTTTGCTCCGGATGACGGCTTCAATTGGAAGTAGATCCTTCAAGACACGCCATGCTGACTGACTCAGATCGCCTCGGCTCATATCTGCTTCCAAAAAGCAGTCTTGAATCAAGTCCGCTAAATACGTCAACAAATTCGTCCAAGCTACCTAGTAGTGCTGCAGTGTGCTGCGCCCCCAGTTTGGACCACATAGCATATCGCTTTCAATAATCTGGCAATACCGCCTGGACAATTAATGTGATATTTTAGGCACATTCAGGCAACGAAGTGTTCTGCTCAATTCTCCTGTAGGTCGAAGTGTGGTCCCTGCCGAAGTCAATGTTTTCAAACGATAAAAGATGAGTAGTTTATACATGTTTATTTTCCCTGCCTGGAACTCTTCTAAATCATTGTGATTGCGCGATATTTTTCGGACCTCTATGGCGTGAGAGAGCTTCTGCGAGTTCGCGGATGCCGCAGCCTGTGTCTTGTCTGGAGCGCGCGAAGGAATGACTTCCCGATTGTGGGATCTGACAGAACTCTATGAAAGCGAGCAGATTGGCCTGCGGGCTTTTGTGCGTCGTATTGTCGGAAACACCGCCACGGCTGAAGATGTCGTTCAACAAGCCTTCCTGAACCTGCTTTCCCGCTATGAAGATACGTCACAGGCACCCGGTCCGGCTTATGTGAAGCGCACAGCGCGCAATCTTGCGCTTAATCACTTGCGCGATGCCCGCCGCAGGGCAGAGGTCGAAGTCGAGGTCGATGAGCCGGAGCGCTTTGCCGATACAGGACCATCGCCCGAAATGACGGTGCTTTATCGCAGCGAGCTTCATCGTCTCTTGCATTCCATTGCGCAGCTTCCGCCGCGCCGACGCGAAGCCTTCGTTCTCAACAGGATCGAAGGGCTGAGTTATGATGACGTCGCCGAGCGTATGGGCATTTCCCGAAATACAGTTATAACGCAGATCGTGTCCGCCCTGGCTGAACTCGACAGGCGGCTTTCAGAATAATCGACAGCGGGACCGTTGGAACGCGCATGAAGGAGTTTGAAACCGATCCGGTTTACATGAAAGCGTTGGAATGGTTTGTCCTTTTACAGGACAAAACCGTCAGCGCTGATGACAGGCGTGCCTTTTCAGCCTGGATCGCATCGGACCCTGCGCATCGGGTGGCCTATGAGCGTGCGCAAACGCTGTGGCAACGCTTTGATGCGGTTAAGCCTGAATTTGATCGCTTTCGTCAATCCGGCCACAAATTGGGCAGTCGTGTGGGTCGGCGCGGCGTATTGGGCGGTCTTGCGGCTCTTGTTCTTGTTCCCGGCGCCTATCTCATGTCGCGTCCCGGCCTGTTTGCGACTTATCAAACGGGTGTCGGAGAACGCCGCAGCTTTACGCTTGCCGATGGAAGCACTGTGGAGCTTGGCAGCTATTCTGCTCTTTCCGTCGATTTTTCGGATATTAGCCGCAACCTTGTGCTCCATGGGGGCCAAGGGTTCTTTCAGGTCGCGTCCGATCCGTCGCGCCAATTTGTGGTTGGCGCCAATGGCGGTACGATCACCGCGCTCGGGACTGCTTTTGACGTGAAACTGGTAGATCACGCGGTCACTGTGTCAGTTGTCGAGCACGCGGTCTCCGTGGCTTTTGGTCAAAGTGAGCCGGTGCGCCTCGATGAGGGGTGGCAGATAACTTATGGGAGCGATGAAGCGGCTTTGCCTCAACGCGCCGACCAGCAGACGGTGGAAGCATGGCGCAACGACAGGGTTATCTTTGAGGATGTTCCGCTCCGCCGTGTCCTCAACGAACTCGAACGTTATCGTCGAGGCAGGATTTTCCTTACCGACACAGAAGTCGGCAATATGCCAGTCACCGCCATTTTCGATACGCGCGATGCTGAAGCCGCCCTTGCAACCATTGCCGAAACCTTGCCAGTCAGGGTTCTGAACGGCTCTGGCTGGGTCACGGTCGTTACACGGCGATAATAACTGGATTAAAAAAATCAGAATTTTTTACGATGCCGATCATCAGATCGCGTTTCCGAGGTGTCTATTCCACTGAGGGGCTGCGAGGCGGCCATGAGGTAACAGGAAAATCCTGCCAAAAGCAGGGGTGTCAGACATCGGGGATTAAACTATGCGCGTCGATATGAAGAGCCGAATTAAGACCGGTCGTGGCCAAGGTTCGCGGGCTTTTCTTAAAAGCGGGCTGTCAGCGCATTTGCTTGCGGCGAGTGCGCTGGTTGCGGTTGCCGCATTTGCGTCGAGCGTTGTCTGGGCACAAGCTGCAGCAAACAGCCAGGTGCAGCGCACATCGTATGATATTGCAGCACAGCCATTGTCCAAAGCGCTGGTGCAATACTCGAACAAAACCGGCGTCCAGCTCTTCTTTGATGCAAATATTGTGCGCGGCAAGAACTCAGGCGGCGCGCAAGGTTCGCTGACACGTTCGGAAGCACTGGGCCGTATTCTTTCCGGTTCTGGCCTCACATATAGCCTGCGCGGCAATACTGTCACAATATCGGCGCAGCAATCAGTCAATGCTGGCGCAACTGTCCCTGAAGGGGCTTTGCTCCTCGATACGATTACTGTTGAAGGCAATACCGGCAGCGACACGTCGAGAAGTGTCGTCGTTGAAAGTTCGGGCGGGGCCACCAAGACCAATACGCCCCTTATCGAGGTGCCGCAGTCGGTATCTGTTGTCAGCCGCAAGCAGATCGAGATGCAGAATGCGCAAAGCGTCACGGAAATGCTGCGTTATGTGCCTGGGGTGAGCATCGAAACCTACGGTCCGGATCCAAAAGGCTATGACTGGATTTTCATGCGCGGTTTCAACGCACAGTCAACCAGTTCCTATCAGAACGGCCTGCGCCAGCTCTCCAATTCCTACACCTTCTTCCGTACCGATCCATACGAGCTGGACTCCATTGAAGTGCTGCGCGGTCCTGTATCGTCGCTTTATGGACAGAGCGATGCCGGCGGTCTGGTCAATCGCGTAACCAAGAAGCCGCAGGCTGAAGCGTCTCACGAAGCATCGGTTGAATATGGTAGTTTCAATCGCAAGCAGATTGGCGTGGATCTGACCGGGCCGGTCAATGAAGACAAGACGCTGCTTTATCGTCTCATCGGCGTGGTTCGCAAAGGCAACACGCAGTTCGAATATTCCAATGGCGACGAGGTCAAAGACGATCGCTACATGATCGCACCCTCGCTCACCTGGGCACCCGATGCGGATACGTCGCTGACGGTTTCGGGCCAGTTGCTGCGTGATGATAGCGGTGGCAGCGTGTTGCCTGCCACGATCAGCAGCCTTTATCCGAATTACCCCAATATTCTGGTTGGTGATCCGGATTTCAACCGCAGCGTCCAGAAACAGGGCAGCATCGGCTATGAGTTTGAACATCATATCAACGACACCTGGACGGTGAAGCAGAACCTTCGCTACGGACAGGTCAGCTTCCTGCTCGACAATGTGCTGGCACTTGGGCTCGGGCCGACCGGAATCACACGTCAGGCGCGTCGCTTCGATGAGAATATGAGCGGGCTGGTGGTCGACAATCAGGCCATTGCGGAATTTGAAACCGGCAACATCTCCCATCAGGCACTGTTCGGTCTTGATTACTCCTATTCGGATTCCGATGTGACGCAGTATCGTGATCCGGCCCCGACGCTGAACCCGTTCAATCCGTCTTATGGCATTCCGATTTCTGTTCCGACGACGGTAACGCAAAGCTATCGCCAGAAATACAATCAGACCGGGCTTTATGTGCAGGATCAGATCAAATTCAATGATAACTGGATCGTCACTCTGGGCGGGCGCTACGACTGGCTGGACCTCAATAGTCATAATCGTCTCGATTCCAGTGATACAGATCAAAGTATCGGGAAATTCAGCGGCCGCGCAGGTGTCACCTATGTGACACCGTGGGGTATTGCTCCCTATGTCAGCTACTCGGAATCCTTCGCGCCCAATCTCGGCACGGATAATAGTGGCAACACTTTCGATCCGTCGGAAGGTCGTCAGTGGGAAGTCGGTGTCAAATATCAGCCAAAGGAAATCGACGCGCTGTTTACGCTCGCGTGGTTCGACATCGTGAAATCGAATGTCGTTTCCTACAGCTATATTGATGGGCCACAGGCAACGGGCGAGGTGCATTCGCGCGGGCTGGAACTCGAAGGCAAGGTCGATCTGAGCTATGGCTGGGATTTCGTCGGTTCCTACACCTATACCAAGGCGGAAATCACCGAGGATGCCGCGGCCTTTGTTGGCAAGCAGGTGACGATGGTGCCGGAACATCAGGCTTCGGCATGGCTCAACTACACGTTCAACAGCGGTATGCTTGAAGGCCTCAGCCTTGGCAGCGGCGTGCGCTATGTGGGGGCGAGCTATGGTGACAAAGCCAATACGATCAAGGTCGATGGTCGAACACTCGTCGATGCGGGCGTGAGCTACAAGTACAAGGACATGACCTTCCAGGTGAATGCCACGAACCTCTTCGACAAGAAGTATTTCACCACCTGTGAAGATGCTTTCAGCTGCTACGAGGGCGATCGTCGCTCGGTCATAGGCCGTGTGAAGGTCAGTTTCTAAGGCGAGCGCTTTGCTGACACGTCGCCAGATGATGCTGGGGTCTGGCCTCGCGCTTTGCGCGGGGCTTTCCGGCTTTGGTTCGGCCGCCGCCACACCTGCTCCGCGTGTGGTGGCGATCGACTGGGCAGCGACAGAAGCCATGCTTTCATTTGGGATTATTCCTGTAGGGCTTTCCGATACAGCATTCTATCGTCAGCGCATGGCAGCACCGGTTTTGCCGGAAACGGTCGTTGATGTCGGGCCGTTCTGGGAGATCAATCTTGAAGCACTTGCAGCGCTGAAGCCCGATTTTGTCATCGCAACGGATTATAATCTCGTGATGACGCCGCGCATCGCGGATGTTGCGCGCGTCGAGCTGGTGCCGAGCATCACAACGCCGAATGTCGAACGATATGGGCTGGCGATAGAGATACTGAATCGTGTCGCGGATTTGTGCGGTGTTTCGCCTGCCGTACCGTCTTCTGTGGTTGAAGACGCGGAAAGCCGCTTTGCAAAGGCGCGTGAGACTGTCTCAAAGCATAATTATGCGGTGGGTATCATGCTGCCTGATATCGGCGGGCGTGAAATGACCATGTATGGCGAAGGTACGCTGCCCGATGCTGTGTTGCAGAAACTTAGACTTTCCAATGTCTGGAAAGGCCCGGTGAATGGAACCGGCATGGCGCGTGTCGGGCTTGATCGGTTGGTGGAAAGCGCTGAGGCGGCGTTTCTCGTCGTGGATATTCCCTCGCAGCGGGTTCAGACCGAACGCTCCTTACAGCAGAACACGATGTGGAAGTTGCTGACACCGGTGCGCAACGGGCGCGTGGCATGGCTCAATCAATTCCATCCTTTTGGCGGCGTACCTTCTGCGGCCCATCTGGCGGATCTCATCGCCTCGGCATTGGAGAACATGGCGTGAGCGGCCTTGAAGCAACTTGCGGCCACACGCGACATTCCCCGCTGCGCTGGGCCATGCTGGCCTTGTCGGTCGCATTTGTCTTGTTGCTCATTGTTCAGGGCTTTTTCAGCATTGCTTCGCCTGCCGAATGGCTGCGCATCGTGACGGCTCCCAATCCGGACGATCCGCGCCATGTGATCGGCTATTACAGCTTTCTGCCGCGTCTTGCGGTTGGCCTGCTCGTCGGCGGTGCGCTCGGACTTGGCGGCGCGGTGTTTCAAACCGTTCTGCGCAATCCGCTGGCTGAACCCGGACTTCTGGGTGTTGCTTCCGGCGCGCAGATCGCACTTGCTTTCACGCTGGTTTTCGCACCCGGCCTATGGATTGCAGGCAACGAAGCCATCGCGCTCATCGGTGCTGGACTGGCACTCAGCCTTTCGCTGTTTATCGCCTCTCGCGGACGGTTTTCATCGACAACTGTGGTGCTGGCCGGCTTGATGGTCGGACTTTATTGCAATGCAATCTTCAGCCTGCTCGTACTTTTCAATCATGATTACCTCATTAACCTGTTGACGTGGCAGGCCGGTTCTCTGCAGCAGGGGGGCTGGGAAGTCTGTCTTTATCTTCTCCCGCGTCTCCTGCCGCTTGCAGCACTTATCTTCATTCTGCAACGGCCGCTCAGCCTTCTTTCGCTTGGCGATAATCAGGCGAAGGGGCTTGGCATTTCGCCAGCAATGATGCGGCTGGTTCTGCTTGCTGCTACGGCGGCCATTGCTGCGGTTGTTACCAGCAGTCTTGGCCTGATCGGTATGATCGGACTTGCCGCCCCCAATCTGGCGCGTGGCTTCGCGCCTGGACAGGATGGCCGCAGGCTCTTGTGGTCGACCTTGCTTGGCGCGTTGCTGCTGGTCGGTATCGATCAGTTATTGCGGGCCATAGCGCCTTTCGTCGGCAATATTCCCGCAGGTGCTGCTGCGGGCCTTTTCACGGGGCCAATTCTCGTCGTTCTGGCAAGTCGCGTTCGCCTGCCCAGTGTTCCGTCAACGCAAGAAGTCACCTCGACTGGAAAGAGGCTCCAGAAGCCATTGCGGCTGCTTTTAGCGCTTTCATGCGCTCTTGCCTTTTGCATGTTCATATCGGTGCTGGTGTCGAAAACACCTGAAGGCTGGAGTTTGGGCGCATCAGAGGTCGTAACATGGTGGCGTGTGCCACGTATTTTTACAGCAGCAGGTGCTGGCATATGTCTTGCGGTTGCGGGCCTTGTTCTGCAGGGTACACTCAGAAACCCGATGGCCAGCCCTGACTTGCTCGGCATTGGTTATGGTGCGGGCTTCGGGCTTGCAATCGCAGTGCTCTTCATTGGCGATGCAAGCGGCCTTTCCAAGCTTGTGGTTGCGACTGTCGGCGCTTTGGTGGTGCTCAGCGCCATTGCCGGGATCGGCTGGCGCATGGCGTTCCAGCCTGAGCGCGTTCTTCTTGTCGGCGTCGGCCTGGGAAGCATGTTCCATGCTCTGATGATCCTGCTTCTTGCCAGCGGCAATCCGCGTGTGGCAGGCCTCCTGAACTGGTTTTCCGGTTCGATGGGCAATATCGGCTGGAATGACGCGGCTTTGGTTTGCATCTGCGCGATTATCGTTCTGCTTGCAGCCCTTCTTTTCCGACGACCGCTCGACATCTTTCCGTTGGGCGATGTGACGGTGCGCTCTGTCGGCCTCAAAGTCTCGTCAAGCCGTGCGATCCTTCTTGCGCTCGCAGGTGTTGGAACAACGGCGGCAACAATCACTGTCGGGCCTGTCAGTTTCATTGGTCTCATGGTGCCGCATTTTGCAGCACTGCTTGGGTTCAGAAGCGTGACGATGCGCCTTCTGGCCAGCGCTCTGCTCGGCGCATTGCTGCTCGTTTTTGCAGATTGGCTCGGGCGCAATCTCGCTTATCCGTGGCCCATGTCTGCAGGCCTGCTTGCTTCTCTTATCGGCGGCGGCTTTTTTCTTCGCCTGCTATCGAAATCGATCTGATGATTGGTGATCTGAAAACCAGAGCATGTCTCCCAAAAGCTGGAACCGGTTTTGGGACGAAGACATGCGTAAAAACAAACAGATAGAGCGGTTCCAGCGACTCCATTTTAACTGGATCTGCTCTAATCCGGGGGGCGATCAATCAAAGATAGGCTGGGGCTCAATGTTGGAGCCGGCCCGAAACGCCAGACCGTTTATCGTCTTGAAAGCACGTAGACGAGACATATTCCGCCGATCAGGGAAGCAAAAAGTCCAAGCGGAAGATTGTATGGGAACGCTGCCATACGGGCCAGCCAATCGGTCAAGATCATCAGGAAAGCCCCGATCATCATGGAAGCCAGCAGAAAACGTCTCGGCGTATGAAGCCCGAAATTACGGGCGAGATGCGGGGCAATCAGGCCAATGAAACTGAGCGGGCCGATCATCATGGAGGCGATCGCGGTAAGGAGTGCCGAGATCAGTACAATGACCAGCCGCGAGCTGACAACAGGCAGGCCGAGGCTCTGCATGGCCACATTGCCAAGCGGTAATAGATCGAGCCAGCGTGACAGCCCGAACAAGATTGTGGCGCTTGTCACAAGCGCCATTCCGGCGATCCACAGTTGCGCCGAAGCGACTTGTGTTCCCGTGCCGCTCAGCCAGCTCAGTAAAACGAAAGCCTGCGGCGAGCCGGTGGCTATGATGGCGGTGAGGATGGAACTGACCATTGCGCCAAGGCCGACACCGGCGAGCAGCAGCTTGCCTGCACCGAAGCCGCTGCGCGTGGCAATAGTGAGAATGAAAACGAGTGCCAGCATTGCGCCGACCGCAGCACCTGTCCATTGGGCATATAGGCTGGCCGTGCCTGAAACGAGCAGGACTACGGCGAGACCCGCACCCGCGCCAAGACCAACCCCCAATACTTCCGGGCTTGCCAATGGATTGCCGGTCATACGTTGGAGAACGGCTCCAGCCAAGGCCAGCATCGCACCGGAAAGGGCCGCCAGCATCAGGCGCGGTGCGCGGAATTGCAAAAGCGCGTGAAATTGCGGTCCGCTGGCTATGGTCCAGCCGTCTGGTCCCCTGCCAAGCCAAAGCGCAACTGCGATTGCGACGATGATGAGAGAGGCGAGAACGAGCAAGAACAATGCCGGATGTTTTCGGCGCGCAACACTTTGCTCCGGCGTGCCGGAAGGCCATTCGAAGATGCGCAGGCGCGGTAGCATCCACAGAAGCAACGGCCCACCGAGAAGTGCGGTTGCCGCTCCCGTTGGCAATCGGTCGCCGGAAACGTCCTGCACCAGAACCACCAGGCCGTCGGTAAGCCAGAGCAGGATCGCGCCGATGGCGGGTGCTGCAAGAAGCTTTGCTTTGAAGCGGCGTGCTCCGGAAAGCTGCGCCAGTGCGGGTGCGATCAGGCCTACGAAACCCAAGATGCCGACTTCCGCCGTGATGCTTGAGGCGAGCCAGACGGCGATGGCGATGACGATCAGACGGCTTGTGGCCAGCGACAGGCCGAGGCTTTTCGCGTTCGTATTGTCGAGGGATAGTAGCGTCAGCGGGCGCAGCAGAACGAAGGACAGACCAGTCGCTACCAGCACCCTTGGACCGAGTGACAGGACAGGTTCCCAGCTCTGCTGTTCCAGTGATCCGCCGCCCCAGACGAAGAGCGAGAACACATATTCGCCATTGGCCAGTATGAGCGCGGTGCTTGCGGCTGTGGCGGTCAATGATACGATCATGCCGCACAGGATTACCGAGGCCGGTTCAAGCGTGCGCTTCCAGTTGAGCGCCAGCACCAGGGTGACAGAGGCAAGCCCGCCTGCAAGCGCCAGCCATTCGCGGGCGATATAAGCGGCGGGCAGGTAAACTATCCCCACCGTCATGGCGAGTTGGGCGCCCGCCGCAATGCCGAGTGTAGAAGGTTCGGCAAGTGCATTGCGCAGGACCTGTTGCAGCAACAGTCCGGAAACGCCCAATCCCGCTCCGCAGATCAGCGCCATGGCTTGGCGAGGCAAGACCACGTCGAAGGCAATGATGTGGTTAAGCATCGTCGCATCGCTTGCAGCCGTCACGCTGTTGATCGCGCGGCCGAATTGGCAGGCGGAGAGAATGGCCGCGAGGCAGGCGAGCATTCCCCAGAAAATGAATGCATTTGCGCCGAGATATTTGTCCGAAGGTTTAGCCACGCGCATGTTCCGGCCAGTATTGTGTCAGAAGGCGAAGAAACTGACGCGCAGTCGGCAATCCGCCGAAATGGTCGAGAGCTGGCAGATATATAACCCGGTTGTCGCGAACGGCGGGAAGCGCATTCCAAAGCGCATTTTGTGGAAGGCGCATCAAGGTTTCAGTGTCGGTTGGACCGATAACGATAATGGAAGCTTCAGGCTCGCGGACGAGTTGCTCCAGTCCGACCGGGGCTGCGGCGGAATAATCCGTACTCCCTGACCATGCATTCTCAAGATCAAGCTGCTGCAGCATATTGCCGAAAAGGCTATCGGAGCCGAAGGCGCGAAAATGACGGCTATCGCCAAGGCTGATGAGAAAGATTTTTCGGTTGGACAAACCGGAAAAACGGCGGCGCGCCTCGGCGCTTTCCTCTTCGCAGCTTGTGATCAGGGCTTGTGCTTCGGGTTCACGGCCAAGCCTGCGTCCAAGATGCAGTGTTGCATCTTGCAAAAGCGGCAACGGGGATTGACCTGGTGTGAATACAGGCATTGAGAAGACGGGTGCGACACGTTCGAAGGATGCGCGCTGATATTCATAGAAACTGGACGACACGATCAGCTCCGGCGCAATGATATGCAGGAGTTCCAGATTGGGCGCGCCGCGCAAGCCGAGATCGACAACCGATGCGGGCGGTTGCGGCTCTAGCGCCATCTTTCGATATTGCACAAGTTCGGTCGCTGCTTCCGGCACCGCGCCAATGGCAAGGGCCGTTTCCAGCATCGCCCAGTCGATGACAGCGAAACGCGGAGTGCTGGCGCGTGCGGGACGTATCGTGGCTGCCATAAGTATAGCGCCAGCATAAGCAAGAAAATTCCTGCGGTTCAAAACCGTGATCATCATGTCAGAGCATGTCTCCCACAAGCGGGAACCGGTTTTGGGACGAAGACATGCGTAAAAACAAACAGATAGAGTATTTCCGATGATTCAATCAAAACAGGAAATGCTCTAGCTGGCCGGGCAAGCGCGCTGCCGCCCGGCTCCTTATCGCATGACCGGCTTCTCACCACTTGGTGTGGATCTTGAGCAGCGCTTTGCGGCCTTCGCCGTAACCGCAGGTGTAGACGCCCTGGCATCCCGACACATAATCCTTGTCGAAAAGGTTGGTAACGTTGAGATCGACACCCCAATTATCCTTTTCGTAGCCGAGTTTCAAATCGGCAAGCGCAACGGCGGGAACCTTGAGCGTGTTTTCCTCATCCGCAAAAGACGAGCCGATATAGCGCACGCCTCCACCCAGTGTCAGGCCCTGCAGAACGCCTTGCGGCACCTTGTATTCCACAAAGAGGGAGGCTTGCTGTTCTGGCAGCAAATAGGGCCGATTGCCGATCAGGGCTTCGTTCGAAGCGTTTTCCTTGATCTTGAGATCATAGGCCGTGAAAGCTGCGGTCACCTTCCAGTCTTCGGCAATGTTTGCCTGCATTTCCAGTTCGATACCGCGCGAATTGACTTTGCCGAGCTGCTCATAGGCAAAAGTGGGACCCGTCAGAACGTTCTCTTTGGTCAGGTCAAAGAACGAAGCCGTGATCAGACCATCGAAGAAGTCCGGCTTGTATTTAACTCCGGCTTCGTATTGCACGCCGGTTTCCGGCTTGGCGAAGCTGCTGTCGCCGAGTGTGGCGATAAGTGGATTGAAGAAGGTTGACGCGCTTACATAGGGCGTCACGCCGTTGTCGAACTCATAGCCGATACCAGCGCGACCCGACATGCGCCCATCGTGATTGGTGAAGCTGGGAAGTCCATCGGCGTCTGTACTGACATAATCATAGCGACCGTTGAGGGTCACAATCCAGCCATCGCCAAATTCCATGCGGTCCTGTACATAGGCCCCGATCTGGTAGCGCTTGAGATCCTGGTCGATATAGGGATCATACATCGGCCCTTGCGGCTGACCGTAGACGGGATTGTAGCCATCGATGACTGTGGCTGCGCCTGTCTGCTGCATCTGGTCGATGCGGAAGTATTTATATTCTACGCCCAGCAGCAAATTATGGTCGACTGCGCCGGTTGTGACCTTGCCCTCAAGCTGGTTGTCGGCGAGGAATGTGTTGACCGTGGTATCGTGCTTGAAGTTGATACGGGCAATATTCGGATTGCCCGGTTCTGGCTGTGCCAGATAGCCTTCATAGCCAAAGGCATAAAGGCTATGCTCTTTCACGTGGGCGAAGCCGTAGCGGACATTCTGGCGTACGGTCCAGTCGTTGTCGAACTGGTGTTCGAATTCATAACCGATTGACGCCTGCTCACGATCATAGGAATCGAGATCCGGTTCGGTATAATTGACTTTACGAGAGATCTTGCCGAACTCAGTGGGAACGACGGTACCGAAATAGGGCAGGAATCCTGCACCGTCATGCGTCATATCGAGATGGGTGTAATTGGCAAGAATAGTCAGCGATGTCGATTCATCCGGCTTGTACTGGATGCTTGGTGATATGACGCCGCGAAACTCCTTGGAGAAATCGGTATAGTTGTTACCACCTTGAATCTTGCCGTTGACACGATAGTTGATCGTCTCACTGGCTTTGTCTCCGATGTCGAAGCCGAGATAGCCGTTACCGTAGGTATTGATGCCCGCTTCGAGATAGCGAACACGTTCGCCAGTTGGGCGTTTGCTGATATAGTTGATGATGCCGCCTGCATTGGCACCGCCATAGAGCGCCGAGGACGCACCTTTCAGGACTTCGATGCGTTCCAGCCCGAAACTGTCGGTGAGAAAGCCGCCAAAGCCGTAACTGAAATTCTGCAACCCGTCGAGGTAGATGCCACTGGCAGTGGCATCGAAGCCACGAATATAGATCCAGTCTGTATCGCTATCCACGCCGAAAGGCTGGGCGAACACGCCCGCCGTGTAGCGAAGGGCTTCATCGGCCTTTTGCGCGCCCGTGGCGTCTATCTGGTCGCGGCCGACGACTGACACGGATTGCGGAATCTTTTCGATGGGAACGGCATCCTTGGAGCCGGTAGTCGTCGCCTCCGGCACAAAACCCTTGACCGGAGCAACGCCGTCGGCCTGTCGCCGCGCAGCGCCACCCTGCACGACCACGGTGTCGAGCTGAATTGATGAACCTGCATCCTGTGCCTGGGCCGGAACGATGGCAAGCATGGCTCCGCTGGCGAGAAGCGTCAGAAGTCTTGGTTGCAACAAAGGCGTCAAACGGGAAGATGACATAAAGCTCGAGACCCCGACTATCCAATAAGCGCCTGCTTCGGTCTTTAGAAATTCCCAAACAGAAGCGGGTGCGATGAAAAAATGCCGCAAATAGCGACCTGTTAACATGAGTGCTTACATCATGTTTTTATAGGAAGATTGTCGGATATTTCGCTAAATTGAACGATATTCTGCCAATATAAGAGATAAGCGCACGCAGCCGCGCTGCCAGCTCTATTGCCGCTGCTGGCGCATCCAGGCCGCCGGGGTAATGCCAGCCAGTTTTTTGAAAACCCGCGTGAAATGCGCTTGATCTGAAAAGCCGGTCACCGCCGCCACGTGCGGCAGAGAAACGCGTCGTTGCATCAACAGGGCCTGGGCCCGTTCGATACGCTTCTGCATTTGCCACGCATGGGGAGAAATTCCCGTTGATGCTTTAAACGCGCTACAGAAATAGGATTCGGAAAGATCGGCAAGCGAAGCCAGTTCGTGAAGCCGGATGACCCGCGAATAATTGTCTTCAATAAATTCCGTCACCCGCCGCAATTGCCACTGCGACAGTTGGCTGTTGCGCGGGCGTTGTTCGTGGCTGGACTGAAACAGTTCAGCGATAAGCGCATTCAATAGTCCCTCACCATAAAGATCGTGCAAGGGCGTTTGCGACTGGCATTCTTCGGCCAGCAAGGCGCCAATCTGCTCGATCTTTGAATTTGAAAAAAAGAGACGCGGCTGCTCAACGATCTTCCGGTCGAGCGCGCCGCCGAAGCGCCTTTGAAGAACACTCATGTCCAGATGCAGATCAAGGTGTTTGAGCTTCCCCGGACGCATGACGCGGCTGCTTATGAGCATCCCGGCGGGGATATAGCAAAGGCTTTGCCGTTCTACTGGCAAGGTACGTGACGATGGGCTCGGTTCCTGCTGGATCGCCAGTTCCCCCAGGTTTTCGAGCACAAGAAAAAGACGTGGTGCCTGCGAGATGTATTCGCCTTGCGCCTGAGGGCCGCAATAGACGGACCAGACATCGGCAATGGCGCCATCCCACACGCGATAGCGAAGATCGTCAAGCAATCTGACGTCTGCAATGCGGCTTTTCATATTCGGATGGAAACCCAATGCATTTTCTCCGCATAAACCAATTTAACATGTATATATTAGTCATGTTTTGCTATCAACCAGCGAAAAACTACGTTAGCAATCCTTGCGATCCTGAAGTGGAATATGAGATGACGTCCGCGTTGTTCGAGCTTGAGAATGTGAGTTTTTCGGTTGCTGGACGCACTCTTTTGCAGCCGCTGACAATGGCCATTCCGTCAGCGAGTGTCACCGCGCTCATCGGCCACAATGGATCGGGAAAGTCCACTCTTCTGAAAATCCTCGCACGTCAGCAGCCTGCCTCCGGCGGCGTCGTGCGGTTTGCCGGCAAGACGCTGGAGAAATGGGGCGACCGTGAGTTTGCCCGGAAGCTCGCCTATTTGCCGCAATATACCGCTGCTGCGTCCGGCATGTTGGTGAAGGAACTGGTCGCGCTTGGACGATATCCCTGGCATGGTGCGCTTGGACGCTTTAGCGCCCACGATCACGGTAAGGTTGAGGAAGCCATTGAACTGACGGGGATAACGCCGTTCGCAGACCGGTTGGTGGACACTCTCTCCGGCGGTGAGCGCCAGCGTGTCTGGCTTGCCATGCTGGTGGCGCAGGATGCTGAATGTCTACTGCTTGACGAGCCGACCTCCGCTCTCGACATCGCGCACCAGATCGAGGTGCTGTCGCTCGTGCGCAAGCTTTCGCAGGAAAAGAACCTCAGCGTTTTTGTAGTGCTGCACGACGTGAACATGGCGGCGCGTTTCAGCGATAATGTCTTTGCTCTGCACGGAGGCAGACTGATCGCAAACGCGAATCCGGCTGGTATCATGGTTCCGAAACGGCTGGAAGAAATCTACGGTATTGCCATGGACGTGATACAACAACCCACGACCGGGCATCTGATCGCCACACCACGGTAAGAGAGCTAACTTGAGCCTAACACTTCACCGTGACTACGCCATAAATTATCGATAGGTATACGTCCGTATGGTTAACGTCACGGTGATGAAAGTAAGCACACAATCCTGTTTCGCATGCTATGCTGCTTGAAATTTTGGTCAGACCCACCGGAAATGCTCTGCTGAACCAGAAACGCGGTGGAATGTCACGTCGTTTGAATTCTAATGCTGGTGCGTCTAATGGCTCGCCAAAAGATTACTACGCTGCGCGTCGCGCGAAATGGCGAAGTCCGTTTGTGAACAGATTATCGCACTGCCTTGGTGGGATGGGCGAGGGGAGGGGGTACTTTCCGGCGGCGAGAGGGGGCAGCCGCTCAGTTATTTTAAAGCCCGAACGATCTTTGCCGGATCAGAGAGCCCCCGCCATAATCCGTTGGCTCATTGTTCGATCGAGCAGAAACCCCGATGCAAAGGCATGCGCTACGCCATCGCTTGGCCAGGATCGACGAGGTTTCAATTCCCGCAGCAAAGCTAAACTGACAACGTGCATTGCTGAGGAAGGACAACCGATGCCGTGATTTCTGGTTGCTTATACGATAGTGCTGTCACATTGTTTGATGCGCCGGCGTGTTGAAGTCACAGAGTGAATTTCAGGCAAGTTTGAGCGACGCAGCTCTCCATTCATCGAGAGTGTTCTGGCGATGCATTCGGATCTGGTCAGCAGAGAGGTTAAAACTTGCAGGAACGAAATGGTTTCGGGTGGCTGAAAAGATTGACACGAAATGTTGCAATGATCCGATCGACTGAAACCCGTGGCGAGTTCGCTCTCGTTTCCGAAACGGCAAGTTCGAATTCTTGGCTCGATTGTTCAGTCCGTTGTGTGAGCGATAATCGACATGAGGTATAATCTGACGCTTAGCCGCGCCGTAGGATCGAAGCTTGTCAGTGACCATACGCTTTGGTACATGTCCTTGCTTCTTCAAAAGCCTAACCAGTAAACGCTTTGCTGCTTTGGTGTTGCGACGGGATTGAACAATTTCATCCAGCACGTAGCCATATTGATCAACCGCGCGCCATAGTCAGCATTTCTTGCTACCGATGCGAACAACGACCTCATCGAGATGCCAGACATCACTGGCCGAAGGCGTCTTGCGGCGCAATTGCGTAGTGAGCAGCGTATCATGCGGCCGACACCATCGACGGATTGTTTCGTAAGAAACCACAAGCCACGCTCAAGGATCATTTCCTCAACTTCACGCAGACTGTGGTTGAAGCGGAAATACAGCCAGAATGCTCAAGCCACGATAGAGATTGGAAAGCGATGCTTGTTGTACGTTAGGGCATGCTTACTCACGAAACCCAAATACCGCGGCAACGTTGACGATTAATCAATGTGGTCTGCCTCCTGAAAAGAGATCCTTCATGAAGTATGGCTTTATGAGCCTCAGAAGGACATCGAAATGGCAACGATTGGAGCTGGATAAGCAATCGATCCTGTGAATCGATTGCCCGCTGAACAAGATCGTTATCTAAAACTGGAGAGAGCATTATAACACCGTGCGGCCTCACTCATCGCTGAGCTACAAGCCGCCGGCACCCGAAACGACCATTTGGCCTCGCCAGAACTGACCGGTTTCAACACGAGCGGCGGCCAGAAGGCCGAGCATGCAATAACATTCCAAACAGATCACTCATGGGGGCAGAGTAGTGAAATGAGCGCGGCCCTGCCGCACACAGGTGGCGCCTATTCTTTTTCACGCACAGCTCTGGGCCCTTGGGGCGGTTTCACTACCGGGTTGGCTGAGAACATCGAGTTTGTCCTTGCCCCGGCAGCGAACATGTTCTTCATGAGTTCCTATCTGGCTGCGATTTTCAACACACCGACCGAGGCGCTTCCACTGTGGTGGATAGGTGGTTATGCCGTCATGCTGGCTCTGTCTCTGCGTGGCCTCGAAATGTCCATGCGTGTGGTTGTATATGTTACAGTCGCGGCAATTGCGGTGCTTCTGTTTTATTTCGTTGTCGCGATACCGCATGTGGACTTCGCGAGAAACGCTTTGAACGTTGCAACTGATCCCGCAGGTTCAGTCTTGCACCTTCCCGAGGGCAACGGCCCGTGGTTTCCGTTCGGTATTACCGGG
The DNA here is from genome assembly GCF_008932285.1 of Brucella tritici. Lineage (NCBI taxonomy): Bacteria > Pseudomonadati > Pseudomonadota > Alphaproteobacteria > Hyphomicrobiales > Brucellaceae > Brucella > Brucella tritici. Next base: position 495,045 of record NZ_WBVY01000002.1, read on the forward strand.
ATCATGCTTTCGCTGCCATTTGGCGTTTACATGTTTCTCGCGGTGGAACAGTTGCCGCTGACCGCGGAAGAAGCCAAAAACCCAAAGCGCGATATGCCTCGCGCGTTGATCCTGTCCATCGTTACGTTGATTATTCTTGCGCTTAGCGTCCTTTTCTTCAGTGCGTCAATCCCTGAGGGAGCATATGCGATGGGCAGATCAGGCGAACCGCTACTCGATGGCTTTCGAACCATCTTCGGCAACGGATGGGCCAAACTCCTGGCCTCAGTCGCTGTTCTTGGTCTTGCAGCAAGCTTTCTTGCGGGTTCTTTTGCTTCCGGGCGAAACATCTATTCACTGTCGCGCGCTGGCTATTTGCCGACAGCCCTTTCGGTAACTGGAAAGCATACACAAACGCCCAATGTCGCTCTCGCTTCGGGTTCGGCTATGGCTTTGTCTACGCTCCTGATCATCTGGCTTCTCGGCGGAAAACACAATGTGGCGTTCATGGGCGGTTTCCTCGTCAGCATGATTGTCTTCGCGGGAATGGTTTCCTACGTCATGCAAAGTAGTTCGTTTATCCAGCTAAGGGCTAAGTATTCAGCAATTGCGAGGCCGTTCCGAAGCCCGTTTGGAACCTTTGGTGCTTATCTCACCATTGCGATTTGCATGGTTACGCTTGCTTACCAGTTTTTCGATCCGCTTTATCGCTGGGCGGCCATCGCCGCAGCAAGCTGGTACTTCGTCGGTCTCGCTTATTTTGGCTTTTACCGTCGCCACAGGCTGGTTCTTTCACCAGAAGAAGAGTTCGCAGTCACTGGTGGCCGTCACGGCGTTCCCGTCGAGTTGAACTGAACCGTCCAGAACTGCGGAATTTAATTAAAGGAAATACAGATGAGCCAGAGGCTTCAAGGCAAAGTCGCAATCATTTCGGGTGGTGCAACGGGAATGGGAGGTGCGGCATCAAAACTTTTCGCAGCAGAAGGCGCCAAAGTTGCCATTATCGACCGTAATGAGATCGCAGCAGCGGCCACAGTGAGCGAAATTCGCGCTGCTGGCGGCGAAGCCCAATATTTTGTGGCGGATGTTTCGGACGAAGCAGAAGTCAATGCTGCGGTCGAGCAGGCTTTGCAGGCATATGGCCAGGTAACCGTGTTGTTCAATCATGCCGGAACAATTGTCATAAAGCCGTTTCTGGAGACGACCGTACAGGAATGGGACTGGTTGCACGCGGTGAACGTGCGTTCCATGTTCCTCATGACTAAAGCGGTGCTGCCACATATGATCTCGGCTGGAGGTGGGGCTATCGTCTGCACCTCCTCGATTTCGGCGGTTGCCGCAACGCCGATGGAGGTGCTTTACGATACCACGAAAGGAGCGTGCCACATGTTTGCGCGCGCAATCGCAGTCGAGTTTCGGGACAAGAATATCCGCTGCAATGCGGTTTGTCCGGGATTCATTCGTACCCCGCATGGTTTGCGCGAAGTGTCGGATCTTGGCAAGCTTGGAGTCGATGTGTCTGATGACGCAATGGCTGCCCAGCAGGGGCGTATAGGTGAACCTGAGGAACTGGCGCGCGCGGCACTGTTTCTTGCCAGTGACGAGGCAAGTTTCATTACAGGCGCACATCTATTCGTGGATAATGGCTTTACCGCATTGTGACTGTTGGACGGAAGACTTTGAAGCATGCTTCGCAAGGAAGCTGCTTTATGTTTGGATAGTGCGTGAAAGCTAAGTGATAGAACGGCTATACGGGTCCGTTCTAACTGGAACCGCTCCAGATGATCGGCACAGTGGCCGGTCATCGCCAACACTCTGACTAGTTGTCCGGATTATCGACTTCACATCCGACGCCATGGCAGCCAACGTAATTGCCCTGTGTGTCAAAGTTCGGATTACCATCTTTATCGAACTGCGGTCTTGTGTCGATCTGACTTTCTTCGCGGCGGCGACGCTCTCTTTTGCGCTCGCGGTCGCGTTGTTCTTGTGCATAGATGCGATCTTGAGCGCGCTGTTCATCAGCTTCGTGACGAGCGCTTTGCTCCATCATGCAGTTGGCGAATGCGTCAGTCCCAGGCCTGAAACCGAAGGACGAACATGTGTCCTGGTTGACTTCGTCTGCTGTGACGCAGCCGACGACTGTCAGCGGTACGAAAGCAAGCAATAAATGTCTGAGTTTCAGGCTTGTCACTGTATGCTCCGCTTATATTCTGAAGCCAAGTCGTTATCTGAATAAAGAGCGATGCCGGGGATATTATTTCGGCCTCGCTCCCACAGGAAAGCTTTAGTCCGGGCTGTCAACGAGGCAGCCAACTCCGTGGCATCCAATATAATTGCCGTGAGTATCGTAGTTTGGTTCCCCGTTCGAATCGAATTGGGGTGTTCGATCTATACTCTCGGAGTTATCGGGCCTGTCGACGGTGCATCCGATTCCGTGACAACCATTGTAGTTGTCGGAATCGCGATGATTACTCGTTGTATGATGATGCTTCTGCTGGTGGTCAGTTAGCATTCCTTCAACAATTGCACCAAGTACAGCGCCCGCCACGACACCGCCGACGTCATGTCCTCGATGGTCATACTGGCGCGCTCCCGGGTCAAACCCATCACCACGGCCGTGGTGATAGCCGCCTACATCTGCAAAGACACCGGAGCAACCTTGAGCAACCCATATGTAACGGCTCTTTGGGTTATATCCCCACGTGCGGTTTAAAATGCAAGAAGCACTCGACGTCTGGTGAATGAGCTGAGGTCTGGATAAAGGGCCAGCGTAACATTCATCGTATTTGTAATCTCTGGACCGGCATTCCACTGTCGTTTGAGCGCGGGCTTCGACGATAAACGGCGGCGTTATCGCGGCACCAGACAAAATGGCTGCGACCAATGTATACTTCAGCATCATTCCCTCCCACATGATAACATTTCTTGGCAGCAGCCAGACGCTTACAATTGTGATTTAACGATACAATAACGCATCAAAATCTACTTGCAATCTTTCGAAATGGTGTTTGGAAAGTTGAATGCAATTAATGTTAATGTAAGGTAATTTATGCAATTTAACATGAAATAATACGATATAATTGAAAATAGGCAGATGAAGTATTCTCTCCGAGAGTGAGTTGCATCCTGCCATAAAGCACATTTCTATATCGCGTAAAAACAAATGCCTGCAGACAGGAAGATTTGTGCCAGAAATCACCGATTCCAGTATCGGCGGTGATTCATACTGCTGCGAGCTTAGTTACCTGGGCAGAGAATGCAGAGTCAATGCGAGAATGCGAACGGTTCGACTGCCATATTACCCAGAGTTCTATTGGTAATGCGGCGTGTTGTTGATGGCCTGCGCGGCGGTTAAAACCCGGGTCCGAATGTGGTTGTGAAGATCAAAATCACTTCCCGCGTTCATCGGTGTCAGATGGCCTTCATGGATCATTTCCTTTGCAGACATGCCAAAGCGTTCGCGAAACTGTCTGTTGAATGCTCCAGCTGACTCGAACCCGTATTGATAAGCGAGTTCTTTGGCCGTGACAGAGCGGTTAGGTTGTCCTGTCAGGTCGCGTAGAGCCAGATTGAGGCGCTTATCCTTTATAAATCCCGAAATGCCGTTTTCCGGTTCAAACAGACGATAGAGATGAGTACGGGAGATATTGAAGCGTTTCTGAATCGACGTAATACTAAGATTGTACGAGGAGAGGTTCTGCTCGATATATTGCACAATCGCATCTTTCAGTCTGTGATTTAAGGCGGCCTCGTCGCCGAAACGAGGAGGTGCGGCCAAATTATTCAAAGATGCAGCGAATAGCTTGATCATGGCCTCTTGGGTGGCAGCTCCCTCTTCCGGGGTCAGTTGGTGGGCGACATCAAGTACGCCTTTCAGAAAATGCGCAATCATTCGTGTTGCAGGTGCGCGCCCTGGCAATGTCGTACCGTGAATATCGCGCCAGGCAACGGCACGGTTAAGTACATCGCGGGGAAGGGTCGTGGTTATTCTTCGGCCAGTTGTCGCCTCACTTCTAACCGGTCGTGCAAGGTCGATGATAACAATATCGCCGACTGTGGCATCGACAGATTTACCATCAAAATCACCCTTGAGGGTGCCGACAGTTATGAGTTGGACAAGATGGAAGTCCAAACCGGTCAGCCCAATCAGCCTTTTGTCGCGTTGATATCGCTGTTGATTGAAAGAAGTGGCGCCAATTGTGAGAGGGCCGGCTGAATAAGACCAGATCTCACCTTCCAGAAGGCGTGTTGTATCGCCATCGTAGGACGAGATTTCATATATTGGCCGGATGATTGAGCTCCAGAAATCATTTCTGGCTGAAGGCGCAATATTAGCTGTCGATAGATACAATCGCTTCATCAAATAAGTTCCACTCAAGCCGGATGCTAATTCTTCAATCTCGACCACGAGTTGAAAACAGCATAGTTCGATAGAATTAACAATCGATCTCGAGTTGTGTTTCGTAGATTTCGCAACTTAAAAATACGACAACAGATTAGGTGGCGAGATATTGGGGTTATGCCTCTTCATTACATATGGTTTCCTACTGTTTTAGAGAAAGCAGAGGAGCATAACATGCGAATTCAAGTGGCCGTCTTGTCGGTGGGACTGATTATAAGCCAATTTGTTCCAGCGGCGAATGCAGAGACGATGAAAACAAAAAGCCCTGCAATCAAAATGAGCGCCGACCAAATCAGGCAAACGTCTGAGAATGAGACGCTGTTGAAGGGCAATGTGATAATCAGCAAAGGAAACACTGAGATAAGGGCACAAAATGCCAGGGTCACAACGAAGGCGCACAAGCTAATTGTCCAGACCGATACTGTTCGCGCGACCTTGCAAAAATAGACAAAGGGCGTCCCCCGCCGTGTCATAGGCGGGGTTGAGGCTGGCTTCTGTCGGAAGCCTCAGTTGAGATTATTGCCGGATGGTGCGTGGCCGAATGTGCTGTTCCATCCGGCAGGACGCCGGTCAGCGGCGCCGGCCGAGCCTGCATTCAGCATCTGGCGGCCCTGCTACAAGTGAAGGCCCTTTTCTCGGATGGCCTTGCAGGCCCGCTGATCTTTGCGCGGGGGCTATCTGATGAATCGTATTTAAGCAGCGCGTGGATCAATCCTTTGTCACTGCTGGATTGCTTTTCGATCCTGCTTGGTTTGCAATGATATGCGCGCGAAAACAAAAGGATAGGGCATAGCTTGCTTTGTAGAAGCGCTCTCCGGCCGGTCGGTTTTACCCAAGAACGACTAATATATTGTCGTTTCAAATGACAAAGATAATTAGCTATAAATAAAAGTAATTGCTAATATAGTTATAAATAAATATAAAATAACTAAAATACAATATAGTACATTCAACCTTGGACTATTGACTGATGTGTTTATTGAATAAATAATGTTCGTATTTTGATGATGGTCGCCATGATTCTAACTTTTATTATAGTTGGTCTCAACGTGCGTGCCAGCACTGTTAATTAGAATGTGTTTCCGGCGCGTCGTGGCGCGCTTTTTTGCCAAGGGACCTTACAGCGTGACTGATTGCTGCTTTGCTGGAAAATTTCGCGACAAGAACAACCGCAACTTCGTTTCTCGCGAGCTTTGGGATGGTGCGTCAATGTGCAGTCTTACACACCTTTTTGACCTTGGTGGCGGACATGCATTCGAAATGACAAGCAACGAGGCTGGGCCGATGGGTTACAAAAATAGAAAAGGTCGAGTCGATGTTAGAAGTGGGGCTGCTCCGTCTATCCTGAGTGGAGTCAGTCAGGCTTTGCTGCGTGGGGCATCTTCGGTTGCCCTATCTGTTGCGGTTGTATTAATCATTTTGCCTGTGTCGCTCTATTTTGGACCGAATAGTGCTTTTGCTGATGATCTGCAGGGAAATGCGGGAGGTAAGACGGGTGGTAAGAATAGTTACGGCGGTGCCGGTAACGGAGTTGGTGGCTGGAGTGGCGGAGGGCTCACCGCCGGATCTTCACCTGTAGACGGGCAGGGTGGGGAAGGGGCAAGTTCTGGCCAGAGCATTGGCGGTGGTAGCGGGGGTACTGTTGGTGCAACCGTTGTGGGGACGGGTCAGATCGATATTATAGGTGGTGCCGGTGGCACATTAGATACGACGTCCAGAGGCGGTGGCGGCGGTGGTGCCGGATTGTTTCTTGATGGCGGTGCGGCTTCTAACCTTGCGGGTGGATCGAGCGTTAGAGGGGGCGGCGGCGGGAACGGAACTGGGGGGGCGTATAATGGCGTCAGTGGCAGCGGTGGCGGCGGTGGTGCAGGTACTATACTTCGCGCTGGAACACTAACTGTTGGATCGGGGGCGAATATTACTGGCGGCTCTGGCGGAGCCGGAGGGGGGAGCGAATTTAGCACGACTGTTTGGGGTGGTGGTGGTGGCGCTGGAGGCGATGGTGTCGTCGTTGATCAAAACGCGGTCTTGACTAATTATGGCGTCATAACCGGGGGTACAGGTGGTGCTGGAGGTAAGGGAAATAACGGGCAGGGAGGGAACGGCTCGGACGGCGATGGTCTTCGTATGGGGACGGGATCACATGTAGTTAATGCTGGCTCAATCTCATATGGTGGTGCGGGTGTCGGTGCTAATGCGGTTGATATTGTCGGTAGTGGTAACACGTTTGAAATCTGGAGCGGCTCAACCATAACAGGAAATGTTGTGGTCAAGACTGGCACAACGGGGAATGTATTCGTGCTGGGCGGTACGAATAACGGTACCTTTGATGCGACTACATTAGGCACGAAATATATCGGGTTCAACTCCTATGCGAAGGACGGTTCCGGCACCTGGACAATGACGGGTGCAGTGGCGGGCACAAATGCCTGGGATATTCGCCAAGGAACCTTGGCGTTATCCGGCGCCGCCAGTCTGGAAAATGCATCTAACGTCACCATCGCTACAGGCGCGACACTCGATTTGGGCGGGGTTGCCTCAACGGCCAGCCTGAAGACGGTCTCGGGAGGCGGCACGATTGCGCTCGGCAGCAAGACGCTGAACTTTGCCGGAAACAACGACATGACTTTTACGGGGAATGTCACTGGTGGAGTAAACTCGGTGCTGCAAAAGTCGGGAACAGGCAAGTTCGTTTTTACCGGAGACATTACTGCGGCCACGGTGAAAAACGATGCGGGTATTTTGCAGGTTGGTGATGGTGGCACTACCGGTACGATTACCAGCGCAATCGTGAACGGTGGCTCATTGATCCTCAACCGCAAGGGCGCAACGACGCTTGGAGGTGTTGTGAGCGGTGGCGGTACGTTGCAGGCGAGCGGAGGTGGCACATTTATTCTAACGGCAGCCAACACTTATACCGGGGCTACCACGATTGACGCGAATACCACACTTCAGATTGGTAGTGGTGGCTTGCTCGGGTCGATCTCCACCTCAAGCGGCGTGACCAATAACGGGACCCTGGCATTCAATCGATCAGACGTGATAGCCTTCGATAAGGTTGTCAGTGGCACAGGTGTGCTCACGCAGATGGGAGCAGGTACACTGACTCTTTCGGGAGGTAATACTTATACTGGCGGAACCAATTTTAACGCTGGCGTTATTTCGGTTGCGAATAATAGCAATCTTGGCGCCACCTCTGGCGGTCTGAACTTCAACGGCGGCACGCTGCGCCTTTCGGCCGCCTTCGACAATGCGCGCGCCGTGACGCTCGGTACTGGCGGCGGCACGATCGAAACGGTCACTGGCGACAGCACTTTTTCAGGCGCGATCAGTGGCACTGGCAAGCTGACGAAGACGGGCGCGGGCACGATGATTCTGACCGGCGCTGACAGCGCGACGGGTTCGACTTCGATCATGGCCGGTGTATTGCAGATCGGCAACGGCGGCACCACGGGCTCAATTACAGGCAATATCGCCAACAGCGCTTCTCTGGTTTTCAACCGTTCGAATGATTTGATCTATGCCGGTGTGATCAGTGGTACTGGCACGCTGACCAAATCAGGCGCGGGAACGCTCACCCTTACCGGTGACAGCAACTATTCAGGGGCCACGACGATTTCGGCCGGTACCCTGCAAGTGGGTAGTGGCGGCACAACAGGCTGGCTTAACAGCAATGCGGTTACGAACAACGGCACGTTGAGCTTTAATCGCAGTGACAACAAGACCTACGCCGGTAACATCAGCGGCTCCGGTTCCGTGGTGAAAAGCGGCGCGGGTACGCTTATTCTCAGTGGTACAAACACCTTTGCTGGCGGCACAACCATCAGCGGCGGCACGTTGCAAGTCGCCAGCGACGACAAGCTTGGTGCATCAAATGGCGCTGTGACGCTGGATGGCGGTACGCTTAACCTCGCAGGTACGATCACGTCCGGGCGTGCATTCAGCATCACCAGCAACAACGGCACAATCGATACCGGTACGAATACCGATACACTCAATGGTATCATAGGCGGCGCAGGGGCGTTGACCAAGGTGGGTGGCGGAACGCTGGTTCTGACTGGTGCCAATACTTACAGTGGCGGTACGACAATTTCGACAGGTACACTGCAGCTCGGTAGCGGGGCGGCTGCTGGATCGATTACGGGAGATGTCGTCAACAACGCAACGCTGGCGTTCAACCGCAGTGACTCAAATATATTCTCAGGAGTGGTCAGTGGTTCCGGTGTGCTGAAACAAAGCGGCACCGGCACCACGATACTGACTGGTGCAAACACCTATACCGGCAATACTGTGATTGAGCGTGGTGTGCTGCAGGTTGGTAATGGCACAGCTTCTGGCGCCATATCCGGTAGTGTCACCAATAGCGGCACTCTGGCGTTCAATCGTTCCGATTCCTACACGTACTCTGGCACAATCACCGGCACAGGTTCGTTGAAGCAAAGCGGTGCTGGCACCCTCATTCTGACGGGCAACAGCACCTATACTGGTCTTACGACGATTGACAGCGGTACGCTGCAGCTTGGCTCCGGCGGTAACAGCGGAAATCTCAACAGCGATATTGTGAACAATGCCGCGCTTATCGTGGACCGTTCGAACGATCTTTCTTATGACAAGAAGATCAGTGGTTCGGGTACATTTGAAAAACGTGGTGCGGGCACGCTGACGGTTACCGGCGACAATGATTATGCAGGTACGACGACCATTTCGGCCGGTACGCTTCAGATCGGCAATGGCGGTAGCACTGGCTCTATCAAAGGCGATATTGTCAATAACAGTAAATTGATCGTCAATCGCGACCATAACATTGATTTCACCAATGTTCTCAGCGGCACCGGTACTCTGGAAAAGCAGGGTACGGGCAATCTCACACTAAGCGGAGATAATTCGGGTTTCACCGGGGCTACGACAGTGAGTGCCGGGGAACTTGATGTCAATGGTACGCTCGGCTCTGGCGCTGTTACGGTTGCGAGCGGTGCATCGCTTGGCGGTACGGGCACCATTGGCGGCGCTACAACGATCAACAGTGGCGGCACACTTGTAGGGGCGCAAGGTTTCACACTCAATTTCGGGAGCGACCTGACGCTCGCACCGGGAAGTATCCTGAATGTCTCCTATGGTGCGGCATCCGATAGTGCCGATATGCTGTTCAACGTTGGTGGCAATCTCAATTTCAACAACAACGTCGTGAATGTCGCCGACCTTGGCGGTTTTGGCCCTGGCCAATACAACCTGTTCCACGCAGACGGAACGATTACTGGAACATTAACATCTGGCACTCTTCCACAGGGCGTGAATCCTGGCGACGTTACGTTCAACCGTGATCCGAACGGGCATGACTACTACTTTACAAATGCTCAGGGAATGCAGCTTGGTTACTGGGATGGCGCTGTAACAAGCGCCAGTGGATCGCTAACGGGTGGCGATGGTGTATGGGAAGCTGCGGCCACGAACTGGACAGATAAGAATGGCGGTCTGCATACCAATTGGAACTCTGCTCAATTTGCGATTTTTTCCGGCCAACCCGGTACGGTAACGGTCCAAGGGCCTGTTAGTACAAGCGGTATGCAGTTTGTAACCACTGGCTATTCCGTCATCGGTGGTCCCCTGACGCTTGAGAGCAGCTCTGCCACTGCACCGATCATACGCGTAGGCAGTGCTGGAGATGCTACCGTTACCGCTACCGTTGGATCGGTTCTTTCCGGCTCAAAGGGCATGGAAAAAAGCGATCTGGGCACTCTGATACTCACGGCGGATAATGATTACACAGGCGGTACGACCATTCAGGCTGGCACGCTTCAGCTTGGAAATGCGGGAGCGACCGGCAGTGTGATCGGTGACATCGAGATAGGAAAGCCGGGTGAGGACGAGAATGCTATTCTCGCGATCAATCATACTAACAGTTTTACGCTCGGCAATACGATTAATGGTCGTGGAAAGCTGGTTCAGAGGGGCGCTGGCGATACAACGCTCACGGGAAACAACACCTATAGTGGCGGCACGGATATTCTGGCCGGTCGGCTGATCGTTTCTGCCGATAATAATCTCGGGAATGTCGCGGGCGCTGTCACGCTTGACGGCGGTACGCTCCAGTTCGCTGAAGATATATCATCGACGCGAGGCTATACGATCGGGGTGAATGGTGGCACCATCGACACCGGAGCCAAGACCGACACGATCACAGGTGTCATTGGCGGCACTGGGCAATTCAACAAGTCGGGCACGGGAACGCTTGTTCTTGGCGGTGACAATACGTTCACCGGTGATCTGCATGTAAATGCGGGGACACTGCAGATCAGCGATAACAGCAATCTGGGAAATCCCGATAGTCACCTTTATATCAACGATGCGACATTGCGGTTTGGCGATACTTTCACCATGACGCATGATCTGACGCTGGGTGGTGCCGGGGCAACAATTGATGTTGATGGGTACGATAACTCGATATCAGGCGTGATCAATGGAGGTAAGCTTACCAAGACAGGTGCTGGTACGCTTCTCCTTACCGGTGCCAACACCTATACCGGCGATACCGAAATTGATGCAGGTACGCTGGCGGTTCTGGAAGACGCGAACTTCGGCGCGAACGCCAGCAACAGTATCATAATCGGCAATGCAATCCTGCGTCTGGATGAGAGTTTCAATACTGCGCGCAATATCGATCTTACTGATGCCAACAGCACGATTGATGTTGTTGATGACGGGCTCAATACGCTCATTGGAAAGCTGACCGGAACCGGCGCCTTGAACAAGGCTGGAACGGGTACTCTGGTTCTTGGCAGAACCAATGACTATCAAGGTGGAACCGACATCAAGGCGGGTATCCTGCAGATTTCGGACGATGCCAATCTTGGTAAAGCTTCGACGGCCATCACGATAGCGGACGGAGCCGAGTTGCAGTTCAGCCAGGGCGTGACGAGCGCCAGAGACATTACACTGGGAACGACGGGCTCTACCATCGATACTATGGCGGGTATCAGCACACTGAACGGTGTCCTCGGTGGCGGCGAATTGCACAAGTCCGGCGTGGGTACGCTCGTTCTTGCAGGGACCAATACCTACAAAGGCACGTTCCTTGACGGCGGTATCGTCCAGGTTGGCAATGATTATAACCTTGGTCAAGCTGGTGGCGCAGTCATTTTCAATGGCGGAACGCTGCAATTCTCTGCGGACGTTTCAACCACACGGGTGATGACGATTAACGACGTCGGTGGTGTTATCGACACCGAGGGCAATACCGGCACACTTAATGGTATTCTCTCCGGTACGGGCGAATTGATTAAAAACGGCAGTGGAACACTCGTTCTGACGAATGCCAGCAATTCCTACAGCGGTAATACCTTCATCAAGGATGGTACACTTCGTTTGAGTGGCGCGGGCTGGATTACCGGCGATGTCACCAATTTGGGCACTTTCGAATTTGCCAACAGCGGAAATCACGACTTTGTTGGGGGCATTTCTGGAACCGGCTCAGTTCTCCAATCCGGAGCAGGTACCACCATCACCCTTTCTGGTCAAAACGCCTATAGTGGCGGCACCTCGATCACAGCCGGCACGCTTGCCATCAGCGAAGATGACAATCTGGGCACCGGTGGGCTGACGATTGCCAATAATGCGACCCTCCAGTTAACGGATTCCTTCGCGTTCAGCCATGCTGTTACTCTCAATGCCGGTGGTACGATCGACACCGGAACAAACAGCAACACGCTTGCTGCTGTTGTCTCCGGTACCGGTGGTCTGACGAAGACAGGTAGCGGCACGCTTACGCTGTCCGAGACCAACACCTATGCTGGCGGCACGACGATCAACGACGGTATTCTGCAGATCAGTGCCGATGCCAATCTTGGTGCGGCGAGCGGTTCTGTCACCATGGCTGGTGGCACCACGCTTGATCTTGCGAACAGTGTTACAATGGACCGCGCTTTCACGCTGAACGGGGATGCGACGATCCAGGCCGATGAGGGAACATCGACGATCAGCAAGGTGATCAGCGGCGATGGCGGCCTCACGAAGACGGGTGAAGGCACGCTGGTACTTGACAGCGTCAACACCTATAAGGGCAATACATCTATAAATGACGGTGTGCTGCAGGTTGGCAGCGATGACAATCTGGGCGATGCATCGAGCAAACTCTCCTTCAATGGTGGCGAGCTTCAGATCACTGGCAGCGGTTTCAAGTCGGATCGCGATGTTACCCTCCAGGCCGGGGGTGGCACAATCGACACCTTGCTGACCAGTCCAGAGCTGTCGGGCAACATTACCGGTACGGGCGGACTCACCAAAGTCGGCGAAGGTCAGCTAATACTTTCCGGTGATAATACATATAGCGGCGGAACTTCTATTGAGCAGGGGACGCTGCAAATTGGTGGCAATGACGGTTTGACAGGGAGCATTACCGGCAACATCGAGAATAACGGTACTCTGATCTTCAACCGCGATACACTAACCTATGGAGGGGACATCGCTGGAAGCGGGAGCTTGGAACAGACTGGTCTAGGCACGACGATTCTGACTGGTTCCGCCATTATCGACGGCGGTACGACTATTGATAATGGCGGAACGTTGCAGATTGGCGACGGAACCACAAATGGTTCTTTCAAAAGCAACGTGGTGAACAACGGCACATTCGCTTTCGACGCCGCCGCCAATACCAATATTGATTTCGGCAAGGTCTTAAGCGGTAACGGCGTGCTCGAACAGAAAGGTGCGGGCTCATCGACGCTTACAGGTGACAGCAGTGGTTTCGAAGGGACAACGAATGTCACGGCAGGAAGTCTCTATGTGAATGGCATTCTTGGCAGTGCGGCATCAACAATGACTGTAGCGGCCAATGGAACGCTTGCTGGCAGTGGTACCGTCGGTGGTGATACTACAATAGCGGGAACATTGAAGGGACAGGATGGTACGACATTAACTTTCCTCGGTGGTCTGACCATGCAGGCAGGCAGCACAATAGCAGTTGCTTACGGAGCTCCCAACAGCAACAGCAACGGTCTGTTCAATGTTCAAGGTGCGCTTGCCTTGAACGGCAGCACTGTCAATATCGAGGATTTTGGTGGTTTCGGTCCTGGGTCCTATCGCCTGTTCGATTATCAGAATGGATATGCCAAAACTGGCACAGGGCTGACGATTGGTAACGTGCCGGACGGACAGTCATCCGATGCCCGTATTGTTTATGACGATGACAACAAGCAGATAAATATCATGAACTCTGCCGGTGCCGTGCTGAATACCTGGAAAGGTGGTGACGGAACCTGGAACCAGACGGATGTCAGCTGGCGTGATGCAGGCGATCCAGATATTACAGGCGCTTGGAAGAACTACGAGTTTGCCATCTTTGGTGACACGCCGGGAGCCGTAGCTGTCGATACGGGTATTCAGGCCTCCGGTATGCAGTTCCAGGTGGATGGATATAGCCTTACCGGTACAAATCCTATCACACTTGCTCACGACCCGAACGCTCCGTCGCCTGACAAACCCATCATTCGTGTAGGGGATGCAACCGAAGCCGGCAAGACCATGACGGCCACGATTGCAGCGCCGATTGCTGGTACCGAAGGCTTGCAGAAAACCGACTATGGCACTCTGGTACTGACGGGTGCCAACACCTATAGCGGTGGAACAGATGTTTTACAGGGCTCGCTGGAGCTCGGCAACGGTGGCACTATAGACACGGTTGGGGGTGTTTCCGTCGATGCAAATGGACCGGACAAGGCAACATTTGCAGTCAACAAGACTGGAACATTCACCTTCGGTGGCGTGATCTCAGGCGCCGGTCAGTTTGCGCAGAAGGGGGCTGGAGAAACGATCCTCACTGCAAGCAACAGCTATAGCGGCGGCACATCGATCACAGCCGGAACGCTTTCAGTCAGCGCTGAAAGCAACCTCGGCAATATCAATGGTCAGGTTGCTATCGATGGCGGAACGCTCAAGTATAGCCAGGGGTTTACCAGCGCGCGCGCCATCGCTCTGGGAGCAGGCAACGGTACGATTGAAACCGATGACACGGCCAATGACACGATTGTCAACGGCGGCATTTCAGGTGCTGGTGGTCTGACGAAGAGCGGGGCTGGAACACTCGTTCTGGCCAAGGACAACACTTATGTTGGCGATACAACAATAGCTGGCGGCACGCTCCAGCTTGGTAATGGCGGGACAACAGGCAAAATCCAGGGCAACGTCAATACCGGCGCGGATGCAAGCAACAAAGGCACGCTTGTCTTCGACATGTCGAGCAATCCGAATTTTTCGGGAACGATCAGTGGTTTTGGCAGTGTTGAACAGTCCGGTAGTGACACGCTGACATTGAAAGGCATCAACACCTATAGCGGTGGCACCACAATCAACAGCGGAACGCTGGCGGTGTCATCTGACCCCAATATGGGCAGCGCGGGCAGTTCGCTTACGATCAAGAATGGCACATTGCGGAATACCGCGCAGTTCGCGATGAGCCGCGATGTGGTTCTCAGTGATAATGGCGCGAAATTCCAGAACGATGCCGGTCTGACCTTGGCTGGAAATATGACTGGAGCCACGGACTGGTCGAAGCTCGGAAGCGGTACACTGACCATCAACGGCAATGCAAGTACGGCCACTGGAACCGCGTCGATCAATAACGGCTATCTTCAGGTCAATAGTGAACTGGGTGGCAATGTAAATCTCGTCAACAGCACAGCCGGAGTTGGCGGTGCAGGCAAGATCGACGGCAATGTCGATGTGGCAAGCGGAACGCTCTACGGTAAAGGCGGGCAGACACTGACTATCGGAGGAGACCTGACACTCGCCGCCAATAGCACAACCAGCGTCCAGTGGGGCAGCGTGTCCCAGCAGGCCGCTTTCCATGTAGAGGGTAATCTGACGATGGATGGCACTCTCGATGTGGACAATACTGGCGGTTTCGGTCCAGGGACCTACAAGCTGTTCACTTATGATGGCACCCTGACGGATGATGGCCTTTCGTTCGGTAATGTAGAGGGTGGGCAGGCGGCGAAGGACCGTATGTCGGTCGTGACCGCCTATACCGGCTCAGTCTATATCGTGAACACCTATGGCGCAAAGGTTCAGTACTGGAACGGGGAAGGAACTATCGCCGATATCGAGAATAATAAGATTGTCGGAGGTGATGGCTCCTGGAGCGCGACCAATAAAAACTGGTCCGATGATCAGGCTAGTGTGCTTGCGCCTTTCGATGATGGCTCGTTCGCGTTCTTCGGTGGCAAGAAAGGTAACGTCACCGTCAACGACACGGCTGGGCAGATTAATACAGCTGGCATGCGCTTCGTCGTCGATGGTTATGTGATCAATGGCGGCTCTCTTAACCTTACGAGCACGACGGGAGCGCCGATCATTGCGGTTGGTGACGGAACCGCCGATGGTGCCGCGATGACTGCAACCATCGGCTCTGTGCTCACCGGCAACCAGGGACTCAATAAAACTGAACTCGGTAAACTGGTCCTTACCGGACAGAACACCTATACCGGCGGAACAACCGTCAGCAACGGTGTGCTCCAGCTTGGTGACGGAACCAAAACGGGTGACATAAAAGGCGACGTCACAGTTGCCAATGATGTTAACGGAGAGGGAACGTTATCCTTCAAGCAGGGGAGTGACTACAATTTCGCCGGAAATATTACAGGCGGTGGCAAGGTTACTCAGGACGGTGCGAATACAATTCTTACGTTGAGCGGAAACAACAGCTTCAGTGGCGGGCTGACGGTCAACAATGGTACCGTAAAGGCGGGCAGTGAAAATGCATTTGGCACCGGGGTTCTGACTGTCGGAGATAATGGCAAAGTCGATCTTGGAGGTACCAGAAACACGGTTGGTGGTCTCAGTGGGGCCGGAGCGGTCAACATTGGCTCAGGAACCTTCACCGTCAATGAAACTGCCGACTCGACCTATAGTGGCGTATTGTCCGGCACTGGCAGCTTCACCAAATCCGGTGCGGCTGACCTGACGCTCACTGGTTCCAACCAGTATACCGGTGCAACGCTTGTCAAGCAGGGGACGCTGGCGCAGGGAAGCCAGGGTGCATTCAGTTCCGCATCGGCCTATACGACGACGCGGAACGGGACGCTGGATCTTGGGGGGTATGACACGACTGTGGCCTTCCTCGACAACGGTGGCGCCGTTACTCTGAGTGACATGACAGCCGGAACCACTTTGACGGTAGCTGGTAACTACACCGGCTCCAATGGCACCCTCGTCATCAATACGGTGCTTGGTGACGATAACTCCAAGACCGACAGATTGAAGGTTGCTGGTGACACCTCAGGCACTACCAATCTGCAAGTGGTTAATCGTGGTGGGCTTGGTGGCCAGACGGTCAACGGTATCGAAGTTGTCGATGTCGCCGGGCAGTCCAATGGTACCTTCTCGCTTGTCAGCGATTACACAACCAAGGATAACAAGAAGGCTATCTGGGCTGGCGCCTATGCCTATACGCTGCAGCAAGGATCGGGCAGCGGTAACAAGGATGGCAACTGGTATCTCGTGAGCCGTTATGGTGATACGGAACCAAACAACCCAGACAATAATGGTCCCCGTTATGGTGCTGGCGTGCCGCTCTATCAGGGGTACGGCCAGAACATGCAGGCCTTGAACAAGTTGCCGACCTTGCAGGAACGTGTGGGCAACCGGTATTGGACGGGCGAGAATGGCGACGGCCAGACGAACGGCGCCATGGTCGACGGAAATGGCATCTGGGCGCGTATCGAAGGAGCGCATAACCGGCTTGAACCGCAAAGCGTCACCGGCATGAAGCAGGACATCAATACCTTCATCATGCAGGCAGGCGTTGACGGTCAGTTCTACGAGGATGACAACGGAAAACTGGTTGCTGGCATCACCGGGCAGTATGGTACGGCGCATGGCAATACCAGCTCGTTCTTCGGTGACGGCTATACCGACACGCGTGCCTGGAGCCTTGGTGCCACAGCGACCTGGTATGGCAACAATGGCTTCTATGTAGACACACAGGGCCAGCTTACCTGGTTCGACAATGACTTGTCTTCCGATGACATGAATTCGGCTCTGGCTACCGGGGCGAAGGCCTTTGGCTACGCGATGAGCGTGGAAGCAGGCCAGCGTGTCGCCATTGATGATCATTGGTCACTGACCCCGCAGGCGCAGCTCATGTGGTCGTCGCTGGATGCGGATGCGTTCCAGGATATCATGGGCAACCGGGTCGGCCTCGACAACGCCAACAGCCTGACGGCACGCCTTGGGATTGCCGCCAACTACCGGAGCGACTGGGCGGATGAGGCGGGCCGCATGGTCAATACCTCGGTCTATGGTGTAGCCAACCTTTACCAGTCCTTCCTTGGCGGAATGCGTATCAACGTGGCCGGTGTTGATATCGACACCGACAACGACAAGACCTGGGCAGGCATCGGCGCCGGTGGTAGCTATGCCTGGGAGGATCAGAAGTATGCCGTCTATGGTGAGGGCTCCATCAACACCTCGCTCAACCATTTCGCCAACAGCTATGCGCTCAAGGGCACTGTGGGCTTCAAGGTGAAGTGGTAAATCCTTCTGCAATTTTTGGGCTCCCGGGTATCCGCTGATACGGATCGGGAGTCTTTTTTGAAATTCCATAAGGGGAAAATGCTGACATAGGTGGGAATTGCATCAATGTATATTATATAACAGTAAAAAATCCACACCTAAATAAGACATGCAAATATAATAAATACTTTTATTAGAAGTAATGATTATAAATAACCAATATTGATATTAAGTTTTTCTTGCATATATATAAATGACACTCTCTTTCTGTATTCGTGAGTGTATAAGTTAATTGGAATATTATTTTTAATTTGGCGACGGATACATTGACTTTTTCTCGCGAATTGAAGTGTGGAGATTATGTGATGACGCGAAAGCGCAGATCAATTCTCATGGCTGGCGTATCAATCGTGACGCTAGGTTTCGGGTGGGGAACTGCTCTTGCGGCTCCTCCATATGATTCCAGCTCAACGGATTTGACCCAGATATATCCGATATTTGCGGGAGATGATCTGTTTCTATCGAGTATGATGCTATCAGGCTATTCTTCCGGTGCTTCTTCTGTGCCAGTGACCAGCGGAGGCGTGCAAGCCTCCGGTAACCTGACAGGTAATGTTGGGTTCCATACAGATGGCGGATACTCAGGCGGTGTTGGTAACGGCGGCGGCGGCTCCGGTCTCTATCCGGGCGCAGACGTTAACAGTGATGGATCTGGTGCATCGGAACGGGACTTTGCAACTCATCCGGCGGCTGGAGGCGCGGTGGGGGCTACCAGTATTACCGGAGGTCTAACTGAGATCGATGGTAAAGACGGAGGGGACAGTGTACCGGTGTCAACGGGTGGGAGCGGTGGCGGCGCTGGCGGTGGAGCCGGGGTCTTTCTTTCGGGAACTAATTCTCAGACATATGATGGCTTGACAATCAAAGGCGGTAAGGGCGGTAAGGGCGGAATGCTCACAGGAGGCGCAGCCACAACGCAAATCGGCGGTGGCGGCGGTGGTGGCGCCGGTGCCATTGTTACCGGATCTGGTGCTAGCCTGTTGAATGCCGCCGGCGCTACAATTATTGGAGGCGAAGGCGGCGGCGGCGGTATTAATTACAACGGCTCAGGGATTGTAGGCGGTGGGGGGACTGGCGGTGATGGCGTTGTTGTCAATGATTATGCGTCTTTTACAAATCAGGGCAGTATAGTTGGGGGAGCCGGTGCTGCAAGTACTGAGAATGATAACGGTGGATTTGGTGGCAGTGGTTTAAGACTTGGCACCGGTACTCATGTCGTTAATGCGGGATCGATTGCATCCGGCACGTCGGAACACGCAAATGGACAAGGGGATGCTGTCGATATAGTTGGTAACGATAATATATTTGAAATCTGGTTTGGCTCCAATATAAGCGGCAATGTTGTTGTTGCGCAATATACTTCAGGTAATATCCTTGGCTGGGGCGGTGATACAGATAGCACTTTTGATGTATCCACCATCGGTAACCAATATCTGGGGTTTCAAGGGTATCGCAAGAGCGGTAAAAGCACCTGGACATTGACGGGCTCAGGAACCTTTGACGGCGATATTACAATCGCGGATGGCACGCTGTCTGTTGGCAGCAACGGTAGTCTCGGTGCAGCCACAAACGCGCTGACCCTGACGGGTGGAACACTGCTTCTTACAGGAAACCTTGATAACAATCGTGACGTGCACATGGAAGGCGCGGGTACGATTGATACGAATGGCTACAACAGTACCTTCGGAGGCACTTTTGACGGCGCAGGCAAGCTTACCAAAGCTGGCACCGGAACGCTTATCCTGACCGACAACAACACCTATACCGGTGGAACCGTGATCTCAGCAGGCACACTGCAGATTGGCGATGGTGGCAATACTGGCTTGATTACGGGTGATGTTACCAACAATGGAGCGCTCGTTTTCAATCGCACCGGCACGCTCGACTTCTCGGGGGCGATCAGTGGAACCGGTGGTGTGCAGAAATTGGGCGCAGGGACACTGACGCTTACCGGCACGAGTAGCTATACTGGCGGGACGGAGATTTCTGGTGGCATATTGCAGATTGGCGCCGGTGGTGTGAGCGGCTCGATTGCCGGAGATGTAACGAATGACGGCAAGCTGGTTTTCAATCGCAGCGACATTTATACATTTGGCGACAAAATATCTGGAACTGGCAGTGTCCAGCAAATGGGCGGTGGCACTCTGACGCTTTCGGGCACGAATAGCTATACGGGCGGGACCGAGATTTCCGGCGGCATTCTTTCGGTTAACTCGGATGACAATCTGGGCAAAGCATCGGGTGGTCTGACGTTTAATGGCGGCACGTTGCAGTTGGGCGGCGCTTTCAATAGTACGCGTCTTGTGCACCTGACGGGTGCAGGCACGATCAACACCAATGGCCATTCCGGTACGTTTTCGGGCGGTTTCGATGGAACTGGCAAGCTGACGAAGGCGGGCGCAGGGACGCTGACGCTTTCGGGCACGAATAGCTATACGGGTGGGACGGAGATTTCCGGCGGCATTCTTTCGGTTAACTCGGATGGTAATCTTGGCAATGCATCGGGTGGTCTGACGTTTAATGGCGGCACGTTGCAGTTGGGCGGCGCTTTCAATAGTACGCGTCTTGTGCATCTGACGGGTGCAGGCACGATCAACACCAATGGCAACAACGCGGCCTTCTCCGGCATTTTCGACGGTACGGGCAAGCTGACGAAGGCGGGCAATGGAACATTGACCCTTTCCCATGCCAACACCTATACGGGCGGGACGGAGATTTCCGGCGGCATTCTTTCGGTGAGCACGGATGGCAATCTGGGCGATGCATCGGGTGATCTGACGTTTGATGGCGGCACGCTGCAATTGGACAGTGCTTTCAATAGTGCGCGTCTTGTGCACCTGACGGGTGCAGGCACAATCGACACCCACGGCAACAACGCGGCCTTCTCCGGCATTTTCGACGGTACGGGCAAGCTGACAAAGGCCGGTGATGGCACGCTGACGCTTTCGGGCCAGAACACCTATAGCGGCGGAACCGATATCACCGGTGGCGTCCTGTCCATCAGCGCCGACGACAATCTTGGCGATGGCGGGGCGGTCCTCATCGACAACGGTACGTTGCAGCTGACAGCGGGCATGGCCAGCAGCCGCGGCGTGACGCTTGGAACCAATGGCGGCACGATCGAGACGGCGGCGGCGACGTCGAGTACCTTCTCGGGCGTCATGGATGGGACGGGCCTGTTCACCAAAACGGGTGACGGCACGCTGATCCTGACGGGAGCCAACACCTATACCGGCGGCACGACGATTTCGTCCGGAACGCTGCAGATCGGTGACGGCGGCGGGAGCGGCTCGATCCAGGGTAATGTGGCCAACAATGGCACGCTCGCTTTCAACCGCTCCAACGCTCTCGACTTCTCGGGCGTGATCAGCGGTTCGGGCACGATCAATCAGTTTGGTGCAGGTAGTCTGACCCTATCGGGTGACAGCAGCGCGTTTACCGGCATGACGAATGTGAATGCTGGTGAGCTGGTTGTCAGCGGTAAGCTCGGCAACAATACGTCCACGCTTCAGGTGGCCTCTGGCGCTTCGCTTGCCGGATCGGGAACGATCGGTGGCAACACGACGATTGCAGATGGCGCAACCCTGATCGGGGCGGCGAACCAGATGCTGACCTTCAATGGTAATTTGAGCCTTGGCGCGACATCTGTCGTATCGGTCACCTATGGTTCCAATGCACGGCCTTTCTTTAACGTCCAGGGTGATCTTGCGCTCGGCGGCCAAATCAATGTCACCGATTTCGACAGCAATAGCGCGGGTGTCTATCGTGTGTTCAGCTATGGCGGTGCGCTCAGCGGCACGATCAGTGTGGGCAGCTTGCCTGCTGGCGTCAATCCGGGAGAGGTCAGCGTTCAGACCACAGCAAATGCAGTCAATCTGATCAATGCACATGGTGCTACTCTGAACTTCTGGGATGGCGACAATGGCCATGACAACAGCCAGCTCGACGGCGGCGACGGAACCTGGAACGCGGTCAATGATAACTGGACGGGGGCGGACTACAGCTTGAATGGTCCGTGGGCCACAGGGGGCTTTGCGATCTTTGGCGGCGCCAAAGGCAAGGTTACGGTCGACGACAGCAACGGTGCGGTGTCGGCAGCCGGCATGCAGTTCATGACCGACGGCTATGAGATTATGGGCGCAGCGCTGACACTTGCGCCTTCGGCTGAATCTCCGGATGATATGCCGAGCATCCGGGTGGGTGACGGCAGTCTGGATGATGACAGCAAGAAAGCCACCATCTCTGCCAAGCTTCAAGGTTCGGACGGGATGAACAAAACCGGGCTTGGCACCCTCATTTTGACAGGTGACAACAGCTACACCGGTGGAACGCTTGTTACAGGCGGCAAGCTACAGCTTGGCGACGGTGGTTCAAGCGGCAGTGTGCAGGGGGAGATCAACCTCGGTTCG
Source organism: Brucella tritici (assembly GCF_008932285.1). Lineage (NCBI taxonomy): Bacteria > Pseudomonadati > Pseudomonadota > Alphaproteobacteria > Hyphomicrobiales > Brucellaceae > Brucella > Brucella tritici. The sequence goes on from NZ_WBVY01000002.1 coordinate 517,398, forward strand.
ACGGCTTCCAGCGCTGGCACGCTTGCAATCAAGCGTTCGGGAACCGTCGAGGTCGCCAACGAGATCACCGGAACAGGTCATGTGGAGATTTTGGGAACTGGAACGGTCGATTTGACCGGAAGCAACTCCTATCTTTCCGGTACATTGATTAAAGACGGCAGCACGCTCATCGTCTCTGAAGATGACAATCTGGGCGTTGTCGGCAATGGCGTTGAGCTTGAGAGTGGCTCGACGCTTCGCTTCAAGACGGCTTTCGACAGCGATCATAATTATGTAATGGCTGATGGCGGAGGCAAGATCGAAGCCGCAGGGACCAACACCAACAAGATCACGACCGCCATTACCGGTTCGGGTTCGCTGACCAAGGTTGGTACAGGCACGCTTGTTCTGGCAGGTGACAGCAATTATGCGGGCGGCACAATCGTTTCCGATGGCACTTTGCAGATCGGTGACGGTAACAATAAGGGCCGGGTCGACGGCGCCATCACCAATAATGGTATCGTGGCCTTCAATCGCTCTGACGATGTTGCGATGAGCAATGTCATCTCGGGCACGGGTTCAGTGAAGCAGGTCGGTTCGGGCGTGCTGACGCTTTCGGGCAACAACACCTATTTGGGCGGTACGACTGTGTCGGCCGGCGTCCTGAAGGTGGCAACCGACGGCAATCTGGGTAATGCAGCGGGCGCGCTCACCATCGATGGCGGTACCTTCGGGAACACCGGAGCGATCGCGACCGGACGCTCCGTCACGGTAACGGCGAATGGCGGCACAGTGCAGACCGATGCCGATCTTACACTGACGGGGGCGTTTGACGCATCTGCTGCGACCAGTGGCTGGCACAAGAAGGGTGCGAGCGATCTGATCTTTGACACCAGTGCAACCGGTGATGTCGGCAGCGCCGCTATTGATGCCGGAACAGTCACGGTCAAGGGGAGCATGAACGGTGACTATGCGATCAATTCAGGCGGTATCCTGAATGTTTCCGGCACGCAGAACGGCAATGTCAATGTCAATGATGGCGGGATGCTTACGGGCTCCGGCATCGTAGACCGCAATGTGACGGTGGCTGACAACGGTATTCTGCAGGGGGCGTCCGGAACGACCCTGACCATCAATGGCAATCTTGATCTCAATGCCAACAGCCAGATGAATGTCTCGCTTGGCATGTCCAGCCAGACGGCTCTGTTCGACGTGCACGGCAACCTCACGCTTGCCGGTACGCTGAACATCACGGATGCCGGCGGTTTTGGAGCGGGCTATTATCATCTCATCAGCTATCAGGGCAATCTGACCGACAATACGCTTGTCATTGGCGGTACACCGGCCGGTACCGATCCGAGCCGGATCTGGGTCGACACGTCGGTGGACCATCAGGTCAATCTGGCCAGTGCTACGGGTGTCCGTCTCAATATCTGGGATGGCGGAGATCCTGCCAGCAAAAACAATGGTCGGATCGATGGTGGCGATGGTGATTGGGACGCTGCAAACTTCAATTGGACGGATAATCAGGAGAAGGTGAATGGCAAATACGATCAGGGGTCGTTTGCCGTGTTCATGGGCAAAGCCGGCACTGTTCGTATTGATGACAGCAAGGGAAGTATCTCTGCGGCGGGCCTGCAGTTTGCAACGGACGGCTATCGGCTGACCGGTGCCGCCCTGAACCTCGACAATGCCGACCAATCCATTATTCGTGTGGGTGACGGCAGTGCAGCAGGAAAGGCTATCACTGCGACCATCGAGGTCGAGTTGCAAGGTAGCAAGGGAATCAACAAGACCGATTACGGTACGTTGATCCTGACGGGTGCGAACCACTATACGGGCGGCACGACGGTGACAGGCGGTGTCTTGCAGATCGGCAGTGGCGGCACAACCGGCAGCATCGACGGCAATGTCAACCTCACCGGCGATGCGTATGGCCGTGGTACGCTTGCCTTCGACCGTTCCGACGCGGTGACCTTTGCCGGTAACATCTCCGGCGTGGGTAATGTCGTTCAGAAAGGCGATGGCACAACCACCTTTACTGGTGACAACAGCTATGCCGGCGGTTTGACAGTTGAGAAGGGCAGAGCTCAGGCCGGTGTTGCAGGCCATGCTTTTGGTACGGGCACCCTGAAGGTCAAGGCTGGTGCCAGGGCTGATCTCAATGGGTTCGACACGACGGTTGGCGGTTTGGCTGCCTTCGATGCATCCGGTGCGGCAGGGGATGGCGACATCACACTCGGCTCCGGCAAGCTGACGGTGGAGCAGGGCTTCGACAGCCGTTTCTCTGGTGTGATCTCCGGCACGGGTGACTTTGCCAAGACAGGCTCTGGCGTGCTGACCCTCAGCACTGCCAGTACCTATACAGGTGCGACAGCCATTGATGGCGGGAGCTTGAAGCAGGGCGCAAGCGGTGTCTTCAACGCGTCATCGTCGGGCTACACGGTGGGAGCCAACGGTACTCTGGATCTTGGCGGCTTCGACACGACGCTTGCTTCGCTCAGCAATGCCGGCCTGATCACATCGGGCGTCGATACTGCGGGCACAACGCTGACGGTCGCCGGCAATTATGCGGGCAATGGCGGTACCGTTGTCATCAACACGGTGCTCGGTGACGACAGCTCGAAGACCGATCGGCTGAAGGTTGGCGGGGATACATCCGGTACGACCAATCTGAAAGTGGTTAATCGTGGAGGCATTGGCGGCCAGACGGTCAACGGTATCGAAGTGGTTGATGTCGCCGGTCAGTCGAATGGCACGTTCTCGCTTGTCAGCGATTACACCACCAAGGATGGCCAGAAAGCGGTTGTGGGTGGCGCTTATGCCTATACGCTTCAGCAAGGGCCAGCCAAAGGCAACAAGGACGGCAACTGGTATCTGACCAGTCAGTTGACCAATCCAACCAAACCCGTTGATCCCAATAACCCTGGCAATCCGCGCTATAGCGCTGGCGTTCCGGTCTATCAGGGTTATGCCGAGAACATGCAGGCGCTCAACAAACTGCCGACGCTGCAGGAACGTGTTGGTGACCGCTATTGGACCGGTCGCAACGGCAATGGCCAGACCAATGGCGCCATGGTTGACAATCGTGGCATCTGGGCCCGCATCGAAGGGGCACACAACCGCCTTGAGCCGCAAAGCGTTACGGGGGCAAAGCAGGATATCAACACCTTCATCATGCAGGCAGGTGTCGATGGGCAGTTCTATGAAGACGAGAACGGCCGCCTGATTGCAGGCATTACCGGTCAGTACGGTACGGCGCACGCTCGTTCCAGCGCACTGTCGGGGGATGGTACGACCAGTACCAATGCTTGGAGCCTTGGTGCGACGGCAACCTGGTACGGCAATAATGGCTTCTATGTCGATGCCCAGGGCCAGATGAGCTGGTTCGACAACGACTTGAATTCCGATACTGCCAACGCAGGTCTGGCGAATGACACGAAGGCCTATGGCTATGCGATGAGCGTGGAAGCGGGCCAGAGGGTTGCCATTGATGAGCACTGGTCATTGACCCCGCAGGCACAGCTCATGTGGTCGTCGCTGGATGCCGATGCCTTCCACGATATCTGGGGCAGCCGTGTGCATATGCAAAACGGTGATAGTCTGGTTGGTCGCCTTGGTCTTGCCGCAAGCTATGCCGACAGCTTCACCGGCTCTGACGGTCTGTTGGCCAATACCTCGGTTTATGGTGTTGCCAATCTCTATCAGTCCTTCCTCGGCGGTATGCGCATCAATGTGGCTGGTGTCGATATTGACACCGACAATGATCGCACCTGGGCTGGCATTGGCGCTGGCGGCACCTATTCGTGGGCGGACAACAAGTATGCCGTCTATGGAGAAGGCTCCATCAACACCTCACTCAACCACTTTGCCGACAGTTACGCGCTCAAGGGTACCGTCGGCTTCAAGGTGAAGTGGTAGAGCACAAAGGAAGTATCCTAAGACCCGAGACCCCGGCTGATGCCGGGGCTCTTTCGCGAAAGAGGGGAAGGAACAGGCTGAAGTCGGTCTGTCCTTGCGTGGCAATTCCACAATCCGTTTGGCTGGCTGGACATTGCCTGCGCACCGCGCCGTCGAGCAGCAACAGGACGCAATGTATGATCGCGTTCAGATAAAGCGGCCTACCCCTTCGAACTTTTACCCTTAACCAATCGTTCCATAGGACTGAAAATGAACGACATCGAACATCTCCACCAGTTGATCCTGAACCTTGCCGCGCGTTTGCAGGCAACCGAAGCCATCGCGACCACTGCCATCGCTCTTATCTGCACCATGGATGACAAGAAGGGTGGGGTAAAGGACAGGTTCCTGACGGAAACATTCCCGATGCTCCTGATGAACGCTGCCAATGCACCGTCACAGGCGACGAAACCGGACCTCGACCAATGGCTGCGCCAGCGTGAGCAGGACTTCCTTAATGAGAACCTTCAGAAAATCACCACCCAGATCGAAATGCCGGCTAACCAGACCAAAACCAAAAATACCGTCAATTAAGGTACAAGACGGAAGGAGTGCCATTGCATGAATCCTCGAAAGCAGGGCGGCCAGTTCACAGTCCGCTCCGCTGACCGGTGACGCCAGCACACTTACCGAGGTGTATCAGGAATGAACCATTGAGTTACGCGGTATGGCCGGTGGCAAGGTGAAGGCGTGTTCTTGATGTCGTTCGGACCAGATTTTGCCAGGGGTGCGGCCTTAAGATCGACCAAGCCGAACCACCGGCGCTTCGCTTCTCGATGTGTCTGCCGCAGATATGCTTCATACGCTTTCTTTCGATGCCAAAGAAGTCGTCAAGCTGAAAGCGGGAACGAATCTCAACATCATCGCCACCGCGCTTGAGCTCGGCCAACCGGTCGCCTTCAAAGTCTCGTTCAAAGGCTTCGGCAGCGCACTCAGCCGTATCGCGGAGCTGAAAAATAGGTGTTGATCGAAAACACTCAATCAGAAGTCCAACCCGCCAGATAACTGTAAACGGACAAGATGAAGTCCTCCGTTCATCCTGAACGCGGGATTCAATAAGAACATTGCTGGTCTGGAGACGTCCAATTTGATTTCGGCAATGCTGTCTGTTCGTGTGCAGCAAGAGCAGGTCGCCGATTCAATATGGCAAGATGACTTTTCCCTAAGCGATCACAACTGCCCGCGGCATGCGTCTTTCAGGGTCGTATCTCAATAATATCAAGTCCCCAGACGAAATGTTTGGTTCAACGCCTAGCGTCTTTTTCGCGGGGGCGCCAAAGCGTGCGCGCCGATTCTCTCACCCAAAAACCTGGATATGAAACGTTGCTGTTGCGCTTTGTATTCATGTATGCAAGTATCCTCGCACACATGGGGTGGTGGAGGGCGGTTCATTGTCTTTTTCCGTGAAATCGAATGCAAAGTCACAGGCGCAGCCCGGCGTTGTGCGCGTGGATTTCACTGAATTGATTGGCGCTGCAATCCTGTCCTATAGCGAGCGTGGGCGCATTACCTGCGCGATCACAGGCCATAGGGCTTGATGAGTTCGAGCATTCCTAGTCTCTCTGAAGCGTAATCATTGCACGATCGGCGGGCCTGCGAGCATCTGACGAAGTCGCTGGCCGATCAGTCCGCTTCATCTCCACGGGTAACGTTTGTGCGGGGGCCACACGTCTACCCAGAAGATAACCTTTCCAAAAAACTCAGGAGGAGTAACCGTGAACATTAAGTCTTTGCTTCTATCGTGCGGAGTGCTCGTTGCAGCCAACTCTGCATTTGCGCAATCGAACGAGATTACCATTCAGGTATGGGGCTCGACGTGGGAAAATGGTTTGAAAGCCATTTCGCAGCAGTTCGAGGCTGAAACGGGTATCAAGGTCAATGCTGTAACGCAGTCTTCGTCAGGCGAGGGCCTCGTCAAGCTGCAGGTCGATCGTGACAACCCCGTCGTGGATGTCTGGTTCGCAACCAATACTATTGCGAGTGAGGCGGCGCAGGATCAGAAGCTCTTCGTCAAGATTCCGCGTGACGAGCTGAGTAACCGCGACCAGTTGATCAAGGGGGCGATTGCTGATGATTGGGTCGGTATCTATTACTATCCGATGGGTATCGTTTACAACGTAGACGCCGTACCTGTGCCGCCGACTTCGTGGGAAGATCTCTGGAAGCCGGAGTACAAGGGTCAGATCATCGCCCCTGCTATGTCGATCTATTCCGGCTCGCTTCTCACGGTTGCGAATACTATCAACGGTGGCACTTCGGAGAACTACGATCCGGGGTTCAAGGCGCTTGAGCAGCTTAACAAGAATGTTTCGCTCTATTACACCTCGGACTCTCAGGCCCGACAATCGATCGTGCAAGGTGAGGGGACCATTCTTATCGGTCAAAGTTCACACATGAATGCGGTCGCAGGCGAAGGCATCAAAATGAAGATGATTTCTCCTCGCCCGGCACCGATGTATTTCGATGTCATGATGATGACCAACGGATCGCATCAGGAAGAGGCAGCCAAGTTTATCAACTACATCATCTCGGAGGGGGCCCAGAAAGAGATGCTGGCTCGGGTGAACATGGCTCCGGTTAACCGCAATGTGGAATTGCCGAAGGAACTTGCAGAATCTCTGCCTGCTGACGGTGAAGGTATCGTGATGGATGGCAGTGTAGTCCTGAAGAACATCAGCGACTGGTCTGTCCGGTTTGACCAGATCACGACCCACTGATCCCCTCAGGTGGAAGTTACGCGATAGATCAGGTGGCAAAAGCCACCTGATCCTCTTTGCAAATCAATTTCATCATAGACAGTTGATGGTAGTTCGTTTTGGCTCGCCAGGCTGGCACCAGAGCAGGTTTCGATCTGATTGAATCAGAACGACGCTCTAACTGTTTGTTTTAATGCGCATCTTGTCCGGGAACCGTTTCGCACTTTTCGGGATGCGCTCTAATATCCTTCGAGCCCCCATGACCCCCACCGCCCTGATTGTCTCTGGCAGTCTTCCCGAAGTCATCACAAAGCCGTTGCCAGATATCGCAAAAGCGATTGCGGTCGGCAACGTAAGCTCGGTTGCGCTTACGCAATATTATCTTGAGCGGATCGCGCGATTGAACCCGTCGCTGCAGGCATACATCACGGTTACAGCCGAGACTGCCCTTGCGCAAGCAAGTGCAGCCGACCGGACCCTCGCCGATGGCCGATCCCTCGGGCCATTGCATGGCGTACCGGTTGCGCTCAAGGACTTATGTGAAACGGATTTTACGCCGACGTCCAACGGCATGGCTATCTTTCGTGATCGGCAGACTGGCCGCAATGCAAAGGTCGTCACCAATCTTCTGGCTGCAGGTGCGGTCATTCTTGGCAAATTGGCCATGGCGGAGGGGGCTTGTTCCGCCCACCATCCGGAAATGCCGGTTCCGGTAAACCCATGGGGAACATCGTTCCGTGTCGGTGCGTCTTCGTCGGGATCAGGTGTTGCCGTCGCGGCAGGTCTGGCAGCCGCAGCCATTGGCAGCGACACAGGCGGCTCAATCCGGTTTCCCGCGGCTTATTGTGGGGTGACCGGGCTCAAGCCCAGCCGCGGTTTTGTCAGCACCGAGGGCATCTGCACCATGGCGCCCAGCCTTGATCATCTTGGTCCGATGGCATCCAACGCGGATGGGTGCGCTCTGTTGCTAGAAGCGATGAGCGGGCTCGGCAATACGCTTCCATCCGGCCAAGCACCGGGCCGCCGTTTTGGCTATCTTCCCTACTTACTCAGTGCGCGGCTCGATCCGGAGGTTCGGACGGCCTATTGCCGTCTGCTTGATACAGCCGAGCGGATAGGGCTCGACCTCGTCGCTTGCGCTGTTCCTGACGTCCCTGATCTGCAGGAGACATGGGACTTCATCTGCGCCAAAGAGACCGCGCGCAGCCATGCCGCCAGCTATCCAGCACAACGTAATGCCTATGGTCAGGCACTCGCTACGTTGATCGAAAAGGGATTGAGTCTGTCCGATGAGGATTATGCGGAGGCTCTCAAGCGGTATGCCGAGATTACCGTTCTGTGGAACAAGCTGTTCGATGGCATCGATTGGCTGGCCATGCCTGTACATGCAGTCATTCCGCCCCTGCTTGATAACGCGCTCGGTGCGCCCAACAAGGGCCTCGGCAATCCATTGGAATTCACAGCGCCGGCCAACCTTACTGGTCTGCCCGCCCTTGCTTTTTCCGTAGGTCGCGATCCTCGTGGATGCCCGATTGGCATGCAGATCATGGCTCCCATGCAAGCTGACTTTGCATTGCTGGCGCTGGGTAGTCGCCTTCAGGAAAACGGCCTTTATCCGCTCTCGCTATTCAGCCCAAGGGCGGGCGAGTTCGAGCCGCTGAAATAGAGACCGTTTCGCGTTGGTAACTTTCTCCAGTCTGCGGGACAGTTTTCTGTTGCATAATGAATACACGTATGCTTGTATACAAAAATACAAAATGGGAGGCTCTCTTGAATCTGGCTAGTAGATTTCGCGACGTTTTTGCGGACCGGCTTGACGCAATGCTTGCAGATATCGCCGAACTCGTCGGCATTGAAGCAGGATCCTATGACGTGGAAGGCGTAACGCGAACATCGCATTGGATCGGCGAGCGGTTGCATGCTCAGGGGTTTGAACTTCATTACGAAGAGGTTCCCGAGCGCGGCAATCGCCTGTTGGCGGTTCGAAAAGGGCAGGGCAAGGGCCGATTGATGATCCTCGGCCACGCCGATACCGTTTGGCCACGCGGCACGCTGGAGAACTGGCCCTTTGAAATCAGGGGTGAGTTTGCAACAGGGCCTGGCGTTGGTGACATGCGTGGCGGACTTGTATTGGCTATCAATGCCATCGATGTTGCTTCAAAGGCCGGACTGGCCGAATTTGAAGAGATCAAGTTCCTAGTCGTCAGCGATGAAGAACTGGGAAGCCCGCTCTCGCGCGGCTGGATCGAAGGGCATGCGAAGACTTCGGATTGGGTTCTGACTCTCGAACCCGGTCGCCCAGGAGGTGGTTATTTTACCTCCCGCGGTGCCGTGGGTGCCTTCTTCATTGAAGCGGCCGGGCAGACCGCGCACGCGGCGGCCAACTATCTCAAGGGTGTTTCTGCGGTTCGTCCGCTCGCAATCCTTGTGCCACAGATCGAGGCTCTGACGGATCTCGAAAATGGTGCCATCGTGAATGTTGGTGTGTTCCAAGGTGGTGATGCGAGGCAGGTCATACCTGGTCATGCAAAACTCCATGTCGATATGCGTGCCCGCACGCCTGAAGCGGCTGCAAGGTTGCAGAAGGAAGTTGAGAGACTGATTTCCGAGGTCGCGACGGATCGCGTTTCGGTGGTTCTAAAAGGTGGTTGGACGCGGCCTGCATGGGCCAGAACGGCTGAAACGCAAGCGCTTTACGCGATCGTTGCTAAGGCTTCCGAGGAAATCGGCGCGCCCTGCTTTGAATTAACCAATATTTCGGGTGGATCCGACGCCAGCTTCTGTGGCGCGCTCGGGGTGCCGACGATCGACGGATTGGGCCCCATCTGCAATGACATCTGCTCACGCGACGAAACTATTGTCGTTGATAGTCTCGTGGGTCGAGGCGCGGTGTTTTCGACGCTGATTGCCACGCTCTCCGGGAGCGGGAACGACGGGATCAAGGGATAAGGCGCAAACAAGCCTTCAGGGGGCTGGCAGCCAGTGGGTGATCGCGGCATAACTAGAGCGAGTCAATGAGTATATGGAGACGAGAAATCATGGATGCCAATGGAATTGACGATCTGGGAGGTCGTCGACTGGCTGCAGTGAGCTCGGCAGATGCCGTCTATGAACTGTTGCGGTCGCTTATTCTTGACGGACGGATCGAGGCGGGCCAGCGTCTGCGGGAAGTGGAGCTGGCTCAGAAGCTGGGCGTAAGCCGCACGCCGCTGCGCGAAGCCTTCACGCGTCTCGTCTCCAACCGGCTTCTTGAACGCACATCTTCTGGCGTGGTTGTTGCGGACGTGCTGTCGGCCCTCAAAGGCATCCGTGCAATCCGGATCGCGCTTGAAGGCTACGCAACGAAACTCGCGGTACCCCATCTGAATGAGAACGACTTCAAGGTTCTTGAGGCTTCAATCGAATTGGCGCTGACCCTCCCAGAAGAGGCCCGTACCGAGCGCGTGCGCAACAACAACGTATTCCATTGGAGGATCTATAACGCTTGCGGCGTGCCGGAACTCCAGAATGCGATCGAAAACTATGCCGGCTTTTTCATGAGCGAAGCCAGTCTCGCGGCTCTCAGTCAAGCCCAGTCGCAGGAAGTGATCCAGGATCACATCAAGCTTCTTGAGGCGATCAAAGCGCGGGAAGCAGACAAGGCTGAGCAATTGATGAGAACTCATCTGATCCGTGGTTTCAATCAGACAGCGGAATAACAATGAAGGACGGTGCTCATTCCCGGATCGTATATGCTGTGCCTGTTGGAATGAGTCCAGACGAAGGCTAGCGCGCCTCCAATCTGCAAATACAAACCAGAACGACTATTCAGGCGTTCGGCTCAGGTCGAACGCGCCTTCCCCCATTATTCTTTGACGGAACCGCAACCATGGAACATCTGCAGAGCAGCACGTTGCAACTCAGGAATCTGACCAAGCGGTACAGCTCCTTCGAGGCAGTGAGCAATCTTGACCTGGAGGTGCCACGTGGATCGCTCTTGACGCTTCTGGGACCATCCGGTTGCGGCAAAAGTACTGTTCTGCGAATGATTGCCGGCTTTCTCAACGTGACATCCGGTGAGATTGTCGTCGATGGCAAGGACATCAGCGGAGTTGAGCCGAACTTTCGCGATATCGGTATGGTTTTCCAGAATTATGCCCTCTTTCCCCATATGACCGTCGAATCCAACATTGCGTTCGGTCTTAAGATGCGCGGTGTTTCAAAGGAAGAGCAGGCCACGCGTGTACGTGACGTACTCGAGATGGTCCGGCTGTCCCATCTCGCGGATCGTTATCCGAGCCAGTTGTCAGGCGGTCAGCAGCAGCGCGTCGCTCTTGCTCGTGCCGTCGTCATTCGGCCCAAGCTCCTGCTTCTCGATGAGCCACTTGGCGCGCTCGACCGGCATCTTCGCGAAGGGCTGCAGTCCGAGCTGCGCGAGCTTCAGCAGAAGCTGGGCATCACATCGATCCTGGTGACGCACGACCAGGATGAAGCTCTCTATCTTTCCGACTATATCGCCGTCATGAACCAGGGCCGCATCGAGCAGCTTGATACCCCGATAGCACTCTATGATAGGCCCAAGAGCGAATTCGTTGCCCGTTTTCTCGGCGTGGCCAATATCTTTGATGCGAAGGTCGCCGTGGTCAACGGCGGTGGGGCAACTTTGTCGCTCGCTGGACAGCATATCGTTGTCAATGACGCTGGTGGGCAATTCGCAGGCGCTGATTGCAAGATTTCGATCCGTTCTTCCCATATTGAGGTTGTTGGTGCTGAAGATCTGCGAGAAGGGCTTGCTGGAACCGTCAAGACCACGCACGAGCTTGGCGAGCGAGTAGTCTATCGCGTTGAGGTCAACGGCCTTGATATCGATGCGAACGCTCCGCGAAACAACAATCGCGCCCGATATACCGCCGGGCAGCCAGTCAAGCTGGTGCTCGATCCGATTCATACAATTATGTTGGGGGCATGATGGAGGCGAATAACAACCGCGCCAAATATCTGATTACGCCCGCGCTGATTATCGGCCTGCTTATAGTTGCGGCGTATAGCTATTTTGGTCTCTCGAGCTTCTTCCTGAAAGGCCCGCCGGGGACGCAGTTTGCCGGGGAGGTTACACTCAACAATTACTGGCGTGTATTGTTCACGGGGGCCAATCAGTCGATCCTGTTCAGCACGCTCTGGGCGTCTCTTGTGATGTCGGTAATTACCGTCGCAATAGCCGTGCCGATGGCCATGGTAATCGTGCGTTCCAAGCGGGAATGGGTCGGGACACTGATTATGCTCGCTATCGCAGTTACCTTCCTCTCCGGTGGCGTAACGCGCGCATATTCCTGGCTTGTGCTTCTTGGAAACCGGGGACTGATAAACCTGAGCCTGATCGAACTCGGTATCGTCTCCAAGCCGATCCAGTTTCTCTACAACTGGTCGGGTGTTGGCATCGCCATTACCCACTACCTGCTGCCGTTCGCGGTCTTTACGCTGATCGGTGTCGTCCAGAACCTGAACATTTCGGTCGAGGAAGCGGCGCGCAGCCTTGGCGCCAGCCGCACGACCACATTCTGGCGCATTACCATGCCGATCCTCTTGCCGGGCCTCTTGGTTACGCTGGTTCTCGTCTATTCAATTGCGCTGGCCTCGTTCCTTTTCCCAATGGTTTTGGGCGGCGGGAAGGTCAGGATGGTCGCAAACCAGATCTATGATCGCATGTTTACCGAATATGACGTTCCCTACGCCGCTGCAACGGCTGTGGTATTCCTCATCAGCGCGTTCGCTTCGATCTGGCTGATCAACCTCGTCGCCAAGAAAATTAAGAAGGCCGTTTCGTGATGTTTAGGCGTGATCTTGAAGCGAAATTTGGCGTCGTCGTAATTGCTCTGGCGTTAATCGCGGTCGTTTTCCTGCTGCTGCCGGTGGTGTTTGTCGTGCTTCATTCGTTCAGCCCTACGCGCTATTTCCAGTGGCCACCTTCCGGGTTCACACTTCAGTGGCATGAGAATTTTTATAATTCGTCCATGTTCATGGACGCCGCGAAGAATTCGTTCACGATGGCCCTGATCGTCATGCCGTTGAGCCTGCTGATCGGGATTCCCGCGAGCTACGCGCTGGTTCGTGCTGAATTCAAAGGCAAAGGGCTGATCCAGCAAATCATCCTGTCGCCACTGATCATTCCGGGTGTTGTAACTGGTGTCTCGCTCCTCTCGCTGCTGTCGGCAGGTGGCGTCCGTATTGGTCTTTTTGGTCTTTGCCTGGGCATATTGGTCTTCACGCTACCCTTCGCCATTCGTGCACTTTCAGCCAATCTCCTTGGCCTCGATCCACGGATCGAAGAGGCGGCACGCAATCTTGGTGCCGGTCCTTTCCGTACCTTCTTCGTCATTGTCCTGCCGCAATTGAAGTCGGGCATTCTGGCAGCGTCGGTGTTCATCTTCGTTGAGGCACTCGACAATTTTTCGATCGCCGTGTTCCTCACCAATGATCGGACCAAGGTACTGCCTGTGGCAGCCTATCAATACATCAAGGATTTTGACGATCCGACCGTGGCTGCCATGGCAACGGCACTGATCGTTCTCTCGGTGATCGCGGTCGCGCTGCTTGAAAAACTCATGGGCTTCCAAAAGAGCTTGAGGCTGTAGTGAGAGGCCTTTTGGCGCGTTCTTGAAAATCAATGGCCCCAGAGGCCGGAAAGCTGGTGAAATAACATGGCCGACGTAATCCGTATTGAACGACTGAAGCGCACCTCGATGGTCTCCATCCACAACGGTATCGCCTATGTGGCTGGCATGTGTGGTAACAAGGGCGAAACCATTCAGGATCAGACCCGCGTTGCGCTTGAAAAGGTAGACCGTTGGCTCAAGGAGGCCGGAACCGACCGATCCAGGATTTTGCGCGCCACGGTCTGGATTTCAGATCAGAAGCACTTCGACGCGATGAATGAAGTGTGGGAGCAGTGGGTCGATCCAGAGAATCAGCCATCCCGCGCTGCAGGTGTCGTGCCGCCTGCGGCTCAAGGTTACGATGTCGAGATCATCGTAACGGCAGCAATCTGAGGGAGCTGCCTCCAATGCAGACCAATAAGAGCGGCAAGCTTACTGTTGCGGTGATCGGAGCTGGCGTCGTGGGCCTTTCCACGGCCCGCTGGCTGCAAAAAAAGGGATTGGATGTAGTCCTCGTTGATCCGACGCCACCCCTGCCAAGTGTATCGTTTCGCAATGCTGCGTCGTTCGGCAATGCCGCAACGGTTGCGCCGTCAGGAATTTTTCCCACCGCGGCTCCCGGAATTCTCTGGAAAATTCCCGGAATGTTGTTGCGTCGTGATGGGCCGCTTACGCTCTATTGGCGAGATTTTCTCGATCTCGCTCCATGGCTTGCTGCATTCCTTTCTGCGTCGCTACGCAGGCGTCAGGACGGGGCTATTTCCGCACTCGGTTCGCTGATGAAGGTGATAGAAGAGGGGCATGCGCCCTTGATGGGAGAAGTCGGTAACATTCGTTTCGGACGCGGAACGGGCTCGATCCATCTTTACCGCACGGAAGAGGAAGCGCAGAACGCCAAGAGGTCCAATGATCGGCGGCGTGCTGAGGGAATCGAAGCGCAATACCTCTCACAGGACGAAATAGCTGCCATGGAACCCAATCTCGCGCCGGGTTATATTGGCGGGACGATTTTTCCCGGTTGCTTTGTGATTGACAGCCCTGAAGCTTATTGCAGGGGCCTTGCCCAGATAATCCAAACGCACGGTGGCCGTTTCGTTGTGACGAAGGCCGAGCGGATCGAAAGCGGTATCGATGGCGTGCGCGTCCATACCGGAAGCGAGGTCATCTCTGCTGACCGCATCGTAATCTCGGCTGGTGCCTGGTCGCGTGGTCTTTCCAATCAGCTTGGCGACCGCCTCAACATGAATACAGAACGCGGTTATCACGTCGCGTTTGAACACAACGAGCCGCTGTTGACGCATCCGGTTATGTATCCGTCCGATGGGTTCTTCCTCACCCCGCTGTCTCATCAGATTCGTGCGGCAGGAACTGTAGATTTGGGCGGACTCGATAAGCCAGCACGTCAGTCACGCCTCGATGTTCTTGAAAATAAAGCTCGAAAAATGCTGCCTGCATTGGGCGACAGACAGGACACTTGGATGGGCTTCCGTCCCTCCACGCCTGACAGCCTCCCCTTTATCGGGCCATCCCGCAAGGATCCCCGCATCATCTATGCCTGTGGTCATGGCCACCTTGGACTGACGCTTGGCGGTATTACCGGCAAATTCGTGTCCGAGCTTATGACGGGTGATAAGCCGAGTATCGATCTGTCGCCATTCTCTCCCGCTAGACATATGTTGAGGCTGAACTCATGACTTTCTCTATCGCTCTTCGCTGTCAGAAAACTGAACAGTTCGGCGTTGCGGGCGCGACCTCTTCGATGGCGATGGGTGCCCGTTGTCTGTTTGTCAATCACGATGCCGGCGCTGTCATCACCCAGCACCGCACCGATCCGCGTCTGGGTTTGACGGCACTCCGTCATCTGAGAAGCGGTCTTTCTGCCCAGGAAACGCTGGACAAGATCGCAACTGCGCCCGGCATTGAATGGCGCGAACTTGCAATCGTCGATCGCAACGGTGCAACAGCATTGCGGCAGGGCGCTCATCAGGAGCCGATCTATGCAAGCGCGTCTGCTCTGGGGATCGTCGCGGTCGGCAATATTTTGAGGAATGATCAGGTTCCGGCCGCAATGGTGGCTGCGGCGCTTGAAACAAGCGACAAGCCGATAGCCGAGCGACTGCTGGCGGCGCTTGATGCCGGGCTGGAAGCTGGAGGCGAAATTTTCCCTTTGTCCTCAGTAGCGCTCAAGGTCGCTGAATATCCGGATTTTTGTTCGGTTGATCTGCGCATCGATCGGGCCGCCGAGCCGTTGGGAGAACTGCGCAACCTCTGGAAAGCCTACGAGCCGCAAATGGCTACTTTCGTAGAGCGGGTTCTGAACCCGGATTCAGGGGGGCGGGCAACCAACTCACTGGAAATTCTTTCATCCAAGGAGGCTAGACAATGAGAGTCACAGCGGTTCAAACGTTGATGGGGTTGTCGCCAGACGTCACGGTGCCAGCAGCAGAAGCGGCAATGGTAACGGCAATGCAGGCGGAGGATCGGCCAGACTTCCTTATTCTTCCCGAATACTTCAGCTATTACGGCCCTGACCAAAAGCGTTCGGTCGAACTTGCCCAGCCCTTGCGCGAAACGCCAGCTTTCCGGATGGTGCAGGCATTTGCCAAGCGTCACGACGTTGCGGTGCAGGCAGGCACGATCCTTGCGAAAATTCCCGGCGACCAGCGCGTCGAAAACGTCTCGGTCGTCTTTGACCGACGAGGTGAGGTCGTCGCCGATTATCACAAGATGCACCTGTTCGATATGGGCAATCTGGGCAGCGGTGCCTTCCGCGAATCCGACTATATCAAGCCGGGCAATGAAATTGTCACCTGGGAGTTGGAGGGTGTTACTTTCGGTGCCGCCATCTGCTTCGATGTTCGGTTTCCCGAACTCTTCCGCGCATTGCGGCTCAAGGGTGCCGAGATCATCACGCTACCTGCCGCCTATACCATGGTCACCGGTGAGGCGCACTGGGAGCTATTGGCCCGCGCTCGTGCTGCGGAAACGCAATGCCATTTCATTGCCTGTGGCCTTGGTGGCGCTGTGGTTGTCGATGGTCAGGAGAAGCGCTGCTACGGCCATTCCGTCATTGTCGATGCCTGGGGGCAGGTCGTGGCGCGAGCCGGGCAGGGTGCTGACATCATCACAGCTAGATTGGATATGGAAAAACTCCACTCAATTCGCAACAACATGCCGGTCATGAAACAGCGTCGTCTTATGAATGATGTAATACCCGGATTCTAGGACTCAACTCAAAAAAACACACGGATTTATCTGCCGCGCTTCTCCCCGGTGCGGCGGGGCAGGATTTTTGCGCGCTTTGTTCAGCCGATGGAAGACAGGTTTGGGCCGCGTATCATGGAAAGGTTTGAATAATAATGGAAAAGGTTAACACGGTAGTTGTAGGGGCGGGCCAGGCTGGCTTGTCGATGAGCGAACACCTGAGCAACGCCAATATCAGTCACGTTGTCCTCGAAAAGGGGCGAATTGCTGAGAGCTGGCGTTCAGCGCGTTGGGATTCGCTGCGGGCCAATGGTCCAGCGTGGCACGATCGGCTGCCTAGCATGAGAATCCCTGATATCGAACAGGATGTCTTTACGCCCAAGGAGAAACTGGTCGACTATCTCTCCAGTTTTGCGGAGAACACCAAAGCACCGGTTCGGACAGATGTTACGGTGCTTTCGGTTAGGAAGCTGCCCAAGAAGCAGGGCTTTCTTGTGTCGACGACGGCGGGTGATTTCGAAGCCATTAATGTGATCGCGGCGACAGGCCCGTTCCAAGTTCCGGTAACGCCCAGGGTCGTTCCTGAAACTGCCGACGTTGTCCAGATGCATTCGGTCGCCTACAAAAATCCGGACCAACTGCCCGATGGCGCAGTGCTTGTCGTCGGGGCAGGTGCTTCGGGTGGCCAGATTGCTGAAGAACTGGTTGATACCGGTCGCAAGGTTTATTTGTCATTGGGTCGGCACATCCGTCCGCCCCGTTTTTATCGCGACCGCGAAGGCGCATACTGGACAGGCGTGCTGGGTCGATGGGATACGGTCAACCGCGACAAGAATGTTCAGAATATCGCTCTCGCTATCAGCGGTGTCCATACCAAGATGCCAATCGACTATCGTCTGTTGGCTTCCAAGGGAGCCGTTCTGGTGGGCCGCACAGAAGGCTATAGCGATGGAAGGCTTATATTTGCGGGTGATCTCGCCAAGAACATTGAGGAAGGAAACAAGAGCTACCTCAATACGCTCGATGTGATCGATCAATATATTGAGTATAACGGGCTCGATCTGCCGGAATATCCGGATGCGCGCAATCTGCTACCTCCGACTGAATACGAGAAGAATGCTATCCTTGAGCTGGATCTGGCCGAGGCTGGTATCACCTCGATCATATGGGCCGCAGGCTTCAAGCGCGATTATAGCTGGCTTGAGCTGGATATCTTCGATGAGGACGGAAACCCTGTCCACGAGCTTGGCGTTTCCAAGGAACCAGGCATCTATTTCCTGGGCTTACCGTTCCAATCGCGGCGCCGGTCCAGCTTCCTGTTCGGGGTCTGGTATGACGCGAAATATATTTCCGACTACATTGCCATGATGCAGATGTATCACGACAAGTATAACACCTAACACGCGATTATGTTTTAGTGTTTCCTCGCGGTGATTAACCGCGAGGGCGCTTTGACTCTCTTAGAGTAGAGCCCAAGGATCTGTCATTATCAAAATCGCTGAGATGCCATAGGAATAGATGCTATTGATTGGATGAGAAGCAATGATCTGTGGCATGTGCCAAATTTGATATTAACGCCTCCACGCAATATATAATGAGCTGCAAACCAGTATTGTTACACCAAAAAACGTTATGTTGTCAGGCAACTCTGCGAAGAATAGCCAGCTGAAAAATGTAGAAGTGATGATTTCAATATAGGCGAACGGTGCGACAACTGAAGCCTCGCCATAGTGATAGGCTTTAATAATCAGATACTGTCCAGCAAGGCCAACCAA
This sequence comes from Brucella tritici, assembly GCF_008932285.1. Classification (NCBI taxonomy): domain Bacteria; kingdom Pseudomonadati; phylum Pseudomonadota; class Alphaproteobacteria; order Hyphomicrobiales; family Brucellaceae; genus Brucella; species Brucella tritici. The sequence goes on from NZ_WBVY01000002.1 coordinate 535,644, forward strand.
GGTCATTCCAACAGCCAGCATCCATTGAAATAGATCAAGCTCCTGCCAGAACACCAACATCAAGGGTGTTACCACGATAAAAGCCGAAAAATGCGTCTGGAAAGTCAGAGCTATCGGCACCACACTCTGCACCCCGCTGGTGCTCTTCTTGATTGCAATAACATATCCCGCCATCGCCGCACCTGAGATCAGAGCCAGAAGGCTACCTATTTCCAGCGCATGATGGGTTGGGCGGATGATGATCAAAGTGGCGGCAAAGCCAATCAGGAGAGCAACCCAGCGGGCGGCGTGCGCTCTTTCCTTTAGCAATAGACCCGAGAACAAGGTCACAAATAGCGGTTGAACAAAGCTGATCGCCACCGCATCTGCGATTGAGAGAAATTTCAGAGAACTGAAAAAGCAAACACCAGCCAGAACGCTGAAAAATCCGAGTCCGCAGGCATTCCACCAGCCTCGCGCTGGCGGAAGCATTGGATGACGACTCGCAATCATAAAGGGTACCAGAAAAAGAGTGCCGAGCAGCATGCGCAAGAAAATGACCTGCATCGCCGGTATTTGACTGGTCACCAGATATTTAGCTTGAACATCAATCATTGGAACAAGTGTCATTGCCAGCACCATCATCAAAATGCCGGATCCGTTCATATTGCTCTGGCGCGTGAGCGCCACATTCAATGACATGATGTTACCCGTCCCTCTGCGGAAATTTCCTGTGGGCTCGCGATACCGAGCCGAAGAAAACGCTCCACCTGTGGTCTATATGTTTCGTCGGCTGACGAGATTGTTGCGTCGACTGGGAATTCCTCAGTCGAAATAACGTGCAGCCCGGTCCTGAAAGCGATACCAGGTGCCCACCATAGGCAAGAACCATGGATTGCCGTTGTAGAAATATAGGCGCGGGAAATGGCTCCCGATTGTGCCACGATCTGAGTTGGGAACCCCTAACATATACTCGGCCATTCGGTGACCGAGATAAGTTTGATTGGATATACCGCCACCGTTACAACAAGACAGATAATAGATTCCGTCTTCCATCCGTCCGCCATGTGAACAGAAATCATAAGCGAAGCAAACATTGCCAAGCCAGCCGTGACTCAATTCTACGCCACGCGTTTCGGGAAAAGTGTGTTCCATGAAGGTGCGCAATCCGGCCGCACCCTGTTCCTCTGTGGAGTTGCGAAACCGCGCTCGCCCTCCGAAAAGAATACGTTTGCCGTCTGGAGAACGGCGGAAGTAATAAAGAATATGTTTTGTATCGCCCACCGCTCGATTATTGGGGATCAGGCGCTCCAACAAGTCGAAAGACATTTCCTCCGTAGCAATCATGTAGCTCTGTACCGGGATGGTTCGCTGGCGAAGCCATTTCACTTCCGGCCCAACATATCCGTTCAAACCCAACAGGATTTTTTCTGCTTGGATTTCCACTGTGGTTTCATTCTGGACATTCTCCAGAAACGCCACATGCCCTTCGCCGGATTTGCGAGCGCCCGCATAGCGCCAACCGGTAAAAATACGCACACCCAATGTCCGGGCGCGGTTAGCCAAAGCGCGGACATATTTGGCAGGATGAATGGTCCCTTGATCGTGTCGAACCATCGCACCGCGATAAATATCCGTCTTGAGCACGCTATGAATCTGCGTCTCGTCAAGGATTTCATACTTCGCCCGCTCTTGCGGGGCGAGGCTATCGCAAAAGGCCTTAAGCTTCGCCAGGTCTTTGCGTGAATGAGCGGCAGCGACACTTCCGGCAAGATTGAGGTCTATCGGATCTTGAAGAGTCTGCGCCCGTTTGATCATGAATTTCATGGATGAACCATAATCGGCCATGATTTCTCGTGCGCGCTTTTCCCCGAAACGGGCGGTTGCTTGAGTGAGTGTGAACTTTGGTGCATTTCCGATCTGCCCGCCATTACGCGAACTGGCTCCCTCGCCAATGCGCATGGCATCAACGACCATGATATTGGTCAGCCCGGTTTCCGCCAATGTGATTGCGGCCGACAGGCCTGTATAGCCAGAGCCAATGATCAGAACGCTGCATGATGTTTTGTCGAACGCCCGCTCGCCATGCTGCGGTTCGGCTGCTTCCCACCAGAAAGGCGTGGTCTTCATGATATCCTCTCCATCATAACCTGACATTCACTGAGACAGCACAGAGCGCTTAAACGCGGCTCTCCAAAGCTGAGCCGTTATTGGTTTGTTGTGAAATAGATCTTCTTGACTGTACTGGTGGTCTTCCAACTGCCAGTAAACCCAGGCTCCAGTACAACAAGATCGCCTGGACCAAAATATTTCGGCTGTTCGACACCATCCTCGAACAGCATGATTTCTCCCTCGAGAATATAGAAGGTTTCAAGCGTGCTTGCGTCGCGCATGACACGATGATGACCGGTCGTTGCCGACCACACTCCACTGGCTATTGGCCCGTCGAGCAAGGGCCAGGATCGAAACTGTGGTGCTCCCTCAAGTACAAGTGTTGGGTTGGGCTGGCTGGCCTCACCGGTTCCTAGATTTCCAGTTGCTGCTGATCTGAGTTTATTCATGCGTTCATTCCCCGTTTAGTTGAGCAAGATGCAGTCTTTGGCGTCGAATGCGATCAGTACTGGTGCATCTGTTGAGAGGGCCCCATCGCGCGCACTGCCGTAGGTCGCGATTGTGCGACCGTTTGGGAGAGAAACCGTATAGAGGACCCGATCCCCCGAGTATGTTGACGACGCCACAACACCGGAGAGCACGATGTCTCCGGTGGTTCGTGCTGTATCGGTTGGCAAGCCAAGCCGGATATCTTCCGGGCGCACGACCAGGTCTGCCCTGCCAATGCGGTCAGCAACCGAGCTCAAATACGTTCCGCTCACGGTAAACTCGGCAGCACTGAACTGTGGTCCTGAAGACGTGAGGCTGAGCGCACCTTCAAATATGTTCGACTTTCCGATGAAGTCGGCTACGAAGCGCGAGCCTGGTTTGCGATAGAGGTGGTGCCCGGTGTCGTATTGTTCGATATGGCCATGGTTCATGACGGCGATGCCATCGGACATATGCATGGCTTCTTCCTGGTCATGCGTAACATTGATAAAGGTAGTTCCAAGCCGATGGTGGATGTCTCGCAATTGATCCTGCAAGTCGATACGCAGCTTCTTATCGAGGGCAGACATGGGTTCGTCGAGCAACAGAAGGTCCGGCTCAAATACCAACGCCCGCGCGAGCGCCACACGTTGTTGCTGGCCGCCTGACAATTCATGTGGTTTGCGCCGCGCGAACTTGGTAAGCTGAACCAGCTCAAGCATGGCGTTGACCTGGCTGGAAATCTGATCGCGGCTCTTGCGGCGAACTTTAAGCGGATAAGCAATATTGTCGAAGACGCTCATATGCGGGAACAAGGCATAGCCTTGAAAAACGAGGCCAAAATTACGTTTTTCTGGCTTGAGTGAGGTGATGTCACGTCCCTCAAGCCGGATTTCACCGCTTGATACATCTTCAAAACCGGCCAGAATTTTCAGCAAAGTGGTTTTTCCGGAGCCGGATGGTCCGAGTAACGTCACAAAACTGCCTTTGGCGATGCTCAATGATATATTGTGCAGGGCCTGCATGGTCCCGTAAAATTTGTTGATGTTGCTGATATCGATGAAGGCCATGATAGTGCTCCGTTTTATCGGAAATTCAGTGTTTTGCCGGCTTTCCGAGCTGCTGTAACCAGTGCATCAGTGCGAGCAATGCAAAGCTGATCAGTGATAGCAGCAGTGCCACCACGACCAGTGTCGGCTGCAAGCGATCTCGCAGGCCAGAAAACAGCATAACGGGTAGTGTGGTGGATTCGGGGGAGGCGAGAAAAAGCGCTGCCACCACTTCGTCAAAAGAGGTTGTGAAGGCAAATAGAGCGCCAGCCATAAAGCCGGGAGCCGCAAGTGGTAGAGTGACTGTCATGAAACGGTGACGACGTGATGCCCCCAAAGAAGCGGCAGCCCGGTCAAGATCAGGATCGAGACCGCGCAAAGACGTCATTACCGAAAGGAAAACCAGAGGTGCTGCAAGAATAGAGTGGGCAAGCACTAGTCCCCAATAGCTACCGGACAAGCCTGCTCGACCAAAGGAATAGGCAAAGGCAACACCAATGACGATGCTGGGAACAATCATCGGCGACACGAAAAGCGCGGTTAGAATGATTTGCAGCCAGCGATTCAGAAGCATGACGCCAGTGGCAGCCAGCCCACCCACCAGCAGAGCTACAACGGTTGTACCGACCGCCACTTTTAGACTATTGAGAAATGATCGCGCCCACTGTTCCTGCGCAAAGACTTCATGGAACCATTTTAGTGAAAAGCCTTCCATTGGATATGTCAGGAATGAGCTTTCATTGAAAGCCAATGGCATGATCAATACCAGTGGAATGACCAGAAAAGCCAGCGCCAGCAACGTCGAAGTCCAGAAGATGAAGCGGGACATTAGAGGGCTCCCCCTCTGCGATTTGCAAGCCAGCGAAGCGCGCCGAAAAGGGAAACCATTATCAGAACGGTACCGAGAAGCAGTACGGAAAGCGCTGAGGCCATACCCCAGTTTAGGGCACGCTTGACGAAGTCTGCGATATAGAATGACAACATCTGGTCTTTCGGGCCGCCCGTAAGCGCCGGTGTGATGTAAAAGCCAAGAGCGAGAATGAACACCGTTCCAACTGCCACTCCAACGCCGCGCAGGCTTTGCGGAAAATAGACGCGCAGAAAGGATTCTACCGCACCTGCACCGAGACTTCGCGATGCATCTACTTGCGACTTCGGGATTGTGCGCATCACGTTCATCATTGGAATAATGGCGAATGGAAGCAGGACATGTGTCATGGCAACGATCACGCCGAAGCGATTGAAAATCAGTTGTAGCGGTTCATCTATCAGGCCGGTCCAGAGGAGAAAGGTGTTCAGGATGCCGGATGTCTGCAGTAGGATCACCCATGCAGTCGTGCGCACGAGGATCGAAGTCCAGAAACTCATCAAGACTGCAACGAGGATAAACGTGGCCATTCTACGTGGAGCGTGTAGCGCGGCATAGGCAAGCGGGTAACTGATCAGCAAGGTGACGAGGGTGACCTCAACCGCAATGGTCAGCGTGCGACCCATGATCTGAAGATATATATCGTCGCCACCAGCCTCAAGTCTGCCTTCTTCGTTCACTCTGAAGCCGGTGGCCCTCTCAAAGTGACGCAAGCTGATCCTGTCGGAGTTTTGTGCTATTACTGTCCAATATTTTTCTTCGTTCCAACGCGGATCAAAGTCGGTCAAACTAGGAAGATCGGCTTTTATCGTATTGGCGGCACGGGCTGTCTTTAGAAACAGCGTTCGGAAACCGCTCAGTTCCTGATTGAGTTCGCGGGCGACTGCGGCTTGCTGGCTGGCGTGCATCGCTCGCATATCGGTCACAAGTGCTGCAGCCTGGGCATTGCGATCATGACTGTCCGCGCGGTTGAAGTTTATCAGGCTGCCTGACAGTTCTCGATTGTCGAGACTGAGCGAAATGACCGAGCCTATCGGCACCAAGTAGAGAAATGTATATAGGACGAGCGGGACAGCAAGGCAGACAATAGCTGCCAATCCGCTGCCGCCCGGTTTGCGGGACGCTGCAATCATTCTGCTCGCCTTTTTGGATATTTGTTCCGGCGGATCGGCCGCCGGAGGCTCTCAACAAGGAGTATTTGACTGACTGGAGTTTATTGTGTCGCCCAACGGTTCCAACGTTCTGTCAGGTCATCCAGATGCTCTACCCAAAAAGTATCGGAATAAAAGGCCGCATCCTTGACATTGTCCGCAGCAGGCAATTCTTTCAGCATTTCCGGTGTTAGAGATTCCGCCGCTTTGGTGTTGGACGGGCCATAGGGCATCAGAGATGAGAATTTTGCCTGGTTCTGAGGGTCGTTGACGATTTTGAAGATATCGTTGATCTTGTCCTTGTAAGGCGAGCCCTTGACCATCGCCCAACCATCCATGTTAACCAGATGGTTCTTCCAGACAAATTCAATGGGCTTGCCTTCCCGCTTAGCCATGACCGCGCGGCCATTATATCCGGTGGACATGGCGACATTATTGCTGGCAAGCCATTCTATGGGCTGTGCGCCCGATTCCCAAAATTGCAACAGGTCCTTGATTCTGTCGAATTGCGCAAATGCCCGATCCACTCCTTCTGGCGTGGCCAGTACTTCATAGACCTTATCTGGGGCTACGCCATCGGCCATGAGAGCGTATTCGAGGTTCATGCTAGGACTATTGCGGATACCACGTTTGCCGGGAAACTTTTCGCGATCGAAAAAGTCCTTCCAATCAAGCGGCGGCTGAGGAAACGCTTTAGAATTGTAGGCATAACCATTTCCTATTACCACATTGCCGACACCACATGGCGTTGCGGCCCCCGGTAACAGATTGCTCTCACCAATCGCTTTCCAATCAAGTTCTTCCAACAGGCCTTCGTCACAGGCGAGTTGAAGCTCCGAGCCTCCCATGATGAGAAAATCCCAGGTAACATTGCCGGTATCTACCATGGCCTTGATTTCAGCCAGTCCGCCAAGGTAGGTCGTCTCAACTATGTTGACGTCCAATTTCTCCGCAATGGACTTGAAATAGGCCTCGCGCTGAGCATCTTGATAATTCCCACCCCATCCGGCGATGGTTAGGTCTCTTGCCATAGCAGTGGCAGAGACGGATGTCATGACGGCGCAAAGTGCTGCAATCCTGATAGCTCTCATGATGATTCCTCCCAAAATCCCGAGATACTGTTCCCCACGTTCGATCGGCCTGAATAGAGATGTTCTTGATTGCGATCCGCACGTGTTATGTTAAAATTATGACTGTATTAAAATTTTTGTCAAATATTTTTAATACAATTAAATTGATTGGTGTATTAATGAATGCAAAGATTCAGTCTTTGAGAGGGTGGCATATGTCGACAGAACTGAGTGTCATGGAATCGCAAAGCGATTCTATTCAGGTTGGTGAAACTTTGCGGCTTCGTCGCCAGATGCGGGGTATGTCGTTGAAGCAGGTGGCTGAGCCCGCCGGGATATCCGTAGGCATGTTGAGCCAGGTGGAACGCGGATTGGCTGCTCCCTCTATCAAGACCCTCAGGGCCATTTGTTCTGCGATGGATATGCCCGTCAACTGGCTTTTCCATCGGGACAACAACCCCGAAAATCAGGCCAACGAGTTTATTGTACAGAGCAATAGCAGGCGCTCTTTGACCTATAATGATGGTGCACTAATCAAAGAATTGCTGACACCTGACACCCAGCCGCAAATTCAGATGCTTCGCTTTCTGATGGAACCGGGTGCGGATTCGGGCGAACCCTATTCCAATGCTGATGGGGGGAAATGCGGTCTGGTGCTTCGGGGGACACTCGGGTTGGAGCTTGATGAAAGGCAGTTCGTTATCAATACTGGCGATAGTTTTGCGTTTCCTGCTCGGTCCATGGTTCGGTTCTGGACAGTAGGCGAAACCACGTGCGAGGTTATTTGGGTGGTTTCTCCCGCGACCGTTTAGGTCGCTGGAGTGTTTGCATTTAAGTCTATAGCGTATGGAAAACCGATCTATCTAAATTCTCTTGTTTTCAGACAAGATTAAGCCCTTCTGAACCAGTGTATCATGTGTTTCTGCACAGATTTGCGATAGATGTTTTACGAGAGATTCAGAACTGGCAACGATTGGCCGGTTGAAGGGGCTGAGGACAGACAGCACAAAATCCTGGGCGGGTAAAAAGGGTTTCAAGACCAGGCCTTGCTGCTCGTAGCTGAGCGCTGTGAGGGGATTGACGATAGAGGCACCCAAGCCTTTCAGAACCAATTCGCATACACCGCCGGCAGACTGTGACGACAGGAACAGGCGACGCTGCGTACCCGCCATATCGAATATGCGTTCCACGCTGAGCCGATAAGGATCTCGCGGGCCGAGGCTTATAAAGTTAATACCTTCAAAATCGGCTGGTTCGAGGAAGTTCCGGGTTGCGAGCGGATGCTGTGGAGGCAAAACGGCGACGAGCTTGAAAGTCCACAGAATGCGAGCATCGGCATCGCGCTCCGTGTAGACGTCCTCGATCAATCCGATATCGAAGTTGAAGCCTGAAATGCTTGATTGATTGCGTGGGTCGACGGTGCTGATTTGCAGAGTTAAATCACGATGGTCTGCATTCAATCGCTTAACCGCCTCCGGCAATATAGTCAGTGCAAAGGCTGGCAGAGAGGAAACCGTCAGGATTTCCTCCGAGGCCTCCCGCAGGCGATCAATAAAGCCGTTGATTCGATCCAGGCCAATGAATGAAGCCTGCACTTCCTCAAACAGTTTGAGCGCCCTTGCCGTCGGTACCAAGCGCTGCAAACGTCGTTCGAATAGACGAAATCCAATATGCTCTTCCAGTCTGGACAGCTCGCGAGTGATGGTGGGTTGGGATGATCCAAGCGCAGCGGCAGCTGCCGTGACGGTGCCAAATTTCATCGTGGCGCGGAAAATTTCTACTTGACGAACATTGATATGGTTTTTCCGCGATTGCATGGGTTTCTCGCTTTAATTGCGCCGTCTGGCCGCTACTTCATATCCAATATGCATGAACTTCTAATAAGTTTTCTATATCAAATAAAAAATTTCCTTGGCTAAATCAGAACAGAACAAGGGGATAGAAATGAATACTACAACTCTCATCTCAACGTCCCATCCGGCGGAGCGTGCTTTGGCAGACGCACTGGCATCGACCGGTGGAGCGCTCGATGAAAGCCAGGTTGGTGTTGCAGCCTGCATCTACAACGCAACATTGCGTTCGTGCGACCCTGGCCCCTTCCTCCAATCGCCATGGTATGGGCATCAGGCTGACAAGCTGATTTATCCGGCAAGCGTTATCAAGCTGTTCTTTCTGGACGCTCTGGCGGCATTTCGTGAGGACGGCGTGATTGCGGAAGATGAGGAAGACGATCGCGCTGCTGCACAGATGATGGCGATTTCTTCCAATGAGGCCACTGTTTACCTCGTTGGCCGTCTAACAGGAGCGGATGACGGTGCATGCCTGCAAGGCAAAGCGCTTGAAGACTGGTGCGCCGCGCGCCACCGCGTCCAGCAATGGTACGATTCACAAAACCGTATGGAATTTGCGGGCATCAATGTCTTGCACGGTACCTACGAAGACAGTCCCTATGGGCGAGCCAGACAAATCCGCAATGGCCAGAACGGCAATCTGCTTACACCTTTGTCGGGTGCTGCACTATTGCACGACATCGCGCGCGATGCCCGTCCGCGATCAAAGTGGATGATGGGGTTGATGAATCGCGAATTTCAGCGGCATCCGAACGATGCTGAGCCGGAAGGGGATCAGGTTCGCGGCTTTCTGGTTGAGGGCTTGCCGCCTGAAGTGATGACCTGGTCGAAAGGTGGGCATACGTCCTGGACCAGACATGATCTGGTTTATGGGGAGACGCCGGATGGCAAAAGTTTTGTCTTGTTCGTCATGTGCGACAGCAAGTGGGCGGCAGACGACAAAACCTTCCTTCCCACATTCGCGAAGCGCTTTCACGAATATGCGTTTCAAAGCTAAGCAAAGATAAAATCAATCAAACATAAGGGGAAAAGATGAATTATCGCTCGATTATCAAGGCGGCGCTGTTGGGCGCGGCATTGTCGGTGGCTGTACCAGCGTTCTCTGCTTGGGCCGATGCCCCCCAGTCCGGTGGCACATTACATCTGGCGGCGCCCTATGGCGCAGCTCTCAAGAGCCTGGATCCGCATGCGACCTATACATCGCAGGATATGGTCGTCTCCAAGGCGTTTCATCGGTCCCTCTATACGTGGGATTCGGAAAAGAACGCGCCGGCACTCGATCTTGCCAGGTTGGTAAAGACCAGCGAAGATGGCAAGACGTTCACTTATGAACTTTTCGACAATATCTATTTCCACAATGGCCGCAAACTGACGGCGGACGATGTGGTGTGGTCTTACACGCGTATCATGGACCCCACGAAAGGCTATCCGGGGGCGGTACAAGTCGGAACACTGGCTGGCGCGCAGGAATATGCGAAGGGTGAAGCCAAGGAAGTCAGCGGCATCAAAAAAATCGACGACCGCACCTTCTCTTTGACATTCAAGGATCTCGTCGATCCCGGAACGCAGTTTTTCGAAGCCATAACGGCGATTTTGCCAAGGGAAGAAGTGGAAAGCGGAAATTTCCTTTCTCATCCCGTGGGGTTAGGGCCATTTAAATTTGAAAGCCATGTCGAGGGTTCCAAGATTTCCGGCAAGAAATTTGATAAATATTTCAAATTGGGCAAACCCTATGCCGATGCGATTGAATTTACCATTTCCGGTGATAATAGCGCGCTTGATATGGCTTTCCGTGCAGGTGAGCTGGACGCCACCGTTCTGTCGGAAAATGCCTATGTTCTCTACAAGGCCGATCCTGAACTTTCCAAAGGTCTGATCGAACTTTCAGAAGTCTTCACGCGGCATATGGGCATGAATACCGAGAAGAAGCCTTTCGACGATGTGCGTGTGCGTCAGGCAATCAATTATGCTGTTGATCGCGATATCATCATCCGCAAGCTTCTCAAGGACAAGGCGTACAAAGCAACAGGCTGGTTACCGGCCACTGCCGCAGCTTTCGACAAGGAGCGCGCACCTTATCCCTACGATCCGGCCAAAGCGAAGCAACTGCTGGCACAAGCAGGCTATCCGGACGGTTTCGAGGTCACGATCTCGGTGACGGAAGGAACTTCGAGCCTTGGAGTTTTGGAAGCAATGATGCCGTTTCTCAAGGAGGTAGGCATTACTGCCACGGCAAAGGTCGTGGATTCCAATACGCTTGTTGACGAAATGGATCAGGGTAAAGCAATGGCCTGGTTCCGCTCAGCGGGGACAGGCCCGGATTCGCTCAATGCATTGCGCTGCTTCGATAGCCGCGTAAGCCGTTCTGGCTGCAATCGCAGTGCGTTCAAAGATCCGGCTTACGATGCGATCCTCGATGAGGCGGCAGCCGAAGCGGATCCAGCCAAACGTGTGGAACTGTTGAAAAAGGCTGACGGCTATATTTTCGAAAAAGCGCCCGTTTGGTTCAACAATTACAACAAGGCTGTAGTGGCAACCCAACCATGGATTCATGGTGTCGACGCAAACGTGACCGAAGCAGCAATTATCGAGGTAGATTCGCTTTGGCTCGACGATAATGCTCCTGGCAGGCAGTGAGTCAGAATAGCCCAGCACCGTGCACCCGAAAGGATGTGCGGTGCCAGACTGCCGGGATAAGCGAAAGCGCCTCTCGAATGTCGTTCGAATACAGCGTTCAGAAGTGAATGCTTTCAGCGCTTTCGGTCCGTGCGGTCGGAGTGCGCTCCAGACACAATTATGGATATTCTTATGTTGATGGTGATTGGCAGACGAATGCTGCAATCTCTGGTCACGGTCTTTGCTGCAATAACGTTGATTTTCTTTCTATTCAGCGTGATGCCCGGCACGTTTGTGTCATCCCTTGCAGGTGATAAACGTGACATTGACCCAGCGGTTGTGGAACGTATCGAAAAAGAACTGGGGTTGAAAGACCCCCTGTTAGAGCGGTTCGGCAAATATATCACCGGACTTGCAACTGGCGATCTCGGGAAGTCATTCTCCACGCAGCGCCCGGTCACGGCCATGTTGTCTGGCCGAATTGTCGCCTCGTTCAAGCTTGCCGTTGCCGCTATTTTCTTTGCCATCATCATTGGCTTGCCGCTAGGCTTTTTGGCAGCGGTGCGACAAGGTACCTGGCTTGATACAACGGCTATGATAACAGCTGTATCGGGTCTGTCTTTGCCTGGTTTCTGGTTCGGCTTGCTGGCGATGTATTTCGTCTCGCTGAAACTGGGACTGTTGCCTACCTTCGGTTATGGCAACGGCAATCTAAAGAACCTGATACTGCCAGCTCTGGCTCTTGGCATTGCTCCGATGGCGCTTTTGGCCCGCACGACCCGCGCAGCCGTTCTCGAAACCATGAATGCCGATTTTGTTCGCACTGCCAGATCAAAAGGTAATTCGGAATTCCGCATTGTGACCAAGCACATGGCGCGGAATGCATTCGTTTTGATACTGACAACGATCGGCTTGCAGTTCGGTTCGATGCTAGGCGGATCGGTGGTCATCGAAAATCTCTTTGCCTGGCCGGGGATCGGTTCGCTGCTTACGCAGTCGGTCTCCATGCGTGACATTCCAACGGTACAGGGCTGCATTCTTGTGATCGTGCTCTTCTTTCTCATCATCAATACGCTTGTCGATATCGCTTATCTCGCGATCGATCCGCGCATCCGATATCGGTGATCGCTTATGGAAAAGCGTCCTCTGCAGTTATTCAGACATTTCGATCGGGACAGGCGGTATTCATGATACGCTCCAATCTTCTCATAGGGCTCACGATATTCGTGACCATTGTTCTGGTAGCACTCTTCGCGCCATGGATTGCCCACTATGATCCGGTCTCCAATTCCAATCTCCTTTATGCCGAAGAAGCACCAAGCGCGCAGTTCTGGTTTGGTACCGATGAGCAGGGCCGGGATATTTTTTCGCGCATCGTCTATGGCGCGCGTATTTCGCTGATGATCGGGCTTGCCATTCAAATGATGAATACGTGTATCGGCGTGTTGCTCGGTCTCTCAGCGGGCTATATTGGCGGCTGGTGGGACGAATTCGTCCAAGGCCTTACCAATTTGATGCTGTCAATTCCCACCATTGTCTTTGCACTGGCACTGATGGCCGTGCTTGGACCTGGGCTTTTGAGCTTGTTGATTGCGCTCGGTCTGACGGACTGGGCCTATAGCTGCCGAATTTCACGTGCGCAGGTTCTAACCCAGAAATCGCAGAATTATGTGCAGGCAGCCCGCACGCTGGGTTTCAACAAGCTTTACATCATGATGCGGGAAATTCTGCCCAATATCGGTGGACCTTTGATCGTGGTCGCCACGATGGGCATTGGATCGGCAATTATGGCGGAAGCATCGCTGTCATTTCTAGGACTGGGCGTCGTTCCGCCAGCACCGAGCTGGGGGGGCATGTTGGCGCGTGCTCGTGAGCAGTTGATGGTGGCGCCATGGGTAGCCATTTTCCCAGGAATGGCGCTGTTTATTACCGTTCTCGGCTTTAACATGCTGGGCGATGGACTGCGCGACCTGCTGGATCCTCATGGGAGGTCAAAGCGCTGATGACCGACAATTCAATTTTACAGGTCGATGATCTCTCGATCGCGCTTCGGGCCAAAGGACGCACGTTCCCGGCGGTCAGCAATCTGGATTTTTCCATCCGGTCTGGCGAAGTATTTGGGCTGGTCGGGGAATCCGGCTGTGGCAAAAGTCTGTGCGCGCTGACGATCGCGGGATTGCTGCGCGAGCCGATGAATGTGACCCAGGGAAGAGTTCTTCTGGAAGGCCAGGATATTGGTCGTCTGTCCAACAAGGATCTGAGGCGTTTGCGGGGTGACCGCGTCGCCATGATCTTTCAGGAACCGATGACCTCGCTCAATCCCCTGATGACGATAGGCGATCAGATCGGCGAGATGTTCGTGCTGCATAAGGGGATGAATCCCCGTCAAGCTCGATTGAGGGCCATTGAGGCTCTGGAGCAGGTCCAGGTTCCAAGCCCGGAGCGACGCATCAAGGATTATCCGCATCAGTTATCCGGTGGCATGCGCCAGCGGGTCATGATCGCCATTGCGCTGGCATGCGACCCTGCGCTGCTGATCGCCGATGAACCGACCACTGCGCTGGACGTTACGATTCAAGCAGAGATTGTCGAATTGATCCTCGACCTGTGCACAGCGCGGGGCACCGCAGTGCTCATGATCTCCCATGATCTGGGGCTGGTGGCGCGTATGTGCGACCGTGTTGCTGTTATGTATGCTGGCCACATTGTCGAACAGCGCCCTGCAAGCGAAATCTTCACGGACCCGCGCCACCCCTATACGCGTGGCCTCGTCGCATCTCTTCCTCGTCTGGGGCGGCGTTTGGAGGAAGGGCGGTCGCGACTGACAGAAATTAAAGGTGTCGTTCCAGGTTTGATGGAACGTGACATGGGGTGTGGCTTTGCTTCGCGTTGTCCGCGGATCAGCGATGAATGCCGTGGGGCTATGCCGCCGCTCACTCCCCTCGACGCACAGGGCTCGATTAGGTGTTTTCATCATGATTGAACTGAACTCCGATCTGGTACCTGCAGCCGGTAACCTCAATGAAAATCCAGAGGAAGTGCTGGCCATTCAGAATCTTCGCGTCCACTATACGGTTCGCGAAAACTTCAGGAAAAAGACCTTGAAGGCGGTCAATGGAATCTCGTTGTCCATCAACGCTGGTGAATGCCTGGGGTTGGTGGGGGAAAGCGGTTGCGGGAAATCTACTCTTGCGAGCGCAATCATGGGGCTTGTTCCGATCACCTCCGGTTCCGTACATGTTCTGGGTCACGATATAGCAGCGAATGTGCGGAACGACCCTCTTACCCAAGCCCGCAGCGTGCAGATGGTATTTCAGGACCCGTTTGCTTCATTGAATCCACGCCGTACTGTACGCGAAGCGCTTGCCGCCCCTTTACGTCTCCATGGCATGAAGGACAAGGCTGAGATCGACGCCCGCGTGGTCGATATGCTGAGCAAGGTCGGCATGAAACCTGATGCGGCAAACCGTTGGCCGCATGAATTTTCCGGCGGTCAGAGACAACGCATCTGTATCGCGCGCGCCTTGATCGTACAGCCGAAACTTCTTGTTTGTGATGAACCTGTATCGGCACTCGACGTTTCCATCCGTGCCCAGATAATCAATCTTTTGCTGGAATTGAAAGATGATCTGGGCATTGCGCTCTTGATGATTTCGCACGATCTGGGTGTCGTTGAACACATGAGCGATCGCATCGCAGTGATGTATCTTGGCCGTATCGTTGAGGAAGGCATCTGGAGCGATATCTTCACCAAACCGCTGCATCCCTATACGCAGGCATTGATCGCTTCGATCCCCGACCCCTTGGCTCCAACTGCTGGTAAACGCCGCATGCGAGGCGAGGCTCCATCGCCCCTCAACCCTCCGCAAGGTTGTGCCTTCAATCCTCGTTGCCCATCGGCATTTGTTCCGTGCCGCTCTGGCGATATTCCCGTTTTCACCAATTCGTCGGGCAGCTCTTTCCATCGAGCACGCTGTCACTTGTTAGAACAAGGCTAAGATTATGAGTCAGAATCCATTTTTGGTCGGAACGCTTGAACAGCCCACTATTGTTGTGCGTACCGGGCAAGATCAACAGAATCCCCATATTGGCTTGCTCACTATTGACGAGTGGACCGTGAAATGCGCGATAGGCCGCAATGGGTTGGTGGAACCGCAGTTGAAACGTGAAGGTGATGGGAAAACCCCCCGTGGTCGCTATCCTTTGCGTTATGGCTTTTACGATCCTGCGGTTTTTGGCGATGAGCCACGCAGTTTCGATTTTCCATTTTTACCCAAGCCCGAAAACTATCGCTGGGTGGAAGATGCAGACAGTCCCTTTTATAACCAGCTGGTTTTTGAAACCGATGAGACGCAGGCTTCCCGTCGGGGGAAGCGGCTTTTCGATCTGATCATCCCTGTCGGCTGGAACGATGCCTTGCCTGAGGCACGTGGCGGGTCTGCCATTTTCATGCATTCCGCCCGCCCCGACTTTAGCGGTACATCGGGCTGCGTCGTCGTTGCCCACGAACATCTGATGGAACTGGCACGCCGAGTGCGACCCGGTATGGTTATCGATATTGCATCGGTCGATGGGCCACAAACGACCCTCGCACCGCTGGTGGCAACCCCGTCCACAGCCATAGAGGCTGTTACGTTCCATGGCTTGAAGCCAGGTCCGCGCCTTATTGTGACCGGTTCAGTGCATGGTAACGAGCCATGCGGCCCTTATGCGATCACGCGTCTGATCAGTGAATTCCGCAGCGGACAAAGGAGCCTGGAATGTGGCACGGTGACCTTTGTGCCCGTCGTGAACGAGCTTGCCTTTCGTAACAATACCCGCGTCGGCGACCGCAATTTCAACCGCAATCTTTCCGAAAGTGCTATCCCCCAGGACAACGAGGACCGCGTGGCCAATATCATCTGCCCATTGCTACGCGCCCATGACGTGCTGATCGATCTACATTCTTTCAGCTCGGACGGGCCGCCGTTAGCTCTGATGGGACCGCGCAACAACGACGGAACACTTGAACCTTTCGCGCATCAGGAAGCGGAAGAAAAGCTGGCTAAGGCGCTTGGCCTTCCGATCATTATTCATGGCTGGTTACCAGCGCACGAAAAGGCGCTTAAGCAAAAACGTGAAGCTGGCGTAACGGAAGGGCTGTCGTCCCTGAATGCCATAGGCACTACTGAATATATGCGATTTGCGGGTGGGTACGGCGTGACCGTCGAATGCGGTCAACATCTCGATCCCAATGGGCCGCAGGTCGGTTATGATTGTGTCATTAACGGAATGGCGGCGCTGGGTCTGATCTCCGCGCAGCCAGCCGTGGCTCAGCCATCATGGGTGCTTGAAATCAGCGATGCTATTCTGGCCGATCATAAAGACGATCGTTTGCTCAAACAATTTGCAGCAGGCGAGAAAGTTGAAAAAGGGAAGATCATAGGAAAACGTGCTGATGGCAGCGATATTGTGATGCCATACTCGGGGGCTGTGCTTTTTGCAGGAATAACAGCGCCGCTGCACACAGAACTATGTTTCTTGTGTAAGCCGAGCGATCGCCTGCATACTTGAAGGGCTCCAAACTCTCATCAACAATGAACCGGCCCGAATGGCGACCTGTACGAGCTTCACAGCTCGAAGGTCGTCAATTCGCTGAATCCTCGCCTCTTTGTGTGTCCTATGGTGTCTGACCCGCAATCCAGGAGCGTGGGGTTTTGAATGATTGTTGGCCGAACGAGAAATTTATATTCCATTTCAGGTATATTTGAAGAAGGTATTTCATCGTAAAAAGCTATGTAAATAATATTTAACTATCGACGAAATGCGAAAATAAAGTAAAATTTATGTAATTATTTCCTGTTGTTGATAGAATATTAAATGCATAATATTTCTTATGCGCAATAAAAGATATTTTGTGGTGAATGAAATATTGAAAACTATTATATGATGGGTAGCAAGCCAGAGTCCAGAATGCGCTTGCCCTTCTGTTAGTGCTAATGGGTTGGAACACATTATCTAGCGGCGTTTGCCTGGTGGTTCGCCAGCAGGTCTGTATTCTTCACAGGAAGGCGCAACCTATTTCGATTTATAGTTTCTATGAGCGCAACTTCGTTGGGCAGCGTACCACTGGCGACCGCCGTCGCATCACCAGCAACGGCGACAACACCTTCCTTGTCACTACATTTGACCAGTATTAAGTCGCGATCGTCTCCCCGGGCGTGCATAATGCACTGCGGTGGTGCAGGGTGTGGACCCAAAAACGTACCCTGATATGCATCGAGGCAGTATTCCTTGTCGATTAGCGCCATCAGTGATGCCTGCAAATCGCGCTGTTGAAAATTTCCGGCGATCACATGCGGTAGATTGACAGCTTTGGTTGCTACGATGGCAGGTATCCTTGTGACAGCAGTTGCGCCAAACCGATCAATCTCTGCCTTTCGATATGGTTCCATGGCCCTGTGATCACCCGCAATGAACAGAATACCGTGATCCAGAAATCCCATCCTGAGAAGCCCGTCATACAGATAGCCGATTGCCTGATCGGTCGTTCGCATGACGTATTCTTCACTATGATGGGCGCTTCCGTCAGGCGCCATGAACGGACGATGGCTCCAAAATGTCTGTGCCGTGATGAAGTGGCGGCCAGTTCCTTTCATGTGGGCAATTTCGTCCAATACGAGATCGAAAAGTTGCTTGTCTGGAACAGAATTGAATGGCCCTCTGATAGTTTGCTTGTCTAGACGCGGGTCACGGTTATCGATGATCCGCTGATACCCTATAGCCTGCAGCCATTCTGCTTGGCCAAGAAATCCAAGATCGCCAGCACCGACGAAAGTGGTTTGATAATCCAGTTTAGCCAGATTTCGGGGCAGAGGTTCGGGAATGTCGATGAAGTCGTCCAGGCGGGGCGATCCCCAAGCATTGAGTTTTGCTTGTTCAGGCACGAAGGGGAAGGTCCCTGTGAGAAGCGAAACCAGCCCGCCGATTGTCGTCCATCCGTTGGCATGGAAGTTTGTCAGCGCGGTTTCGTTCTGCGCAATTGCATCCAGTCGGGGCGTCCAGTCTTCTATCCCGGAAAAATATCTGGAGTGATAGGCCGACAGACTTTCCACCACGACAACCAGTACGTCCAGCGGTTTGTTGCTTCCTGGATGACAGGTGGTTGGCGCGGATGTTGAGCGGAGTGTCCGCCGAAGATCATCGCTGAATGTGGTTTTCTTAAAAAAGCTGGCGTTTCGCTCAGCAAAGTTCTCGAATAGAGGTTTGTCGCCAAATGCGTAGACATAGGCAGGTAGATGAACAAGGTAGAATGCTGCGAGCATCCCTCCCACTGACAGGATAGGTAGAGGACTTAGCCGTGCGTTTGACCGGCCAGACACGAAGACAAAGCTGAAGTAAACTACAGCCCCGACGCCAATTGCCGCAATGACTACGATCCATCCTTGCTTTGCCGTGACGATGTTGAATCCTGTTCTTAAAAGCGTCCCGAAGGAATCCATTTCGCCTGAGAATGTAACCGCGTCACTTATGTAAAGGCGTGTCGCAAAAAAGAAATAAGCCAAAATATCGATGATATAGATTAAAATTATCAAGATACAAAGCGCTCTGGCCGTCGTGGCCAGATAGCGTAATTTTGAATTTTTTCTGAAATATAGATTGAATGCATAAAGAAACAGCAGGGCGGCTAGAATAGCGGCGTCGTGCTGTATCAAGGCTATTGCGAAAGAGTCGGTCGCTGCCTTTCGCATTAGGACAAACTTGCCAGCAAAGAAAATTGCGAGAAGCGTGCACAGAAAGAGTTCGGGAAGCCTCAATAGGCGCAAAATCCGGTCGCTAACATTGCGGAAACCGGTGGCCGGTGAGTTTTTGTTCGGCGAGGACTGCATCATGCTAATCCCTGGCATAATGTTTGCCGACTATGGAACGAAAGGTGGCCGGGAGAGTCAAGCTGACCGTACAGGTGGATTGTACCGAAAAGGGATACGTGACTATGACAGGCTCATGCAAAAGAATTAGCACGGATCAACTGTAGTTTTACGAAAACTTGCTTAACATTGATTGCGACGTATCATCAGGCGATGTGCTCTCGTTAAGTCAAGCCATTCGGAACTGGAGTTTTCCACTTATTGTTCCTTGACGAGGAGATTGAGCCGGCCAGAATTCAAGTCTGCTTGCATCCAAAAGAGGTTTCTAAGTGCCTGAGGCGGCGAACAACGGGATCGCATTGATTTGGGCCTGTCATTTTGCCGTTACGGTCGGGCCGTCAAGGCGCGTATCAATTCTAGAAAGCCAGCCTTGAGCGCGGAGGCATCGTCGCTTGCACGCAACGCAATCTCATTCATCGCACCGTTGAACAAAACAGCGAGCACATCGGGGCCTGCTTCAAACCGGATCGCGTTGGCGCTGATTGCTTCAGCCACACCCGCACACAGAAGATCGAAAGACAGTTCGCGGTCCAGTGCTTCCCACCGTTCGCGACCGAGCACGCCGGGCGCATCGATAACGAGAATGCGGCGGCTTTCCGGTCGCCCCATATAGTCGATCCAGGCGACGGCGCCTTTCTCTAACATGTCGACGGGGTCGGTCAGCGCGTCGGTGGCAGCCTCGACAGCTTCGGCTGCTTCTGCAGCGAGATCGCGACAGACAGCTTCAAAGAGATCTGCCTTGTCGCGAAAATGGTGATAGAGCGCACCGCGTTTCACGCCTGCTGCAGCAAGAATGGCTTCGGTCCCTGTTTGTGCATACCCGTCGCGGGCGAACAGTTTGCGCGCAGCCTCAACCAAGCGTCCCTTGGTCCGGGTAGCACGAAGTTCATTTTTGGAGATTGGTGGCTCGGACATGGCGACTCTCTCATGAGGAAATTGACAGACAGTCTGTCTGTTTTTATAACTCGCAAAAACAGATAGTCTGTTTGTTTTTAATTAGCAAGGAGCGCCCAATGCATTTTTCCGATCGTTACCCGATTGTCATCACAGGGAAGAAAGACGAGGCGCGCGACTTCTGGGTCAAACATCTCGGTTTCGAAATGGTCTTCGACAGTTCGTGGTTCTGTCTGCTGGTCGCTGAAGGCAATAGCGCATCTATCGCCTTCATGACGCCCGACCATCCCTCCGCGCCTCCCGGCCGTGAAAGCTTCAGCGGAACCGGCCTCTGTTTTGAAATGGAAGTGGCGGATGCCAAAGCAGCTTATGACGAACTGACCGTAAAAGGATTACCGGTAACCTATCCTCTTACCGATGAGCCGTTCGGTCAGCGTCGTTTCGGTTTTGCGGACCCCTCGGGACTCTGGGTCGACATCGTTGAACAGATTGCACCGCAGGAAGGTTTCTGGGACAAATACATGATTTGAGGAACGGGGGCGGGAGCGCTTTCCGCAGATTGAGGAGACGTTCAAAACCTGATCCTTTCCAATCCTGTTATCAGATGGTCGATGGCAAGCCTGATCTTTAGCGGCAATGGAGTGTTGTGCCTCCAAACTGTCGATATAGGAAAAGTGATACTGTTTAGGGACGGCAACAATTCCACAATTTGCTCTCTGGCGATGTCCTCTTCTATGAAGAAATCAGGCAGCCAGGCTACCCCGATACCGCTCTTGACCAATTGAAGGATGGCTTGGAAATCATCCATCACATAGCGGCTTTTCGGTTCGATCGATCTTTCAAAATTGTCAGTATCTTTAAACCGCCAGGCTTGGATCATTCCGGATCTCGCATATGCAATGCTTTCGCCAAGCAGCAGTTCCTCAATCGTGGTGGGGACAGGATGGTTTTCGAAGTAGTGAGGCGCTGCGCAGAATTTCATTCCATGCTCACCCAGACGACGGGCGACAAGTTGGCTGCCTTGACGGTCTGAAAGTTCGCCAATTCTTATTGCTATGTCGAAGTCCTCGTCGATCAGGTCAACAATCCGATCATTGAACGACATTTCCAGCGTCAATGCGGGGTGGTCTTTGGCGAAGCCTGTGAGAATAGGCAGGACACGAGACTGTCCGAACAGCACTGGTACAGAAATCTTCAGCCGCCCGGCGACTTCCATTCTGCCCGCATCGAGCAGCATTTCTGCGGCGGAAATTTCGGTGAGTGCCCTCTTGCAATATTCGTAATACTGAGCCCCCTCCGGCGTCAGCGACACGTTCCGCGTGGTTCGATGGAAAAGTTGGGTTCCGATCTGGTCTTCCAGACGCCCAATGGTTTTGCTTATGGCAGAACGGGTTAGATGAAGCTTTTCTGCCGCCTCGGTAAAACTGGAAGCTTCCGCGACTGCCGTGAAAACCGGTAACGCGCTTAGATCGGTGCGCATAATTGCGTCCTTTCAGGCAACAATATGTCGACAAACTATCACCACTGTTGATGCAATGGCAATGATACAAGCGCCTGAAATCGACAAGTGGAAGGTTGAAGCAGCATGGCTAAGAAAATTCTCGCTCTCAAATCGAGCATTATGGGCGAAAACTCCTTTACCAACGAACTCATCTACAAGTTCATCGCAGAGCGCAAACGGCAGGGACATGAAGACCAAGTCAGGATTCGCGACCTGTCTGCGATTGATCTTCCAGTTCTGGACAATGGAATTTTCTCGTCGCTGCGCGGTGCCGAACAGACAAGCGAGCGTCTCAAGAACGCCGTCGCCCTCTCGGACACGCTGATCGATGAACTCAAATGCAGCGATCTGCTGTTGATCGGTGCGCCGATGTACAATCTCAACGTTCCTACACAGTTAAAAAACTGGTTTGATCTTGTGGCGCGCGCACGCGTTACTTTCCAATACACCAAAACCTATCCCATCGGACTTGTGGAAGGTGTCGACGCTATCGTATTCAGTTCGCGCGGTGGTGTGCATGTCGGCCATGACAGCGATGCAGTCACTCCTTATCTGCGATCAGTTCTCGGTCTTATGGGAATTACGAATGTGGAATTCGTTTATGCGGAAGGCATGGACATACCTCAAAGCAGGGTTCTGGGTATCGAAGCGGCCTTGAAACAGGTTGTGAACCTGGCCCGGCATCCCATGGTCTGTGACTGATGTGATCAAGCTTTCTATTGGAGCATTTCATTTACGGGGGGACTCGTATTCCTACCCCGCACGTCGTCTACTGCAACTAAATTTCTTCCTATGCTGCTTCTTGTGAGATCAACAAGCAGCACTATATCTGGTTGAACTGATCTTGAATGGATTTGGTAAAACGCGGTCGCAAGTCACTATCTGGAAACCTGACCCAGCGGTCGATCCTGATGTCGTCGCGGTGCGCGATCATTCATCTTTGAAAGTAGCGATCTGGATGCGTTATTGCTTGTCGCGTGGATTTCTCTGAGAAGTTGCTGACCAGCTATGGAGTGACGGCCGATCTGTTTACACAACTCGGCAGAAGGCAAACGCAGCCCGATTGGCTCTCAATGAGTTTAATTGCCTGTGAAATGATTTGTGGTAGCGTAATCGGAGTGATTGTTGGCGTCTAGGTTCGTGAATAGGAACTGCAGTGAAACGCTGGGTTTTCTACGGTCTTTCGATATTGCTAGTTGCCAGCGCTGCGTATGTTGGGTGGCGTGACCTCAAAGGGAAGGATCCCACAGCCCCTCCTGTTGCCGGACACAGCGATGGCAGGCGCGCCAGTTCGGCGAATAGCGAACATGCGGTCAAGGCTATCGTTGCAACGTCGGGATCGCTGCCGGTACTGCGCAATACAATCGGCACTATAGTGGCTGTGGCATCAACAGCAGTGAATAGTCCGGAGACGGGTAATGTTGCAGCATTGAATGTCAAGGATGGCGCCATTTTAAAAGCAGGCGATCTTATTGCTCAGCTTGATGATCAGGCGGTCCGTGCAAACCTCGGGAAGGATGCCGCTTCCGTTGCCAAGTCTCAAGCCACGCTAAACGATGCCGAAATTCAGCTGAAGCGCACGCAGGATCTGGTACAAAAAGGGGTCAGCACATCTCAGAGCGGTGACGATGCACTGGCCGCGCTGAAGGTTGCGCAAGCGCAACTGCAAGTCGATCAGGCGCAACTGGCTGCCGACCAGGTGACGCTTTCACATATGCGCATTGTTGCACCTTTCGACGGACAATTGGGTGTCGTTCAGGTTTCCGTGGGTGCCTATCTCGCAGCCGGAGCACCCGTTGCAACGATTACGCAGATGACGCCGGTTTATGCGGAATTTACGCTTCCCGAAACCGATCTCGCCCATATTCGTTCGACAATGACTGCCGGAATGTTGAAAGCTGATGTGACTGCAATCTCCGCGGATGGAAGGGACGTCACCGAAAGCGGCCCCGTCAATTTCATCGACAACGCGATTGATCCGGGCAGCGGCACTGTGCGTTTGCGAGCCACACTCGACAATCATTCCGGCGACTTCTGGCCGGGGCAGTCCTTGCGTGTCTCCGTCGAAGCGGGGCAGATCGGTGATCTGGTGCTGGTTCCAGATGTTGCTGTCCAGCCGCAGGAAAACGGCTCCATAAGCTATGTGGTCAAACCCGACAACTCCGTTGAAATACGACCAGTGACGGTCGCTTTGCGTGCCAACGGCATGGCGGGCTTGAGTGCGGGTCTTCAGCCCGGCGAGAGAGTGGTTACGGAAGGCCAAAGGGCGCTCTCTAATGGCAGCAAGGTAAAATTGGCCGACGCAGAACCGGATACCAAGGTTTCATCCGACTGAACCGAACGAAGGTAGACTGGCAATGAATATTTCCGAGGTCTTCATTCGTCGCCCGGTAGCGACCATCCTTCTGATGATCGGCGGGTTGATCGGCGGGATTGCGGCTTACTATCAGTTACCAGTCGCGGCATTGCCCGAAGCGGACTTTCCGACCATCAACGTCTCCGCCCAACTGGCTGGCGCGTCGCCTGACACGATGGCTTCTTCCGTCGCAACGCCGCTTATCAAGCAGTTTGAGACGATTGCAGGTATCGATACGATCAGCGCCACATCATCGCTTGGAAACACGTCGATTACGTTGCAGTTCGACCTGACGCGCAATATCGATGCAGCAGCAGCAGATGTGCAGGCGGCCATTACGCGCGCGCAACGACAACTGCCGGATAATCTCACCACGCCACCGAGCTATCGCAAGGCAAACCCCGCTGACGCGCCCGTAATCATTCTGGCCCTGACAAGCGATGGCGCGCGGCTGACCCAGATGGATGATATCGCGCAGAACATTATCTCCCCAGCCTTGTCGACTATCTCGGGTGTGGCACAGGCGCAGGTTTATGGTTCTAAGACCTACGCGGTCCGCGTGGAAGTGGATCCTGACAAACTCGACAGCCGAAATCTGTCGCTATCGGGCCTCGGCGATACCATTGCTGCAGCGAATGACCAGACCCCGGTCGGAACGCTGCAGAACAGCTCGCAGGCACTAACGGTTAATGCCAAAACTCAGCGCACGAATGCGGCGGAGTTCAAGGACTTGATTGTTGCAGGCAGTGGTAACCGTATCGTCCGTCTGTCCGATGTAGCCACGGTGCTGGATAGCGTGGATAACGTCAATCAGGGTAGCTGGCTGGATGGGAAGCAAACGATCGCTCTGGCGGTTCAGCGCCAGCCCGGTTCGAATACTGTGGCTGTTGTCGATGCGATCCGCGCCAAGCTTCCTGAAATCGAGACGGCGCTGCCTGCACAGATGCATATTGCGGTCGTCAACGATGCTTCAGCATCGATCCGTGCAGCGGTCGCAGATGTTCAAACAACACTGGCCATAACCATCGGTCTTGTGGTGTTGGTGATTTTCCTGTTTCTGGGGCAGTTCTGGGCGACGATGATCCCAGGGCTGGCGGTTCCGCTTTCTCTAGTCACGACATTTGCAGCGATGTATGCCCTCGGATTCTCCATCGACAATATTTCGGTATTGGCGCTGACATTGGCAGTGGGTCTGGTTGTCGACGACGCCATCGTGATGCTTGAGAATATCGTCCGTCACGTGGAGGAGGGACTACCCCCTTTTCAGGCAGCTGTTGTCGGCAGTCAGGAAGTGACAGGTACAATCATTTCCATGTCGCTGTCGCTGGTTGCCGTTTTTCTGCCGATCCTTCTGATGGGCGGTATCGTTGGTCGGGTGCTGAACGAATTCGGCGTGGTGGTCACGCTGGCAATTCTGTCCTCGGCGCTGGTCTCACTGACGGTCACGCCCATGCTTGCTGCCCGTCTGCCGCACAAACAGGCGGAACCCGGACGTATCGCGCAAATGTTCGACCGGGTGACCGCAGGCTACGGACGCGCTGTTGGCTGGTGTCTCCGACATCGGCTTCTGGTGATGTTGCTTTTCGTGCTGAGTTTCTTTGGTTCGGTATGGTCGTTCATGACATTGCCACGCAGCTTCTTCCCACAGGAAGATACGGGACTGGTGACCATCTCAACCCAGGCCAGACAGGACATCTCCTATCAGGGAATGAGCGAATTGCAGAAGCAAGCGGCCTCCATCGTTTCTGGCAATCCTGCGGTTGAGCATGTTACGGCGTCACTTGGAAGTGGGCCGGGTGGTTCGACATTCAATACAGGCTCCATGTTTGTACAGCTTAAAGCGCGAGATGCGCGCCCGCCGCTAGACCAGACGCTGAGTGAACTTCGGAAGAAACTTGCCGGACTGCCTGGACTGACTGCATATCTCACCCCGGTACAGAGCTTGCGCTTTGGCGGCCGTAGCACGCAAAGCCAGTATCAGATCGTTTTGCAATCGCTAGATGCCAACGAAGCACGCTCCTGGTCGCAAAAGCTTGACGATGCGATGAAAGCCGAGCCGGGCACTTTCGTTGATGTCGCTTCCGACCTGCAGGACAATGCGCTACAGGCTCGCATTGATATTGACGACGACAAGGCGGGAAGCCTCGGCATAACGTCGGAAGTAATCCGCAAGACACTGGAAGCAGCATATGGGACACTCACGGTGTCGCAGATACAGACGACTGGCAACAGTTATGATGTCATCATCGAACTTGACCAGAGCAGGCCTTGGGATGAGACGATGCTGGGCGCACTTCGTGTTCCATCCGCGTCAGGCGTGCTTGTTCCGCTTGCAAGTTTTGCGACGATCTCCCGGACAAATGGTCCGGTAACGGTCAATCAGTCCGGTCAGCTCGCTTCTGTCACGCTCTCCTACAACCTGCCAGCAGGTGTTTCCCTTGGTACAGCGACAGATCGTCTGGAAAGCCTGCGCAACGAGATTGGCATGCCGGTTTCCGTTACAATGCGTCCTTCCGGTGCGGCGCAGATCTTTGCTCAATCGACCGGAAACATGGGGCTTCTCATCTTTGCGGCGATCGCAACGATCTATATCGTTCTGGGTGTTCTTTACGAAAGTTTCGCCCATCCGCTGACAATCCTGTCCGGCCTGCCATCGGCGGCTTTTGGTGCGCTGGCGACATTGCAGCTTTTCGGGTTCGATCTTTCGATCATAGCGCTTATAGGTCTTCTCATGCTGATCGGCATCGTGAAGAAAAACGCGATCATGATGGTGGACGTCGCCCTGACATTGAAACGGGATGAAAATCGTGCACCGGACGACGCCATCCATCTTGCCGCCATTCGACGGTTTCGCCCGATCATGATGACGACTTTCTGTGCGCTTCTTGCGGCGGTGCCCGTTGCACTCGGTCATGGACAAGGTTCGGAGCTGCGCCAGCCGCTCGGTGTAGCGGTCGTGGGTGGTCTGATTTTAAGCCAGGTGCTGACACTGTTTATCACACCGGTGATATTCGTGGAGATCGACCGACTGGCAAGCCGTCGCTGGTTCCGGCGGGAGAAAATTGTCGGACAACCACATTAGTTTTTTGCGACGACGGTTCAGTGCAGCAAATAAACGCGCCGATCAGTTGCCACTGCAATTTCGCTGTGGCACGCTTCCGGACAGGATAACTCGTCAGCGGATTGAACGACGGGTGCGAGAATTCTGAGCGAAATCCGTTAAACTCGCTTGGAATGCAATATAGTATGCTTCACTTCTATGGTGCGTTCTCATTTCGGAGGATTGTCGCGTTGAAAAGTCCGTTGATCGCAGCACTTTGCGTCCTGACACTTGCAACCTTTGGCCATTCCGCGTTCGGTGCATCAATCGGCGGGGGCAATCCTTACCCCGTCAGCGACTATAAATGTAAGGACGGTACCCATCTGGCGGTACGCCTTTTCGGTGATCGGGCTTCTGTATCTGTCAATGGAAAAACGGCTATTGATCTACCTGCCGTTGGGAAAAAAGGTACGACTTTTTCGAATGGCAAGCGGACGCTGACCATTGTGCAGGGGCGCCTTTCATGGGGTATAGGGCGAGCTGCCCCTTCCGCCTGTACTGGCGGCTAAGGTGAAGTGTAAGCGCATTCCACTCGAAGGCTGAAAGGTCAGACGGCCCGCCACAATCGTTGGCTACTACATCAGTAAATTTGGGCTGGGTCTGCTTAAGAGGCGAATAACTTCGACATCATATCTCTCAAATTACCTCGGGATCGACCATGTGAAAGTCCGTTCCGGGTGTAATCTTGGCTGTCTATTACTGCTGGGCAGAGCGCTGCAGGATGGGCGGCCAGCGGAACTGCCGCAACCCGCTTGTGGTTCTCATTGAAACAGCAAAAAGCATTGTTAGAGAGAATTCGGTTGACACCTCTAATTATTTACTCAACTTTAGAAAATAAATAGGGAGGGGTCGCATGAGCATACACCTCGGCATGGTGTTAAAAATCCTGCGTGATGAGGGGCCGCAATCACGCGCCGAACTGGCGCGGCGTTGCGGATTGTCAGCCACGACCCTCACGCATCTCACCGCGCAACTGCTCAAGGATGGTTGTATTGCCGAAACCGAAGCTCCTGTTCTGCCTTCCGGATCGTTGGCACCAGGCAGGCCACCAGTCAGTGTGCGCTTGGTTCCGTCGGCTCATTATGTTGCTGGCGTGCATGTCGGCGCTGAGGTTGTACAGGTGGCAATTTGCGATCTGACGGCACAGGTGATTACAAGCGCTACCTTTGATCACGCTGCAAACGATAATCCGTTGAAACTGACGCATCAGATAGCCGATGTTCTGCGCGATCTCGTACGGAGCAAGGGTATTTCTCTGGGTAGCCTCGTCGGCATCGGCATGGGGGTGCCGGGACCGGTCGATCAGGCGCGCCGTCGCAATTTACTATCGATTAATACCGGCTGGCGCGATGTCGCTTTCGCCGATGCAATGGAAGCCGAACTGAATATTCCAACCGTGGTCGAACAGAATGTTACGGCCATGGCTTTGGCCGAGGCCCATTATGGCATAGGGCAGGGCTGTCCGGCTGTCCTTTATGTTTATCTGCGCACGGGTCTCGGAGCGGGTCTGGTGGTAGACGGCATGCCGTTCCGCCCCGGCGGTCATGGGGCGGTGGAGCTGGGACACATCCAGATCGATCCACAGGGTGCACTTTGTGCCTGCGGCAATCGCGGCTGTCTGGAAACTTTTGTTTCAGAACGCGTGTTGCGCGAGCGTGGAGCTAACGGCGGGGAACCGCTTCTTGCGGCGGTCGCACGTGATCCGGTACTGCATGATGAAGTTGCTGGCCACTTTACAACTGCGCTTGCCAATGCGGTCAATCTGCTGACACCGGATTTGATCGTGCTCGGTGGGCATTTTGCGGAAGCGCCGGAGGCTTTCTACGAGCGTTTGCGATGCGATCTGCCGCCGCGGGTGCTGCCGCATATGCGCAATGTCTTGCGGATAGAACGTGGCGGTTTCGGAGACAATGCTGGTGCAGTGGGCGCAGCTGCAGTTGCACTGGACCACCTGTTTTATTCGGGAGTATCCCGATGAACGCACGTATGACAGGCCTCGGCCTCAATCTTCTTTCCTTTGCAGTGGGGATAGGATGCTGGCACCTCCTTACGGCAACGGGTGCGGTGGTGTTG
Source organism: Brucella tritici (assembly GCF_008932285.1). Taxonomy (NCBI): domain Bacteria; kingdom Pseudomonadati; phylum Pseudomonadota; class Alphaproteobacteria; order Hyphomicrobiales; family Brucellaceae; genus Brucella; species Brucella tritici. Next base: position 564,638 of record NZ_WBVY01000002.1, read on the forward strand.
CCTGGCCCGGTCGATGTGCTCAATCGGGCAGTGACTCTGCTTCTGAACGGCCAGCTCGTGGGAGACATATTCGCCAGTCTGCACCGGGTTCTCTCCGGCTTCGTGCTGGGCGTGGCGCTTGCGATACCCGTAGGCTTTCTCATGGGGTGGTATCGTATTGCGCGCAGTCTGATCGAGCCGTGGGTTCAGTTCTTCCGAATGATTCCGCCACTGGCAGTGATACCGCTGGCCATCGTGACACTGGGCATTGATGAATCGCCAAAGATTTTCGTCATCTTTCTTGCATCGTTTCTGTCTTCTGTTGTGGCTACCTATCAGGGTGTGATCAGTGTGGATCGCACGCTTATCAACGCCGCTCGGGTGCTGGGTGCGAAGGATGCGACAATCTTCGCCCGTGTGATCGTCCCCGCGTCTGTTCCTTTCATTCTGGTGGGCGTGCGCATCGGACTTGGATCTGCCTGGGCAACCGTGGTTGCTGCTGAACTGATCGCGGCCCAGTCGGGACTTGGATATCGTATGCAGCAGGCGCAACTCTACTACGATCTGCCGACCATTTTCGTGAGCCTCATCACAATTGGTATCCTCGGGCTGTTCATGGATCGGCTGCTTCAGGCGGCTGACCGTCGCCTGACACAATGGCAGGAGCGGGCATGACACCTAAAATATCCTTCAACAATGTAGTGATGCACTATGGCGGCTTTCTCGCTCTGGATCGGCTGAACCTCGATATTGCCGATGGTGAATTCGTAACGGTGGTAGGTCCGTCCGGTTGCGGAAAATCCACTGCAATGAATATTGCGGCCGGGCTTTTGCGACCGTCGAGCGGTGATATTCTTGTTGGTGACAAGCCGGTTGCTGGTCCCGGGCCGGAGCGTGGAGTCATTTTTCAGCAATATGCGCTGTTTCCCTGGCTCACCGTGCGTCAGAACGTTGAATTCGGCCTCAGCATTGCAGGCATGTCGCGCGCGAAGCGGCGCGAGATTTCCGATCATTACCTGTCTCTGGTCGGCCTTACGGATTTTGCCGATTCTCTGCCGAAAGCCTTGTCGGGTGGCATGAAGCAGCGCTGCGCCATTGCGCGTGCTTACGCTGCCGCACCTGAAATCCTGCTGATGGACGAACCGTTCGGCGCGCTTGACGCGCTGACGCGTGTACATATGCAGGACCAGTTGCTTGACGCCTGGAGCCGCGAGCAGCGCACGGTGATGTTTATCACCCATGATGTGGATGAGGCGGTTTATCTCGCAAATCGCGTCATCGTCATGGCGGCCCGTCCTGGCAGGCTGGATCAGATCATTCCGGTTGATCTCCCATATCCGCGCACCGATGCCATTCGTCTGTCCCCGGAATTTGCAGCCATCCGCAACAGCGTCTGGCATGCCGTCTACCATCAGACGCCACAAACAGGCCAGTAATCGTCACACGGTCGATAATGAGGAGATGATCAGATGAAAAGACGTGCTTTTCTTGCTATGAGCTTGGCATTAACCCTTCTGCCCGCCGCCGCCCTTGCCGACAATATTCCAGTGCGTGTCGGTTATATTGCGGATTACTGGGGCACCAGCATCACGGCGATTGCCAGCGCGCAGGGGCTTTGGGAGAAGCACGGTCTTGAAGCTGACACGCGGGTGTTTACCAACGGCCCCATTCAGGTGCAGGCACTTGGTGCCGGTAGCCTTGATTTCGGCTATATCGGCCCCGGCGCGTTGTGGTTGCCTGCAAGTGGCAAGGCCAAGATTGTGGCCATCAATTCGGTGGGGTTTTCAGACCGGGTGATCGCGCAGGAGGGCTTCAAGTCGATGGCCGACCTGAAGGACAAGAAGATTGGTGTCCCAGAAGGCACCTCTGGCGATATGCTGCTCCGGCTCGCTCTAGGCAAGGCAGGGATGAAGCTGGATGATGTTCAGGTCGTCAAGATGGACCCATCTACGGTCGTATCGGCCTTTGCTTCCAAACAAATCGACGCTGCGGGCATTTGGTATCCGTTGATTGGCACGATCAAGGAACATGTTCCCGGTATGGTGGAGCTGGCGGCCAATAGCGACTTCTTTCCAGAGAAAACGTTTCCAAGCGCGTTCATCGCGCGCAACGAGATCGTGACCGAAAATCCAGAGGCGGTGAAGCGTATGATCGCGGTCATCAAGGAAGCCGAGGATTTCCGCACTGCAAATCCGGAGCAGTCCGTCGACATTACGGCAAAGTTTCTCCAAATCGAAAAGGCCAATCTGGAGACGGAAGCCAAAAACGGAAAGTCGCTGACGAGTGAAGAACTGGTCAAGCTCACCGGCGACGGATCGGTTAATGGCTGGCTGTCGGGCATGGCCGAGATGTTCGTTACCTTCGGCAAACTTGAAAGCCCGCTCGATCCGAAAGACTATTATCTGGCCGATTATTTCGCTGCGAAATGACGAGTCGCTGTCTGCGCGAAACGAACCACGCGCAGACAGCGGATCCCGGAGCGGCTTTGAGTTGTGCAGATAATTCAGAGCCGCTCAAACCCATGCCCGTCGGGGCTTTCCCCACCCTCTCTTTTGCCTACAGGAAATCCACAATGAACGTCCTCTATATCGACATTGATAGCCTGCGCCGCGATCATCTGGGCTGCTACGGTTATCATCGCAATACGTCACCGGTTATCGACGCTATCGCGCGAGAAGGCGTACGGTTTGAAAATATCTATGTTTCGGATGTTCCCTGTCATCCGTCGCGTACCGCGCTGTGGTCGGGCAGACACGGTTTTCGCACAGGGGTGGTTGGCCATGGAGGCACGGCCTGCGAGCCTTTTCGGGAAGGTGCGAGTCGTGCATGGGCAGGCACCTTCTATGAAGAAGGCTGGATGAAAGCTCTACGTGATCTAGATTATCATACCACCACCATATCCAGCTTTGGTGAGCGCCATGGCTGCTGGCATTGGTATGCCGGTTTCAATGAAGTCATGAATTGCGGCAAGGGTGGCATGGAAAATGCCGACGAAATCGTGCCGATGGCTATAGACTGGATTGCACGCAACAAGTCACGCAAATGGTTCCTGCATGTCAATCTGTGGGACCCGCATACCCCCTATCGCGTGCCGGAGGAATGGGGTGATCCCTTTGCCGGTGAACCGTTGCCCGAATGGATGACGGAGGAGGTTCTGGCAAGAAGCATTGCTGGATATGGTCCGCACAGCCCACAGGAACCGACCGGGTTTTCTGCAGATAATCCACATGCGCATTACACCAGAATGCCAGCTCCTATAGACTCAATGGAGAAAGCTTCGGCCTGGTTCAACGGTTATGATGCCGGTGTCCGCTACGCAGATGAGCATATCGGCCATTTGATCGCAGCATTGAAGCAACATGGTCTTTATGATGATACGATCATTGTGATCAGTGCCGATCACGGTGAAAATCTGGGTGAACTGAATGTTTGGGGAGACCATCAGACGGCGGATGAATTCACCTGCAACGTACCACTCATCATTCGCTGGCCGGGTCAGGCTCCGGGCGTAAATCACGGACTGCACTATCATTTCGATTGGCCTGCAACATTGATTGACGGGTTGGGCGGAAAAGTGCCGTCGGTTTGGGACGGAAAGTCGTTCGCACCTGCAATGCGTCAAGGCGAGAATGGTGGACGCGATTACCTCGTGCTCAGCCAAGGCGCATGGGCCGTACAGCGCGGTGTGCGTTTCCGGCATCTGGACGAAGATTGGTTGATGCTGCGGACATGGCATGACGGGCTGAAGGATTTCGGGCCTGTCACGCTGTTCAATCTCACATTCGATCCGCATGAGCAGAAGGATCTATCCCAAAGCTGCCCGGATATCGTCGCATATGCCAGCCGTCTGCTCGATGAATGGCACGGTATAATGGCCGAACGTAGCGACCAGGATATCGATCCTCTCATGACTGTTTTGCGTGAAGGCGGTCCCTATCATACGCTGGGTGAACTCCCTGCCTATCTCGAACGGCTTCGAGCTACGGGGCGGGGCAAGCATGCCGAAGCTCTTTCATCACGTCATCCGCAACGCGAGAAGGAAAAGGCTACTTTGCGATGATAGAAGGTCGAAATACGCCGGTTGCGATTTGGCCCGCGAAGCAAAAATATTTATCATCAGTAATATTCGTATTGCCGAGACATACGTAAAAGCAAAAAATAGAGCATTTCTGATGATTTAATCAAAACAGAAATGCTCTAGATTCTCGACCGTGATAAACACTTCTCAGAAGTGCTAATGCGGTTGGCACTTTGATATTGTTTACGTCGTTGCGGCGACAAGGCGTCTGCAAGCGCTGACCAGATCTGGTTCCGATAGCAGTGCACCGCCGACGAGGTACATGACATCGTCGCCGTAGGCTTCACGCATTTCCGGGATGCGGGCGAAAGTCATGCCACCGCCGGGGGCCGCGACGATGGTCTTCGGGCCACCCATATCAACGGCACAGGCCTTTGCGATCGACTGACATTCCGCGCGGGTAAAGCCGAAGCGTCCGCCGAAATTCGGATAGACCACCGCGTCGGCACCCATCAGGCGGTGCAGCGTGCCGAAAAAGACGCGGTGCGAGAAGCCACAATCGGGTGAGACGACATTGGCTCCGGAAAAAGCGGGATGCGAGACAATGGGCAGGGAAAAGTTCGGGTCGCTGGCAAGTGTCCGCACGACGTCGTAGCCCGCGAGGGCCGGAGCGATCATGACGCCCCCTGCACCGTATTCCTGCGCCTGTCTTGCCCGCTCGATGATAGCAGTTGCAGGCCCCGTGATGTTGGGAACGAAACTCGTGCAACCACCGCTCTTCGCATTCGCCTCACCAACCGCTTCGATGCAGGCCTTCAGCCGCTCCCCGAAAGGAGCCGTTTTCTGGTCAACAAGGCCGTGGTCGTCCTTGACAAAATGCATGCCGCCCAGCGCAAAATCATGAGCGAGACGGGCAAGGGCCGCAGTCGAAAGGCCGACCGGCTTGATGGCTGACATCAGCAACGGCTTTTGGCCCACGCCAGCCCGAGCCCGCAAGCCTTCGATGCCGTGGCGCGGTCCCTTGCATAGATCAAGCAGACCCGGCGACAGGTCGATATCCTCGACCTTGATGCCTGGCTTGATGGAGCTGTTGCCGAAGATGATGTTGAGAAACTGCAGGAAATCTCCGCCGACATCATCCTCCGAATAGGAGATTGCGGCGAGAAAACCCGGCTTGCCTTCGGGGGCTTTGTACAGGTTTTCCAGCCGACCGAGTATCTCGTCTTCGACATAGCCTTTCGGCACGACATTGCGTGGAATTTCTACAGTCTGTTCCAGCGCAATATCGAGTGCGCGCGCCTTGGCCTCCGCTTCATCGGCGGCGCGCACGAAATAGGTGACTGTAAAGCGCGGCGCCATCAGAGCGCCTCGGCCTTCTGTGCAGAATGCACATGATCGAGGCGAACTTCCGCCAGTTCTTCCTCACCGATAGCGAGCTTCATGCCGAGAAGCCCTTCAATTGCTGAAACCAGAGCGCTTGCATCAAGCCCATATTTCTTCATGAGATATGGCTTCGATGCACCGTGCGCAAACGTATCGTTGAGGCCAAGACGCTTGAGGCGGATGCCGAGCCCTTCTTCAGCAAGGATTTCCGCGACCAGTGAGCCGAGGCCGCCGACGATGGTGTGGTTTTCCAGCGTGACGATGCCTTTCTTGCCGCACGCGGCTTTCAGGAGGCCGTCCCTATCGAATGGTTTCAATGTCGAGGCGTGAAGATGATGGATGCCCACACCACGCGCGGCGAGTGGGCCGGTGGCCCGCAGGGCTTCTTCGGTACATACGCCGGAAGAGACGACGAGAATATCTTCACCTTCCGAAAGCGTACGCAGCTTGTTGAATTCAAAGGGCGTCGAGAACAGACGGGGCACTTCGCCGCGCAGGATGCGTACATAGACCGGACCGTCGATGCTGTCGGCGACTTCCAGTACGGTCTCAACTTCTGTCGCATCGCCTGTTTCGAGGATTGTCATATTTGGCACTGCGCGCAATACGGCAATATCCTCAATCGCCTGATGCGTAATGCCACCCGGTGTGGTGATGCCGGGGAGAAACCCCATCAGCCGTATCTTGCGGTTTGAATAGGCAATCGAGTTGATCAGTTGGTCATACGGGCGGCGATAAAGGAAAACCGAGAAGGTATGGATGAATGGCCGGTAGCCCTGCATGGCGAGGCCGCCAGCGAAGGAGAGCATGTTCTGTTCGGCCATGCCGAGGGTGAGAAATTGCTCCGGATGCCGGTCGCGAAAGCCGTCGACCTCACAGGACGAGGTGAGGTCAGCAGAAAGGCACAGAACTTCCGGGCGCGCGGTTGCGAAGGCTTCGAAAGCCTTGGCATAGGGGCGGTTGACGATTTCGACCATGGTCAGGCCCCTTCCATCGCAGTGAGATCGATGCCGAGTTCGGCAGCAAGTGCCGTCTGCATTTCCAGCCTCTCTTCCGCGCTTTTGAAACGGACATAGTGCAGGCGCGGGAAACGCTTCTTCAGGAAATCCATGCCTTGGTAAGGCGAGGTATTGGCGAGGATGATGAGTGGCTTGCCAGACTCTGCGCTTTCAGCGGCTGCACGTAGCGCCCCCAGATCATGGCCATCCACCGAACGGCAGGTGGCGCCAAAGGACGCGACACGGGACGCAAGGTCGCCGAGATCCAGCACGGAGGACATGGCCCCGTCGCATTGCTGGCGGTTCACGTCGACGATGACGCGGACGTTGTCGATCTTGTGATAGCTCATTGCTGCGAGACATTCCCAGGTTTGGCCTTCCTGGAATTCGCCGTCAGACATATAGACCCATACTTTACCGGGCTCCTTTTTCCGCAGTCGCGCCCAGGCAACGCCTGACGCCATGGATAGCCCCTGCGCCAGCGATCCTGTGGTCACTTCCATGCCGGGGCTATGTTCGGCACCGATCATTTCGACGGAGCCGCCATCCTTGTTGAAATGATCGAGGGCATGTTCGTCCATCCGTTCCATCTCAATCAGCGCGGAATAGATGACGAGCGCATAATGGGCAGGCGAGATGAAAAAGCGGTCGAAACTTGGCCAGACGGGGCCATGATATCCGGCACCGGTGAAAGCATCCGGATTATGGGCAGAGGGTACGCCCCCGAAAGGCAACGGCACTGTCGGCAGCGTCGGTTCACCAAGCGTCAGCAACTCATTATAAAGCAGCGCAAGGCTTTCGGCGGCGGAACAGGCTTGGCTCAGATAGCCGCCATTATTCTTCATCGTATGGAAGAAGACCCGTCGACGGATACCGAGTGCGATATCCTCGGTGGATTTTTCGTTGGTCAGAACCATCGTCTCAGCTCCTTTCCGGGAAGAGCGCCTTCAGGCCTTCAGGTGACGGCGTTGCGATACCGCGCTCTGTGATGAGGCCGGTGATGAGGCGCGCGGGCGTGACATCGAAAGCGGGATTGGCGGCAGGGCTGCCTTCCGGCGAGATGCGGACGCTCGCAATGGAGCCATCGGCCGCGCGGCCCTGGACAAAGCTCACTTCTTCAGCGGCGCGTTCTTCGATGGGGATTTCTTTGACGCCGTCATGCACTGTCCAGTCGATGGTTGGTGAAGGGAGCGCAACATAGAACGGCACGTCGTTGTCACGCGCCGCGAGCGCCTTGAGATAGGTGCCAATCTTGTTGCAGACGTCGCCGTTCGCCGTAGTGCGATCAGTGCCGACGATCACCATGTCTATATCGCCATGCTGCATCAGGTGGCCGCCGGCATTGTCGACGATCAGCGTGTGCGGCACGCCATGACCGTTCATTTCCCAGGCCGTCAGATAGGCGCCCTGGTTACGTGGGCGAGTCTCATCGACGTAGACGTGGACCGGGATTCCTTCCTCGACTGCCATATAGATCGGCGCAGTCGCGGTGCCATAATCGACGGTAGCAAGCCAGCCAGCATTACAATGGGTAAGGATGCGCACGGGCTCGCCCGGCTTCTTCTTCGAAGCGATCTTGCGTATTACATCAAGGCCGTTCGCGCCGATTGCGCGGTTGAGCTCGACATCTTCTTCGGCGATCTCGGCCGCGCGCTGGTAAGCAGCATCCGCACGTTCGGTTTCCGGTAAGGGGCGCAGATATTCGCGCATCGCATTCAGCGCCCAGCGCAGGTTGATGGCGGTTGGGCGCGTCTCGTTCAGCTCTTCCCATACAGCATCGAGATGTGCATCGGATGGGTTCTTTGCCATGGCGATAGCGATGCCATAGGCAGCCGTGACACCGATCAGCGGCGCGCCGCGTACCCACATATCGTGGATTGCATCGGCAACATCGGTGACGGTTTTCAGCGTTACGACACGGAATTCATGCGGCAACCAGCGCTGGTCGATGATGTCAACAGAGCGACCGTCTTCGTTCAGCCAGATCGTATGGTAGTGGCGTTCTCCGACTTTCACGCGAGAATCTCCTTTTCAAGCCGCTCCACTGTCTCGCGGATATCCCGAAGGCTATGGATGCGCTGCCGATTGACGGCGAGGTGACGCCCGAACTTCAGCGCCTTGCTCTCGCAAGAAGCACGGCGGTCGGGGTCGACGATGTTTTCGAAATCAGCATTATGGGCAAGGCCCAGGATGCGGCGATGGGTTTCGATGCCGGCAAAGCCCAGCATTTCGTGCCAAATCTCATTGATGACGATGTTGAGTGACTGTTCGGCGGCAAGCGGGTCCTGGCGATCTTCGAAGAGACTTGCCTGATAGAGGATGCCTTTGCGCTCCGTGCGCCACAGAGCGGCAAATTCGGTGCGGAACGTTTCCCACAGCGTGTCGATCGTATCGAGAAGATAGGCACGCATGCTGTTGCGAGCGCCGGGTGTCGTCTCGTGACCGGCCTGCGAAAAATAGCTCATCCAGAAATTGGCGATCAGCATACCGACGTCGAAGCTGATCGGACCGTAAAAGGCAAATTCTGGATCGATGACGCGGGTTTCGTCGTCGGTCACCATGACCGAACCGGTGTGCAGGTCGCCATGGCAGAGTGTTTCAGCCTTGGCAGAGAAGAGGTGTTTCAGCCGCTGCGCTTCAACCTTGAGTTCACGGTCTGCGCGCAGTTCTACCACGATTGGATCGAGCTGCGGTGTGGTGTGATGATTGAGCTTTGCCTCGAAATAGGGATCGGAAAAGACAAGGTTTTCCGTAATGTCGCAGAGTTCGACATTGTCGGAAAACAGGGCGACATCCGCCTTCTTTTCTCGTGTCACCATGGAAAGGTCGGAACCCCGGAAGAGGGTACGAGCAACGAAGAGGCCGAGGTCACGACCGATCTTGGGAAGTTCGCGACCGTCAATCAGAGCGCGGCGCAGAATGACGTGCGGCGTCAGGAATTCCATGACGATGATTGCCTGCGCTTCGTCAAAGAACAGGACTTCCGGCACCATGCCCGGATCGCGTGCACCTTGGCGCTTCAGAGCATGATACTCGAAGAAGGAGCGCTTGAGCGGAAGCGGCCAGCTTTCGCCGACGAGGCGCACATAAGGCAGCGCCTGCTTGACGATCACAGCGCCCGCTTCGCCTGTGACGATGAAAACGAGATTGAGATTGCCGTCACCGACTTCCCTGATGGTCCAGCGCGACGAATCGCTTCCGACCCTCTCTTTTAGGGCGGTGTTGCTGCCAAGCCGAACCGGCAATGTCTCTGTACTCAGCGCCTCGAAGACGTGGCTGTCCATAATGCTCTCCTCCTGGGCATGGGTCGCCTCCACCACGCGCCGCCATGCCGTCTTTCCCACAGCTAAGGCATTATTCTGTCAAATGTCAATGGCCTTGACATTTGATGGCAGCCTATCTTAACGTGGCGTCAGTGGGAGGAATTTATGAGCGAACAGCCAGTGTTTCGCATTGAGGGCGTGCGCAAATCCTTTGGGCCGGTGACGGTGCTACAGGGGGTGGACCTTGACCTCAAAGCAGGCGCAGTGACGGTTTTGATGGGTGCCAACGGTGCCGGAAAATCGACGCTCGTGCGCATCCTCTCGGGCGTCTACACGCGTGGTGGCGGCACCATCACGCTAGCGAATGCTGCCTTTGATCCGGCAACGCCTGCCGAGGCGATCCGGGCTGGCGTCGTCACTGTGCACCAGAATATCAATGATGGTGTCGTTGCCGATCTGGATGTGGCGACCAATCTCACGCTCGACCGGTTGAACGGGCGTGGAGCGCGGCTGTTTTTTAATCCGCGCCGGGTGCGTCGTGAAGCGGCGGCGGTCGCCTCGCGCATGGGCCTTGCCATCGACCTTTCGGCCAATATCACTGACCTGACACTTGCGGATCGCCAGATGGTGGCGATTGCGCGCGCCATGGCGCATGAACCGAAAGTGCTGATCCTCGACGAACCGACGTCGTCGCTTTCCAGTGCCGAGGCGGATCGTCTGTTCGACCTCGTTGATCGGTTGAAGGCGCGGGGTGTCGCCATTCTCTATATCTCGCATCGCATGTCGGATATTCGTCGCCTTGCCGACAGCATCGTGTCGCTGCGCGACGGTCGCATCACGGGCCGTTTCGAGGGGCCGGAACTCGATTACGAGGGCGCGGTCAATGCCATGTTGGGGCGCAAGGTATCGGCTGGAGCCGTTGCCGTGCGCGACGCAAGTCGCCCGGTCTTCAGCGTGCGGGGCCTTAAGCTTTCCGAACAGGCGCGACCCTTCGATTTCGATCTCGGCGATGGCGAGATCGTCGCAGTCACGGGTCTTGTTGGCGTCGGCAAGACGGCACTTGCTGAAACGCTGTTTGGTGCGCGGGCCCCGGAAGCAGGCGAAATGACGCTGGATGGCGTGAACTATGCACCGAAGACAACGGGTCAGGCGATTGCCAGAGGCGTTTTCCTTGTCGCCAAGGACCGTGCGATCAGCGGCATCGTGCCGGACTTCAATATCTACGAGAATATCAGCTTGCCATTCTTACGCCGGCTTTCGACTTTCGGCATTTCAAGCCGACGGGCAGAGAAGGCAACGGCGCGCCAGCAGATTTCGTCGCTCGGTGTCGTCTGCCGCAATGAGCGTGACGAGATGCAGACGCTGTCGGGCGGCAACCAGCAGAAGGTTATGGTCGGTCGCTGGCTTTCCGAGCCATCGCGACTGCTCATCCTCGATGAGCCCTTCCAGGGCGTCGATATCGCCGCCCGTCGCGATATAGGTGAGAAGCTGCGCGCTTCTGCGGCAGGGCGCACCACAATTCTTTTCCTGACGGAGCTCGATGAAGCCTTCGAAGTCGCCGACCGCATTCTCGTGATGTCGGAACACACTATCGTGGGCGAGCACCGCAATGTCGACGTCGATGTCGAGCGGCTGCTCTCCGAGATTGCCGGACAATCCCATCAACAGGTCAGTGCATGATGATAAGTGAACAGAGCAAATCCGCCGCCACCGGCGCAGTTCCGCCTGCGGGCCTGAATATCCGGGAAACCGCGATCAAATATGGCTTCCTCGTGCTGCTTGCTGGCATGGTGCTCTATTTCTCGGCTGTGACCGGTGGTTTCGCTTCGCCCCAGAGCGCGGTCTTTATCCTGCAATCCGTGTCGATCACCGGTATTCTTGCACTTGGTGTCACCGCGACACTCGTTGTCGGCGGTTTCGATCTTTCCATTGGCTCGGTTGCGACTACCGCCATGATGGCTTCGTCCTATGTGATGGTGGTCATGGGTGGTGACGCCCTGACAGCGACACTCGTCTGCCTAGCCGTGGGCGTGCTCGTCGGTTTGGTGAACGGGATCATCATCGTCTATATGCGCGTTCCCGATCTTCTGGCGACGCTTGGAATGATGTTCCTGCTGCTCGGCCTGCAGCGTATCCCGACCGAAGGACGCTCGATTGCAACGGGCATGACGTTGCCGGATGGCTCGACGGCAACGGGCGCTTTCAGCCCGGCCTTCCTCGCGCTTGGACGTCATCGTTTCGATTTCATCCTGCCTAATCTGGTGCCAGTTTCGGTGGTCGTGTTGATCGTGCTGGCCATCGTCATCTGGTTCTTCCTTGAATATACCCGCTTCGGTCGGATGATGTACGCTGTCGGCTCCAACGAGCGCGCGGCAAGCCTCGCCGGCGCGCCGGTCAATGCCTACAAGATCTCGGCCTATGTCATCTCCGGCGTCTTCGCCTCGATCGGCGGCATTTTGCTCGCCGCCCGCCTCGGGCGCGGCGATATCGCCTCGGGCAATAATCTGCTTCTCGATGCCGTTGCCGCAGCCCTCATTGGTTTCGCAGTGCTTGGCGCTGCCAAGCCGAATGCGTTCGGGACTGCCGTCGGCGCTCTCTTCGTCGGCATCCTTTTGCAGGGCCTGACGATGATGAACGCGCCTTACTACACCCAGGATTTCGTCAAGGGCGCGGTGCTCGTCATCGCCCTGATTTTCACCTTTGCGCTCTCAAAAAGAGGCAAACGCTGAGGTGGGAACCTTCAGCGGGCTAACAATATTGATCAGTGGAGGAGACTGACATGGATTTCACGCGTAGAACCCTGGGCAAGCTGACGCTCGGGCTGATGGCTGCAGCAACATTTGCCACGCCGTCCCATGCGGCGGATATGCCGAAACCTTTCGACAAGCCGGGTGAGGTGAAGATCGCACTCGTGCGCTATCTGTCGACCGGCGACTTCTTCCAGTCCTACCTCGCGGGCGTTGAAGCACAGGCCAAGGCGCTGGGCGTCCAGCTTCAGGTGTTCGACAGCCGTCAGGATGCAGCTCTGCAGGCCGATATGGTCGATCAGGCCATTGCGCTTGGTGTGCAGGGCATCATCATCCAGCACGGCCTGACTGAATCCATGAAGGAAGCCGCCAAGCGTGCGGTCGACGCGGGCATCAAGGTGGTCGCTTTCGATGTGAATGTCGAGAACGAGAAGATCCCGCAAGTCGAGCAGTCCGATCATGACCTCGCTCGTTTGGCACTTGAGCAGGCGATCAAGGACAATGGCGAGAGCTTCAAGGCTGGCTATGTCTATGTCGCAGGCATCGCGCCGCTCGACCGTCGTGACGAGAAATGGAAAGAGTTCAAAGCGAAATATTCGGGCATCAAGGAAGCTGCCCAATTCGGCACGATGGATAATCCCATCGCCAATTCGGTTGCCAATCAGGCACGCTCGGTGATCTCCGCCAACCCTGACATCACGGTGATGTTTGCACCCTATGACGAATTCGCCAAGGGCGTGAAGATTGCGGTCGACGAAGCTGGCATGTCTTCCGACGTGAAAATTTACTCGGCGGATATCTCGACCTCGGACATCGCCGCCATGCGTGAATCCGGCTCTGCATGGGTTGCGACGGCAGCGACCAACCCGGCTGTGGTCGGTCAGGTGTCTGTGCGCTCGCTCGCCATGCTGCTGGCCGGTGAAAATCCGGGCAAGCAGGTCATCGTGCCGCCGACGCTGATTACGCAGAAAGATCTCAACGATCAGGACATCAAGAATATGGAAGAGCTCGGCACGAAACTGCCGCAGTTCGCCCATGCCGATGTTGCCATGCCTGCATGGATGCCGAAGCCCTGATTTAGAGCATTTCCAGCAAAGGTGCGAAGCGGCTTTGCTTAAGATAATGCGGCGAAACAACTACTCTAGGCATAACGGAATGAAGAAGGGGCGGTCCATCGGACCGCCCCTTTCTGTATGTCTGGAAGGCTGAGGAAGTTGTCTGCACCAGCCCGAAAAATCAACGCATGGCTGCTGCGATATTGCCGCCATCGACTGTAGTCACGTCGGCAGTCGTGCGTTCGGCTAGTGCGTGATGGACAAAGGCGCGGGCAACGTCTTCAGCCGTCACTTCAAGGCCAAGCAGATTGCCGCCCATATAGTCCTTGACGGAGAGGCCGCGAGCCGCAGCCCGATTGGCAATCATCTCATCGTTCAGCAGGCCGGAACGGATACGATCCGCATTGACCGCATTGACGCGGATGTTGTCGGCACCGTGTTCCAGCGCGTATTGGCGCGACAGGAAGAGCGTTGCCGCTTTTGGCAGGCCGTAGGCACCGAATTTTGCGCCCGGATTGACCGCCTGCTTGGAGGCATTGAACAGCAGTACGCCGCCGGTTTTCTGTGCCTTCATGATGCGCACAGCATTTTGTGCGACAGTCTGATGAGCGAAGAAATTGAGCTCGAAACTCTTGCGCAGCAGCGTGTCGTCCATCGTGGCGATAGGGCTTTCCCAGGCCGCGCCGGCATTTGACACCACAATATCGACGCCGCCAAATGTTGCGACTGCCTTATCAAAGGCGGCTCGCACAGATGCGGGATCGGTGATGTCGCAGGCAATGCCGATGGAACTGTTTCCGGCAGCCTTCGCAACCGCCGAAGCCTTCTCGCCATCGAGATCGAGCGCAACGACATGAGCGCCCTCGGCTGCAAAGGCCTTGACGACGGCAGCACCGATGGCTCCCGCACCGCCAGTGACGACAGCGACCTGCCCAGTGAACGGTTTCGGCTTGGCGCCCGCGAGCTTTGCCTGTTCGAGCGACCAATATTCGAGATCGAAGAGATCGGGACGGCTGACCGGCTCAAAGCGACCAACGGATTCTGCATCGCGTGCTGCTTCGATCCACATCTCGCCGACATCGACGGCGATGGTCGCATCCTTGAAGGTGCGACCGTGGCCAAACATGCCAAGGCCGGGCACCAGCGTCAGGCGCGGCATGGGATCGAGCATGGTGCGCTTGACATCGTCGCGTGCATCGTTGCTACGGAAATATTCGGTGTAATTGGCGACGAAGGTTGCGACGTGCTGGTCGATGACGGCACGGTAGCCGGCGAGATCATCCGTGGCCGGTGCGGGCAACACCATAGGGCCGGTCTTGATGCGGATTGAAAGATCGGGTGTGGAGACACCGCGCGCCGCCATGTCCGCGACCTCGCGGGCATTGACGAAATCGAGAATAGCCGGAGTTGTGCGGAAAACGCTGACCATCCGGTCGTAGCGACCTTCTCCCTTGTCGACGGCAACTGCGCCGCGCAGCATGGAGGCGATATCGCCGGGCCTTGCCAGCGAAGCAGGGAGGGTGGCGGGCGTGAACGGATTGCGACCGTGGTTCTTGACGTGATCCTCCGCGACCGTGACATAGTGGATCATCCGGTCATAGGCTTTCTTCGCAGTGTCGCCAAAGGTGAAGATGCCGTGCTTGTCGAGGATCAGGCCCTCAACCGTCGGGTCCTGTTCGAACACTTCGGCGGCCGCCTTGGCGAGCGCGAAGCCGGGCATTATATAGGGCACAAAGCCCATTTTCTTGCCGAAGAGTTCCGTGCTCATCTTCTGGCTCTCGGCCTGATCTGCAATGGCGAGAATAGCCGTCGAATGCGTGTGGTCGATGAATTTGTGTGGGAGGAAGGCATGCAGCAGTGCTTCCACCGAAGGGTTCGGAGCTGCTGGCTCTATGAGATTGGCGCGCAGCAGCGTCACCATGTCCTCGTCCGAAAGCTTGTCGAGTTTGCGGCTCTTGAGGAGAGCGTCGATTTTCACAGCGGGCAGGCCTGCTGGTTCGATAGTACCCATGTCCCAGCCGCTGCCTTTGACGCAGAGCACTGCATGAGTGTCACCGACGAGGTCTGTCACCTCGGTTTTTACCGACGTGTTGCCGCCGCCATGCAGCACCAGTCGCGGCTCGCCGCCCAGAAGCCGCGTCGTATAGGTACGCAGCGCCAGATCACGGTTGATGCCTTTCGCGGCGTATTCGGCGACGACCTGTTCCGCTTCGTCGTCGCGCCAGAGATTTTCCATGGTATTCAGCCTCCCGATAAACCGGCCCGTCCGGCATCGGCGGACCTAAACTTTCCAGGCTCAAGCCTTGCTTGAACCGCCTTTGTCGAGCCCATCCTTGTTCCAGCGGTCCAAAAGCCGACGCGCCATGGAGGTCGTAATGACGAGATGGGAAGCAAAGCCGCCCTTCAATGCCGCCACCAGCGGCTCGAACTTGTTGTCTTCCTGCACGACAAGCATGCGCTTCTTGATGGCGCGTATGGAATCGAGATCGGCAGAAATGCAGCGCCTGTTGTGAGTGCAATCCAGCCATTGGCCATCGCGGTCAATCAACTGACCGGCAATGACCCCGGCAGCACCCTTTTCGCCCATGGCGTGCATGTCCGCGGCTGAAAGCGCGCCGCATTTGACGAGATGGCTGTCATCCTCGATACCGCCGACAGAATAGAGCGCCAGATTACAGTCCGAGATCGTCGCGAGCTGTTCCTTGATAACCGGCTCGCCGCGCAGTTCGTCGGCGAGGCGCTCGGACGAAAGTACGAGCGGCGCATAGAAGTTGATGCCTTCCGCACTGAGACGGCGGGCGATTTCCGTGGTGCACTGGTCCGGCCGGTAGGAATAGGGTGCGCCGAGATTGCCGCACAACTGAACAACGGTAACGCCGCTCAAATCTGCAAAGGGCATAACGTCGGCAATATGATAGACGGTGCGGCCCCAGGCTACGCCGACCCGATCCCCCTTGTTGAGGAGCTCAAGGAAAACAGATGCTGCGACGACCGGCATTTCAGCAGCCGGGTCCATTGCCTGACGATCTTCCGGCACCAGCCAGACAGTGTTCAGGCCTGTCGCGTCTTCCAGTTCGCGCGCCAGCACATCGTCTGAAAACAGTTCCGAGGAGGTTGAGATCGTGACGATCCCCATTTCGCGGGCCTTGCGCAGATACATCGCAATCGAGGCGCGAGAGATTTCGAGCCGCTGGGCTACTTCGTCCTGGCGCAGTCCATGCGTGTAATAGAGCCAGGCGGCCTTGTGGATGATCTGGTCATTCGGTCGGACAGGCATTGGGGTTCTTTCGTTGGTTGCACTGACATTAGTCACTGATGCTGACAAAAGTCAACGCTTCGGCGTTGGCGAACGCAAAAAGAACTTAAAAGGGAAGATCGGCTCGACGAACGAGCGGTCATCAAGGCGGTTTCAGATAAACGCTTTGAAGCCGCTTCTCCAGTCCCGTTCGCAGTTCGCTGTCGTGCAATCAGTTCCAGTGACCGTGACAAGGGCTGATTGGGCGGTGTCTGCGTTCAAAGTTCTTCCAATCTCAAAAGTTTTCCATTGACATGCATAATCAGTCAGATGCATAAAGTGCATCGTGTTGCAAAATACGCAACACGATGCACTGAGGGTAGCGATATTTACGAATTGCGCCGGGTTGAGCACAATTCAAATGAGGAGTTCCATGACTAGCACAGCGCTTCCACGCAATCGCCGTTTCAAGTTGACCGAGACGCGCCGCGTTCTCTCTCGCGAAATGATCTCCGACGCTGGCAATCTTGCATTTCCTATGGCTGTCGATGCGAATATCTCCGAGCCGGTTGAATCGACCCAGATGCCAGGAACCTATCGGTATCCGCTCGAAGCCGTGGCAGACAAGGCGCGAGAACTGGTGGCGTGCGGAGTACCGGCTGTTTACCTCATCGGCATTCCGAAGCACCGCGACGGCAAGGGCAGCGATGCCTTTTCGGCAAATGGCGTCATCGTTCAGGCCGCCAAGCGGATGAAGGATGCGGTGGGCGACAGGCTGGTCATCATCGGCGACAGCTATATGGGTTACTTTACCGATCACATGATCGGCGGCGTGCTGGATTCCGACAATCGCATTCTCGACAAGGAAACGCTCGATTCAGTTGCCAGGACCGCAGTTGCCTGGGGCAAGGCCGGCGTGGATATCCTGTGCTGCTCGACGATGGTGGATGGCCGCGTCGGCGCGGCGCGCGAAGCGCTCGACGCTGAGAATCTGGACGATATGCTGCTGATGTCATCGATCAAGTACAATTCGGCTTTCTTCAAGGCCGGTACGGGAACGACGGCAACGGGCGCCAGTTACGGCTTTGACAAAAAGGTGTTTTACCTTGAGCCGCATAACGCCAAGGACGCGCTGCGCATCATGGAAGCCGACGTGGCTCAGGGTGCGGAAATGATCAACATAAAGCCCGCCATTCCATATATGGATCTGGTGCGTATGGCGGCAGACCGTTATGAACTGCCGGTTTCTGCCTATTCTATCAGTGGCGACTACGCCATGATCCATTTTGGTGCCAACGGTGCGCAGATGGATGAGATGGAATGCGCGATGGAATTGTTCACCTGCCTGCGTCGCGCTGGTGCCGATATGGTCATTACCTATTGGGCACCACGACTGGTGCAGATGATGAACCGGAAATAAGAAACGCTCAGGCATCAACGGGAGGGCTCATCGTGAAAAGCTCTATTTTCACTCCAGATTTCGTGGACCGGTCCTATTGGCTGACTTCGCTGCCGCAGATGGGCTCTTCCGCTGAACCGCTGCCTGCTCGGATTGATGCCCTGATCGTTGGCGCAGGCTTGACCGGACTGACTGCCGGGCATGATTTGTCGCGCAGCGGGCGTCGAGTCGTCATTCTGGATTCCGGGGAGCCCGGTGAAGGAGCCAGTTCGCGCAATGCAGGCATGCTTGGTCGTAACACCAAACATTCCTTTTTAGGCTTGTCGAAAAGCGCGGGGCAGGACGTGGCAATCCGCTATTTCCGTGATCTGCACCGCGTGTTCCTGTCATCTATCGAGCGCATCGAAGCTGAAAAGATCAGCTGCAATTATCAGCAGAACGGACGCGTTGTCGTTGCCCACACGCAACAGCAATTTAATGGGCTTCGCGCTGAATATGAGGCGCGGGCCGAGTATCTTGGTGAAAAGATCAGCATACTGGATGAGGGTGTCCAGAGCGAAGTCGGTTCAAAAAGCTTCGTCGGTGGTGTTTATGTTCACGACAACGGTGCGGTGCATCCAGGCCAATATACACGCGCGTTCATTGCACGCGCCAAGGCTGCCGGGGCTTCGATCATTGGTAAAACCGTCGTACAGTCGATCCGGAGAGAAAAAGACGGCTTTCTGGTAAAGACGTCGAATGGCATGGTTCGGGCGCGTGATGTGCTTCTATGTTCCAATGGCTATACCGCAAGCCTGATCCCATGGATTGCCCGCCGTCTCATTCAGATTGAGAGCTATATCGTTGCGACGGAACCTCTTCCTGCCGATGTTGTGCAAAGTGTGTTTCCGCGCAACCGCACCTATATAGACTCCACGCGTCGTCCGATGTCGATGCGCCTGTCGTCTGACGGTATGCGCATTGTGTTCGGCGCACGTACCGGCGAGCCAAAGAACCAGCCCATTCGCGAAACCGCTCGTCTGATCTATGACGATCTGACGACGACGTTCCCACAATTGCGAGGCTATCGCTTGGCGAATGCCTGGGGTGGACGTTGCGGCGTCACATGGGATCACTTCCCGCATGTTGGCCAGCATGAGGGTATGCACTATGCGCTCGGTTTTAATTTTTCCGGCCTGGCGATGGCGCCTTATCTTGGTGAAATTCTTGCCAGGCAGGTTCTCGGGGCAGCGCCCGATACTGATTTTCAGACGCGCAGTTTCCCAAGCGTACTCATGCCCGCCCGTGCTTTCGATGCCGCAGTGACCAGGCGGGTGATCCGCTATTACGGCTGGCGCGACCACGCTTCAATGCGTCCCGCTTCGTGATTTCGAAAGATTGAACATGTCGAATGATATCCTTTCCCGGGACTTCCGCGAAACTCCCTTCTGGAGCGACGGAATGGTCACTGTTGCGGCGCAAGAACTCCCGCGCCGGGTTGATGTTGCCATCGTTGGCGCTGGTCTGACCGGCCTGTCGGCGGCGCACCGGTTGGCTTCGGCAGGTCGTGACGTGGTCGTGCTGGATGCTGCAGAGCCAGGCATGGCTGCCAGTTCACGCAATGGGGGAATGCTGGGCAAGGCCGGTCGGCAATCTTTATTGTTGCTTTCCAAGGCGGTCGGCGAGGAGAAGGCTGTTGCTTTCTTTCAGGAACAGAACGCAATCTTTCAGGAAAGCGTTTCACGTATCAAGGATGAGCAGCTTGACTGTGATTTTCGTATGTCCGGGCGCTTCATTGGCGCGCTGAGCCAGAAGCATTATGACGGATTGGCGAGGGAATATGAGGCTCGCGGAAAGCTGCTGGGCGAAGACTACCAACTGGTGCCGGGCAGTGCAGCCGGTGAGATGGCTTCCGAATGCTATTTTGGCGGGGTTGTCGTGCGCGAGAATGCGGCGCTTAATCCGGCTAAATATACCCGTGCAATGCTGGAACGCGCGCAGCGCGCGGGCGCTCGGATTATTGGCCATGCACGTGTCGGCGGCCTGGAGCGTAAAGGTAGTGACTGGACTGTTCATGTTGGTCGGCAATCGATCGTTGCGCGCGATGTGCTGATTGCTACCAACGGCTATTCGGACGATCTGGTGCCGTGGCTTAACCGGCGGCTGCTGCCAATCAATGCCTATATGGTGGCAACGGAAGAGCTGCCACAGGGGCTGGCGCGGGAAATCCTGCCGCATAATCGCACCTATATCGATAATACGCGCGCCACGCGCTACATGCAGCTTTCAGCCGATGGCAAACGGTTGCTCTATGGCGCCAAAACCGGCAGGCGTCCAATTTTCGGATTGAAGCGCCTTGCCCGGGAGATCCATCGCGACATGAGGACGTTTATGCCGCTTCTGCGGGACGTCAAGCTGACCCATGCCTGGACCGGGAGATGCGCCGCCACATGGGATTTCTATCCACATCTTGGAACGCATGAAGGATTGCATTACGCCCTCGGCTATTGCTTCGGAGGGCTTTTATTCGCGCCTTATCTGGGCCGTAAGGCTGCGGAACGAATTTTGCAGAGCGACGATCAGGCAACAGCCTATGCACGGGACTTTCCGGAAGTGCCTTTGCAAGCGCGTATCATGAAGCGTTATACCACTCCGATTGCTGCGCGCTACTACGCATGGGCAGACCGACCACAGCCGAAGAGCTAGCCATTTTCGCGCGACGTGTTGTATATAGCGAAACACGTTGCAGTAAGAGAAGGAATTCGATCGTGAAGGTTGCGGAAAATGTCGTTGAAGTCCTGAAACTGCTCATGCGGTCTGACGGCGAGGTTTCCGTTTCCGAAGTGGCTCGGCATCTGGGGCTGAACCGAAGCACAGCATCGCGTTTGCTGGCGTCTCTGCGCAAGGAGGGGCTTCTTTTACAGGACAGCCGCAGTGCCAAATATCAGCTTGGGGTGCTGGCAATTCAACTTGGCGCATTCGCACAGCAGAGTTTCAATTATTTCGATTGGGTTCACTCCTGCCTGCCGGAACTGGTTGAGGATGCAAAGCGGACAGCTTGTATCGGGCTTCTCGACGGAGCAGAACTTGTTATTGCCGATAGCCATCGTCATCGGGACAATGCCGTGAACCTCTCATTTGACATAGGTGCGCGTATTCCGGCGGACATCAGCTCGCTCGGCAAGGTGTTGCTCGCGCGCAAGTCGCAACCGGAATTGACTGAGTTGCTGAAAGACAGTCCCAACAAGGACAAGTTTTTGCCGAAAGTCGAAAAGATTCGCCACGAGGGGTTTGCCATGTCCCGCAACGAATTGGAACATGGCGTTGTCTCTTATGCGGTGTGCCTGACAGGGGACCCACGACTGGAAATAGCGGTCGGGATCGCGATGTTGTCTTCGCCAGAAACGCAGGAAGACGAAGACAGGGTCAAGAAAGCGCTTCTGAATTTCAAGACACGTATGGAAGCGCGACCGGGACGATGAGGTTTTGGCTGCTCCGTTCACGCAGGTGAGGCCGGGCAGTCACGTTGGTTCAGATCGGGCAATCAACATCAAATGAGCAGATGGAAAAGCGGTGGGACAGTAGCCGGGTTGCTTGACACAAATAACCATCATGATGCAATATATGCATCATGATGTGATATACGCAACAAAAGAAAGGTATGCGCGAGACGCAATTTCGCGCAAAAAATGAGGAGGAGGAACAGATGAAGCATCTGTTTGCGCGCTTATGGGTGCCCGTGCTGGCCGGGCTTTTGATGATTGCGGCTTCGGCAATGCCGACCAAAGCGCAGGAATATGTCTGGCAGCGTATCAATGAAACCAAAACCGTGCGCCTAGGCGTAGCTCCATATGCACCGTTCTCCTACAAGGATGCACTCGGGAAGGGAGATGTCGGCGTCAAACAGGGCAGCGATATCTGGCGCGGCGTGGCTGTGATCATAGGCCAGCGCATTGCCGATTCACTCGGCGCAAAAGTAGAGATCGTCGAATTGTCGTGGTCCGGTGCAATCGCCGCGATCCAGACCGGACAGGTTGATCTTTTCTTTGGGCTTGATGGCACCCCGAAGCGTGCCGCTGCAGTCGAGTTCATTCATACGCCGGTTTATAAATACGGCGTCGTATTCTTCGGGCGCGACGATCTGCCTGCCAATAGCTGGGCTGATCTGAACAAGCCTGAAGTGAAACTTGGGATCGTGAATGGTACCAATTTTGATTCCATGCTGCAGGAACATGCACCGAATGCGAACGTGCAGCGTTTCCCTTCGACCTCTGAAGTCATGGCTGCTTTTCAGACCGGTCAGATCGACGGGACGATAGCGACGCCGTCCAATGCCGATGCGGCGCGTGCAAAAATGCGTAAGGGACAGGTGAAGCTTCTGGATGGCCCGGCAATCTATCTGCCTATTCTGGCGGCCATTCCGCCACAGCAAGATCAGCGCTGGCGCGATTTTCTCGAAACCACCTTCGCCTACATGACGGACTCCGGTGAAACCAAAAAAATCTATCAGACTGAAATCGCTGCAAGCGGCGTAAAGCCTGAAGACGTGACGGTCAACTTCATTCAGTAGTCCCTCAGCAGATACCGCACGCGGTTGGAAATAATATAGTCAAGCATCCGAGTACCTTTATGTATGAATGGAACTTTGAACCCGTCCTGCGTCAAAAGGGTCTGTTGATCGAAGGCGTACTCGGTACCTTGCAACTGTCCGCAAGCGCTCTGGCGATTGCTATCCCTTTTGGCCTCGTACTTGCGCTCATGCGTCTGTCCAAAAATGGGGTGGTTGCACGCACAGGCACAGCCGCTGTCTACATCCTGCGCTCATCGGCGCTGATGGTCATGATCTTCTGGACCTATTTCGCGCTGCCAGCCATCATCGGTCATCCAATATCGCCGTTCGTCGCCGCAACGCTGGCGCTTGGAATTCAGAACTCGGGCTATTTTGCGGAACTGTTTCGAGGCGGCATCATTTCGATACCGCCCGGCCAGTATGAGGCTGCCGGAAGCCTTGGCATGACGCGGGGACAAGCCATGCGCTGGATCATCCTGCCGCAGGCCGTACGCCGCATGTTGCCCGTGTTTCTTCTCACCACGATCGATCTCGTCAAAGCCACATCGCTTGCAGCTGCAATTACCTTTCAGGATCTCACCTTTCAGGCGACGCGCATTGCAGCTGAAACCTATCGGCCTCTGGAAACCTTCGCCGTTGTTGCAGCCATCTATTTTGTCCTTTTCTCGGCTGCTTCATCTCTCACCTATTATGTCGAACGGCGTTTAGCCGTTTCGGATCGCTGATCGGGAGCGGTTTGATGAGCGAATATTTCGATATCCAGATACTGCTGAACTATCACGAACTGTTCTGGCGCGGTCTGCTCAACACCTTGTTGCTAACGATGACCACGATGGCCGCAGGGCTGACAGGTGGCTTGCTGGTTGGACTGGCAAAGACAACCAGGTCCCGTTGGTTGCGCTATCCTGCGACCATCTATGTCGGGATAATCCGCAATACACCGATCCTGATCCAGCTATTCTTCTTCCAGGCATTTGCGCCTATTCTGCTTGGCGTGCAGAACAACCCGTTCTTCGTGGCGATTGCATCATTTGCGATCTACAACATCGCCTATTGCGCCGACATTTACCGCAGTGGTTTGCAGTCCATTCATGTCGGTCAATACGAGGCCGCACGTGCCCTCGGCATGCGGCGCATGCAGCAGTTGATCTATATCGTGATCCCGCAGGCATTCCGCCGCATGGTGCCAGCCTTCACCAACCGCGCAATCGAGATTGCCAAGCTTACTACCGTGGCATCTGCTGTCGCATATGGCGATCTGCTCTATTACGCCAAGCTGGTCGCCGATACCGAATATCGCCCCATCGAAACCTTCACGATCGTGGCGCTCATTTTCATCATCGTCATCGTCCCCTTCAGTGTCCTTGCAAAAAGCCTTGAGGACAGACTTCATACAGCGAGGTAACAGTCCCATGACGGAAGTTCTCCGCGTCGAAGGACTTAGCAAAAGCTTTGGTCCTCTGCAGGTTCTCAAATCCATCGACCTCACCGTTAATGAAGGTGAGACCGTCGTTCTGCTCGGCTCCAGCGGTTCGGGCAAGAGTACTCTGCTGCGTTGCCTCAATCTCCTGGAAGTTCCCAGTGCAGGCCGCGTCTGGCTCAACGGAACGCAGGTTGGAACGACTGCATCCGGCGCCATTCAGTATCGGGAGAAGGATCTGACTGCTATCCGCACGAAAGTGGGCATGGTGTTTCAGCAGTTCAACCTGTTTCCCCATCTGACGGTGGCTGAAAATATCGCTATCGCCCCTATAAAGGTCAAAGGCGTCAGCGAGGAAAAGGCGCGTGAACGTGCGCTCGAGGAACTGGCGCGAGTAGGCATCGCTGATAAAGCAGACGTTTATCCGTCGCGCCTGTCGGGCGGCCAGCAGCAGCGTGTTGCCATTGCCCGGTCTTTGGCGATGGATCCACAGGTCATGCTGTTCGACGAAGCCACCTCAGCTCTTGATCCGGAGTTGGTGGGTGAGGTGCTGGAAGTGATGCGTTCGCTGAGCCGGGATCGCGTAACCATGGTCATCGTTACGCACGAGCTGGGTTTTGCCTATCACGTCGCAGATCGCGTCGTGTTCCTGCATCAGGGGTTGATCCATGAACAGGGCACGCCAGCAGAAGTTTTGATGGCACCCAAACAGGAGCGCACGCGTGAATTTCTACGCGGGCATGACAAATTCCGTCTGCCAGAACCTCTGCGGGCTTGAGGAAACCAACGTGAAACTACACCATTCAGGCTTGTCGCCTTTTGTACGCAAAGTCACCATTCTGGCAGGCTTTCTGCGCATTTCGAAGAAGATCGAACTGGTTGCCGGCAAAGGTAATCTGATGCTGCGTGACCCGGAGTTCCGCAAGCTCAACCCGTCCGGCCAGATTCCCATGCTGGTGACCGACGAGGGGGAAGCGCTCTTCGACAGTCCGGTGATCTGCGAGTATTTGAACGATTTTGCCAAAGGCAAGCTGATCGGTCGCGGTGACGAACGCTGGCGTAACCTGCGCGATCAGGCGCTGGGTGACTCCATGTGCGACGCTGCACTACAATTACGCTACGAGATCGGCCTGCGACCCAGTGAACTGCAATGGCAGCAATGGCGGAATGCATGGGCATCGAAAATCATCGATACTCTGACGTGGCTCGAAACGCGGCCCGATCATCTCAGCGGACGTCATGATATAGGCGCTATTTCGATCTTCGTGCCCCTTGCTTTTATCGACAATCGTATTCCAGAATTGAGCTGGCGGGGCGACTTTCCAAAAGTTGCAGCATGGTTCGATGCGTTTTCGGCATTGCCGCAAGTCGCAGCGACCAATCCTTATTGATCCAGTCGCGTCTTCGCTGACACAACAGTGAGTAGAGCCATGTCGAACATACCTCCCAACGACGATCCTTATCTGATCGGTGCCGAAGCGCTTGTGCACACCCTGATCGCCGGGGATGTGACCACCTGCTTTGCCAATCCGGGAACGAGCGAGATGCATTTCGTATCGGCGCTTGACCGCATTCCGGGCATTCGTTGCGTGCTGGGCTTGCAGGAAAACGTTGTGACGGGCATGGCCGACGGATATTTCCGCGTCACCGGAAAACCGGCATCGACATTGCTGCATTGCGGCCCTGGGCTCGCCAACGGTATTGCCAATCTGCACAATGCACGTCGCGCGGGTGCAGGCATCGTCAATATTGTCGGTGATCATGCTGTCCCGCATGTCGCTTTCGACAGCCCGCTGACGGCCGACGTGGTTTCGCTGGCTGAAACCTGCTCTGACTGGGTTGCCTATTCCGCCTCACCGGCAAGCATAGGTGTGGATGCGGCACGAGCGATTCAGGCTGCGCGCGCTGATAACGGTCATGTCGCTTCGTTGATCTTGCCTGCCGATGTTTCATGGAATGAGGGCGGCAAGGTGGGTGGTATCCTGCCTGATATCAATCCGCAGAGCCCATCACCCTTGCAGATTGATCGCGCTGTTGCGGCGTGCCGCAGTGGCGGGCGTGTTGTGATGGTTCTTGGAAGTGCGGCACTTGGGGTTGAGGCGCAGCCGCTGCTGGCGGGTTTGCAGCAGGCCGGTATCGATTTGCGGATAAGCCAGCTTGCCGGACTGGTCCCTGTCGGGCGCGGTCGGATGGCAATCCCGCGCGTGCCTTATGTTGTCGATGTCGCTCTGGAAGCGCTCGCTCCCTACGACCACGTCATTCTGGTCAATTGCCCGCCTCCGACTGCTTTCTTCCTCTATCCGGGACGTCCCAGCCGTGTCACCCGGCCTGATGCCGAAGTATTTCACCTTTCGCGTCCCGAGCAGGATGCCATTGCTGCGTTGCAGGCTCTGGCCGGCAGACTGGAAATCGAACCGTGCAGCCCGCCGGTGGTTGCGCGCCCGTTTACAGAGGTCGAAGGCCGCATCACGCCTGATGGCCTGGCGGAAATTGTTTGTTCCCTGATGCCGGAAAATGCGATCATCTCCGATGAATCCCTGACGCAGGGTGCGGGCTTTCCGTCTCGCATCGCCAGCATGGCCCCTTGCCAATGGATGACGATGGTGGGCGGAGCCATTGGCGGCGGGTTGCCGATGGCAACTGGTGCTGCGATTGGTGCAGCCGAAAACGGCGAGAGTGAACGGCGAATTGTATCACTTCAGGCAGACGGTTCTGCCGCCTATACGATGCAATCACTGTGGACGCAGGCGCGTGAAAATCTGCCCTGTACAACCGTACTTCTGAACAATCGGAAATATGAAATCCTGCTGGGCGAATATGCCAAGGTTGGCGCCAATCCGGGCGAGACGGCGCATTCCATGTTATCACTGGACAAGCCTGCCATCGACTGGGCCGGCCTTGCACAATCCTTTGGCGTTATGGCGAAAACCGTCACCACGCTTGAAGAATTGCGCGATGCCTTTGAAGAAGCAATCGCGCATGACGGACCGTATCTCATCAACGCGATGATGGGCTGAGCTACCCGGAACAGTGAGCACAAAAAATGCCTTTGATCGATCGGCTGGCCGTAATAGGCTACTGCCGCTGAAAACTTTCTATCTTTTCAATCAGTCTTGAAAACCGGATGGGACCGCTCCCCGATGACTAAAGATCATCCGTGGCGTGGCGTTCTCAACGACGAGCTTCACTCGCGTCCATCGATTTATTTCGATGCTCCGGCGGTGGTCTGGCACGAAGCTTTTTTCGTCGGCAATGAGGCCACACATGCTCCCGATACTCTTTTAAAGCTTGGTTTGACGAATACGAGCGACGGCAAAAGTGGCATTGCGCAAACGACGAGCGGTCGCATCAAGTGGGAAATTCACGCCGAGTTTGTATCGCTTACCTATGTCATTCAATGGAGCGGCGACTACAATGCCATCCCGCTCAGAGAAGAAATCTGGATCAAGCTCGTCAATGAAATGCCGGGACAGCGCATCAATTCCATTGAAATTGTCGTTGGTCTCGCGGGTACGCATGATGCGAAGCTTATGCTTGGTGCGGAGACGGATATGGATGTTGCGGTTTCTGCCATAGGCAATTGCGATGCTGAAATCTGGTCAACGTTCCGCTTCAATGAGGCCAATGCGACGCGCTTCGTCCTGCTCAACCATAACCTCAATGCATTCCGGACCGGACGTATGGTTCGGCGATTGCTTGAAATCGAAGATTACCGTCTTATGGCATTGATCAGCCTGCCGCTGGCGCAGGACACTTTCTCACGCTGTTCGGCGTTCGAGACCCGGTTGCAGACAATCGTTGATGCGCTTGGCAAAGAAGCCCACCAGCAGGAACGTCTTCTCAAGGATTTGGCACAGCTTGCCAGCGAAATTCTCGACGTATCGGTCAATACGGGTGAGCGCTTCAGTGCAACTGCGGCCTATTCAGAACTCGTGTTTGCGCGGCTGGCCGAATTGCGTGAACAGCACGTCGACGGTTATCAAAGGCTCGGCGTATTCATCGAGCGTCGTTTCCGCCCTGCTATCAGGTTTTGCGCGCAAGCCAGCAAACGCATCGAAAACTCGGCAACCCGCGTCTCGCGTGCCAGCGATTTGTTGCGAACATCGGTTCAGGTTGAACTGGAACAGCAAAACCTGCAATTGCTGGAATCGATGGAAAAGCGCGTGCAGGTGCAGACCAAGCTGCAAGAAGCAGTCGAGGGGTTCTCAATCGTCGCCATCAGCTATTACGCCATCGGTCTCTACAAGACGCTTCTGGAAAGCCTCGGCCATGTTGAGGCGATCTCCGGCATGAAGACATTCCTGACATTGGCAGGCTTCCCGGTCATCATTCTTGCCGTGTGGTACCTTGTGCGCCGGGCAAAAAAACTAACCCATCTCTGATGAGGGAACAGTTTCCGTTGCAGGTTGGATATCGTTTGGTGGAAGTTTGACTTCGAAGTAAGCATAGATGAGCGGTTGCTTAAACCTGGAAACTCACATTTTGCCGAGATGGAGCGAGCATGACCACAGAGGGTATTTCTTCACTTCCCGTTTCGCAGTCTGTTGTCGGAAAACTGACGAGAGCTGCAATCTTTCTGGTCGTGACGATCAATGAAGGCGCCGAAGCAGAGCGGACGGTGCGGGGATTGTGCGCGGACCTTTCAAGCCTAGTGCGTGGAGTGGGCTTTCGGCGGTTGAACGGACAGCTTTCCTGCGTAACCGGTTTTGGGTCAGAAGCGTGGGATAGGCTCTTTGGATCACCAAAGCCAAAGGAACTGCATGCATTTCGCGAAATCCGCGGTGTCCATGCCGCTGTATCGACACCGGGTGATGTTCTTTTTCACATACGCGCAGACAGCATGGATCAGTGTTTTGAACTCGCCACCCATATCATATCACGGCTTTCGGGGCACGTTGCGGTAGTCGATGAGGTGCACGGCTTCAAATTCTTCGATGATCGCGATCTTCTGGGGTTTGTTGACGGTACGGAAAACCCTGTGGATCAGGCCGCCCTGTCCGCGACTCTCATCGGCAATGAGGATCCGGGATTTTCCGGCTGTAGCTACGTGATCGTCCAGAAGTATCTTCATGACCTTGATAGCTGGAACAAAGTCTCAGTTGAGGAGCAGGAGAATATAATAGGTCGGCACAAGCTTTCCGACATAGAGCAACGCGATGAGCAAAAGAAACCTTATGCGCACAATGTTCTGACGAACATTGAAGAGAATGGAGAGCAGCTGCAAATTGTGCGTGACAACATGCCTTTTGGCGAGATTGGAAAAGGCGAGTTCGGAACTTATTTTATCGGTTTCGCCCGCTCGCCGTCACGTATTGAAAAAATGCTGGAGAATATGTTCATTGGCAACCCGCCGGGAACCTATGACCATATTCTCGATTTCAGTCGTGCAGTAACGGGCTCTCTGTTCTTCGTTCCTACAGTGAGCTTTCTTGATGATGTTTCCGAGGATACGAATAGGATAGAAGACGGAGCGACCTCTATGAAACCGGCCGTCTGACCAGGACACTTTCGCAGTCCTGATCCAGATCGTTTGCGCCGCAAAGGAAATACCGTAGCGCGGCAGGCTAAAGGTGAAAAAACAACCGAGAAAAAGCCTCGTTATGGGGCTTTTTATTCCAAAGCGATTCAAAAATCGCAGGGAACGATCAGTTCCGTCGGTATCATCTCGGGCAGGTTGTTCATTTGAACTGGCTCGTCCAGAAGCTCAAAGGCGCGTTCGATCATTGCCTGAACATTTTGCCGGACCATCACAACCGGGAAGTGGAGAACTTCGATAAAGGGGTCCCAGTCGAAACATCCGATGGAGCACTCCCGAACCTCATCAACCGGCAGTGTCTTGAGAAAACTGACGACGCCCTCAAACGGGCTCGTCGAATTGACGAACAATGCCTCTGGCAACCCATTTAATTTGTTATAAATATCGCGGGTCGTCATCGCGGCGGTATTGGGACCATATCCATTCGTGATGATAGCGTTGGGGTGAACGGGAATGTTCAGCGCAGCCAACTCATCCTGATATCCACGCACACGCGCACGCGTGTTGTGGTCACTATCCACGCCACCGATGAAGTAGAAGCTGTTTTCCTTTCGATGTGACCTGCGACTGGCAATCTGTCGCGTCAGCACGCGGGCGCCTTCATAGTTATCACTGATTACGGATGCGCCGTGCTTCCCGGGAAGATCCACATTTATATGTCTCAGATGAGCCTTTTCACAGAGTTCGGCGACACTGTCCGGATCGGTTGCGCCCGCGATCAGTAAGGCGTCGACATTGTGGGCAATCAATGTTTCCACAGTGCCGCGTTCCTGTTGCGGGTCGCGTAATGTGCTGGCTACGACGGGGATAAGATTCCGTGAGCGTGCTACCGTCTCAAACGATGCGGCCATGGAGCTGAAGTATCGGTTGTCCAGCATCGGCAAGATCATACCGATCATACCGGAATTGGATATACGCAATCCACGTGCTTGAAGGTTGGTAGTATAGCCGAGTTCACCTGCTATTACTCGAATCCTATCGGCTGTTGCTTTAGTAATTCTTCGATTTTCCCAAGATCCATTCATAACCGAAGCAACGGTTGATGCAGATACACCGGCTCGCTCCGATATATCGTAAATGGTTACTTTCCGGGGGGTGCTCATCAGGCCTGCTTTTCGTCTGGGTTGGGCCCCAATCTTAGCGGTGCGATAGTGTTCGCTGCAAGTAGGGGAAGACATAATCCGATTTATTCCTCTGTCATTTTTCCCCTTGACCAGATGCCAGATATTGAGCGATGGTTACGCTGCACTATCGATGGTGCAACATGATTGTATGCCGAGAGGAGCGGTGCACACATGCCGAAGCCAGAAAAAAGGCTTCCCTTCATGCGTAACAAGTCCCGTCAGCATTGCTCGATTTGTTTGGTGCGCCGCAAAACAATGCGGCGCCGGAATACCGGAATTCCAGGGAACTGGAGGTCGCTATAGGGAGAACATATGGGGTGGAATAGCGAGATAAAGTTTGTCTGCAAGATTACGTAAAATACAAAATTGAAAACCCAATGGGAGTGAGACATGAAGAATATGTTTGGTAAGGCAGCTTTTGCTGCGGTGGTGTTATCGTCGTTCGCTGGCAATGCGCAGGCGGAAGTGAAGGATGCAGTGGTCGGCTTTTTGATGCCAGACCAGGCATCGACGCGCTATGAGGAGCGCGATTATCCGGGCTTCGCCGCCGAGATGAAGAAAATCTGTGAAAGCTGCAAGGTGCTTTATCTCAATGCCGATGGCGATGCGAGCAAGCAGCAGCAGCAGTTCAACTCGGTCATTTCGCAAGGTGCGAAGGTGATCGTGCTCGACGCGGTCGATACCGCAGCGGCAGCCTCGCTGGTCAAACTCGCCCAGTCGCAGGATATCAAGGTCATTGCCTATGACCGCCCGATCCCGGATGCGACCTCTGATTTCTACGTGTCGTTCGACAATGAAGCCATCGGCAAGTCGATTGCGGAATCGCTGGTAAAGCACCTGAAGGACAAGGGCGTCGCGGGTGACAAGGGCGGCGTTCTGCAGATCAACGGTTCGCCGACCGATGCTGCAGCAGGCCTCATCAAGAACGGTATTCACGCAGGTCTGAAGGACAGCGGTTACAAGACGCTCGCCGAATATGACACGCCTGAATGGGCACCAAGCAAGGCTCAGCAGTGGGCAAGCGGCCAGATCACCCGCTTCAATGACCAGATCGTCGGCGTTGTGGCTGCCAATGACGGCACCGCAGGCGGCGCCATTGCAGCCATGAAGGCGGCAGGCATCGATCCGCTTCCGCCGGTCACCGGCAATGATGCGACGATTGCAGCACTTCAGCTCATCATTTCGGGCGATCAGTACAACACGATCAACAAGCCGTCTGAAATTGTTGCTGCAGAAGCCGCACGCGTCGCGGGCCAGCTCCTGAACGGTGAAACCCCGAAGGCTGAAGCCACGCTTTACAACACGCCGTCGAAGCTTTTCGTTCCGGTGGTCGTGACGGCTGAAAACCTCAAGGCTGAAATCATCGACAAGAACATTGTCCCCGCCGCCACGCTCTGCGTGGACCGTTATGCCGAAGGCTGCAAGAAGCTCGGCATCACCAACTAGATAGCGATACGCCCGGCCGGTTATCCGGCCGGGCAATTCGATGCGCAATGGCGTATCCTGCTATATGCTAGGGAAAGTGAGATCATGTCCCAAGATCACAAAGCCGCTGCGTCGTCGCAGCAGCCAGTGCTGCGCCTAAGCGGCATATCCAAGAATTTCGGCGCCGTGTCAGCGCTGACAGATATCGATCTGGAAGTCTTTCCGGGCGAAGTTGTCGCTCTTGTCGGCGATAACGGCGCGGGAAAGTCTACCCTGATCAAGACGCTGGCTGGCGTCCATCAGCCGACATCCGGCAGTATCGAATTCAATGGCGAAAAGGTTGTGCTTTCGTCGCCGGGCGTTGCGCTCGATCTCGGCATTGCGACGGTCTTTCAGGATCTGGCGCTTTGCGAGAATCTCGACGTTGTTGCCAATATTTTCCTTGGCCGCGAAATGAGCCCCTATCGCCTTGATGAAGTGTCCATGGAGATCAAGGCGTGGAAGCTTCTGAACGAGCTTTCCGCCCGTATCCCGAGCGTACGCGAGCCGGTCGCGTCCCTGTCGGGTGGTCAGCGCCAGACGGTTGCGATCTCGCGTTCGCTGCTGCTCGATCCCAAGCTCATCATGCTCGATGAACCGACGGCCGCACTTGGCGTTGCACAGACGGCCGAGGTTCTCGATCTTATCGAGCGTGTCCGTGACCGTGGGCTCGGTGTCTTGATGATTAGCCATAATATGGAAGACGTGCGTGCCGTCGCAGACCGCATTGTCGTGCTGCGGCTTGGCCGCAATAATGGTGTTTTCTATCCGGATTCATCGAATGAAGAGCTGGTCGCAGCCATCACCGGGGCAAGCAGCAATTCCGTTTCCCGCCGTGCCGAACGGCGTCAGGCGCAGCATGAAACCGGTCAGGTCCATGATCGGGGAGAAGCATAATGAATCAGGCAACCGGAAATACCCCTCTCGATCGACAGGATACACGCGTGCGCCATGACGAAGGCGTTTCAGGTGCGCTGCGCAATTTCTTCGACCGTGTTCGTTCGGGCGATCTTGGATCGCTGCCGGTTATTGTCGGTCTTGTTATCATCTGGACCGTTTTCCAGACGTTGAACCCGGTTTTTCTGTCGAGCAACAATCTCGTTAACCTGCTGTTCGACTGTTCGACTATCGGCGTAATTTCGCTCGGTATTGTCTGCATCCTGATGCTGGGTGAAATCGACCTCTCTGTCGGTTCGGTTAGCGGTCTGGCTTCAGCCATCGTCGGTGTGCTTTGGGTCAATCATGGCTGGCCCGTCGGCTTTGCGATGCTGGCGGTGCTGTGCAGCGGCGCGTTGATCGGCCTGCTTTACGCATTTCTCTATAATCGTTTCAGCATGCCGAGCTTCGTTTCCACGCTGGCTGGTCTGTTGGCGGCGCTTGGCCTTCAGCTTTATCTGCTCGGCAATACCGGCTCGATCAACCTGCCTTATGGTTCCTGGCTCGTGAGTTTCGGCCAGCTTCTGGTTATGCCGCGCCCGCTATCCTATGCGTTGGTGCTGATTGCCGGGCTTGCGATCTTTTTCACCGGGTTCCGCTCTGCGCAGCGCCGTCGTGAAGCCGGTCTGTCAGCGCCGTCGTCGGTCGGGATCGCGCTCAAGGCCATTGTCATCACGGTCATTGTTGGCGGTGCCGTGTTTTATCTCAACCAGTCGCGCGGTGTGCCGTGGATGTTCGGCCTGTTCGTGGCGCTGGTCATCGCGATGAACTACGCACTCACCCGCACCCAGTGGGGGCGGGCCATGCAGGCGGTCGGCGGCAACCGTGAAGCCGCGCGCCGTGCGGGTATCAATGTGAAATTCATCTATATGTCGGCTTTCATGACCTGTTCGGTTCTGGCCGCCGCAGGTGGCATTCTGGCTGCGGCGCGTCTTGCTTCCTCCAGCCAGCAGGCAGGCACTGGCGACGTCAATCTAAACGCGATTGCAGCAGCGGTCATCGGCGGCACTAGCCTCTTTGGCGGACGTGGCAGCGCCTGGTCGGCTCTGCTGGGCATTATCGTCATCCAGTCGATTGCCAGCGGTTTGACGCTGCTCGATCTCTCGTCTTCGCTTCGCTACATGATTACCGGCGCAGTGCTCGCCATCGCCGTTATTGTCGACTCCCTTGCCCGCCGCTCGCGCCAGTCGCACGGTCGCGCTTAAACCTCTAAGGACTGAAAATGGCTCAGGATCTCAATGGAAAAGTCGGCGCCGTTACCGGTGCTGCCTCTGGCATCGGCTTCGAATGCGCAAAGCACATGATCGAAGCGGGCATGACGGTGTTTCTCGTCGACCGTGACGAGAAAGCGCTGAAGGAAAAATGTGCCGAACTCGGCAATAAGGCCAAACCGCTGGTCATCGATCTGCTCAATCCGGCATCCGTCGCCACTATGATGCCGCAGATACTCGAACAGGCAGGCCAGCTCGACGTGTTCCATGCCAATGCTGGCGCTTATATTGGCGGACCTCTGTGGGAAGGTGACCCGGATGCATGGGATCGCATGTTGAACCTCAATATCAACGCGGCCTTCCGCACCATCCATGCTGTGCTGCCGCATATGATGGAGCGCAAGACTGGCGACATCATTATGACGAGCTCTGTCGCGGGCGTTGTACCGGTGATCTGGGAACCGATCTACACGGCATCCAAACATGCCGTTCAGGCTTTTGTGCACACAGTTCGCCGTCAGGTCGCCCCACACGGTATCCGCGTCGGTGGCGTTCTACCGGGGCCGGTCGTAACCGCACTCATCAGCGACTGGCCGAAGGCCAAGCTGGACGAAGCGCTGGCCAACGGCAGTCTGATGGAACCGAAGGAAGTTGCGGAATCGGTGATGTTCATGCTGACCCGCCCGCGCAACATCACCATTCGCGATCTGGTCATTCTTCCACAGAGCCTCGATCTGTAAATGGGAGCGACCATGACCAGCTATTATCTGGGCGTCGATGTCGGCACCGGCAGCGCCCGCGCCGGTCTTTTCGACGCCAGCGGCACCATGCTTTCTTCGGCCAAGCGCGATATCACCATCTGGCGTGAGGCGGGCAGCATTGTCGAGCAGTCGAGCGCCAATATATGGCAGGCCGTGTGCGAAAGTGTGCGCGAAGCGGTCGCGATTGCTGGTGTCGATCCGGCTGATATTGCCGGTATCGGCTATGACGCGACATGTTCGCTTGTGGTGCTGGGCGAGGGCGGCAAGCCGCTCGCCATCGGTCCGTCCAACGATCCAGCACGCGACATCATCGTGTGGATGGATCACCGCGCAGTCGGTCAGGCTGAGCGTATCAATGCGACCAAGGCCAAGGTGCTCGATTATGTTGGCGGCACCATTTCCCCCGAGATGGAAACGCCGAAGCTGCTTTGGCTCAAGGAAAACAAACCTGAAACTTTCGCCGCGGCCTGGCAGTTTTTCGATCTGACCGATTTTCTCACATGGAAATCCTGCGGCAGTCTTGCTCGTTCCGCCTGCACGGTCACCTGCAAATGGACCTATCTCAGCCATGAAAAGCGCTGGGACGAGACTTATTTCCGTGAAGTGGGCCTTGGCGAACTGGCGGATGAAAATTTCGTCCGTATTGGTACCGACGTTCACGCGGGTGGCGAAAAGCTTGGCGGCTTGAGCGAACAGGCTGCGGCAGAACTCGGTCTCATGCCCGGCACCGCAATTGCCGCCGGTCTGATCGACGCCCATGCGGGTGGCATCGGCACAGTTGGAGCGCGCGGTTCGGAAGGCCGGATATTGTCGCGCATGGCCTATGTGTTCGGCACGTCGGCCTGCACCATGACGACCACCGAACAGCCGGTTTTCGTGGATGGTGTCTGGGGGCCGTACTATTCGGCGATGGTTCCGGGCTTGTGGCTCAACGAAGGCGGCCAGTCGGCAGCCGGCGCTGCTATCGATCACCTGATCCACATGCATCCTTTCGCGGCGGAAGCTGAAAAGCAGGCGGCTGACGAAGGCAAGGGGCTTGCCGACAGCCTTGCTGCCGAAGTCGAGGCGAGGGGTGGCATTGAAAAGGCGGATGCAATCATCGGCAACATTCACGTTGTGCCGGAATTCCTCGGCAATCGTGCACCGTTCGCTGATCCCGATGCGCGCGCGATCATTGCCGGACTTGATCTCGATGCCGGGATCGATAGTCTGACGGCGCTTTATCTGGCTGGGCTGTGCGGGCTTGGCTATGGCGCACGGCAAATCGTCGAGGCGCAAAAGGCAAAGGGTATCGTGACGGATACTATCGTCGTTTCTGGTGGGGCTGCGCGTTCGCATCTGGTGCGACAGGTGCTCGCTGACACGACGGGCCTTGTCATCGCCGCTTCCACTTCGCCGGAACCTGTTCTGCTCGGCTCAGCCATGCTGGGTGCGGTGGCCGCAGGTGGTTATCCCGATCTGGCTTCTGCGATGCATGCAATGTCGGAACTCGGAGAGGTGAACAGGCCGGATGCCGAGCGCGCCAAATGGCATGAGGGACGTTTCGAGGCTTTTACACTTTTGCAGGCAACTGCACGCCAGATACGCTCCATGAATGGCTTGAACTGACTTGAAAAATGAACAGGCGGCGACGGAATATCGTGTCGCCGCCTGTTTGTGCAGTCATCCCATACGACCTGTTATCGCCTTGTCAGAATGAGACCTTGAAGCCGACGGTGCCATTTACGCCGAAACTATCACTTGGATGCACAAGGCTGGTCTTCAGCAACCCTTCTCCATAAAACGAATATTTTCCGCCAAACCAGCTATACGTACTGCCAAGGCCGACGCCGCCCCAGAATCTCTCGTTCCTGATGCCGAGGCTGGTCCCGGCAAGATCGGTACGGGCACCATCCAGAAACTCATAATAGAGATTGACGATGCCATACACATTGGCACTGGAGACCAATCCGTTCGCAGCCTGCCAGCTTTCGCGATAATCGGCTGAAAGTCCAAGGCGACCGTTGAGGCTGTCGCCATCTTTCAGTGATACGCGGGCCCCGAATGCGTCGTTGAAGCTGTTGAAATCAACCGACGAATAGATAAGCTGCGCTTGCGGCGTCAGTGTCCAGCCAGGGGCAACGGCAAACCGTTTTCCGGCTTCCATGCCCAGGGCATAGCCAAAGCCCTTGTTGCTATCGGTCATGCCTCTTTCTGCTGTCACAGAAGAAAGATCGCTGTCGAACCAGTTAGCTTGAACCTGACCGTCGACATAAGTGTCACTGTTGCCATACCAGGTCAGTGTTGCACCAAGGCCATAGCCTTCAGTATCGATCGTACCATCACCGAATACGGACCAGACATCTGCGGATGCCTTGCCATATTGCGCCGTCAAGCCACCGATCAGCCTGCCGCTATCGCCATCGACAAACTGGCCATCCAGACCGGCCTGCATTTTGTAGGTATCGACGTCATACGCAGTTAATGTTGTGGTAGAATTCGGCATGAGGCGGTTGTGCGCACCTTCAATTCTGCCCCAAACCGACGAGCGAGCGGTGCTGGTCGTTCCATTGCTCCCTTGCACAACCCAATAACGGTCACCTACGCGTTGCTGCAGTGAGGATAATCCGTTCAGCGCCTGAAGCACCTGCGGATAAGCTTCATAGAGCGGCGCTCCCGCCTGATATAGCGGCTTTGTGGAGGTCGGTGGTGTTATCGGATCGGCTGCTTTGGGCTTCAATGTTGAGCGCAGATACCAATCACCGTCCGTCGTGTCGGCTTTCCCGTTCTTGTGCAGCTGATAAGCATATGCTCCGGCTACGATAGCCTGCTCGCCTTGAATTTCATAATCCCCATTGAGGGAAAACGTGCCGTCGGAACTGCCAGCGACGTCAATGATCTTGATGCCTGCGACGGTTGGCGCACCTTCACCCTTGAGGTTGTTGACCTGTAATGCTGCACTTCCTGACGTATCGCCAGTGATCACAAGCCTGTCCGTGGGAGAGTCATCGCCGCCAAGAACGGTATTGAGGACAATAACGCCGTTGCCAGTGTAGTTGCCGGCAACTGTCAGTGTGGTTCCTGCCTTTGTGCCGAATTTGATAGTTCCAGCGTTTGAAAGACCTGCAATGGTCTGACCATTGCCATTGAGATCGAGCGTTGCTCCGGTTGCCAGATCAACGGCGCTCGCCGCGCTCAAAGTGTTTTCGGCATCGGCTCGCAGCACACCGGCCAGCACATTCGTGGAGCCTGTGTAGCTGTTGGAACCCGCAACGGTCAGCGTGCCATTCCCTTGTTTGGTTAGGGAGCCGTTGCCGCTGATGTCACCGGCGAGTGTTCCGATGAAAGCGCCGGTGTCGATTGTCGATGTGCTGCCATTTGCAAGAACAACTTTGTTATCAAGTGTCATCCCATCGGTGAGAAATCCGAGCGTGGCATTGCCTTGCATGGTGACTGTGCCACTGCCCAATGCCTTGGCATTCCCGGTATTCAGGCGTGCATCGATGATATCTGTGCCGCCGCTATAAGTGCTTTCGCCAGTAAGAGCGGAGGTGCCTTGCTGGAAGATCAGCTTTCCGGTTCCTGAAATCTGTCCGGCAAAGTCGCTCCCGCCTTCGTTCAGGGCCAGATTGCGCGCACCGAGCAAGATACTGCCATTGCCGGTCAGGACAGATACGCTTGTGCCACCGAGAATTCCGAGAGGATCATAGAGGCCATCGGCTGTCGCAGAAATATCGAGAATGCCGTCGACACGAACATTACTCGAATTCCGTAGGCTGGCGGTGCCTATCAGGGCCAACGTGCCTTGTTGAATCCAGGTACTTCCCGAATACACTGCCGGTGATGAGGTGTGTGCCGTATTATTGGTGTATCCTTCAATGCTCAGGAGCCCCGCTCCAGTTTTGATCAGATTTCCCGAGCCAATAATTTCATACCCACCAGTTACATTCATAACGTTGGCGGCATTCACCGGATCAAACGTCAACGTATAACCATTTGTATCAAGGAACCCCTTCACGCCTGATCCAACAGGTGGGGGGTAGAAGCTGAACCCGCCACCCGCCTCGTTGGTCGCTTGAATGGATATATTGCCGCCTAAGTTTGTCCC
This sequence comes from Brucella tritici, assembly GCF_008932285.1. NCBI lineage: Bacteria > Pseudomonadati > Pseudomonadota > Alphaproteobacteria > Hyphomicrobiales > Brucellaceae > Brucella > Brucella tritici. Next base: position 603,803 of record NZ_WBVY01000002.1, read on the forward strand.
TCGGAAAAAATTGATCATCCGGTTGGCGTCCGATACGACGCCTGTACCATTAATGCCATTGATTGTAATCGTGGCAGCGCTTGTAGCCTGATTGAAAGTCCTCAGAGCGCTGGCTTCGGTTATCCATATCGAACCGATAGTCGAACCTACACTAGGCAGAATTCCGGTTGCGGTGCCGGATATGATTGCCCGATCCGTGCCGCCCGGTGTCTTGCCTTCCGCCCAGGAGGTTGGTTTTCCCCAGTTGTCGAGAAGGACGTTTTTGCCGATAAAATGATAGTCGTCGGCCCTGACGGAACTGGTCAGTGCGATTGTTGCTGCACCTACTAAAGCAATAACCGAATAGGAATCGGTAGAGTGCAAATGCGGCAGCAGGTTGTGAGCTATTGCCCGCGCGCGCCTGTACGCAATTCTGGCAGATGAAGTGGCGCAATTTGCTCGGGTTGAATGTTTCATAATACTCCTGTCCCTCGGCTAAATTGCAAGTCAAATAGTCTCTTAGAAAATATCGCTAGCGATTCATGGCTCACTTATCAGTTGGAGCGAATATGTTATCAACAGCCCGGAAGTTGTATTAATATTGTACGTTTTTAAATTTCGTATTCTAAAGTTGAATTAGTATTTTCTAATAATTCATATTAGATAAACGTAAATAGTATCAATTGTCTGGCTGCCGGATGGTCGGATAATATTCTTGAAATGTGCAAGCGTCCCAAGGAGAATTTGCTGCGAAACCTCTTGGAGATGTTTGACGAGGATACTCCTTTGACAGCCATCTCAGTCGCATCGAAAAGGCCGATGTTGTAATTCAAGCCGTTGCTGCATTTCACCCGTCGCCAATTTTCCAGACCACAGAACCGGCAAGCATTCCGGCTCCGGCGGCAGATAGGAGCAGCTGCTCTCCGGGGTGGAAAGCGCGCGATTCCGCTGCCAGCGACAACGAAAGCGGGATCGTCGCCGCAGATGAATTACCGAACGCGCCGATGGTCCTCGCCGTGATAGAAGCAGGCAGATGCAGTTGGTCGCAGACCGTATCGACCATGCGCGCATTGGCCTGATGGGGAAAGAACCTGTCCACATCGGCGGCAGCAAGCTTTGCCTGTTCAAGCACATCCGCTGCACAACGCGTCATCATGCGAACGGCCTGTGTAAAGACGGCTTTGCCGTCTCGCATGGTCATTCTTGAATCACCAGCCGGAATGGAGATCAGGCTGTAATGTCCGCCATCAGATGTGAGCGCCGATCCACGCAGCCCGGCATGTGGGTCATTTGACGGTGCGAGCAGAACGGCTCCAGCAGCGTCCGCGAAGAGAATTGCCGTGTTGCGTTCCTCCATATTGATGCGGCGGCTCAATATGTTGGCAGCGACCACCAGAACCGATTTGCGGAAATTTTTGACGAAACCATCGGCCAGCACGAGGGCATAAAGAAACCCGGAACAAGCCCCTGCAAGATCGATCCCGCCGCAGTTTTCCAGACCCAGCTTGTGAGCGAGAAGGGGCGCGGAAGGTGGAAGGAGATGATCGGGCGTCGATGTAGCCAGAATGACGAGCGCCACCGAATTGTGCGGAAGACCGGCATCCTGGAGAGCCATTTCTCCCGCCTTCATCGCCATGTTCGTCAGCGTTTCATTAGGCGCCGCCCAGCGCCGCTCCCGGATTCCGGTGCGTCTTTCGATCCAGCCAGCTTCAAGTCCAAGACGCTGTTCCAGCTCGGCATTGTCAACACGGCGCTCCGGCACATAATGGCCGAAGCCCGCCATACGGCTCGAAATGCTCATCGCGCCCCGCCCCTTATCATGTCCGCCGCCGCATCAATCGCATCATAAGCGAGGTCCAGATCGGCAGGCGTTACGCAATAGGGGGGCATCAGATAGATAACATTGCCGAGCGGACGCAGAAGCACACCTCTTTCACGGAAGAAGGCTTTCAATTTGGGTCCTGCATCGGAAAGGTATCCGGTTTGCTCGACGGCGAGGTCGAGGGCTGCAATGGTACCCTGCTGGCGCAGATTGGCGAAACGACGGTCGCCCTGAAAGCGCGGTAGCCTTTCCGAGTGCAATTGCCCCACTGTCTTGATGCGATCCGCAACGGGTTCCGTTTGCCAGACTTCAATATTGGCGCAGGCGGCTGCACAGGCAATCGGATTGGCCGTGTAGGAGCTGGAATGAAAGAACGTTCGGCCGCGATCCTTCGAGAAATGCGCGTCGAAGATTTCAGCCGTGCTGAGTGTTGCAGCCAGCGGAAGAGCGCCGCCTGTAATGCCTTTGGAAAGGCACAGAATATCCGGGGTGATGGGTGCCTGTTCGCAGGCGAACATTGTGCCAGTACGTCCCCATCCGGTCATCACTTCATCGGCGATGAGCAGTGTTCCGTAGCGCTGCGTAATCCGCCGGAATTCAGCCAGCAAATGCGGGGGATAGATTTTCATTCCGCCTGCACCCAGAACAAGCGGCTCTATCAGCAGGGCTGCAACCTCGCCATTGCGGCAGAACTGCTCCAGCGCATCAAGTGTTTCCTGCTCTCGGCCTGCCGACGGAAACGGGATGGTGTTGACCTGAAATAGCAAGGGTTCATAAGCCGCGTTGAAAACACTGCGCGCGCCAGCGGACATGGTGCCAATCGTATCGCCGTGATAGCTATGTTCCATCACGACGATGCGTGAGCGCGGTTCGTTTCTGTTGTGATAGAAACCGAGTGCCATCTTGATCGCAACTTCGACCGCTGTGGAACCACTGTCGGAATAGAACACATGGGCGAGGCCCTGTGGAGCGACCTCGACCAGTTCCTGCGCCAACCTTTCTGCCGGCTCGTGAGTGAACTCGGCAAAGATGATCTGATCGAAGTTTTCCAGCGCATTCTGGATCGCCGTCATGATTGTCGGATGGCGGTGCCCATGGGTAATCACCCACCAGGACGATATGGCATCCAGCACCAACCTTCCGGTTTCATCCTTCAGATAGGCACCGTCAGTTTTGACGATCCTGCGGAAAGCCGGTTCGGTGGCGTGCTGGGTGAAGGGATGCCAGACAGGAGACGAATGCCCGCTCATTCGGAAGCCTCGTTAAAAACGTTTATGTCGAAATGCTCGCGAAAGGCATGGCGGAGCGTGTCCGGATTGAGTTTCGCAAGTTTGGGCAGTCGCCCCAGTCCGCGAACGCCACTCAGTTCCGGGATGATCTGCTCGGTATCCGGTTGAGGATCGCCGATGAAGGCAATGCCGAGCACAGGGATATTGCGCCGGTTCAATGCCTCAAGCGAAAGCAGTGTATGATTGATTGTGCCAAGGCCGGTTCTTGCACAGAGGATGATCGGCTTCTGCCAGCGCGCAAAAACATCGATGAATGTCGTGCTGCGCGTCAGCGGTACATGCAATCCGCCCGCGCCCTCGATTACCAGAGGCGCATCGACTGACGGCACTTCCAGCGCATTGGTATCGATCTCGATGCCGTCAATCTGTGCTGCAAGATGGGGCGAAGCAGGCGTATTCAAGCGCCAGCTTTCCGGGATGATGTTCTGGCGTGAAAGTCCGGCAAGCTGGACAACCGTTTCGCTGTCGGTTGCCTCTTCCAGCCCCGACTGAACCGGCTTCCAATAATAGGCACTGAGCGCACCCGCAAGGGCTGCAGAAAAGACGGTCTTGCCGATACCCGTATCGGTACCGGTAACAATGAAAGTACGATTCATATCATTTCCTCTGCCATGATCGCGGCAAGGCGCTCGAACATGCGCGTTATCGTGGGTTCATCGACATTGAGCGTGATGGTGATGCGCAGCCGCGCCGTACCGACAGGCACAGTCGGCGGGCGTATGGCGCGTATGTCGAAGCCTTCGGTCTGCATGCGAGTTGCGATGCGCAATGCACGGTCGGCATGCCCAATGATGAGTGGCAATATCTGTGTTCCGCTGCCGGGTCTGCCGAAGCGATTGGCGAATTGCACGTTGGCGAAGTCTATAAGCTGGTGCAATTCGTGCTGACGATGTTGTTCGGCGATCATGATTTTCAGCGCAAGCCGCGTTGCGGATACTTGCAAGGGTGAAGGCGCGGTCGAATAGATGAAGGGTCGGGCGCGATTGACCAGAAAATCGCGAAGGATTGGATCTGCTCCAACCAGCCCGCCAGCGCTGCCCATCGCCTTGCCACAGGTGTGAAGCGTAATCACATTCTGTCGGTCTTCCAGTCCGGCGGCAAAGCCGCGGCCGCCCGGCCCATGCACGCCAGTTGCATGGGCCTCGTCGATGAAAAGAAAAGCGTCGTGGCGGTCTGCTATCTCGATGAGGTCGGAAAGCGGCGCGCAGTCGCCATCCATCGAATAGAGACTTTCCACGACAATCCAAGGGGAGCCAATTCCTCCCTTCTCACGCCATGTGCGGATGGCTCTCTCGAATGCATCCGCATCGTTATGCGGGACGGAGACGATGTCGGCCTTTCCGGCCCGCATGCCTTCATGCGCGCTGGCATGGATCAATTCGTCATAGACAATCAAATCCCCGCGTTGCGGCAAGATCGAGAGAACCGCGAGGTTTGCCGCATAACCATTGCTGAAATAAAGCATCGACGGCGCGCGAAAACAGGCTGCGGCCTCGGATTCCAGAAGTTCGTGTTCCGGGTGATTGCCGCGCAACAGCCGGGAGCCGCCAGATCCGGTGGCAAGGCCGTTTTTTAGCGCGACGATCAATCCTGTGCGGATCGATGGCGAAGCGGCAAGGCCCAGATAGTCGTTCGAACTGAAATCCGCGCCCTTGTTGCTCGAAAGCGTGCGCAGATGCCGCCGTCGCTCAAGGTTTTTCAGCTTGGCGGCGTAACGGGCCAACGGATCGGCGTTCATGCATGGGTATCCAGTGCATCGGCGGTCAGGCCAAGCCGCCGCATAAGGCTGGTGTCGCGGTCTTCGCCCGGATTGGCGGCGGTCAGCAGCGTGTCGCCGATAAAGATCGAATTTGCGCCCGCGAAAAAGCAGAGAGCCTGCATTTCATCGCTCATGGAATTGCGTCCGGCTGTCAGCCGCACATGCGACTGCGGCATCATCAGACGAGCAAGCGCGATGATGCGGACAAAGGCGATAGGGTCGACGGGCGATGCTTTCTCCAACGGCGATCCGGGCATCGGGATCAGCATATTGATTGGCACGCTTTCCGGTGGGACGGGCAGATTTGCCAACGTTACCAGCATGTCGATGCGGTCGTCTTCGGTTTCTCCAAGGCCGAGAATGCCGCCGCTGCAAACCTTGATCCCGGCTTCACGGACATGGGCGAGCGTTTCCAGCCGATCATCGAAACTGCGCGTCGTGATGACCCGCGGATAAAACCGCTCCGAAGTATCGATATTGTGGTTGTAATAATCGAGACCAGCCTCCGCAAAGGTCTGCGCCTGATCCGGGTTCAGCATGCCTAGTGTCATGCAGGTCTCCAGACCGAGCGCCTTCACCTGCTTGACCATTTCGACGATGGCCGGTTCGTCGCGCGGCTTCGGGCTGCGCCAGGCGGCACCCATGCAATAGCGGGTTGCGCCGCTATCCTTTGCCTTCTGCGCTTCTTCGAGAACCATATCCAGGCTCATCAATTTGGAAGCTTTCAGACCCGAGGCATGATGTGCCGACTGGCTGCAATAGCCACAATCTTCGGGGCAGCCGCCCGTCTTGATGTTGAGCAGTTTGCTGAGCTGAACGCGGTTTGGATCGAAATTGGCACGATGAACGCTCTGTGCCTCCAAAAGAAGATCGTTGAACGGAAGTTCATAGAGCAGACGCGCGCTTGCAAGCGTCCATGTATCTTGTTCCGATCTGGACGCCGTTTTCTCAATGCCTTGTGGGTTCGATTGTACCGTGTCGAGCATGCTTTCTCCATTTTATCTATAAAAATAGAAAGAATCTATGAAATATAGATTATCTACAAGTCTTATGGTGACTCAAGTTAAATTATTATAGATAATTATGGAGTGCTCTCTTGATGTGCCGCGTTGGGACTGCACCGAAACGAAAAACGCCGCGATCATTGGATCGCGGCGCTATGAAATCAGCAGAACGGAGAAGTCCAAAAAGGTTGTTACCGCGTTGGCGGCTATCCATCTGAAGGTTCGAGCTGCGTTTCAAGTTGATCTTGCCGGAGGCGATGCCGCCCCAATGGAAGCATGATCGGACGGCCGGAAGTGGGGTCGGTCATGATGCGGCTTTCGAGATGAAAGACGTCGCGAACAGTCTTTTCTGTCAACACTTCATCGGGAGTCCCGGTTATGTGCAGCCGTCCGTCAGCCATTGCGACCAGAAAATCCGCATAGCGGGCAGCAAGATTGAGATCGTGCAGAACCATCACGATTGTGGTGCCGCGCTCCCGGTTGAGATCGGTGAGGAGATCCAGAACTTCGACCTGATGGCTGATATCGAGAAAGGTCGTCGGTTCGTCCAGCAGGAGAATATCGGTCTGCTGCGCCAGCGCCATTGCAATCCAGACACGCTGTCGCTGGCCGCCGGAAAGTTCATCCACCGGCCTGTCGGCCAGTTCGCTTGTTCTGGTTGCTTCGAGTGCCGCAGCGATTGCTTCGTCATCGGCCCGTGTCCATTGCGAGAAAACGCCGTGATAGGGGTTTCGACCTCGACTGACGAGATCGGCAACCAATATGCCCTCCGGCGCGATCGGCGATTGCGGCAGCAGGCCGAGCGTTTGCGCCAGTTGTCGGGAGGGGAGCGTGTGGATCGACTTGCCGTCGAGTAGCACCTGCCCGTGTCGTGGGGCCAGAAGCCGGGACATCGTTCGTAAAAGTGTGGACTTCCCGCAGGCATTCGCCCCGACAATTGCGGTCACCTTGCCGGAGGGGACCTCAAGATCGAGACCGTCCAGCACAAGCCTGTCACCATAGCCGGTGGTCAACTCACGCACGATGAGGGTGTGATCGGTCATAGGGATGCCCCGCTGCGGTTGGCGCGTATGATGAGGTAGATGAGATAGGGAGCGCCCAGTGCTCCGGTGACAACGCCGACCGGATAGCGGCCCGGCAGCAGGAACTGTCCGCAATAATCGCCGGCGAGGACGAGTATAGCTCCGATCAGCGCTGACGGGATGAGCAGGGAACCGTTATTGCCGATGATGCGTGCGGCAATCGGGCCGGACAGGAACGCGACGAAAGCAATGGGGCCTGAAACGGCTGTGGCGAAAGCTATCATACCGACGGCGGCAATGATGATGATGATCCGGGTTCGCCCGACATTGGTTCCCAATGCTGCGGCGCTGTCGTCGCCCAACCGCAATGCTTCGAGATCGCGCGACCGGCTTAAAAGTAACCCGCCGAAAGTGATCAGGGCGACTAGAAGCGGAAGCATCTGATCCAGCCTTGCGCCGTTGACGCTGCCGGTGAGCCAACGCATGGCCTCCTGCAGGCTCCAGGCGGGCGCGTTTGAAAGAATATAGGCAATGACGCTTTCGAGCATAGCCGACACACCAATGCCAACGAGGATAAGACGGGTTCCGGCGACCCCGTTCCTGAAGGAAAGACCATAGACAGTCAGCGCGACGGCGAGCCCAGCAACAACGGCAAAGATTGAAACGATGGGGCCGCTGAGCGACAGCACAACGATAGCAAAAACTGCCGCAGCACTTGCACCGGAACTGATGCCGATAATATCAGGGCTTGCGAGCGAATTGCGGAGCATAAGCTGGAATGCGACGCCGCCGAGACCGAAACTCAGCCCCGCCAGAACGGACAGGACGGCGCGCGGCAGGCGCAACTTGCCGACCGTGAAGCTTGCGCCTTGAACATCTGCGCCCATAAGCACCCGCACAACATCTTTCGGCGGGGTGAACGATTGGCCCAGCAGCAAAGTGAGGAGGAAGAGGGCGACGAGAATGACCAGAAGCAGACCGATGACAAGATTGCGCTTGCGGGTGCGGCTACGGCGATTTCGGGCGATAAGATCGGCGGTGGAATGCAGCATGGTCACAACTCGCGAACTCGTTGGCGCCTGACGATCCAGATGAAGAACGGTGCGCCGATCAGGGCGGTGACGATCCCGACATCGAGTTCTGCAGGACGGGCAATGAGGCGTCCGACAATATCGGCAGCAAGCAGGAGACAGGCTCCGCTGAGGGCCGAGAATGGCAGCAGCCAGCGGTGATCCACGCCTACCAGCAGGCGACAGAGATGTGGCACAACCAGACCCACGAATCCGATGGGACCACAGATGGCGGTGGTTGCGCCACACAGCAGAATTGCGCCGAGCGCCGCAACAGCGCGTGCGACGGCAACTTTTTCTCCCAACCCGGCGGCAAGTTCATCGCCAAGCGCGAGCGAGTTCAGTTTGCGCGCCGATAGAAGGCTGACAATGAAACCAATAGCGAGAAACGGCAGCACATAAGAAAGTCGGTCGAAAGTTGCACCGCCAACGCCGCCGTTCTGCCATGCGCGAATGCCGCCGGCGATGTCGTTGCGGGGCAGCACGATGGCGATAACCAACGAGGAAAATGCCACCGACGTGGCTGCACCTGCCAGCGCTAGTTTCAGCGGCGTCGCGCCGCCACGGCCAAGCGACCCAACCATATAGACAAAGACGGCGGCACAACCGGCACCGAATATGGCTGCCCAGATATAGGCTGGTGCAGAAACGATATTGAACCAGGCAACGCCGATGACGACGGCGAGCGATGCGCCCATATTGACGCCCAGAATGCCGGGATCTGCCAGCGGATTGCGGGTAATGCCTTGCATGATTGCGCCCGCCAGCCCGAGTGCTGCTCCGGCGAGAAGTGCGAGCAAGGTGCGCGGAATGCGCATCGCGACAGCGGCTTGTCCGACGGTGTCCATATGGCCACGCAAGGCAGCGACAATGTCAGGCCACGGCACGTCGCGCGTGCCGAGCGACACGGATAGAACGCAAAGGATCACGAGAAGAAGGACGACAGCGCCGAGCCAGCCGGTCCTTGCTTTGTTGGACCGATATATAGTGATCGGCTGGCTTGTGCGCCGGATGCGGGCGAAGGTCATTTTGCTTTATCGGCCGCACCGGCGAGAAGGGCGACATAGTCCTTCAGCACCCAGGAGATGGAAAGCGGCGTGGGATTGGCCGCCGTTCCGACCGGATTTCTGCCCAGCATGACCATTGCGTTGTTTTTGACCACTGGCATGTTGGCGAGAAGAGGATTGCGCTTCATGGCATCCAGCAATTCCTGACTGCCATAGGTCACGACGATGTCCACGTCATCGAACATGTCGACGCGCTCGGCGCTGATGGAGCCCGAGAACTGACCCGGCTTGGAGGCGTCGACCACGCTTTTGGGTGAGTTCAGGCCAAGGTCCTTGAAGAATCTCACCCGCGTATCGTTGGTGGTGTAAAAATTGACCGTGCTCAGGTCCGTCGTGTCGAGATGCGTGACGAACATGGCCGACTTGCCCTTGAGATGCGGATACTGGCTGACCGTCTCGGCAATCTCGCCTTCGATCTTTGCGATCAGTGCTTCGCCTTCTTCCGCCATGCTCATACCAGCGCTGTTGAGGCGGATCATGTCGCGCCAGTCGGTGGACCAGGGCGCTTCGGGATAGGCAACGACAGGGGCGATCTGGCTGAGTGTCTCATAGTCGGACTGGCTCAGGCCGGAATAGGATGCGAGGATGACGTCGGGCTGCGCCTCGGCCACGGCCTCAAAATCGATTCCGTCGCCTTCATCGAAAAGTACAGGCGTATCAGCGCCGAGTTCCTTCAACTTTGCGGTCACCCATGGCAAGAGGCCGTCATTGTCGTCATCACCGAAATTGGCTCGCGCAAACCCAACCGGAACGACGCCGAGTGCAAGGGGAACCTCGTGGTTCGCCCAGGCGACGGTGACGATCCGTTCCGGCTTTTTTTCTATCGTTGTTGTTCCAAAAGCATGTTTGATAACAATCGGGTAGGCTGTCTTCTCACCAGCTTGAACCGCTTGCGGCGCGATGATCGCCAAGCAGGACAGAGCAACGAAAACGAGAGAGCGAATGGACCAAGTCATCCGGTGCATTCTCCTTGTGTATAAAGTGGCCTTTCACTCTCAAGTTAAACCCATCGCGTCAAGGCCGAAGCTCCCACCTTGATAAAGCTGTTGCGAATTAACCGTGATTTCCTACAAAAAAGCAGTTTTCTACAATACTGGACAAAGATTCTCAAGTTAGTGGCGATCCGGGGACAATTTCAGTTTCTTTATGGCTTCGATGATCGGGCTCATCCGGTCGTTGAGCGCAACGCTGGTCGATGTCTCCACGATTTGAAAACCGTCGCCGAAAGCGATCGCCGCAAACTGCATATCGGACCTGACCATGGACATTGAAAAGACCGCTGAGATGAAGAAAACCACCCGGCTTCACTACCGCACGGCTATTCTTCTGGGATGCACGGCGCTTGTTGTATCGATGCCGGGTCTGGTTTTGGCACAGCAGGCGACAACGGAAGCGCCGACAGTGCTCAAGACCATTACGGTTGATGGGTCTGGCGGACGTGACGACGATTCCAAGTCGATTGTCGCGACGAGAACCACCGGCGGCGGCAAGATGGCGACGGACATCATGGATACGGCAGCCTCCGTATCGGTCATCACCGCCAAGGAAATACAGGAGCGTAACGCTCAGACCGTCGAGCAGGTGCTGCAATATACGGCAGGCGTTTCCACCAATTTCTACGGGTCGGATGACCGGTTCGACTTTTTCCAGATCCGCGGTTTCGATGCCAATACCTATCGCGACGGGCTGTCCCTTGGCCGTCCCTTTGGCGGCATAAGGGAAGAACCATATGCGTTTGAACGGATTGAAGTTCTGAAAGGTGCCAGTTCCACGGCTTTCGGTGTTTCCGATCCGGGCGGCATGGTCAATTATGTGACCAAGCGCCCGAAGCGCGAGCGCTTTGGCGAGGCCTATGTCACAGGCGGCTCCTTCAACCACAAGGAAGTCGGCTTCGATTTCGGTGACAATCTGACCGGCGACGAAACGCTGTCCTATCGCCTCACCGGCAAGTTCAAGGATTCCGACGCCGAATATGATTATTCGCGCGACGATGAAAAGTTCATCATGGGCGGGCTGACGTGGCGTCCGAGCGATGCGACCAATCTGACGGTGATCTTCGATCATCTTCACCGCAATGGCGTGCCCGGAAGCGGGGGGCATCCGGTTGGCACTAATTTCAACCGCAGCCGCTTTTTCGGCGAACCTGATTTCAACTATCGCGGCACCGACAGAAATACTGTCAGCGCCATGTTCGATCACGATTTCGGCAATGGTTTGAGCGTGAGTGCCAACGGGCGTTACAGCAAGCAGGACACCGATTTCGGCTATGCTTACATTTCGGCCACGCCGACCGATGGCTCCACGATTGCCAAGCGCGATTTCTTCGGGAATGAAGCTTCAGCCGAGAACTTCGTGGGCGATGCGAACCTCAAATATGAGACGAGCTTTGACCGGTTCGAAAGCCGGACGATGGCCGGCGTCGAATACAATAATTATTCGGCCACCAACAAGACACTCTGGGGCCCGGCGCCGAGCATCGACTGGACCAATCCGGTCTTTACCGGTGCTCCGGTCAGCCTGCCGCTTATCGGCAATACATCGACCAGGCAAAAGACCAAGGCGATCTATTTCCAGCAGGATCTGACATTCGCGGAAAAGCTGATCGCCAGTGTGGGCCTGCGCAATGATTGGCTCGACTTGTCGCAGACAAACAATCTCAGCAACAAGACGACGGATGGCGATCTGAGCGAGTTCACCAGCCGCTTCGGCCTCACCTATCGGGTAACCGATGAATGGGCGGTCTATACGAGTTATGCTGAATCGGTGGCTCCTCCGGCCATTGGCGTCGATCCTGAGAGGGGCGAACAGATCGAAGTCGGCGTGAAATACCAGCCGACCGCATTTCCGGCCCTGTTCACCGCGTCCGTTTACGACCTGACCAAGAACAATATTTCGGTTAACGATCCCATCACGCTTCAGCCATCCACGATTGGCGAGGTTCGCGTTCGCGGTATCGATCTGGAAGCCAAGGCCGAACTGACGAACAATCTCAACCTGATCGCGGCCTATTCCTATATGGACCCGGAGATCGTCGAAAACGGCACTGGCGGCAATGAAGGCAACCGTCCACAGTTTGTCTCCAAGCATCTTGCCTCGCTTTGGGCGAACTACAAGATCGAGGGTAGCGGTCGTCGCGGCGACATGACAATCGGTGTCGGCGGCCGCTATATCGGTGCGTATTACTTCACGCCAGCCAATACGTCGGGCACCAGCGGCAATGTCGTGTTTGATGCCGCATTCACCTACGAGTTCCTCGATAATTCGGCGCTTCAGGTCAATGTCAGCAATCTGTTCGACAAGAAATACGTCGCCTATGGTGGCTTCGGAGCGGATTTCTACAATCCCGGTCGCGAGATCACGGCAACGCTTCGCCGCACCTGGTAGGATAAGCAGCACCGCCGGAAGCAGGTGGCGGAGCCTGCAATCCGGGAATGTTTATCGGTTCGACTGGAAGCGCCGCCATGCGGCTGGCGTTTCCCCCACCACCTGACGGAAAGCCTTGGTCAGATGAGCCTGATCGGTGAACCCGAGCTGGGCTGCGATGCCGGCGACGGTCAGGTTGCTATCCGCCAGCAATTGTTGCGCCAGATCGATGCGCTTTGCCATTTGCCATTGCAGCGGGGTTTTTCCGGTTGTCTGCTTGAAGACATTGGCGAACCAGCTTTCCGACAGGCCCACTGCCGCCGCCATTTCGGCAACACTTAACCGGCGATCACTGCAACTGTCGAACCGCGCGTTCAGCTTGTTCATCTGCGCCATGGTGAGGCGGCCATAGCCTTGCTTGTTGTCCTCACCCGGTATATCGAGAAGTCCGGTCAGAATGCTGCCGATGAGGTTTTCCGCATAAAGCCCGTGTTTTGTCGGATTGGCTGTTTCATCGACAAGCAGGCGGGCAAGCGTTTCTATAGCGCCAAGGTCCTGAATTTCCACTGGACTGCGCATGGCGGCCATGGCCATGGAGGTGCCGAGTGTCGGGCTTAGATATTTGAGCAGCCGATCCTTGTGGAAATGCAGATTCAGGTGTGAAAACCGGTGAAGCGAAACCGTATTCGTCCACATCGGTACGCCAGCGGGTATATAAATCGCACGCGTCATGGGGCGGTGATGCTGGGTAAGGGCGCTGCTGTCGTTCGATATGCGAATATTGGACGAAACATCCTGGAAAAAGACCATGATGCGGGGATCGTGCGACAGGAAATAGCCATTTGCTCCTGTCTGGCTTTCAGCCTCCCAATAGACACTGACCAGCCCGTCCAGCACGCGCCATTGAACCGGCGCAACCACCCGGATGCCTTCGGCTTGCCAGATCATCGAATGCCAGAAACCCAAAACGTTCCGATCCGTATGTGACAGCGTTTCATTGAAATTCCGGCTTCATGGCCAGAAATGTCCGTGAGAAATGCGTCGGGATATCGTCGCATTAATATGACTAAAATTATCACCTTTCAGCGTTAAGACAAGACAATTCTGCAAAATGCAGGGGGCAGGCATTGTGCCCCGTTTCACTCGAGGTCTTCCTGCTCGAACTGTTGGGCAACGTGAATATCGGTTGTTTCCAGACGTCCGGGCCCGAGGTTGACGAATTTGTGCGGTATGTTTGCCGGACCGAAGACAACTTGGCCTTCTGTTACTTCAATCTGTTCGTCGCCAACAATGAACAGCGCATTTCCCTGACGAACGATGAAAATCTCATCATAAGGGTGCCGGTGCAGTTTGGGACCATGCCCGACAACATCGGTCGAGAAGAATATAATCGACGCATCGGTGCCAAATCTCTTACCTTCGACGCGCCCGGACCAGGCGTCGTCGCGCCTCGCCCATTCTTCTCTTTTCAAGACAACGGCTTGCTTCGTCAAAACGGTTCTCCCGGCTTTTCAAGGCGCTGGAATTTCGACCCTGCTGTTGCACATTTCCCGATCGGGAACGGAAGATCAAATTCTAACGAGGCCGGAGCGCTTCAACAACCCCATGAGAACCAAGGGTAAAAGCGTGGTGATGAGAATGGCGATGAATGCCATGGCCATGCCAAGGCCGACCGAGCCTTGCTCAAACTGACGCCAGATGAAGATCGAGATGGTTTGCATTCCTACCGGAGCCACCAATATCGATGCGACGAGTTCACGCGTGGCCACTGCAAAGACGAGTAGCATCGCCGTTATCAGGCTGGGTGCGATCAGCGGCAGCATGATGCGCCTGAAAGCGGTGAAGCTGCTTGCGCCGCAAACACGTGCCGCGGCTTCCAGATTGTCGCCGATCTGGTGGAAGGCAGCCGATGCATAGCGGATCGGCTGCGGCAGAAGAATGCAGCAATAGGCAAGCAGCAGGATCAGCGGCGTGTTGTAAGGCGAGACAGGCAGCATGGGTTGGTTCCATGCCAGAATGAGACCGACTGCGACGACGACACCGGGCAAGGCATTTGGCAGGACGGTCAGTATGTCGAGCCAGAAGCGCCCGCGAAAGCGCATTTTCACTACGGCATAGGCGGCAACCGCGCCAAGCAACCCTGTCAACAGGGCACTTGCAACACCGAGCGACAGGCTGTTGACCAGTGCGCGCATGCCGCCAGCGCTGTTTTCGGCAATGGCGGCAAAATTGTCGAAGCCGAGGTTCGATGGCGTCAGCCCACCAGACACGGTTTTGGAAAGAGCGGTCGCCAGAATGGCCAGCAGGGGAACACCGGTTGCAGCAAAGGCGATGATAGCGAACAGAAACACCGCGGGAATTGTGAGGGCTCCGAGCGGGCGCTTGTCCTTTGCCTGCGGCTTGCCACCGGTCGTCACATAGGAGCGGCGCGTCAGTATCCAGCGCTGGATCAGAAAGGCGGCCAGCGACAGGCAGACGAGCGCCAGCGAAAAGACGGCAGCCCCCGCAAGGTCGATAGGCCAGTCGGAAATGCGGAGATCAATTTCCGTCACCAGAACGTCGAAGCCGGAACGCCGTCCAAGGGCTGCGGGCGTACCATATTCTTCGATGGCTGCCGCGAAAACCAGCAGAAGACTTGCAGCGAGGCCGGGCGTTGCCAGCGGCAGGGTGATACGGAAGAAGGAGCGCCACGGCGAAGCCCCGAACACCCGTCCGACATCGGAATAGCGTGCGCCAACTGCTTCAATCGTGCGCGATACCGCAAAATAGACGAGCGGAAACGTGTTCAGCGCCATGACGAAGCTCATGCCTGCGACCGAGAACAGGAATGGAGCCAGATTGAAACCTGTGAGCTGTTCAAGATAGCCGCGCGGCTGCAGGGTCATGATCCAGCCAAGTGTGGCGATATAAGGCGGGATCATGAACGGCACGAGCATCAGTACGTCCCACAGCATGGCGAACGGCACCTTATAGAGTGCCCGGAACACCGCAAGCGGTACGGCGATGAGGGCGGAAAGCACCACCACCGAAAGCCCGAGCAGCACGGTATTGCCGCTCATGCGCAAAAGTTTTGGGTCTTCAAACAGGGCCGAGAGATGCAGGAAAGGCTCGGCCAGCGAGCCTCTCCCCAGTTGCGGAAAGATTGCCTGAAGGACGATGAAGACGAACGGCACCGCGACAATGAATGCAAGCCCGGCTACCGCAACAAATCCGAGCGGATTGCCAGCCGCCGCACTGCCTGTCTTCATATCTGTCTGTCCCACAAAGTATTAGTTGCTGACTGCGAAAGCGGCGCCGAATTCCTTCAGCGTTTCGTCGCGCTTGCCATAAACTTCCTTGGCGTCGATCGGCAGGATTTTCAGGTCGCCGATCAGCGGGCGATTGGCCGGAATGTCGGTACGCGACGGCATCAGATAGGTGTCGGCAACCATTTTCTGGCCTTCGTCGGACAGCATATAATCGATGAATTGCTTGGCTTCGTCCTGGTTCTTCGACCATTTGAGGATCATGGCCGGTCGCGGTGCAATCACTGTGCCGGATGTTGGGAAAATGACGTCGATGGATTCACTCTTGGCCTTGCCCGCGAGCGAGATGTAATCGACGGCACCGAACACGGCGGCCTTGGCGCCCTGAAGGACGGGGTTCAAAGCTTCTGCATTGGCACCGGCGACAGTTGCGCCGTTCTCGTGCAGGTTCCGGAACAGGTCCCAACCCTGTTGCGCCTGAAGGGCGGCAACGAGCTCGAAGGTCGCTCCCGACTGTACCGGGTCCGGCAGATTGACGAGATCCTTGTATTCAGGCTTGGTGAGATCCGCCCATTCGGCGGGCTTCGGCGTCTTGCTTGCAGGGTTCCAAGCGATACCGAGGGCAGAGACGCCCTGCGCGACCGCCATTTCATTCTTGAGGAAATCCGGCACTTTTTCGGCGTTCGGGCTGGTATAGGCGACCAACCAGTCACGCTTGGCGAAGTCGGTTGCCGTATCCCACGAGGCCGAGATCAGAACGTCGACAACCGGATTAGCGGCTTCCGCTTCGATGCGCGCCATGACCTTACCGGTCGTTGCCTGAAAAACATTGACCTTCGCACCGGTCTTGGCGGTGAAGCCTGCGGCAAGCTTTTCGATCAGGCTGCCCGGACCAGCCGAGTAAACCGTGATATCTGCATAGGCCGCAGTGCTGGCCAGCAAAGCGGTGACAAGCGCAAGCCCCGCGCCGAGAATGGATTTTTTCATGTTTGCCTCCTGAGATATTCCTGATGGAATGGTCTATTTTGAGAACCAGCGTAGCTGGCTGGCATCGACGGAAATGCCGACCGGAACGCCGGGTGAAAGACGGATGCTGTCGAGATAGGTCAGTTCGTGACCGTCCTGCTGCGAGCCGATACGCACAGTGGTCAGATGACCGTCGCCGCGAAACTGCGAGCGCAGGACCGTTGCCGGGATTGCAGCTTCATGGACGGGCACGCTGCGAACCGAGCGCGACGGCAAAAGCACATGCGTTGCCTGTCCCGCATGAGAGCCACGGGCGATGTGGATACCGGTGCGCGCAATCCTGTAGGCGTTTTCACACCGCTCCACAGGGACGACACAGCCGAGCCGCAGAAAATCTGCGACTTCCGGTGTTGTCGGTTCTGCGACGAGTGCTTCGGGTGCGGCCAGCTGCTCAATCACGCCGGTGCGCATGACAGCCACCTGATCGGCAAGCGAGAAAGCTTCGCTCTGGTCGTGGGTGACGTAGATCGCGGTCAGGCCGAGATTGGCGACAAGCTGTCCGATCTCGGTGACCATGTTTTCGCGCAGTTCGCGGTCGAGATTGGAAAGCGGCTCGTCGAACAATACCAGTCCCGGCTCGGCGACGATGGCGCGGGCAATGGCGACGCGTTGCTGCTGGCCGCCCGACATATCGCTGATGGCACGCTCGCCGAAGCCTGAAAGGCCGACGCGATCAAGTGCCGAGGCAACGCGTTTTTCGCGTTCCGCACGGCCAAGGCCGCGCATTTCGAGCGGAAAGGACACATTGCCGAAAACAGTCATATGCGGCCAGAGCGCATAATCCTGAAACACCATGCCGAGATGGCGCTTCTCAGGTGGAATGAACGATCCTGTCTTGGCATCGGCGACGGTGACGCCGTTGATTGTGATTGAGCCCTTCGTCGGGGCGAGAAGGCCAGCCACGAGACGGAGCAGGGTTGTCTTGCCGCAACCGGATGGCCCGAGCAAAGCGAGCGTCTGTCCCTTCGGCAGTGAAAGATTGATATTCTTCAATATGGTGGCCGGACCATAGGCCAGATTCAGCCCTTCAGCCTGAACGGCGATATCCGCTTTAATATTCGAGGAATGCAACATTTTCCCACAATCCAAATAGATTGGGAGCTTCTATTCCGATTGCATGACAGTGGGATGACGCTGCGGAAGCCTGCGTTGTTTGCGGTTCGGAACCAATCGCCATCACATCGGTTTGTCTCTTCATGCAACAAAGGAAGGGAAGACGATGAGATTTGGAAAGCTTGCTCTTGGTCTGACAGGGCTGGCGGTGGGATATGCGCTGACGCGGGCAAGCTCGCCGCAGATTCCAAAGGGTATCGTGCCGGTAAAACCCTTCGATCTCACGCGCTATCTGGGCCGTTGGTACGAGGTCGGGCGCCTTGAAAATCGTTTCGAGCGCGGCCTGACCCGGACGACAGCGGAATATTCATTGAACCCCGATCAAACCGTCAAAGTGGTCAATCGTGGCTTCGATCCGTGGAAGGGACGCTGGACGCAAGCCACAGGAACTGCCCGTTTTGTGCGATCTGCCGATGAGGGCCCTTCTACGGTGGCTATAATATCGTTGATATCGATGAAGACAATTACCAGTGGTCGATCATTGTCGGTTCTACGCCGAGCTATTTCTGGGTACTTTCACGCGAGCCTGAGGCAGGCGGAGAACTGAAGGCGCGAGCGGTCGCACAGGCTCTCCTGTTGGGGATCAATCCCGACACTATTTTGTGGGTGCCGCAATAAGTGCGAAAACCCTGCATCAAAAGGCCCGCCGGAGCGGGCCTTTTGGTTTTGATCTATGCCCCGTAAGGCACCCAGATATTCTTCACCTGAATGGCGCGGCGCAGATAGTCCCGGCCCTGTCCTTCGGTCTTGTTGAGCCAGTTCGGCAGGCGGCCATTATTGACCCACGTGGCCTTGAGATTGCCTGCTGACGCCTTTTCGACCATGGCGCTGCCCTCGCGTGAACCAAAATACCAGAGCGCTGCAACGTCATCATGTTCGGCAAGCGTCTTCGTCAGAAGATCGCGTTCACCGGTGACGATATTGACCACGCCGCCCGGCACATCGGATGTGTCGAGCACCTGATAGAAATCACCGGCGATCAGCGGATGACGGCTCGATGGTACAACGACCGTTCGGTTACCCATGGCGATTGCCGGCAAGACCAGAGAGACGAGCGAAAGAAGCGGCGCTTCATCAGGGCAGACGATGCCCATCACGCCCCAGGGTTCGTTCATCGCCAATGTCACATGACGCGACTTGGTGGAATGAACCGCTCCGTCGAACTTGTCGGCCTGCGCGGCGTAATAGAATATGCGGCGCAGTGCTGTTTCAAATTCCTCTTCCGCTTTCTTTTCGCTGATGCCGGTGCTTTCGATCAGCCGTGCCACGAAATCCGCGCGGCGCGCATCAAGGTTTTCGCCAAGATAATAGAGTACCTGAGCCCGGTTATGCGCCGTGGCTGCGCCCCAGCTTCCAGCTTTGGTCGCCGCTTCCACCGCATTGCGGATGTCCTTGCGGTTGCCGATGCCTGCCTGCCCGATGACCGAGCCGCCCTTGCCAGTGACCGAATAGCTATAGCCGCCATCCGGACGTGCCTGCTTGCCGCCAATATAGTTCTTCATCGTGCGGTCGATACCGCCGATGGTGATCTTGTCATCGCCGGAGGGCGAAGCTGATGGCACGAAGGCTTCCGCAATCTTGGTCGCGGACAGTGCCTTTTCCCAATCGGAGACGAGATATTCGTACATGCCTTCGCGTGCACCTTCACGACCGAACCCGCTTTCGCGATAGCCACCGAAACCTGCACCAGCATCCAGCATATTGGTGCAGTTGATCCAGACGACACCGGCCTTGACTCGTGCTGCGAGATCCAGCGCGACATTGATATTTTCCGACCAGATCGACGCGGCCAGCCCGTAGCGCGTATTGTTGGCGAGCGAGACGGCTTCATCTGGCGTGCGGAAGGTTGTTGCTGCCGCAATCGGCCCAAAAATTTCCACCTGACAAACGGTTGATGCCTGATCCACATCGGTGAAGAAGCCGGGAGCGATATAATTGCCCTTTGCTGGCAGCGGGTTCGGCGTCTGCCACAGCTCGCCGCCTTCCTCGATGCCTTTCTGGATGAGATCGGAAATGCGCTTCACCTGACCGGCTGAAACGATGGCGCCGACATCGGTGGATTTGTCGAGCGGATCGCCGACGCGCAAGTTTTCAAGGCGCTTTCTGAGCTTGGCATAGAAGCGGTCGGCAATGCCTTCCTGCACGAGCAGGCGCGAACCTGCGCAACAGACTTCGCCCTGATTGAACCATATGGCATCGACTACGCCTTCAACAGCGGCATCGAGATCGGCATCTTCAAAGACGATGAAGGGCGATTTTCCGCCCAGTTCCAGCGACAGCTTCTTGCCAGATCCGGCAATCTGCTCGCGAATGACGCGGCCAACCTGCGTCGAGCCGGTGAAGGCTACCTTGTCCACGCCGTCATGGCCGCAGATTTCCGCGCCGGTGGTGCCATCACCCTGCACGATGTTGATCACACCGGCGGGCAGGCCGATTTCATGGCAGATTTCGGCAAAGGCAATGGCCGAAAGCGGCGTCAGATCCGCAGGCTTCAGAACAACTGTATTACCGGCGGCCAAAGCTGGCGCGATCTTCCAGGCAAGCATGAGAAGCGGAAAATTCCACGGAATGACCTGACCGCAGACGCCAACGGGCGAAAAGCCCTTAAATTCATCTTCCACCATCTCGGCCCAGCCTGCATGGTGATAGAAGTGACGGGCGGCGAGCGGAATGTCGATGTCGCGGGTTTCGCGGATCGGCTTGCCGTTGTCCATGGTTTCCAGCACGGCCAGAAAACGCTCGCGCTTCTGAATATGGCGCGCGATGGCATAGAGATATCTGGCCCGCTCGTAGCCCGAAAGTTTGGACCATTTGCCGAAAGCGGTGCGGGCGGCTTTCACCGCCTGATCGACATCATCCGCATTGCCGCAGATGATTTCGGCGAGCTTGTCACCATTGGCCGGATTGGCAACCGCAATCGAGTTGCGGCCTTCCGGTTTGATAAAGGAGCCATTGATATAGTGGCCGAAAGAACGCCCATGCTGTTCCAGCCACAGGTTCACATCGCCGTTTGCTTCGGGGGAAGGTCCATATTCCATGGTCTTCAGGATGTCCTTGATGGGTCGCATTTCAATTTTCCTTACGAGCATTTCCAGCAAAAGTGCGAAGCGGTTTTGCGTAGGAGAATGCGAAATTCCAGGTTTAAGCAGCAGCGTGACGGTTGGCGGCGGAGTAGCGCCCGGTCACGAAGTGCTCCAATTGCCGCTCGATATCGCCAAGCATCGACGATGCGCCGATGCGGAACAGATCGGGCTCCAGCCAGCGATTGCCGAGTTCTTCCTTCATCAGCGTGAGCCAGGCGAGCGCGTCCTTTGCGGTCTTGAGGCCACCGGCAGGCTTGAAGCCGACGCTCTCACCGGAAAGCTCGCCATAATCGCGCAGTGCCCGCACCATGGTCAGGCTCACCGGCAAGGTGGCGTTGACGTCTTCCTTGCCCGTCGAGGTCTTGATGAAATCGGAGCCTGCCTGCATCGCTACCATCGAGGCGCGATAAACATTGGTCAGCGTGTTGAGATCGCCGGTAGCGAGGATCGCCTTCATATGTGCATCACCGCAGACTTCGCGCATAGCGGCAATCTCGTCGTAGAGGGCTGACCAGTTCTGC
This sequence comes from Brucella tritici, assembly GCF_008932285.1. Classification (NCBI taxonomy): domain Bacteria; kingdom Pseudomonadati; phylum Pseudomonadota; class Alphaproteobacteria; order Hyphomicrobiales; family Brucellaceae; genus Brucella; species Brucella tritici. The sequence continues at coordinate 625,166 of NZ_WBVY01000002.1, forward strand.
GTCAGCACATGCTCACGCGTAATCACGATGTCTATTTCATCCGCGCCCTGTTCGACGGCGTAGGTGATTTCCGCAAGGCGAAGTGGCAGCGGTGTCAGACCGGCGGGAAATCCCGTCGCCACCGAAGCAACCGGAATGCCGGAACCTTCAAGCGCCTTCACGGCATGGGCTACCATGGTGGGATAAACGCAGACCGCGCCAGTGGTGATGCCCGCATCTGCAAGGCCGAGCGCTTCCAGAATATCCTCGCGCACCGGACGGCGCGCCTTGGCGCAGAGCCTGCGCACGCGCCCTGCCGTGTCATCGCCTGCAAGCGTGGTGAGGTCTATGCACTGGATGGCGCGGATGAGCCACGCCGCCTGATATTCCTTTTTCACCGAACGGCGAGCACTGATCGTCGCGGCGCGGCGCTCGGAAGCGCTGCGGTTGACGGACACATCCTCAAACCATTCCAGCTTGAGAGGTGTCCCGTTATTGCGGGGGAGGGCTTCGGTCATTTCATTGTCCGTTCATAGGTTCAATTACGTTCAAGTGCGATCAGGCGCGTTCGGTCGAGGGGGCGTGATCGCGGCAGAACGTTTCGAATTCTTCCCAACTGGCATAGGCTTTCTGCGTGCCGGGCCGGGTGATGGAATGGGCCGCGTAGAGCGCTGCTTTGCGAAGCGAGGCTTCCACATTGCCGGTCCCGGCGTAGAAGCGGGCAAAGGAGCCGATAAAAGCGTCGCCCGCGCCGGTCGTGTCTTTTGGCGTGACCTTGACCGGTGGAATATTGACGATTTCGCTTGCTGTAATCATGCGCGCACCGCGTCCGCCGAGCGTGACGATGACGGTGCGGATGCCACGTGCGATGAGCGAACGCGCCGCAGTGACGATTTCATCGTCCGTGCCGGTCGGCAGGCCGGAGAGGATTGCCAATTCGCTCTCGTTCGGCACGAGAAAGGTTACCTGCCGGATAAGTTCTGGATCAAGATCAGCGGCAGCAGGGGCAGGATTCAAAATTGTTTCGATACCGTTTTCAGCAGCAAAAGCGATGGTGTGATAGACGGTCTCAACCGGGACTTCCATCTGCATCAGGATAAGGCCGCAAGTTTTCAGATCGTCGGCAGCCTTGTCGACTTCGGCAGGCAGGAGATCGGCATTGGCGCCCTTGACGATCAGGATCGAGTTTTCGCCCGATGGCTCGACGAAGATGGGGGCCACGCCGCTCGATTTGCCGGGAACCTTGCGCACATGGCGCGTATCGACGCCGAACTGGTTCAGGTTGCGGATGGTATTGTCGGCAAAAATATCGTCGCCCACCCGCGTGACCATCATCACATCTGCGCCAAGGCGTGCGGCAGCCACGGCCTGATTGGCGCCCTTGCCGCCGCAGCCGATTTCAAATGTCGGGGCTTCCAGCGTTTCGCCGGGGCCGGGCATACGGTTCACATAGGTGATGAGGTCCACCATGTTGGAGCCGACCACTCCGATCTTTCTGGTCATGAGATGTTCCTTTGAAATTTCAGAGTGCCTTGATCGAGGCTTCAAATTCTTCGGCGGCGGTTGTATCGAGATAGCCGACGCGCACGGGGAAAACGGCGCGCTCGCCCGATGCCAGTACCTGCACATTGTTCTTGGCCTTTTCCGCCAGATAGCCTTCCGGCTCGCAGGTCGAGGGCAGGGCAAAGGCTGCAACCTGGGCATCCCCGTTCACGAGAATCCAGCGCACGGTTTTTGGGAAGATTTCGGTCGGGTAGGAAATGCCAAATCCGTCGCCCTCGGGAAGCTGCATCATCAGATGGGTGTTGCCTTCGGCATCTTTCGGCAGTCCGCGAATATAGAAGACCTGCTCGGGATCGTAGCGCTCCGGTTCGTCCAGCACTTCCATCGCGGCTGGATCGGAGGCCAACTCGTCGATCAGCGACAGGTAGTCATCATTGGGTGTCACATGGCCCGGAACGGCTGTGCGCACCTGCACGTGATCCGGCGTATAGGGCACCGGCTGGACGATCCGCGCGCCTTCTGCATAGGCAAAATTGACGTGGCACATATACATCAGCTCCATCGGAGCGGATGAAAGATTCTCCACGTCCATAGTGATGTCGAACAGTGTTTCATCGGCATAAAGCCGCACGCTTGGTCGTGCCAGATAATGCGCGCCGAAGCCCATCACATATTCATATTCACCGGTGATTTCGACAAAGGCGCCGCGCTCGTCATGGCCAAAGAGAAGACCGGCCTTGTCCATCGTCGCGCAGGCCATTTCGCCGTGCAGAAGATGGTTGTCCTGAGGCGAAGGACAGCCATTGCGCAGGATGCCGCTATGGAACGCAAAGCAGCCATAGGTCTCGACAATAGTGGTTGCCGGGCGCGGCATGGAGAAGCTGTTTCCCATGGTCAGATCGACGCCGTCAAACTCCGCGCCCCAGATCATCTGTCCCATGAAGGGCAGCACGATGAGGTTGCCGCGTTCATTCTCGACCAGCAGCGCCTCTATGCCGCTTGGATAGCGAAAGGCCGTGACGCTGAGGCCATAGGTATTGGCGATGACATGCGGCTGTTGGACGAAATCCTGACGGCGAAGATGAAATTCGATGTCCTGCATAAGGGGTCACCTGCCCTGATTGCGCGATGCGTTGATCGCGATGACGAGAATAAGGAAAGCGCCCCAGATGAAATCGATGAGGTGGTTGGAGAACCGCATCATCTGGAAGCCGGAGGAAAGCAGCATCAGTGCAATCAGTGCGATCGCGATACCCAGCACGCGCCCCTTTCCGCCTGCCGGATTGGTGCCGCCGAGAACGGCGATCAGAACGGCTTGCAGCAGATAGGATGCGCCATAGTCCGACTTGGCGGCATTGGTGCGGCCTGAAAGAATGATCCCGGCTATGGAAGCAAGTACGCCGGTGAGCATGTAGGAATAGAGGATCATGCGATCCTTGCGGATACCGGCAAAGACGGCAGCACGCGGATTGGTGCCGATCAGCATGAGATTGATGCCGAGCGTCGTGCGTGCCAGGAGAATTGCCACGACGATGCACACCGCGATGAAGAGCAGGAAAGGCGTGGCGATGCCGAACAGCTTGCCATTGCCGACCCAGTTCCACGCATCGGGGAAGCCGACGATGGCCGGGCCACCGGTCAGAACCAGGGCAAGCCCCATCAACACCTGTCCGGTGCCGAGTGTGGCAAGGATCGGCGTGATACGCAGCTTGGCGATCAGCAGGCCGTTGACCAGCCCCGCTACAAGCCCGACCAGCAGGGCAAGCAATATGCCGATGATGGTGTAGAACAGCATTCCCGAGCCGGAGGCCTGCGCCGCCTGCACCATGGAGGAATGGAAATAAACCCCGGCGACGATGCCCGCCAGATTGGCGATGCCCACCACCGACAGGTCGATGCCGCCCGTCAGCATGGCAATCATCATGGCGACGGAGAGGATGCCCAGCTCCGGCATGATGTAGCTGATGGATTCGAAGTTGTAATAGCGTAGGAACTTGTCTGGATTCATCCAGGTCATCAGCGCAAAGACCAGCACGGTAATGACGATGAGCTGGATGATGTTGTTGTCTCCGCCAAGGATGCGGCGCATGTCGAAAGACTGTTTCATGTCGCGTTCTCCCTAGAGCGGCAGGTGTTTAAGTTGAAGCGCCATGACGCTCTAATCCTTTGTTTGAGCATGATTTTATCCCAAAACCGGTTTCCACTTTTGGGAATCATGCTCTAGGCGATGCTTTTGCGGTCACGCCATGCGGTGATGGCTGTGGCGATGATGATGATGAGGCCGACCACGACGCGCTGCCATGTGGTGTCCACCTTCATGATGATGAGTGAGTTCTTGACCATGACGAGCATGAAAACACCCATCAGCGTGCCGAGAACGGTGCCGCGTCCGCCGAAGATTGACGCGCCACCCAGAACCACGGCTGCGATCACGTCCAGCTCCAGCCCGACGAAATCGCGCGGATTGGCAAGCCAGATCATCGAGGAATGCAGAAGGCCCGCGAAGCCTGCAAGCGCTCCAGCCACGCAATAGACGAAGAAGATCGTGCGGCGCGTATTGAAGCCGACGCGCTTTGCCGCTTCCGGCGAGCCGCCATAGGCATAAACGCTGCGCCCGATCATCGTATAATTGAGGATCAGGTGGATCAGCAGGGCCAGCGCCAGATAGACGACAAACATTGCGGTCAGTCCGAATGCCGTGCCGGAGGCCGATGTCAGCGAGATCACATCCGTCTTGCCGAATTCGATCAGTTCCTTCGGCATCTTGTTGATGTTGACGATGCTGGTGCCGACAAGGCCCAGCACCAGCCCGCGCACGATGGAACCGGTGCCGAGCGTTACGATCAGCGGGATCATCTTGAAGCGATGCATGATGAAACCGTTGAAAGCGCCAAGCAGCAGGCCGATCAGCGTTGCCGCCACGAATGGAATGAACACGCCGTCATAGCCGAGATAGACCATGGCGCGGACGGTCAGATACATGGCCGCGATGGCAAAGGCGGTGAAAGAGACGTCGATGCCGCCGGAAATCATCACAAGCAACACACCGAGCGCCATGATACCGATCACGACGTTGGAGCGCAGAAGGCCGAAGATATTGTCCAGCGACCAGAAAGCCGGATTGATGAGGCCGATAATAACCATCGCCGTGAACAACACGCAGGCAATGATGAATTCGGTACTGCGGAAGAATTTCATGTGCCGGTTCCTCAATTCAGCGTCTTGAGCCGGTCATTGACGGCATCTTCGGTCATGGTTTCACCGGAAAGTTCGTCGACGAAACGTCCGCGATGCATCACCAGCACACGATTGCAGTTTTGCACCAGCTCGGGCACATCGTCGGAAATCATCAGGACGGCGAGACCTTCATCACGGGCAAGCTTGCGGATGATATTGTGGATCTGCGCCTTGGAGCCGACGTCGACACCGACTGTCGGCCCGTTGAGGATCAGCACTTTCGCGCCGGTCAAAAGCCAGCGTGCCAGCACCACACGCTGGGCATTGCCGCCCGACAGGTGATTGACCGGCGTATGCGGACCGGGGGCAACGATATGCATCGCCGAAAACATGTCGCGGGTCGTGGTGTCGGCTTGTCTGCGATCGATGAAGAGGCCGCGCACGAATTTCTCGATCGATGTGACGATGATGTTGCGCTCGATTGATTGTGTCAGGAACAGACCTTCCGTCAAACGGTCTTCCGGCACATAGGTGACGCCACAGGCGATCCCTTCCTGAACTGTTTTCGGGTGGACTTGCCTGCCATCGATACGAACAGTGCCGGTGAAATCCGGCTTCATGCCGAAGAGCGCTAGTGCTAGTTCGGTGCGGCCTGAGCCGATCAGCCCGGATATGCCGACGATCTCGCCCGCATTGAGAGTGAGGCTGGCATTTTCCACCGAGCCCGGAACAGAAAGGTTCGTGATTTCGAGGGTTGGATTGGTCGAAGCGCCTTCACGCGGGGTCCAGTGATAATGGTCCGATGTGAGTTCCTGACCGGTCATCGCCCGGGTGATCGACGGTTCGTCGAAATCGGAAATCGGGCCTTCTGCTACCTTCTTGCCATTGCGGAAGACAATCAGCTTTTCGCTGATTTCCAGCATCTCGCGCATCTTGTGGCTGACGAAAAGCACCGCAATGCCCTGTGCCTGAATATCGCGCACGATCTTGAACAGCGCGTCGACTTCATGACGCGTCAGCGCGGTGGTCGGCTCGTCCATGATGATGAGGCGGGCGTCAGCCATGACGGCGCGTGCAATCGCCACGATCTGCTTGCCCGATGTCGGCAGGCTGTCCACATCCGCATCGAGGTCCATGCTGACGCCAAGCCGGTCGAGCGCCTTCTGCGCCAGTTCGCGCACGCGCTTCCAGTCGACGCCCTTGCGGCCTTCGATGAGAAAAGTATTGATTGCCAGATTTTCGGCAACGGTCAGGTTCCCGAATAGCGAGAAGTCCTGATAGATCACCTGAATGCCGTGGCGAACCGACTTGACGGGGTCGAGCTTGCCGACCGATTTGCCGTCGATCAGTATCTCGCCGTCTTCCGGCGTGTAGACGCCCGACATGACCTTGATGATGGTGGATTTGCCGGAACCGTTTTCGCCTGCGAGGCAGTGGATTTCGCCCGGCTTTATGGCAAAGGAAACGTCGTCCAGTGCCCTGACACCACCGAAGCGTTTTCCGATATGGCGCAGTTCAATCAGGTTTTCATTCATGAGGGGCCTCGTGCAAGGCTGGAATGCGATTTGCAGGATGGGAGGGGCATGAGGCTCCTCCCATCGAATATCCATGGATATTAGAAGTCGTACTTATCCATGTTTTCCTTGGTCACACCGACCCAGCCAGCACCATAGAGCAGGTTCGGCTTGGCAGCGTCGGGTGCCAGCAGGCTTTCATAGCCCGGCAGGCCCAGATTGAGGCCAGCCTTGATCTGGTCGTTCTTCTTCTCAAGCGCTGCGACGGCCAGCATGTTCATGGCATAGCCTGCAACGGCAGGGTCCCAGAACTGGATGTACTGGACGTCGTCGTTCTTAAGATATTCACCAGCCACTGAAACGAGGCCCGTGCCTGCGAAGAAGACCTTGCCCTTGAGGCCGCCTTCGGCGATCAGGCGTCCGGCACCGGCAGAGGTCGGCATCGGCGCGCCGAGAATGCCCTTGATGTCCGGATAGGCGGTCATCGCTTCCTTGAGCTTGTTATAGTCGGTATTGGCATCGTCATAGGTTTCGAGACGGCCGGTTGCTTCTGACATTTCCGGGAAGTTGGCCTTCTGGTATTCGACAGCACCGTCGATCCACTCCATCTGCGACTTGGAGGTCAGGCTGCCGACGGTGGTGACATATTTGCCCTTGCCGCCCATCGACTTGCCGAGTTCCTTCATGAGGTTCGCGCCATAGGCCTTGTTGTCGAAGGCTTCAATGTCGTAATCGACGTTCTGGATGTTGGATGCTTCGTGGCTGATGACGACGATGCCACGCTCGCGTGCCTTCTTCAGAACCGGTTCCACGGCTTCAACCGAGAACGGCACGATAGCAATAGCGTCAACGCCCTGTGCGATCAGGTTCTCGACAATCTGTACCTGTGCAGCAGCGTCCGCCTGGCTCGGGCCAACCATCCAGACGTCATTGCCGGTGTCAGCCTTGAACTGGTCGACGCCATCGCGCATGCGGTCGAACCAGGCAATGCCGTCTACCTTCACGACGGTTGCGATGGTGTACTTCTTGTCATTGGCAGTGGTAATCAGTTCCTTGTTGATCTTCGACGTATCAACGACGCCTTCCGCGAAAGCGTGCGGAACGGCAACGGACATGGCAATCGCCACGGATGCTAGAAATTTCTTCACCGGTGTTTCCTCCCTGGGAATTCTTTGGTCGCCTGCCATTGATGGCTTGGACAAACACAATTGTTGCTACGCTGACGCATCTCAGGAACGGTGAGTGCGTCGGCGTTCTCCTCCATGCCCGGCTTCCCGGCCGGGCGAAAATTCGATCTGTTTTCCCGCCTGTCTGACGTCCTCGAAGAATGGAATTCTGTTCGAGGCGTGCAAAACCCTGTTGTCATATCCTCCCAACAATGCGAATTATAATGTTACAATCCGATCATTATGTTTGGATCGTTTCACATTTATGTTCAGCCTGTCAAGATCGGATGATCGCATTGCGTGAAATGTGACGGACGTATAAACGGGATGAGCGGACCGCAAGGAATGGGGACAGCGTGAGCAGAATCAGCCGGAAGGAAGAGCGGATTGCCGAACTGGCGGCGCTGGTCGATGAGATCGGCGTGCTTCGCCTGCGCGATGCGGCAGCGCGTCTTGGCGTTTCTGAAATGACGATCCGCCGCGATATCGGCAGCGATGGCGGAATGCTGAATTGTTTGGGTGGTTACATTATTCCCACGCAGGACGGTGTGAATGGCGATTATGTCTTTGATTTTGAAAAAGATAGCCATGCCAATGCCAAAGCGCAGGCTTGCGCTGCAGCCGCAGCGCTGATCGAACCCTATGATACGGTTTTCATTGATTGCGGCACGACGATGCCGCACCTTGCTCATCGTATCCCGCAGAATCAGCACATTACGGTTGTCTGCTACGCTCTCAATATTGCAGAGATACTGTCGCAGCGCAGCGATGTGCGCCTCATCGTTCTGGGCGGGCTCTATCACCCGGAAGCGGCATCGTTTTCCGGGGACGAGGGGATCGACGTCCTGAAGCGCGTCAATATCAACAAGGCATTTCTGTCGGCTGGTGGTGTCGATGAGCAGCACGGGGTTACGTGCTCGCACTTCCATGAAGTGCCAATCAAGCAGATGGCAATGCAGCGCGCTGTCGAAAAACATCTCGTTGTCGACAAGAGCAAATATGGCAAGGTACGGGCTGCGCGCTTTGCGGGCATGTCCGACTTTACGTCGATTGTGTCGGGCTGAGATTAGCCTACCGATACCAAGTACAAACGTAATGAAAGGGTGGCAGAAGCCCCCCTTTCATCTTCACGACCTCTGGACCAGATCGCATAGCCCCCGCGCAACTTGATATTAGGCAATCAGCCGAATGCGCCGCGCCGACCGGAAGAGATGGATGGCAAGAAATAGCGGTTCGGGCCTACGGCCAGGAGCATGGAACCGGCATGATCCTGCGAGGCTGCCGGTTGGCTTTCGGTTTTGCTGGTGGTTGGCGTCGCTGCAAAAGCTCCTGTAACGAGCATCGCAAACGCTGCCGCAGAAATCAAAGTCGTCTTCATATCGTCCTCCAAATACGTGGGCTGGTATGCGCCCACAATGGTCACCATGAACGATAGTTGGAGGACCGCCGCGCAAACAATACGGCAGATGTCGTATTTCGGAGCGTGCTATTCCACCGGCAGGCCGAGGCGCACCGCATAGGCGGTCAGTTCAGCGCTGTTGTGTTTCCCAAGCTTGCGCATCAGGTTTTCACGGTGTTTTCGCGCGGTGGGAACGCTGATGCCCAGCCGCTCCGCAATCTCCCTTGTCGTGCTGCCGCGTGGAATAAGTGCCAGAAACTGCATTTCTCTACGGGTCAGGGCGACAGACATCGGCAGTTCGACGTCGGGAAGCGGATTGCCTGCCGGGCGGTTCTCGGCGTGATGGGAAATCGTGGTGGGTATGCCGTCCAGTTTCGCATTGCGTAGCGAGCGGACCGCAGCTACCAGTTCGTCGGGATTGCCGTTCTTGGTGAGATATAGATCGGCTCCGGCCTCAAGCGCCTTGTCGATCGACTGCCGGTCGGAATTGGCCGACAATATGATGATGTTCAGTCGGGGGTGGGCTGTGCGGATTTCTTCTATGAGCGTATAGCCCAGGAAACCGGGCATTCCGAGGTCCAGAACAAGTAAATCGCAGGGGCATTGATTCAGCTCAAGTAACAGCGTGTCGTAATCCCTTGCTTCTCCGACAATTGAAGTGTCTTCTATTGTCGATAGCAGCATCTTCAGGCCTTCCCGGACAACACTGTGGTCATCGGCAAGTACGACTCTGTAAGTTCCGGACATGAACTTCCCCCGCGGCAACAATCCGGCTTCAATATCACATGACGATCCATCCCGTACAAATAAATAGCTCCGTCGATATGTCGCGGAAACTGGACGAAACCAGAATCCGTGAGGAACTGACGGGCATGCTTTACAAGCATTCAGCAGGTGTCTTGCTGACAAACCTGTTGGTGCCGGTTCCAGCTTTCATCGTTTTCTGGGGCAAAGTGCCGGATTGGTGGCTTTGGACCTGGGCAGCTTCCGTCTACCTTCTGTCCATCATCCGGGTATTCGTGACGCGGGCCTTCTTTCGCCGGAAGCAGCCGATCGTCAATTCCGACCGATGGGCCTGGCTGGCAGCAGGTTTTTCGTGGCTGTCGGGCCTGAACTGGGGCATGCTCGGCTGGATCGGCTTCATGTCCGGCGAACCGCATCTTCTGGCTTTTTCGATCATCGTCATGACCGGGCTTGCCTGCGGTTCGGTTCCGACGGGCTCGGCTTTCCCGCCCTCCGTGATCGGCTCGCTTTTCACCACGGTGCTGCCTGCGACGATCTTTTGCCTGCAGGCAGGTGGCGGCGTTTATAATGCCTATCTCTTTCTCATCGTATGTCTGGTGGCAATCAATCTACAGCACTGTCGGGTGACATATCGCGATCTCTGGGAAACCATTCGTCTGCGCTTCGAGAACTCGGCGCTGGTGGAAGAATTGCGAAGCGAGAGAGACAGGGCCTCTGCGGCCGATCAGGCAAAAACGCGCTTTCTGGCTGCAGCCAGCCATGACTTGCGCCAGCCGGTCCATGCGCTGGGGCTGTTCAATTCCACGCTTGCAGCACTTGCGTCCAGGGAGACAGTTGCCGCATCCACAGCGCGACAGATTTCGGACAATATCAAGCGCGTCGTCGGTAGCCTGAGCGATCTCCTCAATGCCTTGCTCGATGTTTCGCGACTGGATGCGCAGCTTGTCGTGCCGAACAGGCAGGCGGTTTCGATCAACCGGATTTTCGAAGAAGCGCAGCATGAATTTGCAAGCGAAGCGGCTGAAAAGAAACTCGACCTTCGTATCGTGCCGACCTCGCTTTATTGCGACAGCGATCCCACGCTTTTGAAGCAGATTCTCGCCAATCTCCTTTCCAATGCTATCAAATATACCGATCGGGGGCGCATCTTGGTCGGCTGTCGGCGCAGGGGGCGCGAGATCGAAATTCAGGTGCTCGATACGGGCATCGGAATTCCACAAGAAAAGCACGGTCTTATTTTCGAGGAATTCGTGCAGCTCGATAATTTCGAGCGCAATCGTGACAAGGGACTGGGGCTTGGACTGTCGATCATCAAACGAACGGCAGCACTTTTGCGCCATCCGATCCGGCTTGTTTCGACGTTCGGGAAAGGATCATTATTTGCTGTGACGGTGCCCCTCGCCGAGAAGGCGGGAGGGCAGACAATATCGCAGACAGAGCAGGGAGGAGTCCGCAATATTATCATCATCGATGATGAACCTGCCGTTCTGGATGCCCTTTGCGGATTGCTTTCGGTGCTTGGGCATAGGGTTCATGCCGGGCCGACTGCTGCGGAAGCCTATCGATCCTATCAGGCATCCGAATTGGCTGGGGAGCCGGATCTGCTGATCGTGGATTACCGGTTGCAGGGCCAGACCACCGGAACTGAAGCAGCGAGTGAAGTATTTGCGCTGCTGGAGCGGACCTTGCCGGTGATTATCCTGACGGGCGACACCTCGCCGGAAAGGCTTCGGGAGGCTTCCGCCAGTGGCTATCTCCTGCTGCACAAGCCGATTGATCCCGAACGGCTGGTTGAAGCTATTCGCGAAAGGGTCAGGGACTGACTTCCGCTTTTCCTGCCGGCTCGCAGGCCTCCCAGAAACGTCCGGAACGCCTTGACGGCCCTCTTCGATGTGGCTTTCGGGTGGATATCAACAATGACAGCATCTTTTCGTAAGACGTCGAGACCTGTGGTGATCGTGCGATCATTAGCGGCATACTTTGGAGACTTCGCAGTGGTATGCCATGGCGATCTCCCGGCAATTGGAATAAGGCATAAAGGACATTCCGGTGCTGGAGTGAAGCCGGGGTATGGAAGGCCGTTCCGGTCACGCTCACTGCGATCATGGCGGACAGCGGCTACTACAGCATCGATAGAACGACGACTGAATAGGGCAAGACGACATCATAACGGTGAGAGGTGCGATGCGGATTCAGGACCCGAGCACATTCTTCTTGATCCTTGTCTGACTAAGCAGATTAAGGAAAGCATCGGTGAAAACAAATGGAGACTGCCCTGAAAAAGCTTGCAGAATAGTGGTCAATATCTGATCACTGCGCAGCCCGAGATGCGTTTTAGTTCTTCTTCAGGAGTTGGCGCGGTGTGATGTGAAACTGGCGCCGAAAAGCGGTCGTGAAATTTTCTGGGCTGGAATAGCCGGCAAGAATACTCGCACTGGAAATACTGATCTCTCCCGACACCAAAGCCTCATAAGCACTTTCGAGCCTCACTTTGCGGATATACTCGAATACGCTCATTCCGTCGCAGAGCTGAAACAGGCGCTGGAGTCCGCTGACATTGATGCCAGCCGCGCGCGCTATGGTGGGCACGTTTAGCGGAGCTGTCAGATTGAGAGCGATAAATTCTTTCGCACGGGCAAGGCGCAGCCCATCCTGCCGGGTCAACAGGCGGCTGGATGAATTGCCAGTCGACACTTGAGTAATTGCCGAAAGTGCTTCGGCAATGATTTCGACCGCGCGGCTTTCCAGAAACAACTTGCGTAGTGGAGGCGCCAGAGGAGAGGGCGCCACGATCTGGTGAAGCAACTCTATCGCGCGCGGTGTCACGGTCCATCGTTGATTGGCCAGATGGTCGCTCAAAAGCTTTGCGCTGTCACCGCCAGCCTCCAGACCTTCCATGTCGAGCCATTCAGGCGAAGCAGAGACCACGAGATGCCGCAGCCGCTGACCGCCACGGGAACTGCGTTGAAAACTCTCGGGGCGGGTATTCATTATCGCCGTCCCCTCAACTGCGCCCATGCGCGCACCTTCGAAATGAAAGACCTTGTCGCCCATCTTCGTGTCCACTGCGCCGTCGAGGAAAAATATGCAGGACAAGCCGGCCGACAACTGCGAGGTGGCTGTGAACGGACGCTCCTCCAATGCATCGCTGACATGCAGGAAAAGGCCGGTGCGCAGTTCTTGGTGAATGAATTGCCCCTCGATAAGCGTATCTTCCGGCGAAAGCGTATCGTCGGGGCTGTCGAGCTTGACGCCCTCACGTTGCAGAAAGTCACGGACGAGCAGCTTCTTTTTGCCGAGCTTTGCCGCCGAGTATTGCGATGTCTGTGGGGCGATCATGAAATGACTTTCGAATGCCGCTTGGGCTTTTATCGTGGCGAGCCGGAAGGCGGACTCTCATGCCGCCAATAACGCACCGCGGTACATCTAAGTGACAGCCGCTGGAGTCTTTTGTGTTTCTGGCAAAGATTTTTCTGTTTCTGTCAAAGCTTGCCGACTTGCAGACAGGGCCGTTCTTTACGTAATCGTATCTTAATATGAATTTAGGGGTCAAGTTTAATTCGGTTGATGAGCTGGAGAGCGATCCGGGTGCCCGAAATTCAGGTATTACGTAATGCAGCAGAGGGATGGGGCTTTCGTGGAATATGTAACTGTCCGGCAATGGGGCGTCCGTAAAAGGTCAACGGGATTGTGTGTGAAACTGGCGTCGCTTCTTGTTGTGTCGACAGCGATTGGGGCCGGTGCGTCTGGGCTGGCATTTTCTCAGGAACAGTCCGCAAATCCGGCCACAAATCCGACAGTACTGAGCACGATCACGATAAACGCCGACAGTGACAGTCCGACCGGACCTGACAATTCCATCGTCGCCAAACGCACCAGAACAGCTTCCAAGACGAACACGTCGCTTCTCGAAACGCCTCAGGCGGTCAGTATTGTGACCCGCCAGCAAATGAACGATCAGGGCGCTGACACGGTTCCGCAGGCATTGCGCTACACACCGGGCGTTCTGTCGGAAGCAAACGGTTACGATATCCGTTATGACTGGATCCATATTCGTGGTTACAACACATATGGCACGATCTGGATGGATAACCTCGCTCTTCCAGGTGATCCAAGCAGTTACGCGACGCCGAGTGTGAACCCTTATGCCCTCGAAAGGATCGAGGTAATCAAGGGGCCTGCATCGGTCCTTTATGGCCGTACGATGCCTGGCGGCCTCGTGAATTATGTGAGCAAGCGCCCGCAAGCGACACCGCATAATGAAGTAGTGCTGGGTACTTCTGCTTTCGGTGGAATTCAGACCTCGGTGGATTCGACCGGACCGGTCACGAAAGACGGCGATTGGCAATACAGGTTCGTCGGACAATGGCGTAACATGCATACGCAGATTGACCAGGAACGTGATCGTGCGTTGATGTTCGCGCCGAGCCTGACCTGGAGTCCCTCAACGGATACGTCGCTGACAGTCTCCGGCTATTATCAGCGTGACCGGGCAATCTTCAATCCAAGGTTTTATCCCGCAGTGGGGACATTGCTTCCCAATCGTCACGGACAGATACCGCGCGATCTCTATCTGGGAGATCCGGAAGCCAATGAATTCAACCGTGATTTCTATACGCTCGGTTACGAATTTTCCCATGATTTCAACGAGACGTGGAGCGTAAGGCAGAATCTGCGTTATAGCCGGTCTTCGCAAGACATGTTCCTCGTACTGGTCAATCCAGCCTTTGCCTATCAACCGGACGGGCACACACTCAATCGAGCTTCAGGAGCTTCCGACGATACGCTGACATCTTTTAATGTGGATACGCAGGCTGAAGCGCGCTTCGACACCGGCGGTTTCGATCACACGTTGCTTTTCGGTTTGGAATATCTGCGCGCGACCTCTGACCGCAATTTCGGCAATGCGACAGCTGGCGTACCGCCAATCGATTATCTCAATCCTGTGTATGGCGGGGTTCCCATTCCCTATCCGGCCTATACGTCGTCTGCGTTGCAGAAGCAGCATCAGGTCGGCGTTTATATGCAAGATCAGATACGCTACGATCGCTGGGTTGGAACACTGGGGTTGCGCTATGATCGCTCGGAAATCTCAACTTTCAACCGCCGGGCGATCCCAGACAAGGCATTCGTTGAAAACAGCGAGGGCCAGGTTTCGGGACGTGCGGGGCTGACCTATCTTTTCGACAACGGTTTTGCCCCCTATGTGAGCTATTCGACGACATTCACGCCTTTGCTTGGTGTAGATGCGTTCGACGAGCCTTACAAGGCCCAGCGCGCCGGACAGCTCGAGGTCGGCGTCAAGTATGAACCGTTGGGAACCAATGCGATGATTGCCGTCTCATTGTTCAATCTCGACATCAAGAATGCGCTGACCCCTTACCTGACCACCGGCATCCAGACCGGTTATGTACAGTCCGGACGGCAACGGGTTCGGGGGATCGAGGTGGAAGGCAAGTTCGAGCTGACCCGCGAGATAGAGCTCCTCGGTTCCTATGCCTATTCGGATTCGGAAGTACTGGAGTCTAATCTGGCGGTCGAACGGGGCCGCGAAATCCTCCGCCTTCCGGAACATCAGGCGAGTATCTGGGTCAAGTACAGTCCTATGTGGGCGCCGGGGCTTTCCGTGAGTGCAGGTGTGCGTGGCTGGTCCTCCTACCAGACCGACAGCAAGTATCTGGACAAGCTGCGCATTCCCGGCCAAACGCTGGTGGACCTCGGTGCCGAATTCGATTTCGGCCAGGTCAAGAAGGATCTCGACGGTATGACACTGCGCGTCAACGCAACCAATCTGTTTGACAGGAAATACGTTTCCCATTGTCTCAACGATACGGGCGGAAGCTGTAACTACGGAGCAGGACGTGCAATCAACGCAAGCCTGAAATATAGCTGGTGAAACCGTTTCATACCAAGTTTTTTGCGCATTTCACGCAGCTATTGCTTCTCTTCGGGGGTTGCGTGGTTTGCCTTCTGTCTGGCCTTGCGGGGCCAGTCCGGGGAGCTGTAGCTGAAATCATGCTTGAGGATGCGGCTGGACGGCAGGTTCGGCTTGAAATGCCTGCAAAACGCATTGTCACGAATGAAAGCCTGTTGCTGCTGTCATTGGCCCTGATCGAGCCTGATCCCGTATCGAGGATCGCTGGCTGGGCGAACCCGCGGCGCATTGACAGCGGAATGTATGCGGCTTTTCGCCAGAAATTTCCCGCAATCGACGATATCCCGACCGTTGGCGCATTGCAGCCGGCGCAAACGTCCGTCGAAAGTATCCTCAGCGCCGCCCCCGATCTCTTCGTTATAAACCAGTGGCAGGCGGGTTGGGAGGATACGGTGTCCTTGCTGGATGCTGCCGGAATACCGGTGCTTTTTCTTGACGGCCCCGTGAATGACAAACGAGACCCACTGGAAGCGATGGCTTTTTCCGTTGAGTTGCTCGGCAAGGCAATCGGGCGTGATGCAAAGGCGGTGGAATATACGGCGTTCGTGCGCGAGCATTACACCGTTATTACCGGGCGTCTGAAAAATGTCGCGGATCGCCCCAAGGTGCTGGTTGACGGCTTTGCAAATGCAACCTGCTGTTCGACGCCAGGGCGCAACAACCGCATGACCCAGAACATCGCCCTGGCTGGCGGAGTGAGCATCGGCGCGGACGCGGTGTCGGCTTATGAGGGCAGGCTCAACGCGGAATATGTGCTTGAGGTCGATCCGCAAGTTTATATCGCCACCGGTGCGCCGAACCTGTCGCCGGAAACCAGTCTTGTGGTGGGCGGCGGCGTTTCTACGCAGACAGCACGCGCGTCGCTCCGTAATATTGTTCTCAATGGTGTTCGCCGCGATCTGACGGCGGTACGGGAACGCCGTGCTTTCGGTATTTCCCATCAAATGTCTATTTCGGCGCTGAATGTTCTGATTTTCGAGTGTTTTGCCAAATGGACGCATCCCGACATTTTTACCGACATTGATCCAGACAAGACGCTTGCCGAGATCAACCGGCGTTTCATGGCTGTGCCGATAGAGGGAACGTTCTGGATCGGTCTCGGTGACGAACCCTCCAACACCAACCCTTGATACTCCAAAGTATAGTGACAGGATTATCCATGAAACAATTCGCGGCTTATGCCAGCATTGAACTTGCGCAGCCAGACCTGGTTGTTGGCAAACTTTGCGATCACATGCTCGAGCATGACGCAGAAGTCGAGCGCGAAGTCACCGCCACGCTTTTGCGTCTGCGAGGGGCCAGCGCGCGGTTTGTTTCTCGTGGGGATGAAGTGCGTATTGATCTATCGGCTCAGAGCCTTGAGGCGCTCTACTTCATACGCATGGCCGTCGCTTCGCATATTGTGGAATTTGCGGGTGACTCTGCCCCGACAGTCGTCTGGCATGGCGATGGCACGGATATGGAGTATCCGCCCAACTTCCGCAAGTTCGAAGTGCGGGCAATTCGCAATATTACCCCGCATATGCGTCGCATCACCTTTCACTGCGAAGATGCGGCGCGTTATGTCTCGATGGATGCGTTGCACGTCAACCTCATGATCCAGCGGCCGGGTGTTGTGGAGCCGCAATGGCCACGCATCGGATCGAACGGCCTCATATGCTGGGAATATCCAGTGCTTCGGCCCGACATGCGCAAATACACCCTGCGCACGGTCGATACCGACACGGGATTGATCGACATCGATTTCGTCTTGCACAACGATGCGGGTCCGGGTTCGACCTATGCCGCTCGGGCGCGTGTCGGTGACACGGTTGGCCTTATCGGTCCGGGCGGTGGCGGTCTCATCGAAGCTGACTGGTATCTGTTTGCTGGCGATGAGACAGCGCTTCCCGCCATTGCGCGTATGCTGGAAACTTTGCCCACTTCTGCCAGGGGGCATGCTTTCATAGAAGTTGCAGATGAAAGCGAAATTCAGCCGTTGAATTTCAACGCATCGATTGAGTTGCATTGGCTTTTTCGTGGTGCGGCGTCTGCGGGTACGACAACTCTGCTGCCGGACGCGGTAAGAAGCGTGAGCTTTCCAGGTTCAGGAACACATGTTTATGTATGGGCGGGGTGCGAGTTCGATGCATTTCGTTCCATTCGTGCCTATCTTCGCGGCGAACAGAAACTGGGCAAAAGCCAACATCTCGTCGTGTCCTATTGGCGGAAGGGCGTCGATGAACATTAGAGCGCGTTCCGAAACCCGCTGCGCACATTTCTGGACGCGCTCAAGGTCCTGAGCCTAGGACACCTGGTTGAGCACCATACCGAGACAATGTCGCTTCAGCTCTACAATACGCTGATCGTCACGATGGCGAGGCCGCTCGAGATCGACAACAATGACAGGGCGGATGCATCCCGGATTCGCCTCCAGTATAATCAACGGTCGCTCAGACGGTACACTGAGCCCAAGACCGGATTGCGGGAAATTCACTTGCTCTTTCGGATCAACAGACCTTCCAGAAAAGTCCTGAACGCCTTGACGGCCCGTTTCGATGTGGCCTCTGGATCGTCGGAATTGGCAATCCATTGCGCCGCGCTACTGCTCGCCGCATTGATCAGCCGCGCGGCGGCTTCCGAATCGATATCGACGATGACCCCATCTTCCCGCAAGGCGTCGAGGCTTGTGGTGATCGTGCGGATGCAGCCATTGGCGCTCGGCCAACTGGACGGGTCGCCGAACACCGCCGGTCCGTCGCGAAACATGATCCGCTGGATTTCCGGCTCAAGCGCCATCTCGATATAGGCCGTATTCTCGTCGACAAAACCCTGCCAGCGGTCGGGCGCCTTGGCAGAAATCGTGCACAGCCTTGCGGCCATCTCGCAATCGATCTCGTTGATTACGGCCTGTAGAAGGCCCTTCTTGTCACCGAAATGATGATAGAGCGCGCCGCGTGTCAATCCGGCGGAGGCGGTAAAATCATCCATCGAAGCCTCAGTGTAACCAACGTTTCCAAAAGCCTTGCGGCCCGCAGCCAACAGCTTCGTCCTCGTTTCAGCAATCATTTCGCTTCGCGGTTTACGCATCATGATTCCTTTTATTTGCATACGCTGCGTATATTAGTTGACATACGCCGCGTATCAATTATTTAATTAACATACGGACCGTATGCAAGTGTTGTAATTTCCCCTTTCAAGGACCCACTCCGATGTCCAATCCATATAGAGAAATTTTCAGCGCCCCAGGCGCTATCGGCTTTTCGGCGGCGGCCTTTTTCGCCCGTCTTCCCATCGCGATGGCCCCTGTCGGCATCGTGGCCATGCTTGCGCAGACGCACGGCGAATATTGGCTGGCGGGCGCGGTGTCTGCCACTTTCGCGCTCACGAATGCATTCATAGCGCCGCAGATTTCACGCCTTGTCGACCGTTACGGACAAAGCCGCATCGTCATGCCTGCCACGGTCGTTTCGGCGATAGCCTTCGCCTTTCTGCTCGTAGCGACAAATCAGGGCTGGGCAAACTGGACATTGTTCGTCTCGGCATTTTTTGCCGGTGCCATGCCCAGCATCCCGGCCATGGTAAGGGCAAGATGGACGGAAATTTTCCGCAACCGCCCCGAACTGAACACCGCTTTCGCGTTCGAGTCGGCGGCGGATGAACTGGTCTATATTTCAGGCGCGTCCCTTTCCGTGGCGCTTGCGGTGTCCCTGTTCCCCGAAGCGGGGATGCTGATCAGCACGGCTTTTCTGGCCGTGGGCACGATCGCCTTCCTCCTGCAGCGTTCCAGTGAACCGCCGGTTCGTGCGCTCGATCAGGATAGCCCGCAACGTTCCGCTATCTGGTCGCGTCCCGTTCAGATCATCACGCTGGCACTTATCTTCGTCGGCTCGACCTTTGCGACAGCCGAAGTCAGTGCTGTAGCGATCACAAGCGAGCTTGGTCAGCCCGGTGCGGCCAGCCTTGTGATCGGTGTCTATGCCATCGGTTCGTTTCTTGTGGGGATAACACTCGGTGCATTGTCGCTTCGTATGCCCCTGCAGCGCCAGTTGATGATTGCCGTCAGCGTGCTGGCACTGACTGCCTTGCCATTACCCTTCGCGGGCACATCGACCACGCTTCTTGCCGTGGCGGTGTTCGTCAGCGGCGTTGCGATTTCTCCGACATTCATCACGGCCTTCGGCCTGATCGAACGCCGTGTGCCTGAGACAATGCTGACCGAAGGTATTACCTGGGTCATGACGGGTATTGGCATCGGAATGGCGCTTGGTGCGTTCGTTTCCGGTTGGGTTGTCGACAATTTCGGTGCGGCAAACGGTTTCTGGGTTTCGGTCGTGGCGAGCTTCAGCGCGGTCTTAACCGTTGCTCTTGGTCAGGCCAGCCTGTCCGGTGCACGGGAGGCCGTCGAATGCGATGCGCTATGCGTGGCAGAAGCAGCAGAATAAATAAATCGGGACGAGCGGGCTTTACCCGCTCGTCCATCTCCGTAAATACGTTTTCCGGCGGAACGAAAACAATTTGTCTTTAGAATATTCAGATCATCCCGCCTGCTGACATGAAAAATGCAGCACGCTTTTCGTGCAGTCGCATTCGAGGTCGCGCAACAAGCCGTCCTTGAGGCCATAGATCCAGCCGTGCACGACGATATCCTTGTTCTGTTTCCAAGCCGATTGCAGAACTGGCGTGCGTGACAGGCTTTCCACCTGTGAGGCGACGGTCAGTTCGCAAAGCCTGTTCAGGCGTTCTTCGGGATCGGTAAAACCGTCCAGCTCCTGTTCATTTGCCTGCGCAATATCGCGAACCGGCTGGAGCCAGTTATCGATGATGCCGTGGCCATAACCGGCCATGGCGGCACGCACGCCGCCGCAACCGTAATGACCGCAGACGATGATGTGCTTGATCTCCAGCACTTCGACGGCAAATTCAAGCACTGACAGAAGGTTCAGATCGGCGCGGTGGACGAGGTTGGCGACGTTGCGGTGTACGAACACCTCGCCGGGCTGCAATCCGGTGACGACATTGGCCGGAACGCGGCTGTCCGAACATCCGATCCAGAGATATTCCGGACGCTGCATCGATGACAGGCGGCTGAAATATTCAGGGTCTTCCTGGCGCTTTTCCGCTGCCCACTGCCGGTTATGTTCGAAAAGGTCTGATATCATGAGCCCGTCTCATCCGGATGATCTTCATTCCCAGAGATAGAGGGATATAGAAATACAGTAATTGATACCGATCAAGTATGAACTGTTTCGGCATAAAAGGAGCGGGACAATCGCCCGCTCCCCTTTGTCTTATGCCGCAGGCTTCTCGCTGCGACCAATGCCGAGCAACTGATAGAAGACGAGAGCGGCAAGCGTCGATGTTGCAATACCGCCAAGAGCGAAATCACCGATCTTCAGCGTGAAGTCGCCAGCGCCGAAGATGAGCGCCACGCCAGCGGTGAAGAGATTGCGGGAATCCGCGAAGTCCACCTTGTTGACGATCCAGATGCGGGCCATAGCCGAGGCGATCAGGCCAAACACCGAAACCGCAAGACCTGCCAGAACCGGGGCGGGGATGGTCTGGAGGATGGCGCCGAATTTCGGCGACATGCCGAGGATCAGCGCCATGATGGCAGCAATGACGAAGATCAGTGTCGAATAAACCTTGGTCATCGCCATGACGCCGATGTTTTCGGCATAGGTGGTGACGCCGGTGCCGCCGCCAGAACCGGAGATCATGGTCGCGATGCCATCGCCGAGGAAGCCGCGGCCGATATAACGATCCATGTTCTGGCCGGTGATCGAACCGAGCGCTTTGATGTGGCCGAGATTTTCCGCCACCAGAACAACGGCGACCGGCGCGATGAGGGTGATCGCCTGCCAGTTGAATTCCGGTGTGGTGAAATGCGGCAGGCCGAACCAGGCTGCGTTGCTGACGGCGGTGAAATCGATGCCGGGCACGATGCCGAGGCCGTTGCCGAGGATCAAAACCAGCAGATAGCCGAACAGCAGCGCGAAGAGCACCGACAGGCGCTTGGTTCCACGCGGCCCATAGGCGGCGATCATCCCCATGCAGAGAACGGTGAGCAGCGCGATGGTGATGTGCGTGCCGCTTCCCTTCAACTGGCCGACAGCGACCGGCGCGAGGTTGAGGCCGATGGAAACGCCGATGGCGCCGGTGACGACCGGAGGCATCAGCCGTTCCACCCAGCCCGTGCCGATGGCCATGACCACAAGGCCGATAAAGGCATAGAGCGCGCCGCAGGCGATGATGCCGCCGAGCGCGATTGCAATATTGGGATTGGGGCCGGAGCCGCCATAGCCGGTAGCGGCGATAACGACCGCGATGAATGCGAAGGACGAACCGAGATAGCTCGGCACACGGCCTGCCGTCAGCACGAAGAACAGAAGCGTGCCGATACCGGAGAAGAAGACGGCTACATTGGGATCGAAACCCATCAACAGCGGCGCAACGATGGTCGAGCCGGACATTGCAAGAAGATGCTGCACGCCCATCGGTATGGCGGCGGCGGCTGGCAGGCGCTCGTCAGGAAGCACGACGGCGTTTGATGTCAAACGCCAACTTGGAAAATAGCCCATGATGTCCCTCTGGAAAATATTATCCTGTTGCCTTTATCGCCTCATGGCGGCGATTTCCAGAGGGGAACGGCCCAATCGGCAAGCGAGTTGTTGATGAACTGTTTCTGTGATTTCACCCTGTCACGGTCACGCGGGCGGCACCTTCCGTCACCTTTCCGACGATGCAAGCAGATGGATAACCGGCGCCGCGGATGCTGTTCAAAAGCCCTTCGGCTTCCTCCGGTGCGCAGGATACCAGAAGCCCGCCGGAGGTCTGCGGGTCGGTCAGCAATTGTTGTTTCCAGAGCGGATAATCGTCCGGCAGCTGCACATCATGGCCGTAGCTTGCCCAATTGCGGGTGGAGGCTCCTGTTACAAAGCCGCCTTGCGTGAGGTGCTCGGCCTGCTTGAGAAAAGGCAGCGCAGCATAGTCGAGGCTGATGCCTGCATTCGAACCGCGCGCCATTTCGAGCGCGTGGCCAAGAATACCGAAGCCGGTGACATCGGTGACGGCATGGACGGCGTCATCCTTGCCAAGTTCGGCGCCAACCCGGTTCAGCAAGGTAACCGATGCCATCATTTCATCATAACCGGCACTGTCGAGCTCCTGTTTCTTGAAGGCAGCAGAGTAGATGCCGACGCCGATTGCCTTGGTGAGTATCAGCGTGTCGCCGGGACGCGCGCCGCTGTTTTTGCGAAGGCTGGAAAGCTTGCAGGTGCCGATAACGGCCAATCCGTAGATCGGTTCCGGCGCGTCGATGGAATGCCCGCCCGCAACCGGAATGCCAGCTTCAGCACAGATGCTGGAGCCGCCTTTCAGGATTTCGCGGATCATTTCGGCGGGCATCTTGTTCACAGGCATGCCGAGGATCGCCAGCGCCATGATCGGCGTTCCGCCCATGGCATAAATGTCGGATATCGCATTGGTGGCTGCGATGCGTCCGAAATCGAACGGATCGTCCACCATGGGCATGAAGAAATCTGTGGTGGCGATCACGCAGTTTTCGTCATCCAGTTGCCAGACAGCGGCATCGTCGCCGGTTTCCGTTCCGACGAGAAGTTGGCTGAAAGGCTGCATGGCCGGTTGGTCGGCCAGCAGGTCCTGCAGGACGGCTGGAGCCAGCTTGCAGCCGCAACCGCCGCCATGGGCAAGCGTGCTGAGACGAATAGGCGATGCGATATCCATGATGTCCTCAAAATTTATATCGTTATTTCGCGTGCGGTCATCGCGTAGCGGAAAGCATCCGCATCGAGACAATCAAGACGGGCGCTGGCGACTTCGGCCTGCGGATACATCAGGAAACCGAGTTCCGGTCCTTGGGCAGATGGCAAGGCGATATCGCTGCCATCATTGAAGGCAATCCAGTTGCCCTCCCATGAACCGAAAAGCTTTTGCCGCACGGCTGCGACACGCGGATCGTCGGCGGTCAGCCCGTCCTTTTCCTCTTCCAGCATCACCTTGCGCACATCCGCCGGATCGGTCGCGACCCAGCCAATGCCGTCAAGATAGATTTCGGCGCGACAGTGCTGGGCCTTGGTGATGACTTCGTTTTTCGCGCCAAGGCTCTTGTAGCCGAAGGCGGAAGGCGCAACGCGCACGCCATAGAGGTCGCGGGCCGGAATTCCCGCCGCCCTGACCAGAGCGACGAACAACGGATTGAGGTCGGCGCATTTGCCGCCGAGATCGCCGCTGTCGAGCATGGCGACGATATTGCCGTCACCGCAACCGCGTGTCGAGGCGCGCCGATAGGTGTTGGCCACCACCCAGTCATAGATCAGGCGCGCCTTCTCCTGATCGGTGCCTGCACCTGCAACGATCTTGTCGGAGGTTTGTTTGACGATGCCATCGACCGGTGCAAGGCGCGTCCCGGCCAGATAGCGTTCGCGTTCGGCACGGGTCAGCGGCACGGCCTTTGCCGAGGCATCGAGATTGCTTGCACGGTCTCGGGTAGAGATGAGGCTGATGATCTCGGCTTGCGGTTTTGCTTCGTTTGCGTCCCATTCGAGGTAAAGCAGGCCGGTGCCGCTGGCCGGATCACGGTCGAGCCGCGCGACCTTGGCGTTTGTCGTCCAGCGATTGCCTTCGGGACGGTTCCAGTCGTTGCCATTGAACCCCGCCATCGGAACCCAGACACGAATGATTTCTCCCGAAGCGGCAGGCGTAACGCTGGTGGTGACCTCGAAGCTGCGCCAGCCTGACGGCTGCGGCGCGAATGTGTTGCTGGCCGCAGACGCAAAATGCGGCAGCATGCTGAAGGCGGCGCAAGCCGCACCGGATTTAAGAAGTTCCCGACGGTTCATGACGATCCCCTTTTTGCTTTGAATTGTTCTTGTGCAATTGCGCGAGAAAAATCGTTCCCCCCCCCGCCTTCGGTCCGGAAAGCGGCAGGTATGCAATGATTGCAGGAAATCTGGATGCGGCTTTGCCCGATTGAAGAGAGCCTGAGATGAGGGCCGCACAACACCGTCGCACCGGGTTAAACAAGCCGACGCGAGGCAAGAGCCACTCAAAATTCAGGCCCCGAAACTCGGGAGCTATATAAGAAGCCACAAAAGCAGTCTGGCGTTTTTACACAGGAACGTCAATCAGCCAGCGCGTTTTCAAGTCATTCTCGTGATGAGGTTCATGTATTAATACCTGACAATTAAAGTCATGTTATTGATAAATGCACCGTATTGTTAATATTTTTAGCCTGCCGTTCGGTTGACAACTTGGTTTTATTGCGGTGAACTGATGTCAGGCAAGTCCAATTTAAAGAAGAGCATGCCTCGGCATTTTCTTCTGACGATCAGGGAGGTGCAGCGCAATGAATGTGGAGCTCTCACGCCGCCAGTTTCTGGGCGGAACGGGGGCGGTAGTGGCGGCTTCGGCGCTTGGGTCTTTCGGTTTCGGTGCAGTGGAAAGCGCCTATGCCGAATCCATTCGCCCCTTCAAGCTGACCAACACGACCGAAACCCGAAATACCTGCCCTTACTGCTCGGTTGCCTGCGGCATTATCCTTTATTCCAAGGGGGATGTCAGGAAAGGCGAGAAGGCCGAGCTGATCCATGTCGAAGGCGATACGGATCACCCGACCAACCGCGGCACGCTATGCCCGAAGGGTGCGGCACTGAAGGATTTCGTCAAGGCGAAGACCCGCCTGCAATATCCGCAGGTACGCGAGCCGGGTTCGTCCGAGTTCAAGCAGATTTCCTGGGAAGATGCGCTCGACCGCATCGCGCGGCATCTGAAAGACGACCGCGACGCCAACTTCATCGCGAAGAACGCGGCAGGCACCACGGTCAATCGCTGGACCTCGACGGGTTTTCTCGCGGCTTCGGCAACCACCAATGAAACAGCGTTTCTCACCTACAAGGTGGTGCGCAGCACAGGCATAGTTGCATTCGATAACCAGGCACGCGTCTGACACGGCCCGACGGTGGCGAGTCTCGCCCCAACATTTGGCCGCGGAGCAATGACCAACTCTTGGACCGATATCAAGAACACCGATCTCGTCGTCGTCATGGGCGGCAATGCGGCGGAAGCGCATCCTTGCGGCTTCAAATGGGTGACGGAGGCCAAGGCCAACCGTGGCGCCCGGCTGATCGTCGTCGATCCGCGTTTCACGCGCACGGCTTCCGTGGCGGATTTCTACGCGCCTATCCGGCAGGGGTCGGATATCGCCTTTCTGCTCGGCGTCATCAATTACTGCATCCAGAATAACAAGGTGCAGTGGGATTATGTGAAGCATTTCACCAATGCCAGCTACATCATCAAGGATGGCTTCGAATACAAGGACGGGCTGTTTACCGGCTATGACGAGGAAAAGCGGGATTACGACCGCTCGAGCTGGGATTATGTGATCGGCGATGACGGCTATGCGGTCGTTGACGACACGTTGCAGAACCCCCGTTGCGTGTGGAACCTGCTGAAGCAGCACGTTTCGATCTTCACGCCGGAAATGGTTGAACGCATCTGCGGCACGCCGAAGGAGAAATTCCTGAAAGTGGCCGAGATGATGTCCGAATGCTCGGCATCGGACAAGACGATGACGTCGATGTATGCGCTCGGCTGGACGCAGCATTCCAAGGGGTCGCAGAATATTCGCTGCATGGCGATGCTGCAGCTTATCCTCGGCAATATCGGCGTGCGTGGCGGCGGCATGAATGCGCTGCGCGGTCACTCCAACATTCAGGGACTGACCGATATCGGCCTGATGTCCAATCTTCTGCCGGGCTATATGAACATTCCGGTCGAAAAGGAAACTGATCTCGAAATCTATATGTCGACACGCGGTTTCAAGCCGCTGCGCCCGAACCAGACAAGCTATTGGCAGAATTATCGCAAGTTCTTCGTCAGTTTCCAGAAGGCGATGTGGGGCAGCGCCGCGACTGTCGAAAACGACTTTGTCTATGACTGGCTGCCGAAGCTCGACGTGCCGAATTACGACATGCTTCGTATCTTCGACATGATGTATGAGGGCAAGGTCAACGGCTATGTCTGTCAGGGCTTCAATCCGCTGATGGCGGTGCCGAACCGCAAGAAGCTGACCGACGCTTTGTCGAAGCTGAAATTCCTCGTGACGATGGACCCGCTGGAAACGGAAACCTCGCGTTTCTGGGAAAACCACGGTGAATTCAACGATGTGGATTCGGCTTCCATCCAGACGGAAGTGTTCCAGCTTCCTTCCACCTGCTTTGCAGAGGATGAGGGCTCGCTCACCAATTCCGGACGCTGGCTGCAATGGCACTGGCCCGGTGCTACGCCGCCGGGCGACGCGAAGACCGACAACTGGATCATGGCCCAGATCTATCTGCGGCTGAAGGAGCTTTATAGCAAGGAAGGCGGGGCCTTCCCCGACCCGATCCTCAATCTCGTCTGGGATTATGAGGACGAAGGCGAACCGACGGCGGAAGAACTGGCCAAGGAACTGAACGGTCGCGCCCTTGGCACGGTGACCGACCCGACCGACCCGACCAAGGTGGTTGCCGAGGCGGGCAAGCTTCTGGCCGGCTTTGCGGCACTGCGCGACGATGGTTCGACGGCATCGGGCTGCTGGATTTATTCCGGCTGCTTCACCGAGGCTGGCAACAATATGGCCCGCCGCGACAATCACGATCCGGATGAGACGGGTGCCTATCTCAACTGGTCGTGGGCATGGCCTGCAAACCGTCGCATTCTCTATAACCGCGCCTCTGCCGATCTCAACGGCAAGCCGTGGGACCCGAGCCGCAAGCTCATCGAATGGGACGGCTCAAAATGGACGGGCTATGACGTGCCGGACATCGCGCCGACCGCCAAGCCGGAAGAGGTCGGGCCGTTCATCATGAATGCGGAAGGTTCCTCGCGCCTGTTCAGCCGCGGCATGATGCGCGACGGTCCGTTCCCGGCTCATTACGAGCCGTTTGAATCGCCGGTCGCCAATGTGATTGCACCGAAGGTTCGGGGCAATCCGGTGGCGCGTGTCTTCAACGACGACTTCAAGCAGTTTGCGGAAACGGCATCGGAGGAGTTCCCCTATGCGGCGACGTCCTACCGCCTGACCGAACATTTCCACTACTGGACGAAGCACGTCATGGTGAATGCCGTTCTGCAGCCCGAGTTCTTCGTGGAAATTTCCGAAGAGCTGGCGAAGGAAAAGGGCATTGCCAAGGGCGACTGGGTGCGGGTGTGGTCGAAGCGCGGTTCGGTCAAGGCCAAGGCCGTGGTGACCAAGCGCATCAAGCCGCTCATCTGCGACGGCAAGACGGTGCATGTGGTCGGCATCCCGCTCCATTGGGGCTTCATGGGTGCCGCCCGCAAGGGCTTCGGCCCGAACTCGCTGACGCCTTTCGTCGGCGATGCGAACATTGAAACGCCGGAGTTCAAGGCGTTTCTGGTCAATATCGAGCGCTCAAGCGCGCCTGTAGCTTAGGAGGGATTAGAGATGTTTCCACCCGTTCCCAATCCTAGCGTCCAGCCGCAACAGCCGCGTTTCGGTGACAAGGACCTTATCAGGCGGTCGGCGTCGAATGTGACGCCTGCCGAACGCCAGACCGAGGTGGCGAAGCTCATAGATGTGTCGAAATGCATCGGCTGCAAGGCCTGCCAATCGGCCTGCGCCGAATGGAACGACACGCATGAGGAAGTCGGCATCAATGTGGGTGTCTATGACAATCCGCACGATCTGACGCCGAATACCTTCACGCTGATGCGCTTTACCGAGTGGGACAATCCCGATACCGGCAATCTGGAATGGCTGATCCGCAAGGATGGCTGTATGCATTGCGAAGACCCCGGCTGCCTCAAGGCTTGCCCGGCGCCTGGTGCAATCGTGCAATATTCCAACGGTATCGTCGATTTCATCCACGATAACTGCATCGGTTGCGGCTATTGCATCAAGGGATGCCCGTTCAACATTCCACGTGTGTCGGAAGTGACCCACAAGGCCTATAAGTGCACGCTCTGCTCTGATCGTATTGCAGTCGGACAGGGGCCTGCCTGCGCCAAGGCATGCCCGACGCAGGCCATCGTCTATGGCACCAAGGACGAGATGAAGGAATGGGCCGACGGACGCATCAAGGATTTGAAATCGCGCGGCTTCGAGAATGCCGGTCTTTACGATCCGCCGGGCGTCAGCGGCACGCATGTCATGTATGTGCTGCACCATGCCGACAAGCCCGAAATCTACGCCAATCTGCCGAACAATCCGCGCATCAGCCCGGTTGTCGAAGCGTGGAAGGGCGTATCCAAATATGCGGGCATGGCCGCAATGGGGCTGGCCGCCGCAGCGGGTCTGCTGCATTATATCTTCAAGGGTCCGAACGTCGTGACAGAGCATGACGAGGAACAGGCCGAAAAGCTCACGGGAGAGAAAAGCTCATGAGCAAGACCGACTTTGACGATGTTGAACGCGGCGACGGGATAGAACCCGGCAAGCCGGTCAGGGTGCACCGCTATTCAGGCGGAGCACGCATCAATCACTGGATCACCGCCATCAGCCTCGTGCTGCTGGCCTTGTCCGGCCTTGCCATGTTCCACCCTTCGCTGTTTTTCCTGTCGGGCCTGTTTGGCGGCGGACAATGGACACGCGCCATCCATCCGTGGATCGGCGTGGTGTTGTTCTTCAGCTTTCTTGGGCTTTTCGTGCGTTTCTGGAGCGCCAATCTGTGGAAACGTGAAGACAGCCAATGGCTGGCACATGCCAATGACGTGATCTCCGGCAATGAAGAAAAGCTGCCCGAAGTCGGCAAATATAACGCCGGGCAGAAGCTCGTTTTCTGGTCCATGTCGCTGCTGATTATCATTCTGATCGTTTCAGGCGTGATGATCTGGAACGAGTATTTCGGTTCCTTCACCAGCATCAACCAGCAGCGCTGGGCCTTGCTTGTCCATTCCATGGCGGCGGTGGCGGCGATCTGCGTCTGGATCGTGCATGTCTATGCCGCGATCTGGGTCAAGGGCACGATCCATGCGATGACACGCGGCACGGTTACTGGTGGCTGGGCATGGCGACATCACCGCAAATGGTTGCGCGAACTGACATCGAAGCAGAAAGTGAAACAGGGCGGCGGAAAGCCTGCCGCCTGAATTTACGCGGTCGTCATTCGAGGGCGATCATATTCAGTGGTCCACGTGGCCCGTTGGGTTCGTGAGGAGTGACATGGCAGGCAAGAAAGATCTGGTGCCGGACCCGACGGTCATCGGCGAAATATCGGTCCCACCCTTCGTACAATTGCCGGACCCCGGCGTGCTTTTCGCCGAAAGAGCAGGGCGGCTGCGCCTTTTGGGCTCGGTCAGCCCGCTGAAACCCTATCTCGAATTTATTGCCGATCTGAGCGAGGCGCAGTCCGACATAGCGGCTGGTCTTGGTCCTGCCACTGTAGCGCAGGGCGATGAGCGGGGGCGAGAATTCGGCATGCCGGCGATCGATCGTGCGGATGCCATATCGCAAGCAGCGCTCAATACTGTCTTCGACCGGCTGTTCGAGCGTGCTCGCAATATTGCCAAGCCGCAGGATGCCGCCGATGCGCTGGAGCGCGTGGCGACTGCCAATGCGGGTGAGCGTCGCCGGATGATCGAGGCACTCTTTGCCGGTGTTCTGCCACCGGAAGCAATTGCGGAACATATTTATATCTGGGCAGGCTTGCAGCTTCATTTCACGCGGCTTGCATCGGCGCTTGATCCGAAGTCGCTGAAACCCGTTGCAGATGGCGTCTGCCCGACTTGCGGCAGCATACCATCAAGCTCAATGGTCGTGGGCTGGCACGGCGCGCATGGCGCTCGCTTCTGCTCCTGTTCCATCTGCAACACGCTCTGGCATTATGTGCGGGTCAAATGCGTGTGCTGCGGTTCCACAAAGGGCATCGGCTACAAGGAAGTTGAAGAAGGCGGCGGCATCATCAAGGCCGAAACCTGCGACGAATGCCAGAGCTGGGTCAAGATCATCTATCAGCAGCTATCGGCGGATGCCGATCCTATGGCCGACGATATTGCGAGCCTCGGCCTCGATATCTTGATGCGTGAGACGCCTTACCGGCGACGCGGGTTCTCGCCGCTTCTTGCCGGATTGTGAGGCAGCATGGACCAGATCAAGGCTTCGCTGCGTCACCTTCCGTCCGTGGATACCATCCTGCAAATGCCGGAGCTCTCCGGGGCATTGGAGAGTTTTGGCCATGCGGCGGTGACGGAAGCTGTACGAAAGGCGCTGGGCGATGAGCGCGAGGCGGTGAAATCCGGGGCCTCGCTCTCCAGCAACGCGCATTTGGCTGAACGGGTTCTCCATGTGCTTGAAGCGTCGGGGCAATCGAGCCTGCGACCGTTATTCAATCTGACCGGAACTGTGCTGCACACCAATCTGGGGCGCGCCATTCTTGCCGAATCTGCAATCGAGGCCGCTACGCAAGCCATGCGGCAGGCGGTTTCGCTTGAATTCGACCTGTCGTCGGGCGGGCGCGGCGAGCGGGACGACCATCTGCGCGCACTTGTCTGCGAACTGACAGGGGCCGAAGACGCAACCGTCGTCAACAATAATGCAGCCGCCGTGCTGCTGGTGCTGAACAGCCTTGCCGCGGGCAAGGAAGCCATTGTGTCACGCGGCGAGCTGATCGAGATCGGCGGCGCATTCCGCATGCCGGACATCATGACCCGCGCCGGGACACGACTTGTCGAAGTGGGCACCACCAACCGCACCCATCCGCGTGACTACGAGAATGCAATCAACCCCGATACAGGGCTGGTACTGAAGGTCCACACTTCCAACTATCGGATTGAAGGTTTTACGCGGGAAGTCTCCGCGTCGGAACTGGCGGCAATTGCGCGAGGCAAAGGCGTGCCGCTGGTTAATGATCTTGGTTCCGGCACGCTTGCCGATCTGACTTCCTTCGGTCTCGCGCACGAGCCGACGGTGCGCGAAGCGGTCGGGGAAGGTGCAGATATTGTCACCTTTTCCGGCGACAAGCTTCTCGGCGGACCACAGGCGGGGTTCATCGTCGGGCGGCGCGACCTGATTGCCCGCATCAACAAGAACCCGATGAAGCGCGCCTTGCGGGTCGACAAGATCAGGCTCGCAGCACTTGAAGCGACGCTGAAACTTTATCGCAACCCGGAACGGCTTGCGGAAAAGCTGCCGACCATTCGCTATCTGGCGCGTCCGCAGGCTGAAATTGCCGCGCAGGTAGCACGGCTCAAGCCGGAGCTGGAGAAAATACTCGGCCCGAATTTCACCGTGGCGGTGACAGACTGCGCCAGCCAGATCGGCTCCGGCGCATTGCCGCTCTCGACCGTTCCAAGTGCGGGATTGTCGATTGTGCCGAAGGATGGCAGCGGTTCCGCGCTGACCGCGCTTGGCAGTTCATTGCGCGCGCTGCCTTTGCCGGTGATCGGACGGATTGAAAAAGGCGCATTCGTGCTCGATCTGCGCTGCCTTGATGACGAGAATAGTTTCGTTCGGAACCTGTCATCCTATGCGGCTCGCTGATCTTTTCACCCGCAAGCCGAAGCCGGACACGACAGCTCAAGCGCTGGAAAAGGCGCTTGTCGCTGCAAAGGCGGGCGATTACGCAACGGCGCTTTCCATCTGGGAGCCGCTGGCACGTGCAGGCAATGCGCGTGCGCAGAACAATATCGGCGCCTGTTTTGCGGGCGGCATGGGCGTTGAGAAAAATATCGACCTCGCCCAGCGCTGGCTGGCGCTTTCAGCGGCGTCTGGCGATGCTTCCGGCCAGCGCAATCTCGCTTCGCTCCTCTTCAAGGATGAAGACATCGAAGCCGATTATCCGGAAGCTGCAAGGCTGTACCGGCTTGCCGCAGAACAGGGTGATCCGCAGGCGCAGGACATGCTGAGCTGGATGCTCATGGAAGGTGAGGTGATAGCCGCCGACCCGGTTGAGGCGCGTGAATGGGCGCTGAAGGCGGCGGAGGGCGGTGTAGCTGCAGCCATGACCCGGCTTGGCATGATCTATCATAATGCTCTCGGCGTGCCCCGTGATCCTTCTCAGGCCGTACACTGGTGGCGGAAGGCGTCCGCCGCGGGTGACCCGGATGGCGAAGCCATGCTTGGCGCAGCACTCCATCTTGGCATGGGCGTGGAACGCGACCCGGTGGCGGCTTACGAATGTCTCATGCGCGCCGAGGCGGGCGGCAGCGCGCTTGCCACTCCTTTCATCGAGGCAGCGCGCAATGCGCTGAACGAAAAGCCATGATCGTCGGAACGGCGGGGCATATCGATCATGGCAAGACCTCGCTGGTGCGCGCCCTTACACAGGTGGATACGGACCGGCTGAAAGAGGAAAAGGCGCGGGGCATTTCCATCGATCTCGGCTTTGCCTATCTGCCCTTGTCCGGTGACGAAAAGGATATACTCGGCTTTGTTGATGTGCCGGGGCATGAAAAATTCGTGCATACGATGCTTGCCGGTGCGGCGAGCATCGATTTCGTCATGCTGGTTGTCGCTGCCGATGACGGGATAATGCCGCAAACGCGCGAACATCTGGCAATCGTCAATCTGCTTGGCATCCGGCGTGGCATCGCCGTCATTACCAAATCCGACCTTGTCGAACCTGACCGTCTTGCCGAGGTTGAAACCGCTATCAGCAATGAACTGGCGCTGACAGGGCTTGCCGACATTCCCGTTCTGGCGGTCTCCACCATTTCCGGTGCCGGGATCGATGATCTTAAAGCCGTGCTGGAAACCGAAGCTCATGCATTCGGCGAGCGGCGGGCAAATGGACGCTTTCGTCTTGCAGTGGACCGCTCCTTTACGCTCAAGGGCGCAGGCACAGTGGTCACGGGTACAGTGCTTTCCGGCAAGGTCGCTATTGGCGACCATCTGGTCATCAGCCCGTCTGGCAAGGAGGTGCGTGTCCGCACCATTCATGCGCAGAACAGGCTAAGCGAGACCGCGCAGGCGGGTGATCGCTGTGCGCTCAATCTGGCAGGCGACGGCATATCGAAAGAAGCGGTGCATCGCGGCGATATGCTGGTGTCGCCCGACCTTCATCGCCCGACGGACCGCATCGATGCATCGTTGCAAATCCTGTCCTCGGAAAAAAAGCCGCTTGGTCAGTGGTTCCCGGTCCGCCTGCATCATGCCTCCACCGAGGTCGGTGCGCGCATCGTGCTTTTGCGGGATGAAGAGCTTTCGCCCGGCACCGAAGATCGGGTGCAACTGGTGCTGGATCGTCCCATCGCGGCTTCGGTCGGAGACCGTTTCGTCATCCGCGATGTGTCCGCACAACGCACCATTGGCGGCGGACGGTTTCTCGATCTGCGCCCGCCGCAACGCAAGCGCCGCAGTCCGGAACGCATGGCGCAACTTGACGCCCACTCCATTGACAACCCCGTGGAAGCGGCACGCGCATTGCTGACTGCCGAACCTTACTATCTTGATGCGATGGCATTTCTGCGCGACCGCGCGCTGGCGGACGATCCGCGAGGTCTGGCGCAGGCGCTCGATGCCTTGATGCTCCCGCAGGCGAACTCCGTCCTCTTGCTGTTGCCGGAACGATGGGACGCTCTGCGCGAAGATATTCTGGCGCGGCTCGGCACTTTCCATGACGAAAACCCAGACCTGATCGGCATGGGTGTTGAACGGCTGCGGTTGCTGTTGAAACCGCGCCTGCCAGCACCCGCCTTTCGCGCTGCGATCGCCGCGCTGGTCGAAGCGGACCTGCTGAGGCTGGACGGCGCCTGGCTTCGCCTGCGCGATCATGAAGTGACGATGAGCGATGCCGACGAGGCGCTCTGGCAGCGCATCGCGCCGCTGCTTGGCGGTGAGGCTCGTTTTCGCCCGCCGCGCGTGCGTGATATTGCAGGTCTGCTTGATGAGCGGGAGGAAGATGTTCGCCGCCTTCTCAAACTTTCAGGGCGCATGGGCCGGGTGCACGAAGTGGCGCACGACCATTTTTTCCTGCGGGCAACGATTGCCGAAATGATCGGTATCCTGTCGGATATGGATGCGGCATTTGATGGTGGCTGGTTCATTGCAGCGCGATTTCGCGACCGGGTGGATAGCGGTCGCAAGGTGGCGATCCAGATACTGGAATTCTTCGATCGCAACAGCGTCACGATAAGGCGCGGAGACATGCGCCGCCTGAACCGCCGCAAGCTGGACTTGTTCGGCGATTTCACGCAAGGGGAAGTAGGGACAACCGGAGAAATAAAGTGAAATCTCTTTCGACGACCATCTGCCTGATACTCGTTCTGGCCGCCGTTGGCGGCTGCGCTAACCGGCCATGCAATGAGTGGCCGGGAACCTGCATCATTCAGTGACCGGCGGCTGGATACCAGCCGTCTAGAGCATTTCCTGTTTTGACTGAATCGTTGGAAATGCTCTATCTGTTTGTTTTTAATCATGTCTTTATCCCGAAACCGGTTCCCACTTTCGGGAGACATGCTCTAGATTGACGCTATGATTGCTGGTGCTGTAGGAATGACGAGCGAATGAAAGAGTAGCAACAGGTTGGAAATCTGCCCGTTGCTACTGCGTGCCGATATGAATTTATGCAATGAATTCAATATCTGGAAGGGATACATGCCCGGTGGCATGTCCGGACTTCAAATCCGGGAGGGGCCGATAGACGGTCTTTGGTGGGTTCGACTCCCATTCTCTTCCGCCAATCGGCTTTTCAGGTCATCTTGAGCGTACGATGCTCAGCACATTGCGCACCACTTCGTCCTGAAGCGGGCGCTGTTTCTCGATGTTGAAATGGCCGATATCCTTCATGCCCGAGAAGTCGCGATTGTCGAGGCTCCCCCTGAAACGCGGGCCGGCGGTCAGCGGCAGGCCCCAGCCGTGCTGCTTGAAATAGAAATTCACGACACGCCTTATATTGCCGGGCAGAGGGGCAGGCGCGGTGGCGGCAAAGGTGGCCATGTAAGTGACCTGAATGCCCTTCTTTTCAAGCGCGGTTGCAATGTCGATGACGGCATTGGCGCCGAGCGAGTGGCCGATAAGAATGACAGGTGCGCGCGGGTTCTTCCGCTGGTCGGCGAGTATCTGATTCAGTACGAAACGCCAGGCCTGATGCCCCTCGACATGCGCATCCACTCCGTTGGCCTGCAACTGCTTGCCAATTTCGTCGATGCCGGTGGAGAAGACATCCCCGAAACCCCGCAGAAGATAAACATCGGCCTGCGGCGAGTTTCGGGACGGTGTTTTGGGTGCTGCCTGTGCCGCGCCGCCGTAGAGCGCAAGTGCAGCCCCCGCAAACAGCAGGCTGCGACGGGTCAGGGATTTCGAACGCAAACTATTCGGCTTTGAATTCATCTTCGATTACCTGTTAGAGCGCGTCCGAAAAATGGCTTTCGAACGAGGCGCATCGAAAGAAGTATTTAGAGCGCTGATCCGTTTCGGCCAAATCACTAGAACTTGATTCTCGGAATGACACGGCCGGTCCGGCGCGCATACTCATCATAGGATGCGCCGAATGCTGCGCGCATCATCGCCTCCTCGTGATCGACACGATAGAAATAGAGGATAGCAACGCCGACAAGGCCAGCCAGACCGGCAAACCAGTTCGGCAGCAGGCAGAATTGGGCAATCGCCCACAACCAGAATGACAGATACATCGGATGACGGACATATTTGTAAAGTCCATCCGTCACCAGCTTGTGTTCGCGGCGGATTTCAAGCGAGACGGACCAGTTTTTGCCCAACTGGCGGTGGCTTGCATAGAAAAGCCAGAGGAAAGCGATTTCGACAATCAGCCCGATCCAGGCCAGCCATGGCTGGAAAGCATAATCGGCAAGGGCAGGAAAGCCCGTTGCGACATAGACAATCGGGATCAGCGACAGGCCGACGCTCGCCGCACCCAGCGCCAGCCTGTCGGCCAGCGTCTTTGCATTGTTGGCGACTTTGATCTTGCGCGCACGCCGCTGATGCGGAATGCGGATAACGACCCAGGCGACAAGCCCTATAGCCCAGACGATTGCGGCCAGTGTCGGTGTCATTCGGCAGTACTTTCTTTCATTGGCAAGGCACCGATTATTCGGCCATCCGTCCGGTCTCCGAGTGAGGTCGGCCCACAGCAAATCTGAAAGAAATCATACCAATAGGGCTTTGTATTTCCGAATACATATTGATAGTGCACGCGAAAAAGATTCCGCTTCACACGTTTGTAGATTTCGGGCTGCAGCATGTCCTTTATTCGCACGGTCTTTGTCACGGGGAAAGACCGCTGCGGTTCGCGCTTCAGACCCATCTCGGCCACGGGATCGGTTTTGTAGAAGTTGATCGCGTCGGTCAGGCACTGGATTTCCACCCAGTCGATCTTGCCGTCGTCCACCAGCCGTTGCACGCCTTCGCGAAAATGCTTGCCCGCCGGGTGATAGCCTGCCTTGAGCGCGGTCGATCCAAGGGTGAGGACTGTCACTTTGGGCGCGCGGTCGCTGAATTCCGGGTCGATGGCAAGACAGCGCGCTGCAACGTCCAGCATCAACATGCCGCCGGTGCTGTGGCCGATCAGAATGACTTCGTCATAATGTTTTGCGGTGATGCGCTCGACGATTCCGGCTGCAAAGCGCTGCATCAGGGATTCGGCGTCCTGCCGTCTTCCCCGAATGAAATTGAGCGAAAACGACCACAGGTCCATCAGATGGTTGGTTGACCATCGCTTGCCCAGAACGGCGAGTGCCGCGGAAAAAACCGCCAGGCCGACGAACCAGCTCACCGCGCCCAGCCACTGGACCGTCCAGCGCGCTACCGCATAGCCCGCGGCAGCAAACAAAGCGAGCACGAGAAACGGGTAGAGGAAATAGAGCCCGAAGCGCCAGGCTTTTGCAAAGAAGCGAAAAGCGGTGCCGGTTACGACGAAATCGCCGAAAGCGACAAGATATTTGGCCAGCCTGACAGGCAGGGGGCGGTCGAAATCCGCCAGCACTATTCTGTCCAGAACGAGAAAATTGAAGTCTGTTTCAGTGTCCCAATTATTGTCGGCGGGAGCCGTCGTGATCGACACGGAGCCGATCTCGCCGTCCGCTGATATGCTGACATCAGAAACGTCGGAGCGAACGCCCCAAAGCGCCTCGAACCTTTTGATTTCTCTATTCAATCGACCAAAAAACGCCTCCGGCGTTTTCGGATCGTAGCCGCCAATGAAGAAGACAGCGCGTTGTCGAACCGGTTGCTTCATAAGCAAACCGTAATTTGGGGCTTTCGGATTGTCGAGATCATTGCCAGTCATCCCCAAACAAATATGTTTGAACTTGCTCGCTTATCTCATGTCGACCAGACCGCGCCTTATCGCTTCACGGGTTGCCTCGGCGCGAGAAGAAACGCTCAGTTTTTGATAGATGGCCTTCACATAGTCGCTGACTGTGTGTTCCGATAGTCCAAGTTTGCGGGCGATTTCGCCATTCCTGTGTCCAGCCCCGATCTCTTTCAGCACTTCGGTTTCGCGGCGTGAAAGGTGGATAAACTCGCCTTCCGGTTCTGTTGCTGCCGGATGTGCGGATATGGCTTTCACCCGCGCGACCAGATTGAGTCTTGCGCGGATCGTGAGAATGAGAACGTCGAAATCGATCGGTTTCGTGAGGTAGTCGTCAGCGCCTGCCTCCCGGCCTGTCAGCTCATGGCTGCGATCGGCAAGGGCAGTCAGGAACAGGAATGGTGTTCCGGCAAGGTCGGCGCGGGAGCCGCGAATCTGTTCCAGAAATTGCAGGCCGTTGGTGCCGGGCATCAATATATCGCAGATGATGATGTCGGGTGTCGTCGTGTCCAGCACACGCAACGCTTCGCTCGCATTGGCAGCGCCGATGGCATTGAAACCCGATGTGCTCAATTCATCGATCAGTTCTTCCAGAATATGTGTTTCGTCCTCGATGCAGAGGACGGTCGGCATGGGGAGGATTTCAGGCAGTCGCATGCTGGGCCACCTTTGGTAGAGTCAGAATGAACACCGTACCTTGTCCTTCAATGGAAGTGAAGACAAGCGTTCCGCCATGCAATTCGGCGAGCGCGCGCGACAGGCTGAGGCCGAGGCCGGTGCCAGCCATATGCGATGCGTTGCTGGCACGGAAGAAGCGGGTGAAGATGCGGCCCGCATCCTCTGCCGGTATGCCGATGCCATAATCACGAACGATGCAGCGGAACTCGTTGTCATCCTCCTCGGTGGTCACTTCTATGGGCTTGTCGGCTGGGGAATATTTGGTGGCATTGCCAAGCAGGTTGACCAGAATCTGCTCGACCAGAATGCCATCGCAATAACAGAAGGTCTCGCTGTCCGGAATGTCTGTCACCAGCTCCAGCTCGGGATGCAGTTCCTGATGATAGGCGCAGGTGTTGCGGACCAGTTCCGAAAAATCGACCGGCTGCCGGTTGATCTGAAAGCCGTTCTCATCGAGGCGTTCCGCATTGGCCGTGCTTTCCAGAAGCAGGATCAGGCGGCGGCTGGCATTGCGCATGCGCTTTGCCTTGTCGATGATGATTTCAGGCGTGAACTCGTCGGCGCGGCGGATGAAGCGCTGCGCGATGATGTCGATGATCGAGACAGGCGTGCGGAACTGGTGCGATACCGTGGTGATGAAGCTCTTGTAAAGCTCCTTGGCCTTGCGCTCGCTTTCCAGCGCCTCGCGCAGGGCGGCGGTGCGGTCGGCGACGGTGTGTTCCAGTTGCTGCTTGTATTCCTGCAGCGCCTTGTGGGCGCGCTCGGCCTTGCGCATGTTGGAAAACACCTGCCATGACAGGATGGCACCGGTGGCCATGATGCCCAGCACTGCGAACATGATCAGGTAGATCGACTGCAATTGCTGGTCGCGCTGTGCGCCGCCACGGTCACGTTCCAGGATCATTGCATCATTGGCAACCTTGGTCAGTTCCTCGCGCATGGGGACGAGTGCTTCGTAAATGGCGACCGGGTCGAACTTCTCAGGTTCGGCATCGATCATCGCCTCGATTTCGGGAAGCCGGTCGGCATTGCGCTGGATGGTTTCCGCACCGCCCGGAATGCGCGCGAAATATTTCTTCTGCGGCGCATCGGCCAGAAGCGCAAAACGGCTGTAGAGAACGTCGAGGCGAAGCGAGAGATCGGCGGTGTCCGCGTTGCCGCTCGGCAGTGTCAGCGCGGTTTCGCCCAGACGCCCGGCATCACGCTCGGTCTGGGTGATGGCCCAGACCATGTTTTCGCCGACATAGGTTGCGAGCGATTTCTGGATGACGAGAAGCTGAATGAAAGCATAAGCGAGCAGGGCCGCAAACCCCACCATGACCAGGCCGGAAAGAATGTAGCCCCGCTTTAGTCTCATTTCACCTCGATCTGCTTGAGCTGCCATGCCCATCGATGATCATAGCGCGAATCGTTGAGTTCCTCATGCTGGTCGCGCGGGTAGACGATCCAGTATGGTCCCTTGTCACGCCGGTTCAACTCCTTGCCGTTCATCTTGTGCGCAACAAGGACGTCGTATTTATAGGCGTCTTCCAGCGGAATGCTGATGCTGTAATCGTTGAGCGCCAGCACCGTGATCGAATGGCTGGTTGCATCTTTTCCGTCGACACCCACCGTTGCCAGCACGTCGCGCAACAGCACGCCGTCGAAATTCTGCGGGCCTTCGGTCCATGCGGTGTTGGTCTGCAGCTTGTTCTGCGGCAGTTTCGTGAAATCATCGGTGCTCAGTACGCGTGTCGTTCCATTCGGAGCGATAATGGTCAGCGTGATCGTCACCGCGACGGGCGGCGCAGCATTGGCCACGCCGGTAAAATGGGTGATTTGGCAGATGGCGAAAAACGCGATCAGTGCCGGGAGCGCCAGAAGACGCCGGAAAGCGAACATCCAGTTTGCGCATGACACGTGAGGTATCTCCAGAAACGAAAAACTGCGAATGTAAAGAAGCTTAAACGGGAGGATGCGGACAATTTCAAGATTCTCTTGAGCTTGCGGCGCAAGATTCTCCGTCAAAAGCATCAGTTCACACATAACATTAAAAAATTTTGGTCCAATTTTAAATAAATATCAAACTGATTCACTGGATATTTTAATCTGTACCGGCGTTTACAAGTCATTTCTGGATAATTAACGGGTTCTTCTTTATGGGCTACCCCCCTGAATAGGGGAATTGTTTTTCGCTACTAGAGCGTTCACTAAATGATCGCCGGCCTGTTGGGGCTTAGGAGGCTGGCGCAAAAATTGGGCGGGGGCTGCTTATCGACCGCGGGGAGTCGGGGTCGATAGGCAGCCAACCAGTCCGGATAGCGCGGAAGCAGCGACAACGGTTACTCTCGAAACGAAGCGTTTCGAGCTACGAACAAAAACCGATCCTGCGTTCATCGATTGCTTACCGGACAAGAATGGCCGACTGGCATCTGGTCGAGCCTTGTGAACCTGCCGTTCGGGTTCCTCGATCAGAGCGAGCTTGCACCTCTTTCGCGTCCTTCATCTGAAGGGCGCTTTTTTTTCGCCGATATCTGGATGGCGACCTCAAAACCAGCAGGGCAAAAACCAGCTTGAACTGGCTAAATCTCAAAAAAGTGACGACTACTGCCTTTCGCAACAATCGTCACAAATAAAGATATGGCAGTTCAGCTTGACAGTTATTTCTGTTTCGGTGCCGTTGTCTGAATGCTTGCAGTTGTCTGAGGCTTCTCCATCTTCGTGGAGGATTGAGCATTATGATAAGTGCAGTCTGCCATCGCAGCCGTAACCGACAGAGCGAGGACAGCGGTAGTCACGAATACGACTTTCATGTCTGTCTCCCTTCAGTTTGGATGTAGCATTGCAACGGAAAGTTTAGCAGAGCCCGATCGCCCTGTCGCATCACATTGTCCCGGAACATCATGTGCCACATTTTGGTCATGATTTAGTCGGGCGTTCGCCGTAATTTCTCTCTGGAAAACGCAACGCTTCTGCTCGTAAAAACACATCTGGCGCGAAAATCGCGCCAAATCATGGTTATGCCTTAATGTGTTTTTGGGGGCGGTCAGGAGGTGCAGCGGCTCACCACTGCCCGCTTGCCACCCATGGACAGGAATGAGATATGCAGCGACTGGCCGACAGGTGAAATAGTGATGTTTTCGTTCGACTGTTGACCGTTGGCGGTGCAGGACATGGCCACGGTAAACGTGCCTTCGTAATTGTTGATCCGTGTTATGGAGCACTGGCTGTCGCGGCTGTCAAAACGCTCGCCGGAAATGGAGAACCGCTGGCCATCGGAGCTGCACCAGTTGCCTGAGATGGGTGTCGGATCGACAGGCGGTTTTGCAGGAGCGGCACTTGCCGACGGGCCGGGCGTCGTTTCGGAACATGCTGTTAGAGCAGTGACAACGAGGGTGAGGGCAAGCAAACCGGGCTTCTGCAACAATCTTCTCCTTCATGCATCGAACAAGCTCCCTGTTAAGAAACAGATTCGGGCGATATCGCGACGCGAAGAAAATAAATCCGCTGATTACATGAAAAGGGCCGGATTGCTCCGGCCCTTCTGGTCAGGTCTTGAGGTGACGCCGGGGTTATTCCCCCGGCGCCAGATGTAGGGCTTCGATCTTGGCGCCTGCATGTTTGAGCGGACGTTCACCGGAGAGCTTGCGGATCAGCACATAGAACACCGGCGTCATGAAGATGCCGAAAGCCGTCACGCCGATCATGCCTGCAAAGACCGCGATGCCCATGGCCGAGCGCATTTCAGCACCGGCACCTGTCGATGTCACCAGAGGCACCACGCCCATGATGAAGGCCATCGAAGTCATCAGGATCGGGCGCAGACGCAACCGGCTTGCCTCGACCGCCGCCTGCACGACGCTTCGTCCGGACAGCTCCAGCTCGCGGGCGAATTCCACGATCAGGATCGCGTTCTTCGCCGATAGCCCCACAAGGACTATCAAGCCGATCTGGGTGAAGACGTTGTTGTCACCTCCGGTCAGCCAGACGCCGGTGAGCGCCGCCATGATCCCCATTGGCACGATCATGATGATCGAAAGCGGTAGGGCAAGGCTTTCATATTGCGCAGCCAGCACCAGATAGACCAGCAGCAGCGCCAGCGGGAAGACGAGGAAACCCGAACTGCCAGCCAGAATCTGCTGATAGGTCAAGTCGGTCCACTCGTAAGCGATGCCCGGAGGCAAGGTTTCTTCCGCGATCCGTTCGATGGCAGCCTGTGCCTGGCCGGACGAGAATCCGGGAGCCGGGTTGCCGTTGATATCGGCAGAAAGGAAGCCGTTATAACGGATGGCGCGTTCCGCACCCACGGTCTGCTCGACTTTCAGAAGAGCCGATAGCGGGATCATCTCGCCCGACTGCGAACGAACCTTCAGCTTACCGATATCTTCGGCATGGCTGCGATAATTCGCGTCGGCCTGAATGCGCACGCTGTAGGTGCGTCCAAAGGCATTGAAGTCGTTGACATAGAGCGAACCCAGATAGATCTGCAGGGTTTCGAACACATCGGTCACCGCTACGCCAAGCTGACGCGCCTTCGTGCGATCAAGATCGGCATAAAGCTGCGGCACATTGATCTGGTAGCTCGAATAGAGACCGGCCAGTTCAGGTGTCTGATAAGCCTTGGCGAGAAACGCCTTGGTCGCATCGTCAAGCGCTTTGAAGCCAAGCCCATTGCGATCCTCAAGCTGAAGCTTGAAGCCGCCTGTCGTGCCGAGACCCTGAACGGGCGGTGGCGGGAACATGGCGATGAAAGCATCCTGAATGGCGCCGAACTGCTGGTTCAGTTCTCCCGTGATGGCATTGGCCGAAAGTTCCGGGGTTTTACGCTCCTCGAACGGCTTCAGCGTCACGAAAACGATGCCGGAGTTCGACGAGTTGGTGAAACCGTTGATCGACAGGCCGGGGAAAGCGATGGCATTGGCCACACCCGGATGCTTGAGCGCAATGTCGC
Organism: Brucella tritici; assembly: GCF_008932285.1. Lineage (NCBI taxonomy): Bacteria > Pseudomonadati > Pseudomonadota > Alphaproteobacteria > Hyphomicrobiales > Brucellaceae > Brucella > Brucella tritici. The sequence continues at coordinate 668,396 of NZ_WBVY01000002.1, forward strand.
TCATGCGGCGGATCACATCTTCCGAACGGTCGAGCGTTGCCGCATCCGGCAATTGCGCGAAGCCGATCAGATATTGCTTGTCCTGTGCCGGAACGAAACCGCCGGGCACCGCACGGAACAGCACGAAAGTGACGCCGAGCAGCACGACATAGAGGCCCATCACCAGCGACTTGCGCGAGAGAATGGCGCCAACACCGCGCCCATAGGCGTTTGAACTTGCACCGAAGAAACGGTTGAAGCCACGGAAGAACCAGCCGAACAGTCTGTCCATGATGCGGGTCAGCCGATCCTTCGGCGCATCGTGACCGCGCAGGAGCAGGGCTGCCAGAGCAGGCGAAAGCGTCAGCGAGTTGAAGGCGGAGATCACCGTCGAGATCGCGATGGTAAGAGCGAACTGGCGATAGAACTGGCCGGTCAGGCCGGTGATGAAGGCAAGCGGCACGAAGACCGCAACCAGCACCAGCGCGATGGCGATGATCGGCCCGGACACTTCCTGCATGGCACGATAGGTTGCCTCGACCGGAGAGAGTCCCTGCTCGATGTTACGCTCGACATTTTCGACCACCACGATGGCGTCATCGACCACGATGCCGATGGCAAGCACGAGACCGAAGAGGCTGAGCGCATTGATGGAGAAGCCGAACACATACATCACCGCGAACGTGCCGACGATGGAAACGGGAACGGCAACCAGCGGAATGATGGAGGCGCGCCATGTCTGCAGGAACAGGATGACGACGATCACCACCAGCACGATGGCTTCGAGCAATGTGTGAATGACCGACTCGATAGAGGCCTTCACAAAGGCCGTCGTGTCATAGACGATGTCGAAATCCACGCCTTCCGGCATGGTTTTCTTCAGGTCAGCCATGGCGGCATGGACGTTTTCGGAGATTTCGAGCGCATTGGAGCCGGGTGCCTGAAACACACCCATGCCCACAGCCTGCTTGTTATCGAGCAGTGAGCGCAGGGAATAATCGGCAGCTCCCATTTCAACACGCGCAACATCGCCCAGCCGGGTGATTTCACCTTCGCTGCCTGATTTAACGACGATATTGGCAAATTCTTCCGGTGACTGGAGACGGCCTTGCGCATTGACGGAAAGCTGAAGGTCGAGACCCGAAACTGACGGCGATGCACCGATGACACCGGCTGCGGCCTGAACATTCTGCTGGCGGATAGCATTGGCGATGTCGCTTGCGGAAAGTCCGCGTTCGGCAGCTTTCTGCGGGTCAATCCAGACGCGCATCGAATAATCACCGCCGCCGAATATCTGCACCTGACCGACACCCGGAACACGGGCAATACGGTCCTTGACGTTCAAAACGGCATAGTTACGCAGATAGTTCACGTCATATCGCCCATCGGGCGAAATAAGGTGAACGACGAGCGTGAGGTCGGGCGAGCTTTTGGCTGTTGTAACGCCAAGCGTGCGCACTTCTTCCGGCAGGCGCGGTTCGGCCTGCGAAATACGGTTCTGTACCAATTGCTGGGCCTGATCGGGATCGGTGCCGAGCGCGAAAGTGACGGTCAGCGTCATGACGCCATCGGCAGTCGCCTGGCTCTGCATATAAAGCATGCCCTCGACACCGTTGATCTGTTCTTCAAGCGGCGTGGCGACAGTCTCGGAAATAACGGCCGGGTTGGCGCCCGGATATTGCGCGCGGACCACGATCTGTGGCGGCACGACTTCCGGATATTCCGAGATCGGCAGACCTGTCATGCCGATCAGACCGGCAACGAAGATCAGGACCGACAGAACGCCAGCGAAGACCGGGCGGTCGACGAAAAAGCGAGAAAAGTTCATCTGTTTATCCCCCTTAAGCGGGAAGGCAAAGACTCTCCTGGCCCGCGAGAACAAGTGTTCTCGCGGGTTTATGAGGCAGAGCATTTGCGGTTAGCGCGCGCTCAGGCGCGCCGTTTTAATTCAGCTTTTGGCAAGCGTTTCGGTGACGGGTTGCGGTGCGACGACCACGCCCGGACGAATGCGCTGCAGGCCGTTCACGACGATATTCTCGCCGGGCTTCAACCCGCTTTCGATAATGCGCAGGCCGTCATAATTGCGACCGAGAACCACCTGCCGGTATTCAACCTTGTTATCCGTGCCGACCACGAAGACGAACTTCTTGTCCTGATCGGAAGAAATCGCCCGGTCGCTCACCACCAGTTTTTCATCCGGTTCCGGCTCGCCGAAACGAATGCGGACAAACTGGCCCGGTATGAGCCTTCCATCCGGATTGTCGATTGCTGCGCGAACGCGGATCGTGCCGGTTGTTGCATCGACTTCATTGTTGATGAGCTGGATATGGCCGGAAATCGGGGTGCCTTCATCGGAAGCCGTGCCGATCTGGACGGGAATGCGCTCGATGGCGTTTCCGCCCGGCGAGGCTGCAAGCTTGGCAAGCGCCTTGGTGACGACTTCCTCATTGGCGCTGAAGCTTGCATAGATCGGATCGACCGAAACAAGCGTGGTCAGGACCGGCGAGGCGGAACTTGCCGCAACGAGATTGCCTGCCGTGACTTCCAGCCGCCCGACGCGACCGGAGATCGGCGCGCGCACTTCCGTATATTGAAGGTCAAGCTCGGCTGAACGAAGCGCTGCCTTGGCAGAGCGTAAGCTTGCCTGTGCCTCGTCATAGGCGCTGGAACGCTGGTCGAGGCCGCTTTGGGCGATCGTACGGGTGGTCACGAGCTGGCGCCCGCGTTCCAGTTCGGTCTTGGCCAGTGCAACGCGGGCTTCTTCAGCGGAAACCTGCGCTTTTGCCTTTTCGACCGCTGCCGCATAGGGCTCCGGATCGATAGTCACGAGGAGGTCGCCCTGTTTCACCAGAGCGCCTTCGCGGAAATGGGCTTTCAGGATGGCGCCGCCGACGCGCGGACGAATTTCAACCCGGTCAATCGCTTCCAGACGGCCGGAAAACTCTTCCCAGCTCACGATGCGTCGCGATTCTGCCTTGGCGACCGATACCGGCACGGCAGGCGGTGGAGCGGAAATATCGGTTGCAGCATCGGCCTTGAGGTGAGGCGCGCCAAAGAGAATGGCGCCGCCGCCGGCTGCAGACAATAGGATACTCAGGCCGGCGCCCCATAGGGCCCGGCGGGCTGTGATCGATGTCATTGTTGTATCTCCTAACCGGTGGGGGCCGGCTTCAATGTGAGCACCAGATCAAAGCTTGGGAGGACTTTCGACCTGATGTTATGCTGCGATTGGCTTTGCTCCTGCCTGCCGGAAGAAATCGGCAAACAGGTCTATAAGTTTATGTTCCTGTGGCGACCAATCAGTGCCCGCCACCTTGTTTTCAGGTATCCAGCCGGCTTTTCCGGGCAGGACATGAGACTGAACCTTCACGCCCGCCTGACGGAGACGCTCGGCATAGGCCTGCGTTTCGTCACGCATCGGGCATTGGGCGCTGGTGACAAGCAAAGTGGGTGCCAGACCAGCAAGACGCGTACACAGGGCGGGCGCAGCATAGGGGTGGGTGAAACCCGCACACTCGCCCAGATAATGCTGCCAGCCATCCGACATCGTCTGGACGGCGCTTTCCGGGCAATATTTGCGGAAAGACGCCGTGGCGAGGCAGGGGTCGAGCATGGGCGAAAGCAGTATCTGACCCTTGAGATCGGTCAGATATTGATCGCGCGCCATGAGGGCCACGCCGGCTGCAATATTGCCGCCCGCCTCTTCACCAGCGACGAACAGCATCGACTTTTTATGCGCAAATTCAGGGCAACGCTCGCGCATTGAAGTCAAGATGGAATAGGCTATCTCAAGCGCCGCCGGGAACGGGTTGAGGCAAGCCGACGAATATTCCGGCGAGACGACTACCGCACCTGCTTCGGCAAGTGTTTCGGCAACACGTTCGCAGGCACCAAGGCAGCTGACCGAAAAAGCGCCACCGTGAAGGTGCAACACCACCGGCGGTGGAGAGAGCAATTTGGCGCCCTTATAAATACGCGCCGTGCAGTTGGTGTTACCCGCCTGCATTGTCTCAACCGTAAACTTCTCGCACATCTTTCTTGGCCTTCATGTATAGCGGCAAACCGCCATGGTCAGATATTAGCATTGTCTATAGACTGGAATAGTCCCCTATAATTGGTTACACTGTCCAGAATCTCGAACAATGACGGCTTTTTGATAATGGACCAGCTCTCGGCCATGCGCGCTTTTCTCCGGGTTGTTGAAACCGGGAACTTCACGCGCGCGTCCACCTCGCTCAATATGCCCAAGGCGACGATCAGCAATCTTATCCAGGGATTGGAAGCCCATCTTCGTACAAAACTCCTCAATCGTACGACCCGCCGTGTTCTCGTAACACCGGATGGCGCACTTTACTATGAGCGCGCTGCGCGATTGCTGGCCGATCTTGCGGAACTTGACGGCAGCCTGTCGAGCGCCCAGACCTTGCCCAAGGGTCGCCTGCGCGTGGAAATGGCAAGCGCGGTCGCCAATCTCATCATCATTCCGGCGCTGATCGAGTTTCATCAGCGTTATCCCGATATCCAGATCGATCTTGGCGTATCGGACCGGCCTGTCGATTATGTGGCGGAGAACGTCGATTGCGCCATCCGCATTGGCGAGCTGGCCGACCAGTCGCTGATTGCGCGACGCATCGGCGACATGCATTTCATCGCCTGTGCTTCCGCCGAATATCTCGACCGTTGTTCCACGCCGCTGCATCCGTCCGATCTCGGCAGGAACTGCACGGTGGTCGGTTATTTCCGGCCATCGACCGGCCAGCAGATGCCGTTCCGTTTCAAAAAAGGGACGGAGGAAATCGAGGTCAACGGACGCTATGTGGTGGCGGCCAACGAATCGACCACCTATCTCGCTGCCGCTCGCGCCGGACTTGGCGTGGTGCAGGCGCCTTTGTTCATGGTGAAGGACGACATCGAGAACGGCACGTTACGCCCGGTCCTGCAGGAGTGGGAGATTGAGCCGATGCCGATCTATCTGGTCTATCCACCCAACAGGCACCTCAGCAACCGTCTCCGCGTCTTTGCGGACTGGGTGGTCAAGACAGTTGCAAAGTCTCAACTCGTGGAACAGTCCCGAGAACGATAATTAAACTTGACTATTATAGTCATATATAAGATGAGAAGCAGGTACGCAGTCTTTATGACGGCGCGCCAGTTCGTCATCCCCCCATTTGACTGGGCCCATAAAAGTTTCGAGCAATGTGGAACTTGCACCGTCTCTTCCAGAACCATGCCCGGGAGTTGAACCGGTTCTTCCGGCGCAGGGGGCACGATGCGGAAACGGCTGCCGATTTGACGCAGGATACATTCGTCCGGGTTCTGACTGCGACACCACAGACGGACAGCAATCCGCGCGCCTATCTGCATCAGGTTGCGCGCAATCTGTCGATCGACCTTTACCGGCGCGAACGGCTGTTCCAGCAGTCCGATCTCGCAGAAGACGAATGGCAGCGGCTTGCCGATAACACGCCGACGCCTGAAGCGGTCGTCTATGACCGGCAGCGTCTGGCGATCATCGAAAGCGCGCTTTTGGAACTGCCTGAAAAGACGCGCAGGGCCTTCGAGATGCATCGTCTCGACGAGAAGACGATTGCCGAAGTGGCATCGGAGCTTGATCTTTCCGTGTCGCGGACATGGACGCTGATCAAGCGCGCCTATCTGCATCTGCGCGCGCGGCTGAAGGAAGACGCCTCTTTTTGATTGCTGTTCTTTCGTCGGCAGGTGAAAATTTCCGCCGCTCGTCCGTTTCACCCATTATAGAGAGATTACTCCGGCTTACGGAGTTGCAGCGCCACGGGGAACCATTCGTTCATGGATGAAAAACTGTCGAAAAGCGAAAGGCTGTTCGAGGAGGCGCTCGACCTCGTCATCCGTATGCAGGACGACCCCGGCAATCCGGTCGCGCATGACCTTGTTGCCCGCTGGCGTGCCCGCAGCCCCGATCATGAAACTGCCTGGCGCGAGGCAATGGAAATTCACGGCATGGCCGGAAAGGTCATGCAGGCGCAACGCAATAGCGCAGCGGGCAGGGCGATGTCGCGCCGTTCGGTTCTATTCGGTGGCATGGCTGGCCTGACGGTGATTGGCGCAGGCGCAATACTAGGACCGCAGCTGGTCCTGCAAGCGCGCGCCGATTATGTGACGGCCACCGCCGAACTGCGCCGGCTCGCACTCAGGGACGGAACGCAGGTGACGCTCGGTCCGGACAGCGCCATCCGGTCGCGCTTCGGCGACCGGTATCGCCGCGTAGAGCTTCTGGCCGGCATGGCCTTCTTCGATGTCGCACCCGATACGGTGCGGCCCTTCCGGGTGACGACGGGCGATCTGGAGGTGACGGCGCTGGGAACGGCGTTCGACGTGAGCAACGATGCGGGTTATCTTGCCGTTTCCGTCGATCACGGCGCGGTGGATGTCAAGATTCGGGCGGCAGGCTTGCCCGCGCAGCCGCCGGTTGGCGCAGGTGAATGGCTGTCCTTCGATCCCCGCAGTTCCAGCTTTGAGCGTGGTGTTCGCGATGTCAGCCAGATCGCGGCATGGCGGGACGGGCTGCTGGTGGCGGATCGCGACAGCATCGCCTCTGTCGTTGCCCGTATTGCGCGCTGGAAATCGGGCCGTGTCGTGCTGGCCCAGTCGGATTTTGGCGCCGAGCGCATCTCCGGCGTGTTCGATCTTAACCAGCCGCTGTCGGCACTGGAAGCGGTGGTCGAACCCTATGGTGGCAAGGTTCGTCAGATCTCGTCATGGCTAACGATCATTTCCACTATCTGATTTTTTCCCTCTTTTTTGAAACCAGGGGAGAAAATTGCGCCAGCCCGTCCGTTTCAGACATCAGGGCCGGAAGTTAGCTGCTGCCATACGACTGCCCATTTCCATAAATGGCGGATTGGAGTGGTTGAGCTATGGGGCTTGATGTCAATATTCGGGTTGGACGGCAATTGGGAATCGGTATTCTGACGACGGCGCTTCTGGGATCGACCTGTGCCGTCGCACTCTCATTGGCGGCAAGTGTCGCCGCGCAGGCCCAGACTGCGAGGCAGACCTCGTTCAACATACCCGCCGGGTCCCTTTCGGGTGCGCTTGCCACCTTCGGCAGGCAGGCGGGTTTGCAGGTCACCTATCTGCCGGAGCTAGCCTCTGCCAAGCGCTCTGCGGGCGTTTCCGGCACGATGACATCGCAACAGGCACTGACAAGGCTTCTGTCGGGGTCGGGCATTTCCTACCGGTTCACCGGCAGCGGAACGGTTGCGCTTTCTGGCCAGACAGTCGGGGGACAGACAGTTGCGGGACAAGCTCCCCTCGATGTCGGCGGGACGACGCTTCTCGACACGATCACGGTTACGAGTGGCGGGGGCGTCGCCGCGCAGGATGCGCCTTACGAAACACCGGCGGCCACTTCGCACATTTCTGCTGAGACCATCGAGCGGTTCAGGGGTTCCAGCCCTGCCGATATTTTCCGCGGAACGCCGGGCGTGATGTCGGGCGAGGCGCGCAATGGTGCAGGCGCGGTTGATGTCAATATTCGTGGCATGCAGGGCTTTGGACGCGTTACCACCACGATTGATGGCGCGGAAAACGGCATCACCGTCTATCAAGGGTATCAGGGTCTTTCCAACCGTACCTATATCGATCCCGATTTTATCGGCGGCATCGATGTGAGCAAGGGATCCGATGCCGCCTCGCGCGGCATTGCCGGTAGCGTCGCCATCCGTACATTGAACGCGGACGATATCGTCAAGCCGGGCGACATCTGGGGCATCCGGGTGAAGGGCGAATATGCCGGAAATTCCTCGACGCCGCATGGTGGCGCCAAGGGCGGTTATCAGTGGCCCTATTCCCCGAGGGACAATCCGGTGGCCATTCCTTCCGGCGATGGCCTGGACAGACCGTCCCTTCTTTCGCCAACTGCCGGTTCAGGCAGCATCGTCGCAGCCATGAAGGAGGAGAACTACGACCTCTTTGCAGGCTATGCCTATCGCAAGCGCGGCAATTATCATGCGGGCAAGCGCGGCCCATCGGCAGAGCCGGTCAATGTCGGGCCGCGAAGGGTGTGCAACACTTCGGGAACATGGTGCGAAAACTGGCCGTCCTATGTCGAAAACGGCGGCCTCACGAATTATCGCGCCGGGGAGGAGGTGCTGAACACGCAGCTTCAGACCGAATCCTATCTGACCAAGGGGACGTTCCGCTTCGACGGCGGCCACGAGCTTCAGCTCGGCTATACCGGTTTTCGCAGCGAAGCGGGTGATCTTCTCGCCTCGCGCTTCACCGACGATCGCAGCCAGCCGGTTCAGCAGGAGCAGACATCGGGCGCCAAGCTCGATACGGGCACGCTGCGCTATCGCTGGAATCCGGACGACAACGATCTGATCGACATGAAGGCCAATCTCTGGCTAACCAGGCTCGAAATGCGCAATCCGCGGCGCGGCTCGCCGATCCCGACTTCCGAATCCGTCGGCCTTCCTTCCGGTTACAGGACCGGTGCGGACACGGTCATGTGGGGCGGCGACATATCCAATACGTCAAGTTTCGATCTGAGCCGCTACGGTTTAGTTGATCTTACCTATGGTGCTTCCTATCTCAACGAGGATACCAAGCCGAGCGGCTATACCGATCTGCTGGAAGGCTGGCTGAAACTTCCGAACGTCTCGCGTGAAGAAGCTGCCGTCTATACCAAGTTGGGCTACAAGCCGGTGGACTGGCTGACACTGAATGCGGGCCTGCGTTATTCGCACTACTCCTCACATAACCGGGGCGAGAGCTCCAATGTGGAAGAGGAGCCGAGTGATCGTTCGCAAGGCGGGATAAGCCCGACGGCGGGCGTCGTGGTCGAGCCTTTCGACGGCGCGCAGCTTTACGTCAACTATTCCAATGCGCTGCGTTTCCCGAGCACGGTCGAATCCATGGGTGTTTTCACCGTGATCCAGCCGGACCTCGCGCCCGAGCGGGGCAATAACTGGGATATTGGCGCAAACCTGAAGCGGAACGATGTTTTCCAGAGCGATGATAGGCTCATGATGAAGCTCGGTTACTTCAACTGGGACATCAAGAACTATATTTCCCGCGAATGGTGGAGCAGCCCTCTCGGTTATTCCAGCATGCGGATTCACAATATCGACCGGGCTCGCTTTTCAGGTCTTGAATTTTCGAGCCGGTACGAAGCCAGAGGTTTTACCGCCGATCTGTCGGCCAACTATTATCTCGATGTGGAGTTTTGCCGCACGGCAGATACATGCGGAAACAAGTCGCTTTATGGAGACTATGCGACCAACCATGTTCCGCCGAAATATTCCGTCGATCTGACACTGTCGCAGAAAATGCTGGAAGACAGGCTGACACTTGGCGGGCGCGTTTCGTATATTGGTCCACGTGCCATCGGCCATGGCGATGTGACGGCGACGGGCGCCAGCGAATTCATCTCGCAGACACGATGGAAGCCTTATGCGCTGGTGGATGTTTTCGCCGAGTACAAGGTCACCGACAGCCTGACTGCGACAGCCCGCATCGAAAATCTGACGGATCAGTATTATGTCGATCCGCTGGGGCTGGTGAACCAGCCCGGACCGGGCCGCACTTTCTATGCAGGCCTGACGAGCACGTTCGGCGGTGACCAGAAACTGCCGCAACTATCGCCCTTCTCCCGCTGGCAGGACACTGCGCCGGGCGTTGACTGGACCGGGTTCTATGCCGGTGTCCATACCGGCATGTCATCGGGGCGGACATGGGGCACCACCACGGCGCTCAACGGTAGCGCCGACCCCATTTCCGCCTCTGAATCGGCCGATCGCGGCTTCGGTACCGCGCCGCTCTATGGCGTTCAGGCCGGTTACAACTACCAGCTCGGCAACCGGGTCGTGCTCGGCATCGAAGCCGATGTCAGCAAGACGCGTATGCGTGGTTCGCAGACGGCCATGATGCAGGAGGAATGGCTTCAGCCGATCAATGACGTGGCGGGCATCCAGTCAGTGACCCATTACGACATCGACTGGACCGGTTCGGTTCGCGGCCGTCTCGGCTATGCGCTCGACAATCGCTGGCTCGTCTACGGTACTGCAGGCGTTGCCTTCCTGCATGAAAGACAGACCCGCGATCAATATCGCTACACGCAGGACATGATGGGCCAGAAAGACACAGCCATGTTTGCCGTCGATCAGTCCTCGGGAACGCGCGCTGGCCTGACGGTCGGTGGCGGCGTGGAATACGCGATCAACGACCGCTGGTCGGTAAAGGCGGACTACACCTACAGCCGGTATGGAAACCGCAGCTTCAATTTCGAAAACGGACGCGCGGGAACCAGCGGCAACTACACCACGACCGAGCAGGTCGGGACGGAGATCGTGCCGCCGGAGCCATTCATCTGCGAAATCCTCGGGGGGAAATTCTGCGAGCCGAGGGAGCGCCCGATTTACGAAACCGTCGAACATCAGGGAAGTTCCGGTGTCGTGAATGGACGCAAGGCATCGAACTCTCTCGATACGCACACTGTGAAGGTTGGTCTCAATTTCCACTTTTAGGCTGAAATGCGGAACGACGGAAGTTCGCAAGGTCTTTCGTCGGCTGTCCGATCGGTTGATTGAATCAAAACAGGGAAAAACGTCATGTCAGAAGCCGTCATTATCCGACACCCCGCTCTTCTTCGATCGAAACGTCTGAAGGTGCGGACGGCAGAGACGCATGAACGGCTGGATCAGGGCATCATGCGTGGAAATCCCTTCGCGAGCCGTGATCGCTACGGGCTTTTTGCAGCGGTGCAATATCTGTTCCACCGCGATATCGACGCGCTCTATGACGACGAGGCACTTGATGCGCTTCTGCCCGATCTGAAAGGTCGACGCCGTTTCGCGCAGATTGGCCAGGATTTGGACGATCTGGCGCTGCCGCATCCGCCAGCGGATGGCGAACCGGCATTCATCGCCCAGCAGGCGGTTGATATTCCGACCGCCCTTGGCTGGCTCTATGTGGCGGAAGGCTCCAATCTTGGCGCCGCATTCCTGCTGAAAGAGGCGGAAAAGCTCGGGCTTCATGAAAAGTTCGGCGCCCGTCATCTGGCCGGTGCACCGGAAGGGCGCGGGTTGCACTGGCGGACCTTTACCGCAGCGCTGGACGAGATCGCACTGAGCGAAGCCGAGGAAGACCGGGTGGTCGCGGGTGCGGAGACAGCTTTCCGTCGTGTTCATGCACTTGTGCGGGAGATGTTCGAATGAACGCTGTCGACCTATCGACCCGTAACGGGGATTTCACACCTGGCGTAACAGCGCGTTATCCCGACGAAAGACAACGCGCGGGTTATCTAGCGCTCGGCTTTCTGCTCAGCGGGGCTGCGCTGGTTGGCTTGCAGGTCTGGTTGATGCCGTCCGCCCTGTTTGGCTTCTGCGCGCTGCTTTGTTTCATCCAGTTGTCATCGCGGGCCCTGCACTGGCTCGAGAGCAATCGTATTGCGCGTCGCACGCTCTCGCTCTGGCGAAGGCTCGGCGCGTTTTCGCGTCTCTTCCGGCTGTCGGTCCTCGCCTTGATCGTCATGCTCTGCATCGTTGCGCTGGCACTCGGCTCACGCCCCTTCTGGCATTTCGAAATGGCGATCAACGTACTGCTTTGCGCGGGCCTGCTTCTGTTCGTCGGATCGCAACGACGGGTGGAAGCGTGCGTCTGAAGCACCAAAGGACATAAGTCAGTTCGACATGAAGCATATTGAAGACGATCGGAGTTTCGGCAACGGCTTTTCGGAGTTTACCCTGTGGGCCGGCGCCGGACTCATGGTTCTGTCTATTCATGTTGGCATGGCGCTGTGGCTCTTGCGTGATGCCGCGATGGTCGCTGCTGACGACATGCCGCCAGCGGCGATCATGATCGAGCTTGCGGAAATGCCGGAAGCGCAAGCGACGGAAGAAAACGAAGTCTCTCCCGATCAGGAAACAGCGGATGCCAGCGCGCCTGCGGAAAATGTGGAAGAGCCGATAGAGGAGCCGGAACAACCGGAGGAAATAGCCGAACAGGAGCCGGAGCCGGTTGAGGACGAACAGACGGAAGAACTGGTTCAACTGGACAAGATCGAGGTTCCACTGCCGATTGCAAGGCCAAAACCGCCGGAACCGGAAAAGAAAATCGTTCGGAAAGAAGAATCGAAAAAGAAGCCGGTCAAACGGCGCCAGCAGGAGCAGGCCGCATCGCGGCAAGTAAATCAGGCGCAGGCGCAGGTGACCCAATCCAGTCGCAACGCGGCAAGCCAGTCGGCATCGGGCCTGTTTGCGTCTTCGGTCAGTCCGGCCCGCTGGCAGTCGCGGCTGATGGCGCATCTGGAGCGGCGCAAGCGTTATCCCGCGGGCGCAAAGTCTCGTCGCGAGGAAGGCGTCGTCTATGTTCGCTTCCGCATCGACGAAACGGGCAAGGTGCTGTCGGCTTCGCTGGCACGCTCGTCGGGCTTTCCCGAACTCGACAGCGAAGTGCTGTCGCTGGTGCAGCGTGCCTCGCCGGTTCCCGCACCACCGCCCGATGTCAACAGGACGATCACGGCGCCGGTGAAGTTCTCGCGTCGTTGATCCCTGGCTCGGGGTGGCTACCGCGCGCAGCGACGCTTGTTGAGCCTGACCTTGATCTTGTCGGGAGAGCTGCTTTTCGCCTTGTGTCCCGACGAGACGATATGCGCGCGCACCGTGCAATCGCCTGCGAGAACCTCGAAATTATTGGAGCGGATATACATAACCGTATTGATTGGCTGGTCGGGCATTTTCTGCGCGACGGCGTGGACGACAGCAGTAACTTCCTTCGCCCTTTGTTTCGAGCTGCCATTGCTGGCAGCCAGCGCCGGGCTGAGCGCGGATGAAAATGCGAATATGCTCGCAAACAGAAAAGCAGCCTTAGCTTTCTTCATTGGCATGGCCTCCGATTGAGCTGGAATTGAATGGACCAACATAGGCCCCAATTGCGTCAATACCAGTACCGGAAAGCCGTTTTACGCGCTCTTTGTCTCGCTTATGCCGTTTGCGATGCGCTTGACAGTGGTTACGACCAGAAGCAGGCAAAGGAGCGGCTGCAGCCAGAAAATCCACTCCGGGAGGCTGCCGTCAATGGCGATCCAGGCGCCGAGTACGCCAAAGACGACGGCGCGGTCGCTTTTGCCCATCGGGCCGTCATAGCGGCGGCTTGCACCCACGGACGCACCGGCAACGCCTGCAAATTCCGTGAGGGTGGCCAGAAAGATAATCGCGAAAATCCATGGGCCGGTAAACGGCGCAACCAATGCGAAAGGCGCATAGAGGGCCGCATCGGAAACCACGTCACCGATCTCGTTGAGATAGGCGCCGAGCGTCGATTTCTGTCCGTGTTCGCGCGCCAGCATTCCGTCGACAGCGTTCAGCGCCATGCGCAGGAACAGCCAGGCCGGGACGAGTGCAAACCATGCCGCATTTCCGCTCCACACCAGAAAAGCGCCAAGTATGATCGAGACGAGCGCGGCGGCGACTGTAACCTGATTGGCCGTTACACCGCCTGCAGCAAGTCGCACGACAAGAGGTCTCAGTAAATTCTGGAAACGCGACTTGAGTTGATAAACCGACATCAAGAATCTCTTGGGAAACGAAGAATAAGTATTGAACAGCTATTTGCGGTTCGCTCCAGCTCGTTTATTCAAACATTTTGTTTCACTCAATAGAAATTGGGGGCAATTGTCCCATGAGGAAACATCTGGAGAGGGGATGGCATGAACGAGCACGCAAAAAACCGGCATCGCGCGGCGCAGGAAAGCCAGTTCGTCACCCATGACGGCACGTCGCTGTTCTACCGTTTCTGGCCGGCAATTTCCGGCAGGCCGAAAGGCGTGATTGTCCTCCTGCATCGTGGCCATGAGCACAGCGGACGCGTCACACACCTCGTCGACGAGCTGGGGCTGGACGACTACGCCTTCTACGCATGGGATGCGCGCGGTCACGGCCAGTCGCCGGGCGTGCGCGGCTTCTCGCCGTCCTTTGGTGCGTCGATCCGTGACCTCGACAGTTTTGTCACCCATATCCGTCAGGAAACCGACACGGCCATCGAGGACGTGGCAATCATCGCGCAGAGTGTCGGTGCGGTTCTGGCTGCGGCTTGGGTGCATGATTATGCACCGAATATTCGGGCGCTGGTGCTGGCTTCGCCCGCTTTTGACATCAAGCTCTATGTGCCATTCGCCAAGGAAGGCATCGGCCTTTGGCAGAAGCTGAAAGGCACGTTCTACGTCAATTCCTACGTCAAGCCGCAATTCCTGACCCACGATCCGGAGCGCATTGAATCCTATCGCACCGATCCGCTCGTCACGCGGCCCATCGCGTCGCACATCCTGCTGCAACTCTACGAGACGGCAAAGCGTGTGGTGGACGATGCGCGGGCGATTACCGTTCCGACGCAACTGCTCATTTCCGGTAGCGATTTTGTCGTGCGTCCCGCACCGCAACATCGCTTCTTCGAGAATCTCGGCAGCCGCATCAAGGAGCGGCATGTTCTGAAAGGGTTCTATCACGACACGCTGGGCGAACGGGATCGCAAACCGGCAATCGAACTCATTCATGATTTCATCGAGGCCCGTTTTGCAGAAAAGCCGCAGCGCGCCGATCTGACCGAAGCGCATATTGCAGGCCACACGCGCGACGAGGCCGACCGGTTGTCGAGCCCGCTGCCTCTTTTGACGGCACAGGGGCTTTACTGGGCATCGACACGCGCTTCGATAGCCTTCGGTGCGTTGTTTTCAGAAGGGTTGAAAGTCGGCAAGCGCACCGGTTTCGATTCCGGTTCGACGCTCGATTATGTCTATGAGAATGAAGCGCGGGGCCTTGGGCCGGGCGGCAAGCTCATCGACAAGCAATTTCTGGAAGCGATCGGCTGGCGCGGCATTCGCCAGCGCAAGGTGCATCTGGAAGAACTGATCGGTGCGGCGATCAAACGGCTCAAAAGCGAGGGCCGCTCGACCAATATTCTCGACATTGCCTGCGGCCATGGCCGTTATGTCATCGATGCGGTGGTGCGTGCGGATGCCATGCCGGACAGCATTCACCTGCGCGATTATTCGCCGATCAATGTACTGGCGGGCAACAAGCTCATCAGGGATCGCGGGCTGGAAGCCATTGCTCATATGGAAGAGGGCGATGCTTTCAACGAGGAAAGCCTTGCAGCGGTAACGCCGCAGCCGGACCTCGCCATCGTGTCCGGTCTTTACGAACTTTTCCCCGATAATGCGTTGATTAATCGTTCGCTGTCAGGGCTTGCCCGCGTGCAGAAGCCCGGCTCATTGCTGATCTACACCAACCAGCCATGGCATCCGCAGCTTGAAATGATCGCGCGGGCGCTGACGTCGCATCGTGGCGGCGAGGCATGGGTCATGCGCCGCCGCACGCAGGGCGAAATGGACCAGCTTGTCGAGAAAGCGGGTTATCGCAAGATCGAACAGCGCGTCGATCAGTGGGGCATTTTCACTGTCTCGATTGCGGAGCGCGTGGGAGACGGCGAAGCGTGACAGTACACTTGACGGAACTTGACGGATCTTCGCGGCGGCCTGTGATCCGTCGCGCGATCCTTTGGCTTCTGTTTCTCGCGCCCTTTTTCTACCTGACCTACGGTACGGCCAACTGGCTCGCATCGCAGCAAGGTCACGTGCCGAACCTTGCTTTCGGATGGGAAAGCCAAGTTCCGTTTATCGCCTGGAGCATCGTTCCCTATTGGTCGGTCAATCTGTTTTATGCGATTGCGCTTTTCATCAATGACAGTCCGGACCAGGTGGACCGGCTGGCAAAGCGCTATCTGACGGCGCAGATTATTGCCGTTCTCTGCTTCGTCGCTTTTCCGTTGACCGCAACCTTCGTAAAGCCGGCAACGGCTGGTCTTCCGGGCTTCATGTTCGATGTGCTTGGCGGCTTCGACAAACCCTTCAATCAGGCGCCTTCGCTGCATATCGCGCTCTTGATTATCATTTGGGACCAGATGCGCCGCGTGATGGGCGATGCCATGCGCGTGATCTGGCATGTCTGGTGTCTGCTGATCGGCCTGTCGGTGCTGACCACCTATCAGCACCACGCGGTCGATATTCCGGCAGGCGCTTTGCTCGGCCTGTTTGCCTTGTGGCTTTTTCCACGCAATGGCCCTTCACCGCTCGCTGGTTTTCAGTTCACATCAGACCCCAAAGCCAAAAGGGTCGGATTTTACTATCTGGCAGGTGCGATCCTGTTTCTGGTGCTCGCCATACACGGCCTGACCGTCACGGGCTATGCGATTTTCTGGCTCTGGCCGGCAACCGCACTGACCATCGTGGCGTTTGGCTATTTCGGTGCAGGTGCTGGCATTTTCCAGAAGCAGACAGATGGATCGGTCAGTCTTGCAAGCCGCTGGCTGCTTTGGCCCTACCGGCTTTTTGCCCGGCTGAATGTGCGGTTCTGGACACGCAAGCTGCCGCCGCATGTCGAGCTTGCCGACGGGGTGTTTCTCGGGCGTTTTCCAAAGGCCGCAGAACTCTCATCCTTTGCGGCCGTCATTGATCTTGCTGCTGAAATGGTGCCGCCACCCCGTTCTATCGAATGGAAAAGTTTTGGCACGATTGATCTGGTCGCGCCGTCATCGGAAAAAGTGCAACTGGCTGCCGATACCGTTGAAGCCGCACGCAACCACGGCCCGGTTCTTGTCTGCTGCGCGCTTGGTTTTCAGCGCAGCGCAACAGTTGCGGTTGCTTGGCTCGTCTCTACTGGCCGTGCCGCCGATGCGCGGGAAGCTGAAGCGCTCATCCGCGCCAGAGGCTGGCCGATCCATCTGCATCTGGCCGGGGGACTGGCATGAATACGCCTGCAACCTCTATGGCAATTGTTCTGCGCCGCAATGGCCTTCTCGGCATTGCTTTCGCAGTCGTTCTTCTTGCGGTCGCACCTTGTATGCGCCCGGCGCATGATCTGGCTTTCTGGTTGATCTGGCCGTTGCTGCTTGCAAGCGCACTGATCATGCTGGGTATCGCTGCGCATCTTCTGTTCGATGCTGCGCTCTTCAGGTTGATCGCCAGTTCCGGTGAAAACGGCCTGGCTGAAGTGGACCATATTCTGGAGCGCATGGGCCTGCGCTCCAATGACGGCACGGTCCGTCCGCTTGCGGCAAGGATTGAAGGCTCGCGACGGATCATGGGGCGTCTGCGTTTCTTCATGGGGCTTGGTATTGTACTTTTCATTCTGTTGGCCACAGTGCCATTGGGTCAGGGGCTGTGACATGCGGGAACTGATCCGCCATCAGGTGCAATCGATTTTCGGTTCGTTTCTGGCAATCCTGTCGCGCGGGATTACCGGCGTGCGGCCAATCTGGAGCGGCACTGGTCCGTCGCGCAATCAGCGCATCTATTTTGCCAATCACACAAGCCATGGCGATTTCATCCTGCTTTCCTCCTGTCTCGATCAGGAAGAACGCGCGCGTACCCGTGCTGTCGCTGGTGCCGATTACTGGCGGGGCAACCGCGTGCGCCAGTTCATGGCCGAAGTTCTGTTGCGCACTGTGCTTGTTGAGCGCAACTGGGTGGAACGCACGCAAGACCCGATGGAGGTGATGCTGAAGGCGCTGGCCGATGGCCATTCGCTCATCATCTTTCCCGAAGGTACGCGCAACATGACCGACGAGGCGCTGCTGCGCTTTCGTTCCGGCATCTATAATCTGGCGCTGGCGCGCCCCGATGTCGAACTGGTGCCGTGCTGGATCGAAAACATGTCGCGCGTGCTGCCCAAGGGCGCCATGCTGCCGGTGCCGCTTCTGTGCCGGGTCATTTTCGGTGCGCCGGTGCAGCTTGGCGACGGCGAGGACCGCAAGGAATTTCTCGCTCGTGCCCGCCAGAGCCTTCTCGATATTCAGCCTCAGAATGGTAATCACTCATGAGTGAAACGACCCGATTATTCCTTGGCCTCATGGGCGTTTTGACAACGGCAAGCGCCGTTGCCGGTGTTCTTTCATGGCGCGCGCCGAAGCCGCTTTCATCCACGCTGGTCAATCTCAATGCCCGCATCAAGGCGTGGTGGATCATGGTCGGCGCCATGTGCATCGCCTTCCTGTTCGGGAAGGGTGGTGTGATCGTGCTGTTCGCGCTGATCTCGTTTGCCGCCTTGCGCGAATATGCGACGCTGACGCAGACACGACGCGCCGACCATCGCGTGCTGCTCGGCATGTTCCTGCTGGTCATTCCGGTGCAATATTATCTGATCTGGATCGACTGGTACGGGCTCTATTCCATCTTCATCCCGGTCTATTGCTTCCTCGCCATGCCGGTTCTGACAGCCCTTTCAGGAGATACGTCGCGCTTTCTGGAGCGCATCAGCGAGCAGCAATGGGGCATCATGCTGTCGGTCTATTGCATCAGCCATGTGCCCGCGCTGATGACGCTGGATATTCCCGGTTTTGACGGCAAGAAGCTGCTGCTGATCGCGTTTCTGGTGGCCACGGTGCAGGGCAGCGATGTGCTGCAATATATTTTCGGAAAGCTGTTCGGAAAACATCGCATCGCGCCCAGCATATCGCCATCCAAGACCTGGGAAGGGTTTGTGGGCGGGGTGGCCGCAGCCTCGCTTCTGGGGGCAGGTCTTGCATGGCTGACGCCGTTTTCGCCGGTTCAGGCGGGTGCCCTTGCGGCGACGTCATGCATCATGGGCTTCTTCGGCGGGCTCGTTGCTTCCGCCATCAAGCGCGATCGCGGCGTGAAGGACTGGGGCCACATGATCGAAGGACATGGCGGTATGCTCGACCGCGCCGACAGCCTTGTCTTTTCAGCCCCCGTCTTCTTCCATATCGTGCGTTATTTCTGGACCTGAGTATCCTGCGCAAAACCGCGCCGCACTTTTGCTGGAAGCTTCTGGCCGGTCAGGGCAGCTTCAAGGCGATGAACTGCGAAACCTGACTGTGGTTGAAATTGTTGTCGGAAGCGAGGATCAGCGTTTTCTTGCCGTCGACCATCGGTCCGAAGGTGACGGCCTCGATATTGTCGATGTCGATGCCGAAATCGCCTTCGTTGAGCTGGAGGAGAAGTTTCTTGCCGAGCGGTGCCACCGACTGATTTGCCAGTGAGGGCACATCCTTCACATTGCTGGCGCCGTCGAAGGATGCGCGGTAAAGCGAAATGCGATTGCCCACGCCCATGGCAAAGGAGCGCTCGACGGTGAGGAGATCGTTTCCGTCGGCAACGAATTCCGACAGGCCGTTATCGTTCCAGAAGGGCGGCAGCGTCGCCTTGGTGAAGATCGGGTCGGTGTCATAGGCATATTCTGCCGTCACATTGCCCGAGGCGAGGTCAAAGGCGATGATGCGTGAACGGCTGCCGTGGTCGAGCGTCGCCTTGTCTCCATCCTGTATCAGGGCGTTTTCCGTTCCCGCCAGAAGCGTCTTTCCGACCGGTGTGATGGTCAGGCTTTCAAAAGACAGATTGTTGCGGATGCCGCGCGTCTTGCCCTCGTCGGGAATGTAGGCTTCCGGCAAAGCAAATTCGCGAATGAAGCTGCCGTTGGTCTTTGCTTCGCCGATAAAAGGCCTGCCATTCCTATCGCCTTCGCTCGACCAGTAGAGCGTGCCGGTCTCCCCGTTGAAACGGATGCTTTCAGGGTCCACATCCTTCAGTCCAAATGGTTTGCCAGCCTTGTCCAGAAGCGTGACAGTTTCCAGAATATCAAGGCTTTGCACGCCGGAACCGTCGATGGCGAGCTTGAGCTTGTAGAAGCGCGCAGGTGCGTTTTCCGAGCGGTCGTCGGAAATGGCGTAATAGACATCCTCTCGCGGATCGTAATCGAGGCCGGAAATTCCACCGAATTCAATGCCGCCAATTTTCAAGCCGGTCGGCAGCGTGATAGCGCCGATAAGTTCCGGCGTCTGCATTTCCTGTGCCGAGGCGCTGGTGGCAAGGGCAAGAAACAGTGCAACAAAAGGTGCTTTCATGGCGGATATCCGTTCGATCAGGAAAGTCACCGGATAGTCGTTCTGTTTGACAGGAAGATGAAAGCCGGTCTCAAACCCTGTCGGCGGTGCGCGCCGGTTCTTCCCTGTCGATCAGATGGGAAGGTGCCGCAAACTGCAGCAGCTTGTTCTTGTTCGTGATCTTGATCGCGGAGGCCTGCACGCTGACGCCATGCGAGCCAAGCGTCGCAAAATTGCGCGACAGGTTTTCCGGCGTCATGCCGAGATAAGCGGCAAGGGTCCGTTTCTCATAAGGGATCATCACGACTTCCGCGCCGTTGTTCAACAGCGATTCCTTGACGATCCAGTTGGCGAGGCGTTGCACACTGCTTCGAAGCTTCTGCGCCTTCAGTTCCTTGACCAGACGGCGATAAGAGCGTGCGGTTTCAAAGACGACCGAACGCATGAAGCCGACATCCTCGCTCATCAAATCCCGGACCAGGCTGGAGGGCACCATCAACACGCGGGTCGGCGTCAATGTCTGGGCGGTCTGCAGGCACACATCGTCATTGAGCACGGCTGCCAGAATGAAGATGTCGTCGGCGCGCAGTATCTCCAGCGCGGTCTCGCCATCATCCGATTTCGCCGACATCAGCACAAGGCCGTCGAGGATCGCGAACAGAAAATCCGCAGGCTCGTCTTCCTTGATCAAGGTCGTCCGAGGCGGAAATGACTGCACGAAGCTCGGACGCATGATCCGCTCGAACGTGGCGTCTGCCATATCCATAAAGAGCGGCAAATTCCTCAATGCGTCGATGTCTTCTTTCCGCATTAAACCTCACTTTCACCCTCAAGTTTTTACCGGACAATTATGCTTGATAAATATCAATTGTGCAATACGAATTAATCAATACTTGGATCAAACTAAATCTATTTTTGCTGTTAACGTACGAGTATTTAAAATTCAACTTGAATAGTCTGCCGATATTGATCTTAATCAATGTATTCATCTGACAGTCGACGCATAAGTGCAAACGAAACCTTCCATGGTATTCAATTCGGAGTACGCCTATGCAACATGTCGCAGGGGAAAATCCCAGGGCGCAGACTACGGCGCTAGCGATGAGTACGACCGCTTTTACTGTCTGTTTTGCGGTCTGGACCATCTTTGCAATCATCGGCATTGAAATTCGATCCGAGCTTGGCCTGAGCGAAACCCAGTTCGGCCTGCTCGTCGGCACACCTATCCTGACCGGATCGCTGATCCGTGTCATTTTGGGCATCTGGGCGGATCGCTATGGCGGTCGCGCCATCTTCACGCTCACAATGCTGGTCTCGGCGGTTGCCACCTACCTTCTGACCTACGCCACCACCTATCCGCAGATGCTGATTGCAGCGCTTGGCGTCGGCGTGGCGGGCGGGTCGTTCTCGGTTGGTGTCGCCTATGTCTCGCGCTGGTATCCGCCGGAAAAACAAGGTGTCGCGCTTGGCATTTTCGGCGCGGGCAATGTCGGCTCGGCGGTGACGAAGTTCTTCGCGCCGATGGTCATGGTTGCATTCGGCTGGCATATGGTTGCCGAAATCTGGGCGGCCGCGATGGTCGTCATGGCACTGATCTTCTACTTTACCACGAGCGACGATCCCGTTCTGGTCGAGCGTCGGCGCACGGGTGAAAAGCCAACCAGCACCCTGATGGAGCTGGAACCGCTGAAGAACATTCAGGTCTGGCGTTTCTCGCTTTATTATTTCTTCGTCTTTGGCGCCTTCGTTGCGCTGGCTCTGTGGCTGCCGCAATATCTGATCCATGTCTATGGCGTCGATATTCGCCTCGCAGGCATCATCGCGGCATTCTTCTCTGTCCCGGCAAGCCTTTTCCGCGCCTATGGCGGACATCTTTCGGATGTCTATGGCGCGCGCCGGGTCATGTACTGGACCTTCGCCGTCTCGCTGGTCGCGACATTCATACTGTCCTATCCGCCGACCGATTATGTGATCCAGAGCGATAATGGCCCGCTGGCCTTCCATGCGGAAATGAGCGTGGTCGGCTTCACCGTCACCGTCTTCATCCTGGGCTTCTTCATGGCCTTGGGCAAGGCAGCCGTCTTCAAGCATATTCCGGTCTATTATCCGGGCAATGTCGGCTCCGTCGGCGGTCTGGTGGGTATGATCGGCGGTCTTGGCGGCTTCATCCTGCCGATCCTGTTCGGCGTGCTTCTGGACCAGACCGGCCTCTGGACAAGCTGCTTTATGCTGCTCTTTGTCATCGTCGCGGTTTCCTTTGCGTGGATGCATGTCTCGATCCGCCAGATGGAACGTGCAGCCGAAGGCAAGACGACGGAAGAGCTTCCGGCCTTTGCCGAATTGCAGGGTCTGAAGAAGGCTGAGGTCAAGCCTGCAAAGGGCGATTCCGTCCTCACCGACTGGCGCCCGGACGATCCGACCTTCTGGGAAGAGAAGGGCCGCAAGATCGCCAAGCGCAATCTGTGGCTTTCGATCCCCGCGCTTCTCCTGTCCTTCGCCATCTGGCAGGTCTGGTCCGTGGTGGTGGCGAAGCTGCCGTTGGTCGGCTACCAGTTCACGACCGATCAGCTCTTCTGGCTGGCAGCGCTCCCCGGCATTTCGGGCGCGACCTTCCGCATCTTCTATTCCTTCATGGTGCCAATCTTCGGCGGTCGCCTGTGGACCACACTGACCACCTGGTCGCTGGTCATTCCGGCCATCGGTATCGGCTATGCCGTGCAGAACCCGAATACGCCTTATTTCATCTTCCTGCTGCTGGCGCTCTGCTGTGGCTTCGGTGGCGGCAACTTCGCCTCCTCCATGTCCAACATCTCGTTCTTCTTCCCGAAGCATGAGAAGGGCAATGCGGCAGCGCTCAATGCCGGCCTCGGCAATCTCGGCGTCAGCGTCGTGCAGTTCGTGGTTCCGCTGGTCATCACTGCCGGTATTTTCGGCAAGCTTGGCGGCGATCCGGCAATGGTTGCAACCGAAGCCGGCAGCACGCCGCTCTGGCTGCAAAATGCCGGGTTTATCTTCGTGCCGTTCATCGTCATCACGGCTTTCGCCAACTGGTTCGGCATGAACGATATAGCGTCGGCCAAGGCTTCGTTTGCCGATCAGGCCGTCATTTTCCGCCGCAAGCACAACTGGATTATGTGCTGGCTCTATACCGGTACTTTCGGCTCGTTCATCGGTTATTCGGCAGGCTTCCCGCTTTTGACCAACATCCTGTTCCCCGAGGTGAATGCACTTCAGTTCGCCTTCCTCGGACCTCTCGTCGGCGCACTGTCGCGGTCGGGTTCGGGCTGGCTTGCCGATAAATATGGCGGCGGTCGCGTTACCATCTGGGCATTCGTGCTGATGATGATCGGCGTGGCGGGCGTGCTATATTTCGTCGGCATCAAGGATCAGCCGAATGCTTTCTGGGGCTTCTTTGCTTCCTTCGTCCTGCTGTTCTTCGCAACCGGTATCGGCAATGCCTCTACTTTCCAGATGATCCCGGCGATCATGTCGAAGGAAATGGTGCGGCTGATGCCAAACGCCACCCCGGAAGAACGCCGTCACGAAGCGGACAAGGAATCTGCTGCCATCACCGGCTTCACCTCGGCCATTGCTGCCTTCGGCGCCTTCTTCATCCCGAAGGGCTACGGCACCTCGATCAGCATGACCGGCGGACCGGAAGCCGCACTCTGGGCTTTCCTGATCTTCTACGTGACATGCCTCATCATCACCTGGGGCGTCTACACCCGAAAAGGCGGTCTGCTCTACGACGTGGAGCACCGCAGCAAACAAGCCGCTGCCGCTGCCTGAAGAAATAAAGTGAGGATAAAATCATGAGTCTACTCCTCGATCGCCTGAATTTTCTTGCGCGCAAGAATGTCGGCACCTTCTCGGAAGGCCATGGCGTTACGACCAATGAAAACCGTGACTGGGAAGAGGCCTATCGCAAGCGCTGGCAGCACGACAAGATTGTCCGCTCCACCCATGGCGTGAACTGCACTGGCTCCTGCTCGTGGAAAGTCTACGTCAAGGGCGGCATCATCACCTGGGAAACCCAGCAGACCGATTATCCGCGTACGCGTGCCGATCTTCCGAACCATGAGCCGCGCGGCTGTTCGCGCGGGGCAAGCTATAGCTGGTATGTCTATTCTGCCAACCGCGTGAAATATCCGCTGATCCGTTCCCGCCTCCTGAAGCTGTGGCGCAAGGAACGTGCATTGAAAACGCCGGTCGCAGCCTGGGCAGCGATCCAGCAGGACCCAGCCAAGCGCGCCGATTATATGAAGGTGCGCGGTCTCGGCGGCTTCGTTCGCGCAACGTGGGAAGAGGTCAACGAGATCATCGCCGCGGCCAACGCCTACACCGCCAAGACCTATGGACCGGACCGCGTGATCGGCTTCTCGCCGATCCCGGCCATGTCGATGGTTTCCTATGCGGCGGGGTCGCGTTACCTGTCGCTGCTGGGCGGCGTCTGCATGTCGTTCTATGACTGGTATTGCGATCTGCCGCCAGCGTCGCCGCAGACCTGGGGTGAACAGACCGATGTGCCGGAATCGGCTGACTGGTACAATGCCGGTTTCCTGATGCTCTGGGGTTCCAACGTACCGCAGACCCGCACGCCGGATGCGCATTTCTATACGGAAGTGCGTTACAAGGGCACCAAGTCGGTTGTTGTCTGCCCTGACTATTCGGAAGCCGCGAAATTCTCCGACCTGTGGCTGCATCCCAAGCAGGGCACCGATGCCGCGCTAGCCATGGCGCTTGGCCATGTGATCCTGCGCGAATATCACCTTGACCGGCAGGTTCCCTATTTCGAGAATTACTGCCGTAAATATTCCGATTTCCCGATGCTGGTCATGCTCTCGAAGAAGGACGGACGTTACGTGCCGGATCGCTTCCTGCGTGCTTCCGACTTCAAGGGCGATCTCGGTGAAGGCAACAATCCAGACTGGAAGACGGTCGCCTTCGATACGAAATCGGGTGCCTATGTTGCGCCGCAGGGCTCCATCGGTTTCCGCTGGGGTGATGATGGCCAGTGGAACCTCGAAGAAAAGGACGGCAAGGGCAAGGATGTGGAGCTTGCCAAGAGCTTCATCGACAAGGACAGCCACGATGCCATTGCCGATGTGGCTTTCCCATATTTCGGCAACCGCGAGCACGATTATTTTGAAGGCACGGACCATGACAGCGTGCTGGTGCGCAAGGTTCCGGCCCGCAAGCTGAAGATCAAGGGCGGCGACGTCATGGTTGCGACGGTGTTCGACCTGTTCGCGGCCAATTACGGCCTCGATCGCGGGCTTGGCGACGAGAACTCTGCGAAGTCCTATGACGAGGGCCTGCCATACACCCCGGCCTGGGCAGAGAAGATCACGGGCGTCCCGCGCGACCAGATCATTGCTGTCGCCCGCGAATTCGCAACCAATGCCGAAAAGACCAATGGCCGTTCGATGGTCATCCTCGGTGCCGGTCTCAATCACTGGTATCACATGGACATGAACTATCGCGGCATCATCAACATGCTGGTGATGTGTGGCTGTGTGGGTCAGTCCGGCGGCGGCTGGAGCCATTATGTGGGTCAGGAAAAGCTGCGTCCGCAGACCGGCTGGACCGCGCTTGCCTTCGCGCTCGACTGGAACCGTCCGCCGCGCCACATGAACTCCACCTCATTCTTCTATGCGCATACCGACCAGTGGCGCTACGAGACCGTGAAGGTGCAGGACATTCTCTCGCCCACCGCGCCTGAGGGCGCGTGGGACGGCACGATGATCGACTACAACATCCGTGCCGAGCGCATGGGCTGGCTGCCTTCCGCGCCGCAGCTCCAGACCAACCCGCTGGAGCTTGCCAAGGAGGCCGCCGCGTCGGGCAAGGAGCCGAAAGACTTCATCGCGAATGCTTTGAAGAACGGCACCGTCACCATGTCCTGCGAGGACCCGGATCACGAGGCCAACTGGCCGCGCAACATGTTCGTCTGGCGCTCGAACCTGCTTGGTTCGTCGGGCAAGGGGCATGAGTATTTCCTGAAGCACCTGCTCGGCACGTCGAACGGCCTGCTTGGCAAGGATCTGGGTCAGGAAGGCGCACAGGAAAGCCGTGAGGCGGTGTGGCATGAGAATGCTCCGGAAGGAAAGCTCGACCTGCTGGTCACGCTCGATTTCCGCATGTCCACAACTTGCGTCTATTCCGATATCGTTCTGCCGACTGCTACCTGGTACGAGAAGAACGACCTCAATACTTCCGACATGCACCCCTTCATCCATCCGCTGTCAAGCGCAGCCGACCCGGCCTGGGAAGCACGCAGCGACTGGGAAATCTTCAAGGGTATCGCGAAGAAGTTCTCGGAAGTGGCGCCGGAAGTGCTGGGTGTCGAGAAGGACATCGTTCTGGTGCCGACCCTGCATGACACTGCGGGCGAACTGGCGCAGCCGAAAGATGTTCTCGACTGGAAGAAGGGTGAGGTCGAGCCGATCCCCGGCAAGACCATGCCATCGGTCGTGGTTGTGGAGCGCGATTATCCAAACCTCTACAAGCGTTATACGTCCGTTGGGCCGCTTCTCGACAAGCTTGGCAATGGCGGCAAGGGCATTTCGTGGAATACCGAACACGAGGTCGAACTGCTCGCCAATCTGAACGGCAAGGTTCATGAGCCGGGGGCAAGCGAGGGACGTCCGCGCATCTATACCGACGTCGACGCAACCGAGGTTATTCTGTCGCTTGCGCCGGAAACCAATGGTGAAGTGGCGGTCAAGGCATGGGAAGCACTGTCGAAGTTCACAGGCCGCGACCATTCGCATCTGGCGATCCCGAAGGAAGACGAGAAGATTCGCTATCGCGATATTGTTGCGCAGCCACGCAAGATCATCTCCTCACCGACCTGGTCGGGCATCGAGTCCGAAACCGTCTGCTACAATGCAGGCTATACCAACGTGCACGAGCTGATCCCGTGGCGCACGCTGACCGGTCGTCAGCAGCTCTATCAGGATCACCTGTGGATGCGTGCATTCGGCGAAGGCTTCTGCGTCTATCGCCCGCCGATCGATACCAAGACGGTCAACCCGGCAATCCGTGAAAAGGCGGACGGCAAGCCGCATCTGGTGCTGAACTTCATCACGCCGCACCAGAAATGGGGCATCCACTCCACCTATACGGACAATCTCCTGATGCTGACGCTCAATCGCGGCGGGCCGGTTGTCTGGATTTCGGAGCCGGATGCGGCAAAGGCCGGCATCGTCGATAATGACTGGGTGGAAGTCTACAACGCCAACGGCGCCATCGTGGCCCGTGCGGTCGTCTCCCAGCGCATGAAGGATGGAACCATCTTCATGTATCACGCGCAGGAGAAGATCGTGAATACGCCCGGCTCGCCGCTCACCGGCCAGCGCGGCGGCATTCACAACTCCGTCACCCGCATCATCACCAAGCCGACGCATATGATCGGCGGCTACGCCCACCAGTCCTATGGCTTCAACTATTACGGCACCGTCGGCGCCAACCGCGACGAATTCGTGGTCGTGCGCAAGCTCGACCATGTGGACTGGATGGAAGGGCCGCTTGAAGAAGGCAACCGCAACTCCGCCGTGAAGGAGGCAGCAGAATGAAAATCCGTGCGCAAATTGGAATGGTGCTCAATCTCGACAAGTGCATCGGCTGCCACACCTGCTCGGTGACGTGCAAGAACGTCTGGACCAACCGCGAGGGCGTGGAATATGCCTGGTTCAACAATGTCGAGACCAAGCCCGGCATCGGTTTTCCCAAGGAATGGGAAAACCAGAAGAAGTGGAACGGTGGCTGGGTCCGCAAGAAGAACGGCAAGATCGAGCCGAAGATGGGCGCAAAATGGCGCATCCTCGCCAAGATTTTCGCCAATCCCGACCTGCCGGAAATCGACGACTATTACGAGCCGTTCGATTTCGATTACGGCCATCTGCAGACGGCAGGCGAAAGCCGGACCATGCCGACCGCCCGCCCGCGCTCGCTGATTTCCGGCGAGCGGATGGAAAAGATCGAATGGGGGCCGAACTGGGAGGAAATTCTCGGCGGCGAGTTCGCCAAGCGCTCGAAGGACTACAATTTCGAAGGCGTGGAGAAGGAAATCTACGGCCAGTTCGAAAACACCTTCATGATGTATCTGCCGCGCCTGTGCGAGCACTGCCTCAACCCGACCTGCGTTGCGGCCTGCCCGTCCGGTGCGATCTACAAGCGCGAAGATGACGGCATCGTCCTGATCGATCAGGAAAAGTGCCGCGGCTGGCGCATGTGCGTCTCCGGTTGCCCCTACAAGAAGATTTATTACAACTGGAGTTCGGGCAAGTCCGAGAAGTGCATCTTCTGCTATCCGCGCATTGAAGCAGGCCAGCCGACCGTATGTTCGGAAACCTGCGTAGGCCGCATCCGTTATCTTGGCGTGATGCTCTATGATGCCGATCGTATTTCGGAGGCCGCTTCCACGGCCAATGAACAGGATCTCTATCAGGAACAGCTCAACATCTTCCTCGATCCGAACGATCCTGCCGTCATCGAGCAGGCGCGCAAGGATGGTGTGCCGGAAGCCTGGCTGGAATCCGCCAAGCATTCGCCGGTCTACAAGATGGCAATGGACTGGAAGATTGCCTTCCCGCTCCATCCTGAATACCGCACCCTGCCCATGGTCTGGTACGTACCGCCGCTCTCGCCGCTCCAGTCGGCTGCCGCTGCTGGCAAGCTTGGCATGGATGGCCCGCTGCCGGATGTCCGCTCCATGCGCATCCCGGTCCGCTACCTTGCCAATCTTCTGACGGCAGGCAAGGAAGAGCCGGTCATCTCGGCGCTGGAACGCATGCTCGCCATGCGTGCCTATATGCGCGCCAAGACCGTCGATGGCGTTATCGACGAGGCTATTGCCGACCGCGTCGGCATGAGCAGCGCGATGATCGAGGAAATGTACCACATCATGGCCATTGCCAATTACGAAGACCGCTTCGTCATCCCGACGACGCATCGCGAGGTCACGGAAGACGCTTATGACATGCGCGGCTCCTGTGGCTTCACCTTCGGCAATGGCTGCTCGGGTGGAACATCGACTGAAGACCTGTTCGGCTCCAAGCGCCAGAAGGTCGTCCAGACACCAACCGATATTTTCAGGGAGCAGGTATAATGAACAAGACCCTGAAAATCATATCGCTGCTGCTGTCCTATCCGGCCGCCGAGCTGCAACTCGGCGGAGAGGAGCTGAAAGAGGTGCTCGGCGGGGAAAAACTTTCGCCCGGCATCCGCAGGCTTCTCGACAGTCTTGTCGATTATGTCTGCGACTGCGACCTCTACGAGGCGCAGGAACGCTACGTGCATCTTTTTGACCGCACGCGGTCGCTATCTCTGCATCTTTTCGAGCATGTACACGGTGAAAGCCGCGACCGCGGCCAGGCCATGGTCGATCTCATGAAGATGTATGACGACAACGGCTTTGTTGTCGATGCCAAGGAACTGCCGGACTATCTGCCGCTGTTCCTCGAATTCCTGTCAACGCGCTCGCCGGAGGAAATCCACGATCTTCTCACCCAGACCGGCCATATCTCGGCGGCCATCGGTGAGCGTCTGCGCAAGCGCCAGTCGCCCTATGCCAACGCTTTTGCGGCGCTGCTTCATGTCGCCAATGCCAAGCCGGACAAAAACCTCGTCGGAGAACTGCTTCGGCAAGAGGAAGACGACCCGAACGATCTGGCCGCGCTCGACCGCATCTGGGAAGAAGAAGCGGTAACATTTGGCGGCAATGCGGGCGACAACTCCTGCGGCCCGGACCGGTTGCGCACGCAGATGCGTGCAGCACAGCGCAAGCCCGGCAACCCGTCCAACCCTTCACATATATAGGAGACGGAAGATGGCTTACCTCCATACGTTTCTTTTCGGCATCTATCCCTACATCGCACTGAGCGTGCTCGTGCTCGGCTCGATCTTCCGCTATGACCGCGAGCCCTATACGTGGCGTTCCGGCTCAAGCCAGCTTTTGCGGCGCAGGCAGCTCATGTGGGGTTCTGTTCTGTTCCATCTCGGCGTGCTGTTCATCTTCGCCGGTCATTTGGTTGGCCTGCTGACCCCGATCTGGGTCTTCGACATGCTTGGCGTCAGCCATGAGGCAAAGCAGATTCTCGCCGTCGTGGCGGGTGGTATCGCCGGTGTGATGGCAATCATTGGCGCCAGCATGCTCGTGCATCGCCGTGTGTTCGATCCGCGCGTTCGTGCGTCTTCGCGACCATCCGACACGCTGATTATCATTCTGTTGTGGTTGCAGCTTCTGCTGGGGCTCGGCACCATTCCGATCTCGCTGCAGCATCTGGACGGCGGCGAAATGGTGACATTC
Organism: Brucella tritici; assembly: GCF_008932285.1. Classification (NCBI taxonomy): domain Bacteria; kingdom Pseudomonadati; phylum Pseudomonadota; class Alphaproteobacteria; order Hyphomicrobiales; family Brucellaceae; genus Brucella; species Brucella tritici. The sequence continues at coordinate 698,562 of NZ_WBVY01000002.1, forward strand.
ATGAACTGGGCGCAAGGTATCTTCACCTTCAATCCGGCTGCATCGAGCTACATCACCAATGCGTCGATCGTTTTCAAGATGCATATCTTCCTGGGGCTTACTATCTTCCTGCTGTTCCCGTTCACGCGCCTTGTGCATATGCTGAGCGCGCCGGTGCGCTACATCTGGCGTCCGGGCTATCAGGTCGTGCGTGAGCGCAACCATACGGCTCAGCCCTCGCATATGCGTATTTCTGCGGAGTAAGGCTCATGGTGACACTTTTTGATCGGAAACAGCCAGCTGAACAGTCGCCTGGGCATGAGCATGTCCATAATACGGGCTACACGACCTATCAGGAGCCGGATACGCGCGTGCCACCGAAGCCGCGCCCGGTCTTCGATGCGGTGTCCGTCAATGGCGTGGCGATCAACGAAACCGACATTCTGACGGAGGCGCAAAACCATCCGTCGGACAATCCCGGCGCGGCGCTGCTTGCCGCCGCGCGGGCGCTGGCCGTGCGTGAGCTTCTTTTGCAGCGCGCAAGGGAAGCGGGCATCGTACCCGAGCACGAGAAGGATGCAGAAGGGCGCAGCGAGACCGACGAGGATGCGCTGGTGCGCATGGTGATCGAACGGGAGGTTGAAGTGCCTTCCGCCACCCGCGAAGAAGCCTTGCGCTTTTACGAAAACAACCGCCATCGCTTTACCAGCGCGCCCATTCTGGAGGCGAGCCATATCCTGATTGCTGCCGACCCAGCCGACCAGCAGGAGCGCGAGAAAGCCCGTGCAACCGCATCCCATCTGGCGTCGTCGGTGATTGCCGCGCCTGCCACTTTCGCCTCGGTTGCGCATGAATATTCGTCTTGCCCTTCGGGTGCGCAAGGCGGCAATCTCGGTCAGCTCACACGCGGCAGCACGGTGCCTGAGTTCGAGCGGGCGCTGGAGCGCCTCACAGTTGGCGAAATAACGCCAGCCCCGATTGAAAGCCGCTTCGGCTTTCATATCGTGCGGCTTGACCGCCGTATCGAGGGCGAGGAATTGCCGTTCGATTATGTCGCCGACAGGATTGCCGGCTGGCTGGAGGCCTCCACCTGGTCGAAGGCCGTGTCGCAATATATCGCGATCCTCGCAGCCGATGCTGACATTACCGGCATCGATCTTCTGTCGAGCGAGGGAGCCGAGGCATGAGCCGCGAACCGATACTTGCCGCCATCCTGGCCGCAAAGGATGTGCCGGTGGACCAGCTTCTGGCTGGTGTAGCGCATCGGGCGAGGCAGGCAGGGCTGCGCGTGGCGGGCTTTCTTCAGCACCGCGAAAGCAACACGGATGAATGCTGCCGCGATATCGAGATCGAGCATATTGGCACCGGCGTGACGCAGATTATCTCGCAGTCGCTTGGTTCTGGGTCGAAGGGGTGTCGTCTCGATCCGGCGGCCCTTGCCGATGTGGCAGGCTCGCTTCTGGCGGAACTGGACGGCGGCGCCGATATGCTGATCCTCAACCGTTTCGGCAAGGGCGAGACGGAAGGGCACGGTTTCCGCTCCATCATCGAAACGGCCTATGCGCGCCAGATTCCGGTGCTGACCGTGGTGCGGGAAACCTATGTCGAAGGCTGGAACGACTTCGCCGGTGATTGCGGCGTTCTTCTGGCTCCCGACAGCAAGGCAACGCTTGGGTGGTTCGACCGGGTGACAGAACTCCGGAAATTACCGGAAGCCGTTTGATGGCGGATATACTATTTTTTACGCATTATCCTGCGCAAAACCGCTTCGCACTTTTGCTGGAAATGCTCTACAGGTCCAGCTGGTCGCGACGGTCTTCCGCAATCAGCTTGCGGATCTGATAGACGATCTGGTCTCCATGCGCCTTGCCAAGCAGGTCGGCGGTATCCACGTCCCGTTCTTCAATAGCGCGGATCATGTCTTCATGCTCGGTGACGTAGCGCTCAGGCAACCGGTCAGCAAAGGACTGGTAATAGAGACGCAACAGCCTGCGTCCTTCATCGAGAAGCCTCGAAAAGAAGGTGGTGTAGAAGGGGTTGCGACCCGCTTCCGCAATAGCCGCATGAAAGTCGCGGTTTGTGGCAATCATTTCCAGCGCGTTTTGTGAGCGGACTGCGCGGGCAAAAGCTTCCTGATGCGCGCGGATGTTTTCAAGGTCCTTGTCGGTCCGGTTGCGGGCGGCAAGCCGCGTCGTTACGCGGTACATCAGCGTGACCGCGTCAAAAAATGCGGGGAGGCTCAAAAAGTCGATATTGGACACAACGGTCGAGCGATTGGGAAGTGTAGTTACGAAGCCGTCGCTTGCCAGCCGCACCAAAGCTTCGCGTATAGGTGTCCGCGACATGGAAAAGCGTTCGGCCAGCTGGTTTTCATCAATGGGGCTACCGGGCGCAAGCGAAAGATCGATAATCTCGTCGCGCAGCACGTCGTAAACCAGTTTGACACCTGAACCCTTCTTCCGGTCGGCTGTCTGGTTTGCGTCGTCTTTGTCCATGATCTTGTCTGTCCTCAGTCGTGATGTTTTGGCGACCCGGAAATAGGTACGGCGCGGTCAAACGCGCTCCAAACACCAGTTTCAGCATAGAGCGCTTCTTGTTCTGCGAAGCGTGAGAAATGCTCTATCCATTTGTTTTTACGCATTATCCAACGCAAAATTGCTTCGCACTTTTGCTGGAAATGCGCATCCAGTCAAGCAATCCTACCTCAAACAAAAATTTTGGTCGACAAGAAAAATACAAAGTGTATATTTGATTTCAATACAAGGTTCGGCAGACCAATTGTAGATCCAGCCCGCGTGAAGAACGCTCAAGGAAAAACGTCCAAGGAACGACGCTATGACCTCTAACATTTTCTCCGGTTGCATTCCGGCCCTCATGACCCCCTGCAAGCCCGATCGCACGCCGGATTTCGATGCGCTGGTCCGCAAAGGCAAGGAACTGATCGCGAAGGGCATGTCTGCGGTTGTCTATTGCGGTTCGATGGGTGACTGGCCGCTTCTCTCGGACGAGGAACGCATGGCTGGCGTTGAAGCGCTTGCCAAGGCAGGCGTGCCCGTCGTCGTCGGCACCGGCGCTGTCAACACGAAGATCGCCGCCGCCCACGCAGCCCATGCGCAGAAAGTTGGCGCGAAGGGCCTGATGGTCATTCCGCGCGTTCTCTCGCGTGGTTCGTCGATCTCGGCGCAGAAGGCCCATTTCAAGGCGATCCTTGCGGCAGCTCCCGATCTGCCAGCCGTTATCTATAACAGCCCGTATTACGGCTTTGCGACCCGCGCCGACCTGTTCTTCGCACTGCGTGCGGAACATCCGAACCTCATCGGCTTCAAGGAATTCGGCGGTGCCGAAGCCATGCGTTACGCAGCCGAAAACATCACGAGCGCCGATGACAATGTAACCCTGATGGTCGGCGTCGATACCGGCGTTTTCCACGGCTTCGTCAATTGCGGTGCAACCGGTGCGATCACCGGCATCGGCAATGTGCTGCCGAAGGAAGTCCAGCATCTCGTGGCACTGTCGAAGGCGGCCGCCACGGGCGATGTCGCGGCACGCAAGCTGGCGCTGGAACTGGAAGCCGCACTGGACGTACTGTCATCCTTCGATGAAGGCCCGGACCTCGTTCTCTTCTACAAGCATATGATGGTTCTGACCGGCAATCCGGAATATGAACTGCATTTCAACGAGACGGACAAGCTGTCCGATAGCCAGCGCGGCTATTGCGAAACCCAGTTGAAGCTGTTCCAGACCTGGTATGCTGACTGGAACAAGCAGGGCGGTGCAGCGGCGAAATACGCCGCCTGAAGTCAGGTCAGATAAAACAAAAAGGCGCCGGAATTCGGCGCCTTTTTGTTTGGGATCACGACACTGCGTCGAGACCCTTTTCCTTCAGCTTTTCCAGAAGCGCGATCTCGTCGGCGCTGAGCGTGATGCCCTTGGCCAATGAATCGCGGCGAGCGGCAAAGCGGCGCTGCGACGGCAGGCGCGCGCCCTGTCCGGCAATCGCTTCGATCAGGATTTCGCCACGCTCCTGCGGGTTGCCGCGGCCACCTGCCATGCGGGCAGGGTCGAAGGCAATGATGAGTTCGCCATGGCGCGGCGCAAGCGTCGTCGTGCCAAGGAAGTCCAGTGCCTCGGGGCTGGTGAAATCACCGATCATCACACCGGCCAAAAGTTCGATCATCGTGGAAATGGCCGATCCCTTGTGCCCGCCAAACGGCAGCATTGCGCCTGCAAGGGCGGCTTCAGGATCGGTCGTCGGATTGCCGTCCGCATCGACGGCCCAGCCTTCAGGCAGCTGCTTTCCGGCGCGACGGTAAAGTTCAAGTTCGCCACGCGCGGCAACGCTGGTGGCAAAGTCGAACACATAAGGGTAATCGCCGGAGCGAGGCCAGCCGAAGGCGAATGGGTTGGTGCCGAGAAGCGGCTTCGTTCCGCCTGCTGGCGCCACGGTGGCATAGCTCGGGCACATGGCCATTGCCGCAAGGCCCTGTTCGGCAAGCGCTTCGACTTCAGGCCACAAGGCTGCGAAATGGGTGCAATCGTTGATCGCCAGCGCTGCGATACCGAGCTTGCGCGCCTTCTCGACGAGAGCAGGCGTGCCGCGCTCGAATGCCAGATTGGCAAAGCCACCCTTGGCATCGACGCGGACGACGGCGCTGTCGTCGGTCGTGACGACAGGGTCGGCATCGGCGACAACCTTGCCGCTCTTCAGCGTGCGCAGGCAGCCTTCGATACGGTAGACACCATGCGATTTGCAGCCGTCGCGTTCACCCGCCACAATCGTCTTGGCAATGGCTGCGGCATGATCGGCGCTGAAACCCGCCCTGTGCAGGATTTCTCGCACAAGCTTGGCGAGTTCTTCTGTCGAAATCGAAATGGTATCGCTCATTCTGTCATTCCTATCCAATTCTTTGGACGCAGTTCTTAGGGGCGGGCCGTATGTAGGCGAATATCGTTCGTTAAATGCATACAAGATGCATGCAGGGTTGTCATGTCGGGCGCTTATACCGGAGACTGCGGCAAAAGGGCTGGCGTGGAAGGGGCGGTCTCCTTACTGGCGTGCATCAAATGGTGCGACGGCCTGGCGAAGAAAATCAATCAGTTTGTTGGCCGCGAGCGAGCGTGGATGATTTTTGGGGGTAAGCAGCCAGAGATCGATGGTCGTTTCTGGCACGATGCGTCGCCTGATCAGCATATCGGGACCAAAATCGAGGCCAACAAAGGAAGGGACGATGGAAACACCCACGCCATTGGCCACGAAGCAACAGGCTGTCTCGGAAAGTGGAACTTCTATGCGGTTTCTCTTCTGCACGCCCTTGATCTGGAAGGCGCGGTCGATGGTCATCAACGAACAATCGTCGCGGGCCAGTGACACAAAGGGGTCGCTGCCGAGGTCTTCCAGATCAATGACGGCCTTGTCGGCAAGCGGATGACCGGCTGGCAGCACGCAGACCATTTCAAACCGCATGAGGCGCTCAGCTTCGACATTCGGGTGTTCAAACGGCAGCACGCTGAGGCCGATATCAACCTGTTGTGCGGCAACGAGATCGATGATGCGCGGGGAGGGCAGGCTACGCATGGTGAAATGGATATCCGGCTGGTCGGCGAGAAGCGGCGCGAGCGATTGCGCCAGAAACCGCGTGGTGAGCGCCGGCGGCGCAACGAGCGTTATCTCGCCCCACTCCTGATTTCGCACAGCATCGGCCAGCCGCGCCACCCGCGCCGTACCGGAAAACATCTTGGCGACCTCGACGGCGAGCATGCGTGCTTCGAGCGTCGGCGTCAGCCGTCCGCCGGAGCGAATGAAAAGCTGGAAACCGCAGGCATCGGAAAAACTGCGCAGAAGCTTGCTGACGGCCGGTTGCGAAATCCGCATCCGTTCGGCAGCAAGCGTAACCGACCCGGTTTCTATCGTGTTGTGAAATGCTTCGAGTTGGCGGATGTTCATGCAGGCGCTTTCGTCTGGAATCGGCAATATGAGGTTTGGTTATAATGACAGGATAATTTGATATTTGACAATTATACCCTGTCTCGCTTTTCTCCCTGCAAGAAAGCACGACGGGCCGCCAGGCGGTTCGTTTCATAAAAAGGGGAATGCGCATGAGACTGGCCCGTCCATCGGCCTTTGCTTCCACATTGGGGTCGGCGATGCTGGCCTTGTCGCTGTCGGCTCCCGCTCATGCGGGAATATTGTCGGTTTGCGTCGAGGGATCGCCGGAAATCTTCAATCCGCAGCTAAGCAGCAACGGCACCACATCGAACGTTCTTGGCAATATTTACGACAATCTCGTCTCGGTGAAGGCGAACAGTTCCGATCTGGAACCCTCGCTTGCGGAAAGCTGGACGATTTCGGATGACGGTCGCACCTACACGTTCAAACTACGCAAGGGTGTCAAATGGCAGTCCAATGCGCAGTTCACGCCAAGTCGGGATTTCAACGCGGATGATGTGGTTTTCACTTTCGACCGGATGATGAACCCGGATAATCCCTACGCCAAAATCAATGGCGGCAACTACGTCACATTCAACACCAAGCTTGCCGACATTCTGCAATCGGTAAAGAAGATCGACGACTACACTGTCGCCTTCACCTTGAAGGAGCCTTTGGCACCTTTTGTCGGCGTTATGGCGCACCAGTCGCTCGCTATCACCTCGGCGGAATATGCCGATGTTCTCCTGAAGGCTGGAACGCCGCAGACTTTCGATATGGACCCCATCGGGACAGGCCCTTTCGCCTTGCAGGCCTATCAGCAGGATGCCATCGTGCGGCTTGCGCCGTTCAAGGAAACCTGGGGGACGGCTATCGGCGATAAAAGTCGCACACCGATGGTCGACGCACTCATTATGGCGATCAGCACGGATGCGTCGGTGCGCCTGCAACGTGCACTTGCAGGCGAGTGCCAGATTGCGCTTTACCCCAATCTTGCGGATCGCGCGACGATCGAGAAGAGCGAAACGCTTGAACTCAAGCAGACACCGGTGGCCTCGACCGGCTTTATCGATTTCAACTTCCGTGACGAGAAGTTTCAGGACAAGCGCGTGCGAACGGCTCTTGCCGAAGCAATCAATGTCCCCACGCTGGTTGAGGCGGTCTATAGCGGCATGGGTGTATCCACGGGAGCGCTGATCCCGCCGGTTCTCTGGGGACATGCCAAGGATCTTCCGCCACACGAATATAATCCTGAAAAGGCCAAAGCGCTTCTGGCGGAAGCCGGTTATCCAGACGGTTTTTCAACGCAGGTCTGGGCCGTTCCGGTCTATCGGCCCTATATGCCGAATGGTCGCCGTGCTGCGGAAATGATCCAGGCCGACTGGGCCAAGATCGGTGTGAAGGCGGAAATCGTCTCTTTTGAATGGGGTGAATATATCCAACGCGCGCGGGCTGGCGAAGCGCCAGTCGCGATGTTTGGCGGTATTTATGATTTCCCCGACCCGAGCCAGATTCCCAACAATTATTTCATCTGCGATTCCGAGGGCAAGCCAAGTCCGTCCAATGTGGGCGCGTGGTGCGACAAGGAATTTATCAGTCTGATGAACGAGGCCGGCCGCGTTACAGACAAGGAGAAGCGCATCGAGCTCTATGAGAAGGCGCAAAGACGTTTCCACGAGGAAGCGCCTGCGGTCATTCTTGGCGGTGCCGACACGCTGACGACGGTTGCCAAAAATGTGAAGGGTTTCGAGCCCGCAATTTTTGGAACGAGCCGGTTCTCCGGTGTCACCGTGGAATAGTTGAAAAGTCAGGCGGTTCCCGATCCGTTTCGCCGGGGGCCGCATCAAACTGCGCATTCGCATGAGAGCAGATACGGGAGCAGATATGAAAGTCCTGATTATCGGTGCGGGCATACTTGGTGCAAGCACGGCCTACCATCTCGCCCGCAAGGGCATCGACGTCGAAATCGTCGACGCCCAGCACGAAGGCAAGGCCACGCTTGCCGGTGCCGGTATCGTATGTCCGTGGGCAACCAAGCTTGAGGATGGTCCATTTTACGATATGTATGTCGCAGGCGCTGCCTATTACGCAGCGCTGGTGGAAGGGCTCAAATCTTTCGGCGAAACCGATCTCGGTTATGGCAAGGTCGGCGGTCTGGTCGTTGCGGAAGACAGGCAGGAATTCGAAGCTGCCGCCGAGCGAGTAGCGCGTCGGGTCGCCAATGTTCCGGAAGCAGGCACGGTCGAGCATCTGAGTGCAGCAGCGGCGCGCGAGAAATTTCCGCCACTGCGCGAGGATATGGAAGCGATCTTCATTCCGGGTGCAGCGCGCGTCGATGCACGGCTGCTTGCAGCAGCCATGTTGCGCGCTGCGGCCTCTCTCGGAGCGAAAGTGCGACAGGATCGGGTTTCACTCGCTTTGAAGGACGGCAAGCCGGTTTGCTCGGCAGGCGACGGCACTGCGGTTGAGGCAGACGAAATCGTCGTGACCGCCGGTGCCTGGGCTTCGCAGATACTTGATCCGCTGGGTCTCGATCATCCGGTTGAACCGCAGAAGGGGCAGATCATTCATCTTCGCCTGCCAGGTGTCCAGACTTCAAACTGGCCGGTGCTCCTGCCCATGGGCAGCCATTATCTGCTGGCATTCGACGATTCCCGCGTGGTGATCGGCGCTACTCGCGAGGATAATTCAGGCTTCGATTATCGCGTAACGGCAGGTGGTGAGGCTGAAGTACTGAATGCGGGGCTGGCGGTGGCTCCGGGCCTTGCAACCGCGACCCACATCGAAACACGCATTGGCTTCCGTCCGGCATCGCGGAATATGATGCCCATTCTTGGCCGTATGCCAGGTGTCTCGGGTCTGACCGTTGGAAACGGGCTCGGTGCAGCCGGGCTCACCATCGGACCTTTCGCAGGCAAACTGCTGGCCGACCTTCTGACCGACGCGCCGCTCGACGTCGATCTTTCTCGTTACGCGCCTGCGTGACGGGTCATCTCATTTGAAATTCAATCCTGTAAGAGAGGTATAATCATGGTAACGCGTTACCGGAAGCACCGCATCATGCATGCGGCAGTGGAGCATAACGGTCTCATTTTCGTCGGCGGTCATGCGGCGTCCGATATTTCGCTCGGCATGAAGGAACAGACGCAGCAGGTCTGCGCCAAACTGGACGACGTGCTTGCCGAATGCGGCTCGGACAAGACACAACTCGTCTCGGCACGCATCTACATCAGCGACATGTCGAAGAAGGAAGAGATGAACGAAGCCTGGCTCGAATGGCTGGATGGGGACGACCTCCCCGCCCGCGCCACGATTGGCATCGCCGATCTGGGCGACCCGAAGCGATTGATCGAAGTCGTGGTCGTTGCGGCCAAGAACTGAAACCATAGTCGAAGGGAGCGCTGAGGCGCTCCTTTTTGCTTCTAATGAAATTTGAGCGTCATTATCAGGAATAACTTCACCTGTTTGATCCAGATCAAAGAGGTTGGCAGGCGACAGGTCTAAATCCCGTGACGTGGCGTGTTAAAGCCGAGACGGCAGGTGCGCCAATCGATGGAGATCAGGACGAAAATGCGTAACCTCGCGATCAAATTTGCTGCAGCAGGCATTCTTGCGGTGCTGGCGGCCCCAGCCCTTGCCGAAAATATCGAAGTTCACATGCTCAACAAGGGTGCCGAAGGTGCCATGGTTTTCGAGCCCGCCTATATCAAGGCCAATCCCGGCGACACGATCACCTTCATTCCGGTGGACAAGGGACATAATGTCGAATCCATCAAGGATATGATCCCCGAAGGGGCCGAAAAATTCAAAAGCAAGGTCAATGAGAACTATGTGCTGACGGTTACCCAACCCGGCGCATATCTGGTAAAGTGCACACCGCATTATGCCATGGGTATGATCGCGCTCATAGCTGTCGGTGACAACCCGGCCAATCTCGACCAGATCGTTTCGGCCAAGAAGCCGAAGATCGTTCAGGAGCGGTTGGATAAGGTCATCGCAAGCGCCAAATAAGATTGACCGAAAACTCTCGATGAGCCGAACTTGAACCGGCTTCATGACGAGGACATCATGACCAGACAGCCAAGCCTGCAGGCAGTACCTGCTGCGATGCCATCCGATCAAAAAGGTATGCCGCGCGGACTGAAAATGACCGGTCCCGTCCTCCTCAGCTATGGCTTCCGCCCATTCTTTCTGGGCGGAGCCATATGGGCCGTTCTGGCCATGCTCTTCTGGATATTGTCACTGACACTCGGAATGCCGCTCGGCGGCTCCTATGGCGGGTTGAACTGGCACGCCCATGAAATGGTGTTCGGTTTTTCCTCCGCCGTTCTGGCTGGCTTTCTGCTGACAGCCATTCCGAACTGGACAGGCGGCCTGCCGGTATCGGGCACACCGCTCGCCATTCTCTGCGGGGTATGGCTTGCAGGACGGCTCGTCTTTCTCGAGCCTGACCTGATTGATGTGCGCTTTGCAGTCGCTGTCGAAAGTCTGTTTCTGCCCTCGCTGCTTTTCATCTGCGCGCGGGAAATTATTGCCGGGCGCCAATGGAAGAACCTGAAGGTGCTCGCTGGCGTGGCAACGGTGATGGTTGCCAATCTCGTCTTCCATTATCTGATCCTGACCGACGGTGACGTGGCATTGGCCAACCGCATCGGGGTCAGCGCCTATGTCCTGCTGGTTATGGTGATTGGTGGGCGCATTGTGCCAAGCTTCACCCGCAATTGGCTCAACAAGATGGGGGAGACGCGCTTTCCGGTGCCTTTCAACCGCTATGACGGTTTCAGCATTCTCGTCGGAGTGGCCGCCTGCGTTGGCTGGATCGCCGCTCCCGACCAGACGATAACGGCGGTGCTGGCGTGGATTGCAGCCCTGTTTCACATCGTGCGGCTTTACCGCTGGCGGGGATGGTCTGTGGCGCGGGAAAAGCTGCTGCTGGTTCTTCATGTCGCCTATGCGTTCATCCCGCTCGGTTTCATCGCCATCGGTCTCTCGGCCATTGATCGCCTCAATCCCTATTCCGCACTGCATGTCGTGACGGTGGGGGCGATCGGCTGCATGATGCTGGCGGTCATGACGCGGGCCACCCGCGGTCATACCGGGCGCGAACTCACGGCTTCCCCCGTCACGCAGGTCGCTTATCTTTGCCTTGTCGCGGCAGCGCTGATCCGTCCGCTGGCGGAAGTGATGCCGAATTTCTTCCACACCATCCTCGCCGCATCGGCTTTACTCTGGATGGGCGCTTTCGGGCTTTATGTTCTGGAATACGGTCCAATGCTGTTACGCGAGAGACGTCAGCGCATGGCCGGGGCGTAATCCGCCGCATCTCGATACCATTATAAGGAGCAGTCCGTGGTCATCTACGGGCTGCTTTTTAGTGTTTCGGGAGGTGAGTCGCGACGCCAAAGCGGCGTTTCGGCCCGTTCGAGGGGGCTAGAACAGGGGTGTGGAAAGAAAAATCACACTCAAGATCACATTTAAATCGTTATAATGTTATGGCCGTATTGTTATGCTTTTGAAACGGTGTTACCGGAATTGGTGCCTGAGAGGCTGGCCTTAAAAGGACTGCGAAATCTCAGGCAGCACGGGCGTAATGCGCTCTGGCTTTGTTGTTTTTACGCATTTCCGCACCGAACCGGGTTTCGTTTGCTGGACATGCTCAAGGCTTTGCTTTTGGCAAGGAGGTTGCCGCCGATGAATTTCGCCCCGCCCGTATCAGATATGCTGCAACTCGCCAACTGCATTCGCGCTCTCTCGATCGATGCCGTCGATGCCGCCAATTCCGGCCATCCGGGAATGCCGCTCGGCATGGCCGACGCTGCAGCCGTTCTGTTCTCGAAGCATTTGAAATTCGACGCATCGGCTCCCAACTGGGCAGACCGCGACCGTTTCGTGCTCTCCAACGGCCACGGCTCGATGCTGCTTTACAGCGCGCTTTATCTGGCGGGCTACAAGGATGTGTCCATCGACGAACTGAAGAACTTCCGCCAGTGGGGTTCGAAGACCGCCGGTCATCCGGAATATGGTCATACAGAAGGCGTTGAGCTGACCACCGGCCCGCTCGGTCAGGGCCTCGCCAGCTCGGTCGGCATGGCAATCGCCGAACGCGCGCTCGCCGACCAGTTCGGCAAGGATATCGTCGATCACCGCACTTATGTGTTCTGCGGCGACGGCTGCCTCATGGAAGGCGTGGGACAGGAAGCGATCTCGCTTGCCGGTCACCTCCGCCTCGGCAAGCTGATTCTGCTTTATGATGATAACGGCATCACCATCGACGGCAGCACGGAAATCGCCTTCACCGACGATATTCCCGCCAAGTTCAAGGCGTGCGGCTGGAACGTCGAAAAGGTTGACGGTCACGATCACGACGCTATCGATGCGGCGCTGACGCGCGCCAAGGCTCAAGCCGACCGCCCGACGCTGATCGCGCTCAAGACCGTCATTGGCTACGGTTCGCCAAATCGCGCCGGTACGAGCGGCGTGCACGGCGCGCCACTGGGTGCGGCTGAAAATGCCGCCACCAAGGCAGCACTCGGCTGGACAGCGGAAGCTTTCGAAATTCCGGCCCCGCTGCTCAATGCCTGGCGTGAAGCCGGTGCGCGTGGCGTTTCGGACCGTGAAGCATGGCAGAAGCGCGTCGATGCGCTGCCTGCAACCGAACGCGCCGAATTCGACCGTCGTATCGCTGGCGTTCTGCCGGAAAGCTTTGCAGCGGTCGTTGGCGATGCCAAACAGCGTCTCCTCGACAAGCCGCAGAATGTTGCGACCCGCAAGGCAAGCCAGATCGCGCTTGAAAGCCTGACGGCGGCGCTGCCGGAAATGATCGGCGGCTCGGCTGACCTTACCCATTCGAACCTTACCCGCGTTCCCGCCGTCGACAGCGATTTCACGCCGGAAAAGAGCGGTCGCTATGTCAGCTATGGCGTGCGTGAATTTGCGATGGGCGCGGCCATGAACGGCATCGCGGTCCATGGCGGTTTCATCCCTTACGGCGGCACCTTTATGGTGTTCTCCGATTACGCCCGTAACGCCATCCGCCTTTCGGCGCTCATGGGCGTGCGTGTCATTCATGTGCTGACACACGACTCCATCGGTCTCGGCGAAGACGGCCCGACCCACCAGCCGGTCGAACATCTGGCCAGCCTGCGCGCCATGCCGAACCTGCACGTCTTCCGCCCGGCAGACACGATTGAAACGCTGGAATGCTGGGCCGTGGCGGTTTCCGATCCGCATACGCCTTCGGTTCTGGCCCTGTCACGCCAGAACGTGCCGCAGCTTCGTACCGACAATGGCGAGAACCTTTCCGCACGCGGTGCCTATGTGCTGCGCGAGGCAAAAGGCGAGCGCCAGATCACATTGCTTGCCACGGGTACGGAAGTCTCGCTCGCTGTGAAGGCTGCCGAAAAGCTCGCAGAAGAAGGCATAGCCACGGCGGTTGTCTCCATGCCGAGCTGGGATCTGTTCGAAAAGCAGAGCAAGGACTACCGCAAGGGTGTTCTGGGCGATGCGCCGTGCATCGCTGTCGAGGCCGCAGGCAAGTTCGGCTGGACACGGTATGTCGACAGCGAAGACGATGTGATCGGCATGGATGGCTTTGGCGCTTCGGCACCGGCCGAGGTGCTCTATGAAAAATTCGGCATTACGGCCGAGGCGATTATCGCCCGCGCCAAATTCTTGCTGGAGCAGGGCAAATGACGATGGCTGGCAATTTTTCTCCACTGGTTCTGGTGGGCGATAGCGATCGCGTGGAAGCAGAAGCAGTCGGCGCCTATCTCGACAACTGGGCTGGCAAGGACGGCTTGCGTCTTGCGACCGCCGACGCCATCAAGGCTATTCTTGCTGGCGCAACGCGGCTCGCCGGTCGCATTGCACGCGGTTCGCTTCCCGGCGATCCGGGCAAGCTTGTCGGCGTCAACAGCGATCAGGACCAGCAGAAGTGCATTGATGTCGGTTCGCACAATCTGTTCGTCGAGCTGCTGATTGCGGCGGGTGCAGCCTCCATTCTTTCGGAAGAAGCGGACCTCCCCGTTGCAGGCAAGGCCGATGGGCTGATTGCCGTTGCCATCGATCCGCTTGACGGCTCGGGCAATGTGGGTCTCGGCGCCCCGCTTGGCACGATTTTCTCGATTTTCCCGGCTGATACGGCAGAGCCGTTTTTGCAGCCCGGCAACCGCCAGATTGCTGCCGGTTATGTTTCCTACGGCAATTCGGTCGATCTCGGCTTTTCAGTCGGCGAGGGCGTGATCTTCGCGACCTTCGATCCGGCAAGCGGGATTTTCTATATCACGCGCCGCAATGTGACGCTGCCGGAGCGCACGTCGGATCTGGCGTTCAATGCATCGGTCCAGCGGCATTTGTCCGCTGGCATGCAGGCCTATGTCAACGACGCATTCCTTGGAAAGGATGGTCCGCGCGGGCGTAACTTCAACATGCGCTGGCTCGGTGCTGCGGTGGGCGACATGCACCGCATCATGCAGCGCGGCGGCTTGTTCTTCTATGTGAATGACAGCCGCCCCGGCTACGAAAAGGGCCGCTTGCGGCTCGTCTACGAAGCCAATCCTATTGCTTTCCTCGCCCGTGAGGCGGGAGGCAAGGCGACCGACGGTTCGAGATCCATTCTCGATATCGTCCCGCAAACCTATCACGAGCGCAGTGCGCTGGTGTTCGGCGTGGCCGAAGAGGTGGATATCCTCGGCGAATACTTCGCCAAATAACCTGATCTGACATCGTCTGGAGCATTGGAAATGCTCCATCCATTTGTTTTACGCGCATCTTGTTCCGAAAACCGTTTCGCACTTTTCGGGATGCGCTCTAGGAGGCTAGAAATGGCGCGCATTACGCTGCGGCAATTGCTCGATCACGCCGCTGAACAGGGTTACGGCGTCCCGGCATTCAACATCAACAACATGGAACAGGCGCTTGCCATCATGGAAGCGGCGGATGCCGCCGATGCGCCGGTGATCCTGCAGGCTTCGCGCGGCGCGCGTTCCTATGCAAACGACATCATGCTCCGTCACATGATGGATGCTGTGACGGAAATCTATCCGCATATTCCGGTTTGCGTGCATCTGGACCATGGCAACGAAGCTGCCACCTGCATGACCGCCATCCAGGCAGGCTTCACATCCGTCATGATGGACGGCTCGCTCAAGGCTGACGGCAAGACGCCTGCCGACTGGGACTACAATGTTTCAGTCACGCGTCAGGTCAGCGAGATGTCGCATCTTGGCGGCATTTCGGTGGAGGGTGAACTCGGCGTTCTGGGTTCGCTCGAAACCGGCATGGGCGATGCAGAAGACGGCCACGGCGCGGAAGGCGTGCTGTCGCACGACCAGCTTCTGACCGATCCGGATGAAGCTGTGAAATTCGTGCGCGAAACCAAGGTCGATGCGCTGGCAATCGCCATGGGCACGTCGCATGGCGCCTACAAGTTCAGCCGTAAGCCGGACGGTTCCGTCCTCGCCATGAATGTGATCGAGGAAATCCATCGCAAGCTGCCAAACACGCATCTGGTCATGCATGGTTCGTCTTCGGTGCCGGAAGAGCTGCAGGAAATCATCAACAAGTATGGCGGCAAGATGAAGCCGACCTGGGGCGTTCCGGTCGAGGAAATCCAGCGTGGCATCAAGCATGGCGTGCGCAAGATCAACATCGACACGGACAACCGCATGGCGCTGACCGGCCAGATCCGCCGCGTCCTGCAGGAAGATCCGAGCGAATTCGATCCGCGCAAGTACCTGAAGCCTGCAATGGCTGCCATGACCAAACTCTGCAAGGAGCGCTTCGAGCAGTTCGGCACTGCCGGTCATGCTGCCTCGATCCGTCCGATCCCGCTTTCCGAAATGGCAAAGCGCTATCGCGATGGTTCGCTGGACCCGAAGTTCAGCTAGAGCATGTCTCCCAAAAGTGGGAACCGGTTTTGGGATAAAGACATGCGTAAAAACAAAGAGATAGAGCGGTTCCAGCGACTCCGTTTTAACCGGAACCGCTCTAGATTCTGCTGTTAAACCAAGTCTCGCTGAGACTTGGTTAAGCCCGTGCGGCGATTGAGCATCTTAGCGCCCTGCTATAAGCCAAAAGAAAAGCGGCCTGATGGCCGCTTTTTGTTTTCAAGAGACTGAATAATCAGCCCTTGTTGTACTTCGCGTCAACTTCGTTGATCGCGTTGACATTGCCAGCCGAACGGCCCTTTTCGTCAAAGGTCTCAGCGAGGAAGGCGTCGGCAATGGTCTTGGCCACTTCAGAGCCGATGACGCGGGCGCCCATGGTGATGATCTGGGCGTTGTTGGAAAGCGCTGCGCGCTCTGCCGAATAGGTGTCGTGCGTCAGCGCGGCGCGGATGCCCGGAACCTTGTTGGCTGCAATGCACACACCGATGCCGGTGCCGCAAACGAGGATGGCGCGGTCATAGGTGCCATCGAGAACGGCGGAAGCCACGCGGTCGGAAAGGTTGGCGTAGAATGTATCTGCGCCGGCGTCTGTGCGCGAGATTTCCGAAACCTCGAAGCGATCCTTGAGGTGATCGGCCAGAACCTTGGCCAGACCCTCTCCGGCGCTGTCGCCTGCTACTGCTACTTTCATAGTGGTACTCCTTGATTTACTGGATTTTGGCGGCGCACTTGGCCAGAATGTCGAGATAACCTTCGACGTTCCATGCCGAGCGACCGATGAAAAGCCCGTCAATGTGCGGGCAGGCAATCAATTCTTCGCAATTGCCCGGATTGACCGAGCCGCCATAGAGGCAAGGCACGCGACGACCGAGCACGCTTTCTGCAACCGCAATGATTTCCGCCTGGCGCGCATCGGCATAATCCGCTGATGCCGGGATACCATTTTCGCCGATGGCCCAGACCGGCTCATAGGCAAACAGGATTTCCGCCTGCTTCTGATCGTCGGAAAGCTTGGACAATGCGCCTCGCACTTCTTCTTCAAGCACTTCCGCGGCGCGTCCGCTTTCGCGGTCTTCCAGCGTCTCACCGATGCAGATGAGCGGGATCAGGCCGTGGCGCACGGCAGCCTCGACCTTGAGGCCGACCGTTTCGTTGGTTTCACCGAAATGTTCACGGCGTTCGGAATGACCAAGTTCGACGATATCGAGATTGCAGTCCTTGAGCATCAGCGGCGAAATCTCGCCGGTCCATGCACCCTGATCGGCCCAATGCATGTTCTGCGCGCCGACCTTGACGGAAGTGCCGGACAGGATTTCCTTTACTTCGCGCACGGCGGTAAACGGCGGGATGACGAAACGCTGAATGTCGGTCGAGCGGCTTGCATCGGCAGCTTTCAAGGCTTCGGCGAAAATGCGGGCCTCGGCCAGTGTCTTGTTCATCTTCCAGCTTGTGCCAATCCAGAATTTGGTCATGCTCAATTTTCGTCCTCTAGGTTTATGCGCAGTCGTCAGCGATGGTCAGTGCAATCCCAGCCTGTTCAAGATCGGCCAGTACAGTCGCGTCGGGGGAGGCATCGGTTATGATCGCGTCGAAATCGGAAAGATCAGCCATCACATGCAGGGCAGGGCGTCCGAACCGCTGGTGATTGACCAGAAGGCAGGTGCGGGCGGCGGATGCCGTCATGGCGCGCTTGGTGCGAACAACATTCTCATCCATGTGATAGACGAGCTTGCCATTGACTGCAGGCGAGGAAATGAAGGCGATGTCGGCGCTCAGATGCGACAGGGCCCCTTCCGTCAGGATGCCGAAAAACGCATTGAACTTGGCTGAATAGGTTCCGCCGAGCGCAATCAGATTGATCCCGTTCTCGCCCTTCAGTTCATCGACGATGACGGCATTGTTGGTGATGACTGTCAGCGGGCGCTTTTCCAGAAGCATGCCGCCAAGGACAGCCGCCATGGAGCCGTCATTAATCATCACCGTCATGCCGGGTTCAACAAGCTCAAGCGCGGCACGCGCCATTTTCTGCTTCGCTTCGCCGTCCTGCCGTTCGCGGAAGCGGAAATCGCTTTCAAATTGTGTGCCGGTATCGATCGTCGCGCCGCCGCGTACCTTGCGCAGCACGCCGGTATGTTCCAGCGAATCCAGATCGCGATGGATCGTCATTTTGGAAACAGCAAACCGATCCGCCAGATCGTCGAGATCGACGGCCTGATTTTCGATCAGAAGGTTGATGATTGCCTGTCTTCTGTCGTCGCGCTTCACGCTCTCGTCCGATCTCATTGGCGGAACATTTATCGCGTGAAGTTAGATCACAAAATCACAAAAAAATCCATTGAAAAAATGTTATTATGTTATTTTCCGCTCGGCTGTTCAACGAGCGCCTTTGCCGTGCGCTCATCGGTGATGAGGCCGTAAAGACGACCGCTTTTCAGCACGGCGCGGATGGCTTCCGCTTTGGAAATTCCACCGGCAAGGCCCACGATTCGGCTCATATCCGCGTTTTCGACCGATGCGGCGATGGTGCGGGCGGTCAGCGCTGTTTCGAGGCGCTGGCCATTGGCGTCAAAGAAATGGCCGAGCATTTCACCAACACCGCCGAGGCTGGCGATCTCTTCCACTTCAGCCAGTTCTATCATGCCGGATGTGACAAGCTGCGCCTGTGCATCGACTGTGCCGATGCCGACGATCTTCAGTTCGGCCTGGCAACCCATGTCGAAAACTGTGGTGACGCCGCGCTGTGCGAGCAGCACTTCGCGGTCTTCTGCCGTGTTGGCGAAGAAGGGCACCGGCATCACATAAGCAGGCATGCCGGTCTTTTCGGCGATGCGGTGCATCACGTCATGCGGGTTGGCGGCGAAATTGCGCGTCAGGCCGCCGAGCAGCGACACGAAGCGCAGGTCATTAGCAACGACGCGGGGCATATAGCTGACTGCGGCTGAGAGCGTGCGGCCATGACCGATGCCGATGACTTCATGGTCGCCATGCTCGATCTCGCGCCGCAGAAAATCCGCACCCGCATGGCCAAGCGCCATGAGCGGCAGGCCTTCCTCGCCAATGTCAGGCGCAACTTCGCAATAATCGAGGCCGTACATATCGGCGAGGCGGTTTTCGAGGTCGATACATTCGGTTATGTCACCGTCGATACTGACCTTCACCGCACCGTCCGCGACGGCTTTGGCAATAAGGCGATGCGCTTTCACGGAGGGCAGACCAAGGCGCTTCGCAACGGCTGACTGGGTCATGCCTGCCACGAAGTGAAGCCATGCGGCGCGCAGCGCCAGTGAATCGTCAGCATCTGCCATTGAAAGCGGTCCGGTTCCTTAAATTGTCTATATCTTCAAGTCCTTAGCGCCGGTGTCAATGTGCGGAGCCCAGAAAGCCACACTTTCCGCAATCTGCGGAATGACTTCACGGTCGTTCGGCTCGCGTTCCTTGAACGACAGTTCGAGGCAGATTTCATTGTCCACCGCGCCGCCTTCGGCAAAGGCTTTCAGAAGCGGTTCCGGCTGGATGCGCCCTTTGGCATTGAACGCGGCGGTGAACGGACGATGCCCGCCCTTGTCCATCAGGCTCTGCTTGATGTGAATGATTGGCGAGACTTTCGGCACGACGCGTGCCCAGGCGTAGGGATCGAAATCGTCCGGATTGGCGGATGTCACATCGCCATGGTCGATATCGGCCATCATCCACATCGGAATTGCCATGTCGGCAGCGGTAAGGCGGTTCTGAAGCTTCATGCTTTCGGCAATCGTCTCGCCAAATTCACGCCCGATGCTCATCGGTTCCCAGAACACATAGTCGAGACCGGCACGGCTCGCATGTTCGGCGACTTCCGCCCAGCAGTCGATCGCAATCTTGATAAGCTCTTCGCGGCGCGCAGCGTCGTCGAAATCCTTATAGGTGAAGATCGCAAACTGCGTGCCGACCGATTTGCCGCCAAGATCGCCGATAATGTCGGCAAAGGTCTTGAACCAGTCGATATAGTAGCGGCGCACTTCTGCATCCGGATGGCCGAAATGGTTGAGGCGGCCATAGGGGCCGGTCATGCCCGAAGTGACCCGGACGCCGGTGCGCTGCAAGGCCTTGCCCATATCGCGGGTGAGACGGCGGATGGTTGAAGCCTGCCAGCTTGGATTGATGAACTCGTGTGTGAGCTGGAGGTCACGCAGGCGCAGATCGCGCGCAACCGTTTCGATCAGATCATCCGGCTCGGCAAAGCGATTGACCAGCGGATTGGTGTTCAGCGAAAGCGTAAGAGCCATATCGTCCTCAATTTAGTCCGCAAAGCATGTCGTTATCGGAAAACCGGTTCCCACTTTTCCGCGACATGCTCAAGCGGCGATTCCAGCGTTGTCGAACCATTCCACGAAAGCGGCGCGTTCGGCTTCGGTCAGGTGCAGATAATGCTTGGTGCGGCGATAGAGGATGTCTTCTGCCGTCTTTGCCCATTCCCTGGCCACCAGGTAGCGTACTTCCGCCTCATGGAAATTGCCGCCGAAATGATGGCCAAGCCCTTCGAGATTCTGTGCGCCTGCAACAACGTCTTTCGTGCGCGCGCCGTAGAGACGACCGAAATGCTGGACGAGCGTGCGCGGCATCCACGGATAGGTGTCGCGCAAACTATTGGCGAAGGTTTCATAATCGGCATTGGCGATTTCGCCGCCCGGAAGCGGTGCGCCATGCGTCCAGTCGCCGCCCATCTTCGGGAAGATGTGCTTGAGGCGATGCATGCCGCGCTCTGCCAACTCGCGGAACGTGGTGATCTTGCCGCCAAAGACGTTGAGCAGCGGCGCGTCGTTGGTTTCGTCGAGGTCGAAGACATAATCGCGGGTGACGGCGGAAGGGTTGCCCTTGCCATCGTCGAACAGCGGGCGAACACCAGAGAAGGAATGCAGCACGTCTTCGCGCCTGAGCTTTTCCTTGAAATAGCGGTTCACCGCAGTCAGCAGATATTCGATTTCCTTCTCATCCGCTGCAACGTCTTCGGCACGGCCTTCATAGGCGATGTCGGTGGTGCCGATCAGCGCCTTGTCGCCCTCATAAGGATTGATGAAGATAACGCGCTTGTCGTGGTTCTGGACGAGATAGGCATTTGCGCCCGACCAGAATTTCGGAACGATGATGTGGCTGCCCTTGACGAGACGCACATTGCGCGACGAGTTGGAGCCGGCGACATTGTGGATGACATCCGTAACCCATGGTCCGGCGCAGTTGACGATGCAGCGCGCGTGGAATGTACGGGTTTCGCCCGTGTCGCGGTTTTTCGTTTCCACGATCCAGCCGCCTTTTTCGCGACGAGCGGAGACGACAGGCGTGCGGGTCAGAATGGTCGCGCCTTTTTCAGCAGCGCCAACCGCATTCAATGCAACGAGACGGGCATCATCGACCCAGCAGTCGGAGTATTCGAAGCCCTTGGTATATTGGTCGAGGATCGGCGTGCCTTCCGGATCGCGTCGCAGGTCGAGCGTGCGTGTGCCGGGAAGCTTCTTGCGACCGCCCAGGTGGTCATAGAGAAACAGGCCAAGCCGCACCAGCCAGGCGGGGCGGTCCTGCGGGCTGTGCGGCAGCACGAAACGCATCGGCCAGATGATATGGGGGGCAGCGTTCATCAGCACTTCGCGCTCGATCAGTGCTTCGCGCACAAGGCGGAATTCATAATATTCGAGATAACGCAGGCCACCATGCACCAGCTTGCCGGAGCGCGACGAAGTTCCCTGCGCCAGATCGTCTTTTTCCGCCAGCACCACCTTGAGGCCGCGACCGGCGGCGTCACGGGCCACGCCCGCGCCGTTGATACCGCCGCCGATGACAAAGAGATCGCAGGTTTCCGGTTCAGCCATTTCATGCTCCTTCGGATGCAATCGCATCCCACAGTCTATATGTGCCGGAAGGGAGGTCCGGCCTTATTCGTTTTGTTCACCGCATTTCCGAACGCAAAACCGCTTCACACTTTTGCTGGAAATGCTCTATCAGAAGCCAGCTTGTCCCAGACCGGCGTCAGTGCCAGTCGGGCTTCCTGATAGGCAACGAAGAGTTCTTCATAGTGCTTTGCGCGCGGACCATCCGGGGCCTCGCAAGGGCCAAGCAGCGGCTCGACCCATTCCGCAATACATGCATCCATGCTCGGATAAGCGCCGATGGCTACCGCAGCCATCATGGCAGCACCTGCGGCTCCCGCCTCTTCACGCGAGGAAACGCGCACCGGCGCATTCACTGTTGCGGCAAGAGTGCTGCGCAAAGCCTTTGAGCGTGCGGCACCGCCGGTGATGCGCAGTTCGGCGGGCATTTCACCCATGGCCGTGTAGCAATCGCGCGTTGCCATTCCGAGGCCCTCGACAACCGAGCGCACCATTTCCGGGAAACGGTCGCGGCTGGAAAGACCGACGAAACCGGCCCGGGCATAGGCATTGACGAAGGGACCGCGTTCGCCCGCTTCCGAAATATACGGATGATAGAGGATTGCACCCGGACGGCTGGCATTAAACCAGTCATCAAGGCGGGGAATGAGGTCACTGAGCGAAACAGGCTTGTCTGGCGTCGACATGAGATCGGCAGCAACCTGCAATATCCAGTCGATGTTGATCGTCGCCCCCATATTGGTCTGCACCTGCGTGACGATGCCGGGAATGGGCAGCGCGATGACGTAGCCGGTGCCTTCCTTGTTCAGGTGGATGTCGGCAATCGGCTTGGCACGCATGTGCACGCCTGTGGAACCGATGGTCGAGCATCCGGCTCCTGCCGTTCCGCCGCGCACGCCTGCGCCGAGTGCGGTCATCGCCATATCGACATAGGCAAGACTCACCGGCGTTCCTGCCCGCAAGCCCGTTGCTGCTGCCGCTTCGGGGGAAAGCGGATGCTGCACTTCGGTGCCGTCGATGATTTCCGGCAACAATCCACGCCGTTTCGTCAGGCCGAGCGCGTCGATGACGACATCGTCATACTGGCGATTGCGGAAATTGCCGAAGGTGAAGCTTGCTTCCGAGGGGTCGGTGGCGCGAATGCCGGTGAGATTGAGATAGAGCCAGTCCTTGCAGTGGAGCGCGACTTCGGCACTGTCCAGAAGCTCGGGCGCGATAGCGTCCATATGCGCCATCTGCGAGCCCTGCTGGCAGGTGTTCAGCCCGGTGCCGGTCGCTTCAAAGCGTGCGCGGTTCATCGGGTCAGCGGCAAGCCGCGTGACGGTGGTTGCCGCGCGGGCATCGAGCCACAGCCAGGCATCGCCAACAGGCTGGTTGTCGCGACCGACAAGCCAGGTTCCGTCGCCCTGACCGGTTACGGCTATTGCCGCAGTGCGTTCGGCAAGGCCCGGCATTTTCGCGCCAAGGTCGCGCAATGCGCGCGCGCAATCCTGCCACGTTTGGGAAAGCGATTGCGTGACGGCACCATGGTCGCCGGTATCGTATTTGTTGCGAACAGCCGCAGACTCAATCTGGCGCCCGGTGAGGTCGAAAGCGACTGCCTTGAGCACGGAGGTGCCCGCGTCGATCCCGATGATGATGTCACCTTTCTCACGCATGGCGGCTATGTGCTTTCATTGACATTTGGATTCCTCCCGCGACTGAAAATGCGTCGCTCGCGGCCCCGTTTATAATGAAGTCGGGCAATGGCGTATGCAGGAGATAACATAACGCTATCACCTTGTCTGTAAAATTTTCGAGAGAGCGCATTTTTTTTCACCAAAGAGTGAATGTGGGGAAATTCGCTATGCCTCCAAAGGCGGTTTCTGCTCAGATTTTCTTCAATCCATTGCTTCATTTTGGCAGCTGGATCATATCAAATTATTGAAAATAAAAGGAAAAAATTCCGACTCTGATTGCGTTTCAGTTTGGCTTGGCAAGAAAAGGGTGCACTGTGAATCGTGCGAGTGTTAACGAATTATGTAGTGGATTTCCCTATATCGTGATCGGGATTCCGCATGAAATTGTGCTAATTCACCGGTGTTTCGAAAACATCCGATTGACAGCTTTCGAGCTTTATAACATCATTATTGGAGTTAATAACACGCCGCTATCATAAGTTCCGATTGCGGCGCATCTGTTCCAGGATGCACGGAGGAGCGGGGCCCTGGAATTCATGTGGAGGCTATCATGATCTCGTCCGTCGCATCCTGCACCGCTTTGGCGGAGGCTTTCGCCTACCCGGCAAGCGCGATGGCTTTGGTCGAGGGTGGTCCCCGGGCGGTTTAATTCAGCCGCATCATCCGTTTCCATAACGACAATACGGCAGAATTGCTGAAGGCGTTTGATAATGAGTGCACAAACCAGTCAAGTTTCACAAAAACCCGCAAAGCTGAGCCGCGCCGTCGTCTGGAGCGTGATCGCTGCGGCGGTGGTTGTCGGCGCGATTGCCTTCGACACGAAGGTCGTGAAGATCGGGTCTGATTCCGATGTGCGCCAGCAGGCTTTCTCTCCCGATGCCTATGGCACGTCCGAATTCCCCAAGGTGAAGGCCAGCGTCGAGCAGCGCGCCGTGGATGCAGTGGAAGTTGGAACGGCTCTCGCCGCCGACAAGGCCGCAGCCGGAAAGAAATATGGCGTGGGCGACGTCAATCCGGTTGTTCCGGTCAAATTCACGGGCACTGTCGAAGAGCGCAAGTCCAACTACAATGTCGTGAAGGTCGATGGCCTGCCGGAAGGCATTGTCATCCGTGTCCAGACCGGCCCCGCCGTCAACGGCACTGATCTGCGCGATGCGACCGGCGAAATCCAGTTCGGCCAGTTCAAGAACCAGATCGAATATCAAAATGCCGGTTCTGCCCTGAGCAACGAGATGAAGAAGCAGGTGCTTTCGGGCATCGATGTCGAGAATCTCGTCGGCAAGACCGTGACGGTTGTTGGCGTGTTCAAGGTCGTCAATCCGAAGAACTGGCTCGTCACGCCAGTGGGGCTCGAAGTGAAATGAGCACCGCTTCTAAAATCGAAGGCAAAAACGGCGATGTCGTTCTTGCCGCGCACAACGTCGCCAAAGCCTATGGTCGCATTCATGCCTTGAAGGGCGTGAATTTCGAAATCCGCCGTGGTCAGGTGACGACGCTTTTCGGCGAAAATGGCGCCGGTAAATCGACGCTGATGAAAGTGCTTTCGGGCGTCATCCAGCCGACTTCCGGCACGATCATTCTCGACGGCGAGCCGGTAACGTTCAATTCGTCTACCGAAGCCCGCGATCTCGGCATCTCGATCATCCATCAGGAATTGAGCCTCGCGCCCAACATGAACGTGCGCGACAACATCTTCATGGGACGCGAAATCCGCACCGCCACCGGCGTTGATTTTGCCGAGGAAGAACGACTGACGCGCGAGCTTCTGAAGGAGCTGGAAGAAGACATCGATCCGCTGACGCCGGTTGAGGAACTTCGTCTTGGCCAGCAGCAGGTCGTTGAAATCGCCCGCGCTCTTTCGGTCAATTCGCGCATTCTTATCATGGACGAGCCGACTTCGGCGCTCAGCGCCTCGGAAGTGGAAGTTCTGTTCAAGGTCATTCGCGACCTGACGGCGCGCGGTGTCGCCATCGTCTACATTTCGCACCATCTGGAAGAAGCGTTGCAGATCACCAATCATGCGGTGGTGCTGCGCGACGGAACCATGACGGCCTATGCGCCGCGTGAGGAAATCGATCTGGAATGGATCGTGCGCAACATGGTTGGCGAGAACTTCGATCTCGGCTCGCCTCCGACTGGATATGACTGGGGCGATGTCGCGCTTTCTGTCGAGAACCTGACCGTTCCCGATCCGAGTGGCGCGGGCTTCTCGCTAGTCGACCGCATGTCGCTCAATGTGCGCGCGGGTGAAATCGTCTGCATTTACGGTCTCATGGGCGCCGGTCGCACAGAGCTTCTGGAAACCGTTGCCGGTCGTCTCAGGGCAAGCGGCGGACGTGTTCTCCTGAAAGGGCAGGATGTTTCCGGCCTCACCATCGCGCAGCGTATAGAGAAGGGCCTTGTGCTGGTGCCGGAAGATCGCCAGCGCGACGGTCTCGTCCAGACGATGACGGTCGGCAAGAACCTGTCACTCGCCAGCATCGCCGAAATGACGAAGGGCCTCTTCACATCGCGCAAGCGTGAAAAGCAGATTGTCGATCAGTCGATCAAGAATGTGCACATCAAGACGGATGGCGGCGAAGCGACAATCGGTTCGCTTTCCGGTGGTAACCAGCAGAAGGTCGTGATCGGCAAGATGCTGGCAACCGAGCCGGAAGTCATTCTGCTCGATGAGCCGAGCCGCGGCATCGACATCGGGGCGAAGGCGGAAGTGTTCAAGCTTCTGGCTGAAAAGGCGAAGCAGGGTCTGGCTGTCGTCTACACGACTTCGGAAGTCGGCGAATGCCTCAGCATCGCTCATCGTATCATCGTCATGCACCGTGGACGCATCTCTGCCGAATTCGGATCGGACGTGTCCAAGGAGAAGATCATGGCCGCCTCGGGCGAAGCCATGGTCGGTCACTAAAGCATTTCCAGCAAAAGTGCGAAGCGGTTTTGCGCGGGATAATGCGAATATAAAAGAACATAATCCCGAAAAGTTGCAGACTTTTCGGACAAGATTATGCGTTAAAACAAAAGGATAGAGCATAAGACCCGACAAAGTCGGGTTGTTAAATGCTCTGGTTATGGAGCACTGATAGAATGTCAGTCACGAGCACCAACAAAGAAACAGCGGCTCCGAACGGCGCGAAGCGGAAACCCGGCATCGTGCATCTGCTGCTCGAAGGTCGTGCATTTTTTGCACTGATCGCGATCATCGCAGTTTTCTCGTTCCTTTCGCCTTATTATTTCACGGTCGACAACTTCCTCATCATGTCATCGCACGTGGCCATTTTCGGCCTGCTTGCCATCGGCATGCTGCTCGTCATCCTCAATGGCGGCATCGATCTTTCCGTTGGCTCCACATTGGGGCTGGCCGGTGTGGTCGCCGGTTTTCTGATGCAGGGCGTGACGCTGCAGGAATTCGGCATCATTCTCTATTTCCCGGTATGGGCCGTGGTTCTCATCACCTGTGCGCTCGGCGCGTTCGTCGGCGCGGTCAACGGCGTGCTCATCGCCTATCTGCGCGTTCCGGCCTTCGTTGCGACGCTCGGCGTTCTCTATTGCGCGCGCGGCGTGGCGCTTCTGATGACCAATGGCCTGACCTACAACAATCTCGGCGGACGTCCGGAACTTGGCAATACCGGCTTTGAATGGCTTGGTTTCAACAAGTTGTTCGGCGTGCCGATCGGCGTTCTGGTTCTGGCGGTTCTCGCCATCATCTGCGCGATCGTTCTCAACCGCACAGCATTTGGCCGCTGGCTCTATGCATCGGGCGGCAACGAACGTGCGGCCGAACTTTCCGGCGTTCCGGTCAAGCGCGTCAAAGTGTCGGTCTATGTCATTTCCGGTATCTGCGCTGCCATTGCAGGTCTGGTTCTTTCTTCGCAGCTTACGTCGGCTGGTCCGACGGCAGGCACCACTTACGAACTGACGGCAATCGCTGCCGTGGTTATCGGTGGCGCTGCGCTCACTGGGGGGCGCGGTACTATACAGGGCACACTTCTCGGCGCTTTCGTGATCGGTTTCCTTTCCGACGGCCTCGTGATTATCGGCGTGTCCTCCTACTGGCAGACCGTCTTTACCGGCGCGGTGATCGTGCTCGCGGTTCTGCTCAACAGCATTCAATACTCCCGGCGATGATCGATAGCGGCTCTGTCCACCGTTCCGGATGGAGCCGCGAAAACAGCCGGGCGTATCGAAAGACTTCCAAAAGGGCACAAGATCTCGAAAACGGCCTGATGGAAATGAGTACCGCCGGGGAACCGGCATAACGCAAACGAAAAATGTTAAGGGAGTGAGACCATGTTCAAGAAGGGAATGCGCGTTCTGTTCGCCGCTGCGGCAGCGTTGCCTCTCATCGCCAGCACGGCCTGGGCCGAAGGACTGATGACGATCATCGTCAACGATCCGTCCAATCCGTACTGGTACACCGAAGGTGAAATTGCCAAGAAGACCGCTGAAGGTCTCGGCTACAAGGCTGTTGTCGGTGGCCACAAGGGCGACACCAACACCGAAAGCAACCTGATCGACACGGCTATCACCAACAAGTCGGTTGCCATCATTCTCGATCCGGCCAATGCGGACGGTTCGGTCGGCGCGGTCAAGCGTGCAATCGCCGCCAATATCCCGGTTTTCCTCGTCAATGCGGAAATCAACCAGGAAGGTCTGGCCAAGGCACAGCTCGTTTCCAACAACGCACAGGGCGCCGCTATCGGTGCGACCCAGTGGGTCGAAAGCGTTGGCGACAAGGGCAAGTATGTCGAGCTGTTCGGTTCGCCATCGGACAACAACGCCGCAACGCGCTCGAACGGCTATGAAACCGTTCTGTCGCAGTATCCAGATCTGGTGAAGGCCGGTCAGGACGTCGCCAATTGGGACCGTACCCAGGGGCACGACAAGATGCAGGCTCTGCTTCAGGCCAATCCGGACATCATCGGCGTTATCTCCGGTAATGACGAAATGGCTCTGGGCGCAATTGCTGCTCTGAAGAAGGCTGGCAAGCTGGATCAGGTGAAGGTCGGTGGTTTCGACGGCTCGCCGGATGCGGTTGCAGCCATCAAGGCGGGTGAACTGCAGTACACCGTTCTGCAGCCGGTTGCCGTGTTCTCGGAAGCTGCCGTCAAGCAGGCCGACAACTTCATCAAGACCGGCAAGACCGGTGTGGATCATGAAAAGCAGCTCTTCGACTGCATCCTGATCACCAAGGACAATGTCGACAAGTACACCTCGCCGTTCGTTCTCGAACAGTAAGGTTTGAAAAGGCGCATCCCGGCAGCAGAAAGCTTTCGGGATGCGCATTTCCAGAAGTCCCTCTCCTCAAGAAAGTCCCATGCAATCACTCGCTGGATTTTGGGGCTGAAGACCGCGCAATATAAAGCCTATCAGGCGATTCCGAAGCTTTCGGAACGCGCAAGCAAGGGGACAAGTGACAGGCATGGCAGTGAGCAACAAAGCAAGCATTGACAAGCTGATGGCGGAGCAAGTGCCGAACGACAGCCGGCATGCGCGTCAGCTCGTCCGACGCCAGCAGATTGCGGAAACTGTAATGGCTGAAGGCTCGATGCGTATCGAGGACCTCACTGAACGGTTCGGCATCAGTCTGATGACAGCGCATCGCGACGTCGATGAACTGGTAAGCCGTGGCCTGTTTCGCAAGTCGCGCGGCATCGTGTCGGCTGCGCCCACAAGCCTGATCGAGGCAAGCGATCTTTATCGCGTCACCCGCCAGTCGGAAGAAAAGAAACTGATCGCCGAAGCTGCAATGCAGTTCGTTGAGCCGGGGCAGGCCATTTTCTTCGACGATTCCACCACTGTTCTGCAAATGGTGCCGCATCTTCCGGGCAAGGGGCCGCTCACCGTCATTACAAACTCGCTTATTCTGATGAACGAAGTACGCGACATCAAAGATGTGACGCTGCTCGGTCTTGGCGGTCAGCTCTATAACTGGTGCAACGCATTCGTCGGCGGCATGACGATCCATGAAATTCGTCGTCTTCGCGCCGATGTGGCCTTCATTTCGATTGCAGCGATCACCGACGATCTTCTGTTTCATCAATCACCGGAAATGGTGGAAACCAAGCGTGCCATGCTGGACTGCGCCGCCAAGCGCATCCTTCTGGCCGATCACACAAAATTCGAGCGCCGGGCGCTGCACAATTTCGGGGCGCTCAGCGACTTCGATGTCGTCATCGTGGATGAGGCTACGCCTTTCGCGCATATCGAGCGCATGGAGGCGCAAGGCATCAACGTGGTGGTTGCCCGCGCTGGAACAGGCGGAAAGCAAGAATAGCCCGCGCATATTTATCAGGAATACGATACATGCCTTCTCTGCTCGGAATCGACAGCGGACTGACCGTCACCAAAGCCGTATTGTTCGATATTGACGGAACCACCCTTGCCGTTGCCCGCCGCCGCGTGGCGCAATCCTTTCCGCGCGCCCGCCATGTCGAACGCGACATGGATGAATTCTGGAATGCAACGGCGGATGCGATTGCCGAAGCCATCGCTAAAAGCGGGCGACCTGCTTCCGACATTCTGGCCATTGCCACCACAGCTCATGGTGATGGCATCTATATGCTCGACAAGGATCGCCGACCGCTTGGCGCAGGCATATTGTCGCTCGACAGCCGCGCCGTCGATGTTGCGGAGCGTTGGGTCAATAGCCCCGTTGCAGAGCAGGCCATAACCATCACCGGCCAGCTTCCCCATGCATCGGCACCATCGGCCATTCTGGCTTGGGTGAAAGAAAACGAACCCGAACGCTTTGGCCGCATCGCGCATGTGATCGCCTGCAAGGACTGGCTGCGCTTTTGCCTGACCGGCGATGTGGGCACGGATCGCACTGAAGCCTCGACCTCCTTCACCGATGTCAACACGCAGGAATATTCAAAAGAAGCGCTCGCCCTTTTCGGGCTGGACGCACTTTGGGATGCGTTGCCACCGATGTCGCGTTCCGATGAAATCGTGGGCAGTGTTTCTGTCGAATGCGCACAACGCACCGGCCTCGTTGCCGGAACACCGGTTGTCGGTGGCTTGCACGATGTCACCGCTTCAGCGCTTGGCGTTGGAGGGCTTGGCATCGGCACCGTCGCTGTAGTGGCCGGGACCTATTCCATCAACGAAACATTATCTTCCGAACCGCGTGTCGACAAAAGCTGGTTCTGTCGCAATGGTATTGCGCCGGGCGAATGGAACAATATGTCGATCTCGCCGGCATCGACGGCCAATTACGACTGGTTCCTCGACAAGCTCTGCCCGGCAGAACGGCGCGAGGCAGAGGAAACAGGGCGTTCCATCCACGACATGCTGCGCCCGGAAATCGATACGGCATTGGCGAAGCCTTCGACGGCGATGTTCCATCCCTATCTCTTCGGCTCGCCCTATGGGGCGATGGCGAGCGGTGCGTTTTTCGGTCTGCGCGGCTGGCAGGATCGGGGCGACATGCTGCGCGCCGTGTGGGAAGGCATTGCCTTCAATCATCGCATCCATGTCGATCACCTGAAGGACGGGTTTGCAATCTCCGCTGCGCGCCTCACTGGTGGCGTGTCGCGTAGCCCGGCTTTCGCGCAGATGTTTGCCAATGTTCTCGGCATGCCCGTTACCGTCACGGATACGGACGAGGCCGCCGCCTGGGGTGCTGCCCTTTGCGCTGGCAAGGGCGCTGGTGTTTTTGCCGATGTCTACAGCGACCCGCGCGATCTCGACGCCATAGGCCGCACCTATGAACCGGATGCAGCGCGAAGCGCGCTTTATGAAAAGCGCTATCAGCTTTTCAAGGAGATCGCATCTGCGCTTGGGCCGGTCTGGCCAAAGATCGAAGCTCTTGCGGATTGAAGGACAAGGCGCGATGCGCCACAGACATAAAGACAGTAAGATGAATGACTTCGCAGGCAATGCCGGAATGAAAAGCCGCATCGGACAACTCGAGACCGAGGGCGTAGATGTGCTCATCCTTGGCGCGGGGGTTAACGGAGCAGGCCTTTATCGCGATCTTTGCGAGCAAGGCGTTAGCTGTCTCATTGTCGACAAGGCGGATTTTGGTTCAGGGACAAGTGCTGCGCCGTCGCGGCTTATCCATGGTGGTCTCAAATATCTGGAAACCGGCGAGTTCGGGCTTGTGGCCCAGTCCACCCTCGAGCGCAACCTGCTTCTGAAGAATGCGCCGCACAATGTCGAGCCGCTGCCGACTTTCATTCCTGTCTTCTCATGGACCAAGGGCATCACGGCCGCGCTGCGCACCCTGTTCGGCTCGACGACCGCGCCACGCAGCCGTGGCGCCGTGCTGATCAAGATCGGTCTGGCACTTTACGATTATTTTGGTGCGCGCGAGCGCGTCATGCCACGTCACCGTTTTCTGTTGAAGGAGACGGCGACGAAGGAAATGCCCTATATCACGCCCGCAATCGTGGCGGGCGGCATCTATCATGATGCGAAGGTCAGCCAGCCGGAACGTCTGGTCTATGAACTCGTCAGCGACGGGCTGCGCGCCAATCCGAAAAGCGCTGCCGCCAATTTCACGACGCTGGTTTCCGTCGAGAACGGCCTTATCGGCTTTGAAGGGCCGGATGGCGTAAAATTCGCGGTGAGGCCGAAGCTGGTCATCAATGCGGCTGGGCCATGGATCGACCGGGTCAATGCTGCGCTTGGCAAGCCGACCAAGATGATCGGTGGCACCAAGGGTTCGCATATTCTTGTCGACCACCCCGAACTGGTGAAGAGCCTCAACGGACGAATGATCTATTTCGAGGCGGATGACGGGCGCATCTGTCTCGTCTACGACTATCACGGTCTGGCGCTGGTGGGTTCCACCGACATTCCGTCGGATGATCCGGACAATGTGCGCTGCGATGATCATGAAACCGACTATTTCATCGACAGCCTGCGTTCGCTGCTGCCGAAGCTCACATTCGACCGCAGCCAGATTGTCTACACTTATAGCGGCATTCGTCCACTTCCGGCTTCCAATGCTTCCGAACCGGGTTTGATCAGTCGCGATCATTCCGCACCCGTCATCGAGCCGGATGACAATCGGCCATTCGCGATCATTTCACTCGTCGGCGGCAAGTGGACCACATTCCGCGGCTTTGCCGAGGAAGTGGCCGACAAGGTTCTGGGCCGGTTCGACAAGACGCGGCAGGTTTCAACGCGCAACCTCCCTATAGGCGGCGGCAGGGACTATCCGTCCGATGATCGCGCCCGCAAGGCTTGGGTGACAAAATATGCCACCGAAACAAAGTTGTCTGCCGCACGGGTTGAGACATTGTTGAAGCGCTATGGCAGCACGGCCTTGCCGATCCTCCGGGAGGAAGCAGAAGCAACGGTCGCGATGCTGCCTGAAACCGACACGGTCAGCGCGACGGAAATCGCATGGATCGCACGCAACGAGCTTGTCGTGCATCTGGCGGACGTCGTTTTGCGGCGCACCACACTTGCAATCGACGGGGCGCTGACGACCGGCAATCTCGCTGCAATCGCTGATATTCTGGCGCGGGAGCTTGGCTGGGACGATGCGCGCAAGGCGCAGGAAATCGAAGCGGTCAACACAGAACTTGCGAAACGGCATAACGTGATTTTGCAGCGGAACCCTGCCAAAAGGCGCTGAACAGTCCGTGAAGTTGATCTATGTTGCGTTGTGAACAGGAAAGGAAACGCCTCATGGATATCAAGCGAAACGGAACCGATCCTTCGGGAAAAGGCCCAGCCGACTGGTTTACGGGCAATGTCCGTATCGATCCGCTGTTTTCTCCCAATAATGCCCGGCGTGCTGCGGCTGCGACCGTAACCTTTGAGCCCGGCGCACGCACTGCCTGGCACACGCATCCGCTTGGCCAGACCCTGATCGTGACCGCCGGGCTTGGCCTTGTGCAGCGCGAAGGCGGACCGATTGAGGAAATCCGGCCCGGCGATGTGGTCTGGTTTGAGCCGGGCGAGAAACACTGGCACGGCGCATCCGCGAGCAATGCCATGACCCATATAGCCATTCAGGAACAGCTCGACGGCAAAGTCGTCGACTGGATGGAGCATGTCAGCGACGTGCAATATGGCGGTGGCAAATAAATTTCGCCCTGGTTTTGCGCAGCTTTCAGAAATCGACCCGACTGATCAATGGTCAAAGGTTGCGCAAAACGCAAAGATGATTGCGCATATTGCGAACAGGCATTTCCTGTTTCCCCTATCATGTTGTTCTCAATAAAAACAAAGGGGAGAAGGTAATGAAACACATCGTTCTTTTGCTTGCAGCAAGCGTCGCCAGCCTTGCCAGCGTGCAGGCGCATGCCGCTGAAGGCGCAAACTGCAAGGCACCCAAATTCTCCGATGTCGGCTGGACCGACATTACTGCAACGACAGCGCTCGCTTCTTTGCTGCTTGAAAAAGCCGGGTATGAGCCGCAGACAACCATTCTTTCCGTGCCGGTCACCTTCCAGTCTCTGGAAAATGGACAGATCGATATTTTCCTCGGCAACTGGATGCCGCTTCAGGAAGAAGCGCGCAAACCCTATATCGAAGGAAAGAAGGTCGAGCAGGCTGGCGTCAATCTCGAAGGCGCCAAGATTGGTCTTGCAGCAACAGGCAAGGATATCGGCATCAAGAACTACTCTGATATCGCGAAGTTCAAGGATCAGCTTGGCGGCAAGATCTACGGTATTGAGGCTGGCAGCAGCGCCAACGCCACGATCCAGTCGATGATCGAGAAGGACAAGTTTGGCCTGAAAGATTTCCAGCTCGCGGAATCGAGCGAGCAGGCCATGCTTTCGCAGGTTCAAAACGCGGTGCGCAAGGATGAGCCCGTTGTGTTTTTCGCCTGGACGCCGCATCCGATGAATATTCGCTACAAGCTCACCTATCTGGAAAATGGCGAAAACCTGTTCGGACCGGATGATGGTGCCGCGACCGTCGAAACATTGACCCGCAAGGGCTATGCAGCGGATTGCCCCAATGTCTCACGCTTTCTGTCGAACCTGAAGTTTAGCACGGAGATGGAAAGCACGATGATGAACATGATCCTGAATGACAGCATGGAAGCCAAGGACGCCGTCACGAAATGGATCAAGGATAATCCGGCGCAGCTTGATGCTTGGCTTGATGGCGTGACCACTTTCGACGGCAAGCCCGCGCTCGCAGAGGTGAAGTCGGGGCTTGGTCTGTAAGAAACCCGTCCGCTATTGCCGCAGTTTGCTCGGCGACTGACCGAAATGCCGCTTGAAAGCGCGCGACAGCGAACTGATCGACGAAAAGCCGGTCTGTTCCGCTGTATCCGCCATGGAAAGATGTGTATCGAGGATCAGCCGCCGGGCCGCTTTCAGCCGAAGCGACAGGTAGTAATTGCCCGGTGACTGCCCGATCACATTGGCGAACAGCAATTCAAGGCTGCGCGTTGAAAGCCCAAGTCTTCGGGCGATGCTCGACACGGGGATCGGGCGGTCGATATGGGTTTCCATGATTTTTATGGCATCTGCCAGTCGCGGTTCGCGGTTAAGCAAACGGCCAAGGGATACCAGCGGCTGTGCGTCGGAAGCCTGTTTCACCTCGTCGTAGATGTAGAGACTGGCCACATCCAGCGCGATGGAATAGCCGTGGCGGGCGCGAATGAGCGCCAGCATCATGTCAAGCGCCGGTGCCGCACCTCCGGTTGTCAGAAAAGCTCCATCCCGCACCCAACGATCCGATTGCATTTCGACTTCCGGGAAGCGCTGCGAGAATGCTTCCATGTCTTCCCAGTGCGTCGTTGCCTTGCGTCCGTTCAGCAATCCCGCCTTTGCCAGCACCCACGACCCGGCTTCCACACCCACAACGAGTTTCGATTGCTTGGCCGCCTGGCGCAGCTTGGCGAGAAGCTTCGGCGTCGCATGTTCCAGCGCATGAAAAGCGCTGACGATAATAAGAATATCCTGCGCGCCAGCCTCGAAACGGCCATTGGCCGCAACTTTGAGGCCGCTGGATGTGACGGGATCGCTGCCGTCCGGCGACACCACCCGCCAGCGATAAAGCGAGCGGCCCGTCACGCGGTTGGCGCCGCGCATCGGGTCCAGCGTTGCAGCCAGTGACATAAGCGAACAATCCGGCAGGACCAGCAGGGTAACGCTCAGTTCTTCGTCGGAGGGTTCAAAGATCATGCACTTCGCTCTTCGCCAAATAGATTTCGTAAAATGATAATCCCGGCATTTCGCGACCTGTCAAGCTCGGCAAAAATTGAGGGAAACGATCATGCCTTTAAAGCCCGCCCGCGAAATATTCATCACCGCCGCCGTCACCGGTGCCGGAGCCACCACGCACCGCTCGAACAAGGTGCCGATCACGCCGCGCCAGATCGCGGATGCGGCCATTGAGAGTGCCGAAGCGGGTGCCGCTGTCGCGCATATTCATGCGCGCGATCCGGAAACGGGTGAGCCATCGCGCAAGCTGGAGCTTTTCCGCGAGGTTGTGGACCACATCCGGGCGTCTGGTGTCGATATCGTGTTGAACCTGACGGCAGGTGTCGGCGGCGATCTGGTCTTTGGGTCGGCAGAAGCCCCGCTGCCGCCCGATGCCGCCAAGACCGATATGGCGGGTGCAACGGAACGGCTTGCCCATGTTGCTGAACTCTTGCCGGAAATCTGCACGCTGGATTGCGGTACGATGAATTTCGGCGAGGGCGATTACGTGATGACCAACACGCCCGCCATGCTCAGGGAAATGGCCGGGCAGATACAGCGGCTTGGCGTGCGTCCGGAGATCGAGATTTTCGACACCGGCCATCTGCCGCTCGCCCAATGGCTGCAACAGCAGGGCCTGCTTGATGACCCGGTTCTGGTGCAATTATGCATGGGTATTCCATGGGGCGCGCCGGACGATCTGGCGACGCTGGTATCCATCCTCCACAACCTGCCGGATAACTGGATTTTCTCGGCGTTCTCCATTGGCCGTAATCAGTTGCCTTATGCGGCCCTTGCCGTGCTGGCGGGTGGCAATATCCGTGTGGGGCTCGAAGACAATATCTGGCTCGACAAGGGCGTTCTGGCGTCGAATGGCGATCTGGTCGAACGGGCCAAAGCCATCGCCGTCAATATGGGAACGAAGGTTCTGACGCCTGCAGAAGTCCGCGAAAAACTCAAGCTTACAAAGCGCTGGTGAAATCCATGAACAGCCATTCTCCCAAGATTGCCTGCATCGGCAGCGGCGTCATCGGCAGCGGCTGGGCCGCACGCTTTCTGCTGAACGGTTTCGACGTTGCCGTTTACGATCCGTCGCCCGATGCAAAGGCGACGACCGAACACATTCTCGATAATGCGCGCAAGGCGCTGGCGGCGCTGACCACCGTGCGCCTTCCGCAGGAGGGGCAACTGTCCTTTTCCGCTTCGCTGGCGGAGGCGGTGGCAGGCGCGGCGCTTGTTCAGGAAAGCGTGCCCGAGCGTCTTGACCTGAAACTTGCCGTGCTGGCGGAGATTGAAGCCGCTTGTGCAGACGATGCACTGATCGCGTCTTCCACCTCCGGTTTTCTTCCAAGCAAGTTGCAGGCTGGGTTACGGCATCCGGAGCGCCTCTTGATCGCGCATCCCTACAATCCCGTTTACCTGCTCCCGCTGGTGGAACTCGTTCCCGGCGAAAAGACCGCAGCCGCAACGATTGACAGCGCTTCCATACTCTATCGCCAGACCGGCATGGAGCCGGTCGTGCTCGAAAAGGAGATCGACGCTTTTGTTGGCGACCGGCTTCTGGAAGCGCTGTGGCGCGAGGCATTGTGGCTCGTGCGTGACGGTATCGCCACGGTCGAGCAGATCGACGATATCATCCGCTATTCGTTCGGGCTTCGCTGGGCGCAGATGGGGCTGTTCCAGACCTATCGCATTGCCGGTGGTCCGGCAGGCATGCGGCACTTCCTCGCCCAGTTCGGGCCTGCGCTGCAATGGCCATGGACGAAGCTGACAGATGTACCCGATCTCGATGACAGCCTCATCAACCGCATCGCGGACCAGTCGGACGCGCAAAATGAAGGGCTTTCAATTCGCGATCTGGAGCGGATTCGTGACGAAAATCTGGTCGCGATCATTCGCGCTCTCGCGCATCAGCAGAACGGCAAGGGTTGGGGCGCGGGCGCACTTCTCAACGCCTATACAGCACGACTCGATGCGGCTGCGGGTTCTTCCAAGGCAGGTTCCGGTCCATTGCGCCTTCTGGATGCGCGCGTCATCCCGGAATGGATCGACTATAACGGACATATGACCGAGCATCGTTATCTTGATGTATTTGGCCAGACGACGGACAGGTTTCTGGCGCATATCGGTGTGGACGAAGCCTATCTGAAATCCGGTCACAGCTACTATACGGTCGAAACCCATATCATGCATCGCGGCGAGGCCAAGGCAGGCGATGCGCTGCATGTCGAAACGCAGTTGCTCTCCTTTGACGAGAAGCGCGTGCATGTCTTTCACAGTCTGAGGCGGGACGATACGGAGATTGCCAGCGCCGAGCAGATGTTGCTGCATGTCGACAGCAAGGCGGGCAAGGCGGTCGCTGCGAAGGCCGAAATTCTGTCCGTATTGGAGGGGCTTTCTCATGCACACCGCGAGATGCCGACACCGATTGCTGTCGGTCGGCATGTTGGAAGACGAGGCTGAACGACGTCTATAATTCTCAGTAGGATCCAAGGTGCTGATCCAAGATCGGTGCTTTGGGTTCTGTCATGCTTGACATTTAATCAATCGATTGATTAAATAATGGCATGAGCAAAACGAAACATACAGGGCAAGAGCCTCCGTCACCTTCGGTCGATCAGACGCGGATGGCGCTGATCCATGCGGCCTTGCAAATGTTTGGTTCGAAGGGCTTTGATGCCACATCGACCCGCGAGATTGCCGGGATGGCCAAGGCGAATATCGGTTCCATTGCCTATCATTTCGGCGGCAAGGAAGGGCTGCGACTGGCGGCGGCAGACTATATTGTCGAAACGATACAGGGCATTGCGGGGCAGGCGCTCGGGCACCACGGTGTGATCAGTGCACCTGCCGAAACGAAGGAGACGGCCCGCCAGCAGCTTGGTCTGGCGCTGGAGCGGATGACGTATTTCATCGTCGCACAACCGCAATCCGGCGAGATCGTCCAGTTCCTTTTGCGTGAGTTGGCGCATCCGACGGCGGCGCTCGATCGCATCTATTCCGGTGTTTTCGAGCCAACGCACAAAAGGCTGTGCGCCATCTGGGAAGTCGCGACGGGCGAACCTGCCGAGAGCGAGGCTACGCGGCTTCTCGTCTTCACCCTGCTTGGGCAGGTTGTTTATTTCCGCATTGGCCGGGAGGCGGTGAAACGGCGCATGGGCTGGTCCACAATGGGTGCGGAAGAGGCGGCGGCTGTTGCGGCAATCGCACGCCAGAATCTCATGGCTATTCTTGCAGCGAAGGACGCCGCCAAAAACGGCGAGGTGTTGGCATGAGTATTCTCTGTATGGTTCCTTTTGCGTCCTACCTTTTCGCCGCATGCAGCGCGCAGCCTCTTGCTGTTGGTTATGTTGAGGGTGAATTCGTGCAGCTTGCACCGCTGGACGTGGCGCAGGTTCAGTCCGTTGCCGTCAGGCGTGGTGATCGCGTTGAACCGGGCAAGCCGATAGCAAAGACGGAAGATGCGGACGCAAAGATTACGGTCGCGCAGGCTGAGGCTGCATTGGCGCAGGCACGCGCGCAACTGGCGGATTTGCAGGTTGGCAAGCGTCCCGATGAAATTGCAGTTCTGGATGCGGCCGTCAGGACAGCAAAGGCACAGGCAGACGATGCCCAGAGAACGCTTTTGCGTACGCAGGACCTGACGAAACGCGGGGTGATGACGCAGGCACAGCTTGACGACGCGGCCACCAAGGTGGAAGTGGCTGAGGCCTCGATCAATCAGGCCACAGCCAATCTGGCGGTTGGTCGCTTGCCCGCGCGCCCGGAAGAGATCAAGGCGGCGGAAAATGCCGTCAAGAGCGCCGAAGCGCAGCTGGATTCCGCACGCTGGCATCTGACCAAGCGAACGATTGAAGCACCTGCACCGGGCCGGATCACCGATGTCATCCGTAATCCGGGCGATATTGCGGGTCCGTCCGCACCGGTTTTGACGATGCTGCCCGATGGTGCAGTCAAGCTGAAGGTCTATATTCCGGAAGACAAGTTTTCGGCGGTGCGGGTGGGCGATATGCTGTCCGTGCGCTGCGATGGTTGCGCGCCCGGCCTGCAAGCGCGTGTGAGCTATGTTTCGCCCGATCCCGAGTTCACACCGCCCGTCATCTACTCGCTTGAAACGCGCCAGAAGCTTGTCTATCTCGTCGAGGCGCATCCGGTCGATCCCGCATCGCCTCTGCAGCCCGGCCAGATCGTGGATGTCGATCTGGCTGCCCGATAGGCGGAGGCGGCAATGGCGAACGCTATCGATGTCAAAGGTCTCGTCAAGCGGTTCGGTGACGCTACGGTCGTCGATCATGTGAGCATGTCGGTGGCCGAGGGCGAGATTGTCGGCTTTCTGGGGCCGAACGGTTCGGGCAAGACGACCACGATCCGCATGATGTGCGGGCTGCTGACGCCCGACGAGGGCGAAGGGAAGGTGCTGGGTTTCGATCTTCGTACCGAAGGGCTGAAGATCAAGCGCGAAGTCGGTTACATGACGCAGCGTTTTTCATTCTATGAAGACCTGACCATTGCCGAGAACCTTGAGTTCGTTGCGCGTCTCTATCGGTTGAAGCCGGTGAAGGAGCATGTGGCACGGACACTTGAGGAACTGGGCCTGACATCACGCGGAGACCAACTGGCGGGCACGCTTTCCGGCGGCTGGAAGCAGCGGTTGGCACTGGCAGCCTGTATCATGCACAAGCCAAAGCTTCTGCTGCTGGACGAGCCGACCGCCGGGGTCGATCCGAAGGCGCGGCGCGACTTCTGGGACGAGATACATCGCCTCGCCGATGGCGGGCTGACTGTGCTTGTTTCGACCCATTACATGGATGAAGCCGAACGCTGCCACCGCATCAGCTATATTTCCTACGGCAAGCTTCTGGCCACGGGCACCGTCCGGGACGTTATCGATAAGGCAGGGCTAACGACCTTCATCGTCAACGGTCCGAGGCTTGGCGAAGTGGCGCGCGAACTGGAAGGTGAACCGGGTGTCGAGCAGGTCGCGCCATTCGGTGCGACACTGCACGTCGTGGGGTCCGACAGGGTGAAGCTTGAGGCAGCTCTGGAAAAGATCAGGCACCGGGAGGGCGTTACCGTCGAGGCTGGTGAAACCAGCCTAGAGGATGTGTTCATCCAGTTCATGGCCAATGCCCAGGATAATATGTCGAAGGGCAGAAATTCCGGGAGCGGCAAATAATGAATGGCTGGTTCTCGTTCGAGCGTCTTGGCGCAATGCTGGTGAAGGAATTCATCCAGATGCGGCGTGACCGCATTACCTTCGCCATGATGCTGGTCGTGCCGCTGATGCAACTGCTGCTCTTTGGCTTTGCCATCAACAATGATCCGAAAAGCCTGCCGAGCGCGCTGGTCGTGACCAGCCAGGATCATTATACGCGCGCCATGATTTCCGCTCTGGAAGCCACAGGCTATTATCGTTTCGACCATGTCGTGCAAAGTGCGGCGGAAGCCGAGGCGCTGATTGCCAATGGCACGGTTTCCTTCGTGGTGACGATCCCGTCGGACTTTGCAAGACGTGTCGATGCAGGCGAACAGCCGCAGATTCTGATCGAGGCGGATGCGACCGATCCATCGGTGGCAAGCGGTGCCATTTCCACGCTTGGAACCGTCGCAAGTCAGGCGCTTCTGCGTGAACAGGGCAAGCAGGCTGAGGCTGCAGATGCCGCGCGAAGCCAGCTACAGGTCATTGTGCATCGGCGTTATAATCCGGAAGGCGTGTCGCAGTATAATATCGTTCCCGGTCTGTTGGGCGTCATCCTGCAAATGACCATGGTAATGATGACAGCCATGGCGCTGACCCGCGAGACCGAACGCGGCACGATGGAAAACCTGCTTGCAATGCCAGCCATGCCCGCCGAAATCATGCTGGGCAAGGTTCTGCCATTTCTGGTCGTCGGCGGCGTGCAGGTCGTGGTCGTGCTGGTCGCGGCCAAGCTTCTGTTCGGTGTGCCTTTTGTGGGATCGCTGGCGCTTCTGCTGACCTGCGTTCTGATCTTCGTCCTGTCGCTGGTCCTGCTCGGCTACACGATCTCGACAGCTTCGCGCACGCAGATGCAGGCCATGCAGCTTACCTTCTTCTTCTTCCTGCCATCGCTGATGTTGTCCGGTTTCATGTTCCCGTTTCGGGGTATGCCCAATTGGGCGCAGGCGCTGGGCGAGATTTTTCCGCTGACGCATTTTCTGCGGATCGTCCGTGCCGTCATGCTTAAGGGCGCCCACCTTTCCGACATTGCCGGAGAAGTGAACGCCCTCATATTCTTCGTGTTCCTGTTTGCGTCGCTGGCGCTTCTGCGCTTCAGGAGAACGTTGGATTAGCAGGCTGATGGAGCCAGCGCTGTTTTCGGGCGGCGAGACAGTGTGAACAACAGTCCTGCCGCTGCCAGAAGGCCGCCTGCGACCGGAATGGCTGCATAACCATAGCCTGCGCTGATGACGCCGCCGCCAAGGGCCGCGCCCACTGCATTGCCGAGGTTGAACGCGCCGATATTGATCGACGATGCCAGCCCCGGTGCTTCCGACGCAGCCTGCATCACGCGGGTTTGAACCGGAGGAACGATGGCGAAAGCCGCCGCACCCCAGGCGAGCAGGCCGATTGCCGCACCGGTATGACTTCCCAGCAGGAACGGCAGTACCAGACTGATGATGGCAAGTGCTGCAAGAAATATCCGCGTAGCACCATTGAGCGACCAGTCTGCGAGGCGTCCGCCGAGTGCGTTGCCAATCGTGAAGCCCACGCCGATAAGAATGAGCGCCAGCGTCACGAAACCTTCCGAAGCGCTGGTAAGGTCGGCCAGTACAGGTGCTACATAGGTGTAGAGCGTGAACATGGCGCCCGCGCCCATGACGGTCGTTGCGAGCGACATCAGCACGGTCGGCCGCATCAAAACGCCAAGCTCACGACGGATGTCGGGCATCTTGCCTGCCTCGCCGCGCGGCAGTGAAAGCCAGAGCGCGGTGATGGCGAGCAGACCCAGAACAGCAGTACCGGCAAATGACATCCGCCAGCCGATCTGCTGGCCGATCCAGGTCGCAGCCGGGACGCCGCCGATATTGGCAATTGTCAGACCCATGAACATGGTGGCAACGGCGCTTGCCCGCTTTTCAGGCGGTACAACGCTGGCTGCAACAATGGAGCCAAGCCCGAAAAATGCACCGTGATTGAGGCTCGTTACCAGGCGCGCTGCAAGCAGCGTCCAATAATCCGGTGCGAGAGCCGAAAGGATATTGCCAAGCGTGAAAATACCCATCAGCAGCATCAGTGCCGTGCGTTTGCCGAACCGCCCGAAGGCAAGCGTCATGATCGGTGCGCCAACCATCACGCCGATGGCATAGGCGCTGACCAGAAGGCCGGCGGTCGGGATGGAAACGTCAACCCCGTCGGCAATGACCGGCAGCAGACCCATAGGTGCAAATTCAGTGGTGCCAATACCGAAGGCACCGATTGCAAGCGCCAGAAGCGGCCAGTTGAAACCGGCCACCTTCGTCGCGCTGTCGTGAGACGTCATCGTACTCATCATAGTCTCCGTTATTTGTCCCAGACTGGAGCCAGACCTTCAGGGCTGACCAGTCGTCCATCGGGGCGAGCGAGTTTGGAAATCGCCGTCATGTCTTCTGCACTGAGCTCAAAGTCGAATATGTCGAAATTTTCAGCGACACGTTCAGGCTTGGCCGTCTTGGAAAGGGCGATGAAGCCGCGTTCTATCAGCCAGCGCAGACCGACCTGAGCGGCAGTCTTGCCGTATCGGGCGCCAATGGCCTGCAAGATGGGGTCGCGCGGCACTGCGCCATCAGCCATGCCGTAATAGGCGGTGATGGCAAGGCCTGCTGTCTTTGCGGCCTCTGCTACGGCATTCTGGTCGAGATAGGGATGAACTTCGATCTGGTTGGTGACGATGGGCGCGGCACTGCGAAGGACGGACTCTTTCATCTGCGCGACATTCTGATTGCTCACGCCGATGAAGCGCGTCTTGCCTGCCGCTTGCACCGTGTTCAGCATGTCTATCTGGTCGGCAATAGCCACCTTGTCGGCAGGCCAGTGCAGAAGCAGGAGGTCGACCTGATCCACCTTGAGCTTGTCGAGGCTTTCGTCGACGGATGTGCTGAATTTTTCGGGGCTATAATTATCGACCCAGACTTTCGTGGTGAGGAACAGGTCTTCGCGTCGCGCGCCTGCCTTTTCCAGTGCACGCCCGAGAGCGGCCTCGTTCTGGTAGATCTGCGCCGTGTCGAAATGGCGGAAGCCAGCTTCCAGCGCCGCCGGAATGACGTTTTCCACTTCCGCGTCCGTCATGCGGAAAACGCCGAAGCCGAGCGCGGGTATGGCCGCGCCATGTGCGTTCACGATTTTCATATTATCTCCTGTCGATTGGCCTTCGGCGTTTCGCGGGGAGCGCGAGCTTGGGAGGCTCATGCTTCGGGCCGTCATCTTATTGATCGTGTACCAAGCAATTTTCGGTCAGGTTTGATTTCGTGAAGCAGAAATAGGATAATCGCGTGGGCTTGAAAATCCGCTCGGAATCCACATTATCTGTGAAACAGTTTCACAGATGGAGCGGGCGATGGATAATCGCGTTGGCGAAATGCAGGTCTTTTTGCGGGTGGTGGAAACAGGCAGTTTCTCCGAAGCAGCCCGTCTTTTGCGCATGAATCCTTCGACCATCAGCAAGCTCATATCCCGTATCGAAGCAAGGCTCGGCGTGCGGCTTTTGGAACGCTCGTCCCGCCGCCTGTCGCTGACGACCGAGGGGCAGATTTATTATGAGCGTAGTCAGGGGCTGCTGCGCGATTTCGAGGAAGTCGAACGCGAGCTTTCGCAGGGCTCTGCGAGCACGGGCGGTACGGTCCGCGTCAATGCATCGGTGGCATTGGGCACGCTGGCGCTGGAGCCTTTGTTGCCAGAATTTCTGTCGGCCTATCCGAATATCGTGATCGACCTGTCCCTGTCGGATGAGCTGGTCGACCTTTATCTCGATCGCACCGACGTGGCTTTCCGCATCGGCACCTTGCCCAATTCCAGCATGATGGCGCGCAAGCTCGGAACGGCCCGGCGCAAGATCGTGGCGGCCCCTGCCTATCTGGAACGCTGCGGTACGCCGTTGACCATAGACGACCTTGCCGACCACAATTGCATCGGTTTCAATTTCCGCCGTGCCGCACCCGTCTGGCCGTTGAAGGAAAGCGGTCGCATCGTGGATCGCGCGGTCTATGGTTCGCTATTGGCCAATAATGGGGAGACGGTCCGGCGCATGGCAGTCGCGGGACTGGGGCTCGCTCGGATCGGCGATTATCACGCGCGGAACGACCTCGCGTCTGGCGCATTGGTAGAGGTTCTGGCCGAGGCGGTCG
The DNA here is from genome assembly GCF_008932285.1 of Brucella tritici. Taxonomy (NCBI): domain Bacteria; kingdom Pseudomonadati; phylum Pseudomonadota; class Alphaproteobacteria; order Hyphomicrobiales; family Brucellaceae; genus Brucella; species Brucella tritici. Next base: position 743,349 of record NZ_WBVY01000002.1, read on the forward strand.
AAAACGATATAGAGGAAGTACACGCCGTATTTCTTGGCGGCGCGCGACTGCCGCAGCGGGTCCGTGTTTTCCTTGATTTTGTGGTGCCCCGTCTGCAGACCTATCTTGCAGCCTAGTAGGGCTGATTTGCTCGAATCATCGGCGATGATGCTCGGAAACGTCGAATTTCCGGTGCAAAACACGTGCTTCATCCAAAATAATTAGGTTTCCGATAGCTTAACGATTTCAGCTTGTTGCTGATGCGCACTCCTATGTTCACGGGTTAGTGCTCCGCTTTTGTGTTGACTATTAACACTCCGTTAACCACAGTTTGTTGCAATATGTTACAAAGCGTTATCATCCAGTTGTCAGAACGAGGTGTGGATTGAGCAAAAACCGGCAGACCAGACAGCAATCCTTGCAGGCAAGGGGGAGGTCTGCCGTGGCTGACATGACGTCGTTCTGGGGGCTGATGCGCGCCTATTGGGTTTCTGACCGCTGGCGGGAAGCCTGGGCTCTCACCATCGCCATCTTCCTGATGACGGCCTTCGTGAGCAAGACCACCGTATGGGTGGCCGAGGCATCTGGCCTGCTCATGAACTCTATTGTTAACGTCAACACTGCGCCTGTTCAGCATCCCCTCATGACCATTGCCGCCAATGCAGGCATTCTTGTTCTGCTGATGCTGGCAAAGGACGTAATGCTGGTCGGTTCCCGCCATTTCCTGTCCACCACGCTGCACCGTAAATGGCGCAAATGGCTGAACGACCAGTTCTCCACTGCGCTTTTGAACGGCAAACATACGCATTTCCATCTGCAACAGGGCAGGGGCAAGGATCAGCCCGACAATATCGATCAGCGTCTGCAGGAATCGATCAAGGGCATGACGGGCGGGGCCATCGGCCTCGTCATGGGCATTGTCGGTGTGTTCCTGTCTGCTTTCTTCATCGGCCAGAAGCTGATCGAAATGTCCACCCACGTGGAGGGGCTGGATTTCCTCGGCAGTTATGGCAGCGCCGTTCTGGCCTTTGCTGCGATCGTGATCTACGTCCCGCTCGGAACGCTGGTCGCGATCAAGATCGGTAAGCGTCTGGAGCGCCTCAATCTCGGCATCCAGAAGGCCGAAGGTTCCTATCGTGGTGAGTGGACGACGCTGCTGCGTCGCAGTTTCCAGATTTCGGCATCCGGCGGCGAGGCCGTCCAACGGTCGGTCAATGACCGTCTCTACAAGGATGTCGATGGCACCTGGAACCGGCTCAATCGTTTCGATGCTGCCTATCTCGCCTTCTCGCAAGCCTATGGCTTTCTGTCGAACCGTATCGTTGCCTATATTCCGGGCCTTCTGCCCTATATGAGCGGTTCCGTCAGTTTCCGGAACTATGTAACGGGCGCGGAACTCGTCGCAGCAATGATCAACGATTGCTCGTGGTTCATTCAGGTGATGCCGGCGATTGCCAATCTGCGCGCCAATGCGGGCCGCGTGATCGGCCTCGCGCAGGCTATCGAGAATGTTCAGGACCCCACCGATTTCTACAGCCGCTCCGGTATCAATCGCTTCGCTTTTGCTGAACAGCATCCGCGTTTCGGCCTGTCGGTACGCAATCTCACCCTCATGCAGGGACCGGATAGCGAAGCACCGTTCCTGCGCTCTGGCGTGATCAATATTCGTTCAGGCGACTGGGTCTATATGCGCGGTGAATCCGGTTCGGGCAAAACTTCCTTCGTAAAGGCGCTGAACGGCCTGTGGCCATATGGTACCGGCGATATCATTTATCCGCAGAATGCCACCTCGTTTTATGCGACCCAGGAGGCCAAGTTCCCCTCCGTCTCATTGAAGCAGCTTGTCAGCCTGCCCGCCGATGAGAGCCTGTTCAGCGATCTTGCTGTTGCTGCTGTGCTGCACGAGGCGGGATTGGGTGAATTCATCGAGCGTATGAATGACGCCGATGCCGATAGCACGCCTTGGGATATGGTTCTTTCCGGCGGCCAGAAGCAGAAGATCGTGCTGGCGCGCATTCTCCTGCACAAGCCGTCGATTATCTTCCTCGACGAGGCAACCGGTGCCCTCGATCCGGCTTCCAAGATGCGTTTCCATGAGGCGCTGAAGACACGCTGCCCGCAAGCCATCGTCATCAGCATCATGCATGAGGACAAGCTGCCGCAGCTCGAAAACGGCCAGAGCGTCTATTCGCATGTGCTGGATATCCGCAACGGCTATGTTTCGCTGCGTCCGGTTCACTTCGATACAATGCCGGATGTGGCTGCCGAAACCCCTCTTATCGCCGCCGAATAAAGCGTGTCTTACCGGTTGAAACACCATCAGGTTGCAATAGTCCAAAATTGGACTATATTCTGATCTGGACGATCGGAGGCAATCATGGCCAGAAGCAATGCGGTGTTGAAGTCAATGATAGATAAGGGACCGGATATTCTCGATGCGGGCCGCTTTTCTCCGCATTCGCGCAAGCGGTTGAGCGGACCGGGCCTGCGCACCTTTCTTGCCATTGCCGATCTCTGGGGGCTGGACGAGCAGCAGCGGCTTATGGTGCTGGGACTGCCTTCAAGATCGACCTATTACAACTGGGTGAAGGCGGTGCGAGAGCATCGCGAAATCACGCTGGATGTGGACGTGTTGATGCGCTTGTCCGCAGTGCTGGGCATTCATCAGGCGCTGGGCGTGCTTTATCCAGATGAGAAAGCTGGTATCCACTGGCTGCATACGCCCAATCAGTCCGGTGTCTTCGGCGGTCATCCGCCGTTGAGCCTGATAGCAAGCGGCTTGCAGGATGGCTTGCTGACGGTTCGCCGGTTTCTGGATGCGGCGCGTGGCGGCCTTTACATAGAGCCGAACGAACTGGATCGCGCGTTCCGGCCTTATCGGGATGAAGACGTGGTGTTCTCGTGAGGCGCAGTCCTGCTCCACAACCAAGCTATCGTCTGATCCCGTCGCGTTTCCCGCCGATTGGCCTTTTTGACACGGTTGCCACCGCTGCCGATCTGGAAGCGGTGATGGAACTGGCAGGCTGGACGAACGATCGTCTTCTGAGTGAACGATTGCAGCGCCTTCCACACGAGGAATGGGTGTTCGGCAGGCCCAATTCCAGTATCGTCATGGCGACGTTTCTGCATGTAGCGCCGGGCGGCATGCGCTTCAACGGTCCTGAACTTGGCGCCTGGTATGCGGCGGCGCGGCTGACCACGTCCGTCGTCGAGGTTGCGCACCACATGCGTCGCGAAACCGTTGCGACGCAGCAGGACGGTCTGGCCCGTACATTTCGGGTCTATGCGGCGAAGCTGGCAGAGGATTTCGTCGATATATGCGGCGAGCAGGCAACATTACCTGCCGTCTATGATCCGACAGATTACGCCGCTTCACAGAAGTTCGGCGAAGAAATGCGCAAGGGCGGCGAGTTCGGAATTCTGTTCGACAGTTTGCGCCACGAAGGCGGCATCAATGCAGTTGCGTTTCGTCCAAGCCGTATCGCTGAGGTAACGCAAGGCGACCATTATGAAATCACGGTCGAAAGAGCATCGCCGCGCATTCAGGCGAGAAAGCTTAGTGCCTGAAAAGGCAGGCGTCGCCGCCTGCCTCAACTGACCCGATTATGACCACCCATATTCCTCATCGATATCCTGAAATTTCTTCAGGTCAACGATGTCGCAATATTGCTGATAGGTGATCATATCGCCGGAGCGGGCCTTCGGCGTACCGTCGCGCTTGAGAACTGACAGCGTGTCGCTCACTGCCTTGACCGCTGAGAACAGCGTTGAAAGTGCATAGAATACGACGTTGAAGCCCATCTGTTCGAGGTCGGTAGCCGTCAGAGCCACGGTTTCGTTGCCGTCGACAATGCTGACGACCTTCGGTCCTTCGACGTGGCGGGCGACGGCTTCGACTTCCGCGATGGTCTTGATGCCATCGACAAAGACAAGATCGACACCCGTATCCTGATACATTTTCGCGCGACGGATCGCTTCTTCCGCTCCGGCAGCAGGCATGGCGTCGGTGCGGGCGATCATGAGCAAGTCCTTGTCGGCGCGCGCCGCAATCGCGCATTTGAGACGTCGCACATTTTCTTCTGCGGAGATCAGCCGGATACCGGTAAGCTGGCCGCAGCGTTTCGGTGCCATCTGGTCTTCCAGATGAATGGCCGCGACGCCGGACTGGATATATTCCTCCACTGTGCGCACGATATTGGCCGGCCCGCCGTAACCAGTATCGGCATCGGCGATGACCGGAATATCCACCACGCGGGTCATATCCCGCGCATGGGTTGTCATTTCGGTCTGCGTGAGGAGACCCAGATCGGGCGTGCCGAGGCGGCTTGCCGTCGCACCGAACCCGGTCATGTAGATGGCCGGAAACCCTGCCTGCTGTACAAGACGGGCGGTCAGCGGATCGGGTGCACCCGGTGCCTGAATGATGCGACCGGTTTCGATGAGGTTTTTCAGGGGCTTTGCCTGCGTCATCATTGTCTCCTTATCGCCCGCCCGAAACGTCAAGCACGACGCCTGTAATATAGGCCGCTCCCGGCGACAGCAGCCAGATGGCTGCGTCTGCAACTTCATCGGCAGTTCCAAGCCGCTTCAATGGAATGAGGTCAGCCATTTTTGCGATATTGGCAGGATCGGCAAAAACATCCTTCTGGATTTCCGTGTCGATCACGCCGGGCGCCAGTGCATTGACGCGGATTTCCGGTGCCAGCTCCTTGGCAAGCGCGTAGGTGTAGGAAGCGATTGCACCCTTGGTCGTCGCATAAGCGATATTGCCGACCATGCCGCCAGTACGACCGGCGATGGAGGACAGGCCCACAACCGATTTATTCGATTTCTTGCCCTGATTGTTGAGGAAAGCGCTGGAAACGTAGAATACGCTTTTCAGATTGACGGCCAGCACGCGGTCCAGCTCATCCGCATCGAATTCCTTCACGGTCATGCGCTGGCCGATAATGCCCGCATTGTTGACCAGGTGGTCGATGCCACCCCATTTCGTGGTGATATCGTGCGCCGCGCGATCAACCGCAGCCTTGTCGGAGACATCCACAATGGCCGTCAGAACCTGCTCGCCATGTTTGTCCGCCATTTCCTGCAGGCGAGCGCCGTTCACATCCCAAAGCACGACCCTGGCCTTGAGCGCGATGAGCTTTTCGGCAACGGCCTTGCCGATGCCTGATGCGCCGCCAGTAACGAGTACCACTCGGTCCGCAAAAAAATCGGCCGGAAAGGCTGTTGGATTCGTCGTCATTAAATCTTCCTCCTCGAAGAAAGGCGTCGCTTTGCGCCCACGGGTCGCCGAAGAGAATCCGCAGACTCAACCTTTCGGCAACGGTGGCTTTAAAAGCCATGGACCGGCTCGCCTGTCAATCTAGGGTACAAGATTTTGTATGCTACTTGTAAAGTTGCTGTTTGCACGCTAATCATTGCAATGGGAGTGAGACGATAACGGCCGGATCTGTGCCAATGGCCTGTCCGTGATCGGGATTGCCTGTCTGCTGGAAACATGCCGGAATGCCCCCAGCTCCGTTTCCGCAGATAAAGCTCTGAACGGGAGAGCGCATCATCACGTGCCAGCTCCCGCAACGATTATTGCATGCCGCTCATACTGGAAAGTGAGCGGAGACCTGGGAGGACATCGTGGTCAATTCCACTCTGAGTGCGGTCGGCGCAACGCCCGACCTGCGCGACAGCACCATTCGCAAGCTCAATCTGCGGATCGTTCTGTTCTGCTTTATCTGCTTCATCGTTAACTATCTCGACCGTGTGAATATCGGCTATGCCGCGCTTCACATGAACAATGATATCGGTCTCACGCCTTATATGTTCGGTGTTGGTGCGGGCATTTTCTTCATTGGCTACATGCTGTTCGAAGTGCCGAGCAACATGATGCTGCACAAGCTCGGCTCGCGCGTCTGGATTGCGCGCATCATGGTCACGTGGGGGCTTGTGTCCTGCGCCATGGCTTTCGTGCAGGGCCCGGTTTCGTTCTACATCCTGCGCTTTCTGCTGGGTGTCGCAGAAGCCGGTTTTGCGCCGGGCGTTCTGCTTTATCTCACCTATTGGTTCCCAGCCAAGGAACGTGGCCGCGCAACGGCCCTGTTCATGACGGCAACCGTGCTTTCCATCGTTGTGGGCGCACCATTCTCCGGCTGGTTGATGGATGCGGGCGAGGGGCTTTTCGGTCTGCACGGCTGGCAGGCGATGTTCATTCTCGAAGGAATTCCCGCGGTGCTCCTCGGCGTCGTGACCTTCTTCTATCTGGTTGACAGCCCGGAAAAGGACAAGCGCTGGCTGACAGCGGACGAACGCGCATGGCTGATGGCCGAACTTGCCAAGGAAAATCAGGGCAAACAGGCCGATACCCGTCATTCGCTGAAAGAAGTGTTCAGCGATTACCGCGTCTGGCTTCTGACGCTGGTCTATATGTTCAACGGTATCGCTGTTTACGGCGTCATCATGTGGCTGCCGCAGATCGTAAAGAGCCTTGGCGACTACACTGCGGCACAGACTGGACTGATTTCGGCCATTCCGTTCGTGTTTGCCGCGATCGGACTTGTCGTGATTTCACGCAGTTCGGATCGTACCGGCGAGCGCAAGATTCACACGGCGATTGCCGGCCTGTTCGGTGGTATCTTCCTTGCTGCCAGCGCGCTGTCTCCGTCGCCGATCCTGAGCCTCGTGCTCCTGTCGATCTGCGCGTTTTTCCTGTGGTCCTATCTCGGCGTGTTCTGGACGCTGCCGACGCAGTTCCTGTCCGGCGCTGCTGCCGCTGGCGGACTTGCGGCCATCAACGGCTTCGCGCAGCTTGGCGGTTTTACCGGACCTTATCTGGTCGGATGGGTCAAATCCACCACTGACAGCTTCTCGTTGTCGCTGTTGGCCCTGTCCATCTTCCCGATCCTTGGCTTCTTCCTCTGCATGAGCCTCAAGGCCAAACGGGACTAATCAGAATGACGGGCCCGGTCTTCGGCTGGGCCCGTCATCGTTGACGAGTGCAATTTGAATGCGGTTTCAACCGCTCTATACGTCGCAATAAGGCGTCTGTAAGATTCGGACATGAGAGAGATTCGAGGCAAGAGCAAGAAGTCGCTGGCAAGCAGCATCGCCGAACGTATTCGCGGTGCGATTGTCGATGCTGAGTTTCAATTCGGAGAGAACCTCTCCGAGGACATGCTCGCTGCGGCCTTCGATGTCAGTCGCACGCCGGTACGCGAGGCGCTCAACATCCTGCAGATGCAGGAACTGGTTCACATCGTTCCAAAGTCCGGCACCTATGTTTTCACGCCAACGCAGGAAGATATAGCCGAACTATGTGATTTTCGCGTCGGGCTGGAGGATCAGGCCATGCGGCTGGCGCTGATCGGCAATCGCAAGAAGCTCGTCTCTCAATTGAAAAAGCAGTACGACCTCATGCGTGCAGCGATAGATGAAGACGATCTGCGCGCCTATGGGCGTTGCGACACCGAGTTCCATCTGGCTTTCTTCCGTGTCTGCGGCAACCGTTATCTCGCCCGTGCCTATGACAGTATTCTTGGGCGCGTTGCGGCGTTGCGGACGCATCTTGCCATCGGTGCAGAGGGCGAGCCTGCGCGGTCCTTCGCCGACCATGCCGCGATCATCGAGCTGGCCGATGCCGACAAGCCGAAAGAATTACGGGAAATACTGGAGGCGCACATCATGCGCACCAAGACCAATTACCTGAATGCTTTCAACCGGCTGCCCCGTCAGCCAGGCGACAGCCGCACGATGCGGCTGCGCCGACAGTTGTCGCTGACGAACGAGTAACAAACCCTTCAGGTCAGACGGCCCACTCCACATCCGTGGTAAAGGCGATGGTCAGCCACCGATCCGGTCCTTCGCCGCCGAGTGCATCACCGATTTCGTCGCGCAACGCATCCCATTCCTCGAGCTTTCGTGGCGGAAGGTCGGGCGGAACGATGAAATAGAGTTCGATCTGCTTGCCGCGACCGACCTTGGCGACATAAGCGCGGTAGGACAGAAAGCCGTTGCGCTTGACGAACTCTCCAGCAACCGCATCGACATGCTGCTTGAGATCAAAGGGCGTGACCAGGAATATATCGGCCAGAGCCTGCTTGATCGTGCCGATGGGCATGGGAATGATGACAAGACAAACGACTGCCAGCACTGCCGGATCGATATAAGGCGTCAGCCAGCCGAGTTCTGTTCCTTCAATGGCATAGCCGACCGAAAAGGCGATCAGAAGTGCCGCAGTTATGCCGCCGGACATGATCCAGGCCTTGGCATCAAGTGCGACGAAATCTGATTTCAAGGTTCGGTTTGCACGCATTTCAAGGAATGCCATGCCGAGACACGCAATCAGGGCAATGACGGCATAGAAAATCGCGTAGCTGAATTCGAGATCGCGTCCACCATCCATCAGGCTGCCGACTGCGTTGATGAGCGCGTAGATCGCAACGCCGGTAAGCATCATGCCATTGAGGCCAAGTACCATCGGTTCGAGATGCCAGAAGCCCATTGTGAAGCGATCGCGCAATTTTCCGCGTGGCTGTTCCGGTAAGGCAGAAAGGGCGATGAGTCGCGAGACGAGGAGCGCGAGCCCACTCATCGCAGCATCAGCCAGCATGTAAACGCCATCGAATACGATAGAAAATGAGCCGGATAACAGGCCGAAAACGACGCCGAAACCAGCAACAAGAATAGTAACCGCTATGGAAATTTGAAGAATAGATTGTTCACTGCGCAATTTTTACTCCGATATAAACCGCATGCAACGCGGTTTGGTTTCGGGGGCGCATTTCTGCGTGCTGAACCAATTCCGCGTTGCACGACAAATCTACACCAGTGGCGTGAATCTGACAAATCGCGTTAAATTTTGGATATTCCTAAGCCCATTCGGGCACGCGGGTCGCGGACTCCCTCAGGATCAGTTCGACGGGCCATAATTCATGAATATCGTTTGGTGCGCGCCCGTCGAGTATATCCATCAGGAGATCGGCGCAGCGTTTTCCCGCTGCTCGCATCGACGACCGGGTTGCAGTCAGGGATGGCACCATATTGTCAGCGCTCAGGAACGAGATCACATCATCATGGGCGATGACGGATATATCCTTGCCGATAGTCAGGCCGAAAGAGCGTGCGGCCCGGTATATGCCAAGCGCAGTCATCATGGAACCGGCAACAAACGCTGTCGGGCGCGGATTACGCTCCAGAAGTTTGCGCGCAAGACGGTAACCGATTTCATCCGTGAAATCGCCGTGCTCGACAAGTTCCGGATCAAAGGCAATGCCTTTGCTTTCGAGCGCCTTCCGGTAGCCTTCGTCGCGGTGAAGCGAGAAGGTGAAGCCGTAGCGACCGTTTATCATCGCAATGCGACGGTGGCCGAGGTCAAGCAGATGGGCAGTCGAACGGTAAACCGCGCCTTCATTGTCGATGTCGAGCCATGCATGCGGAATATCGGTTTCAGACCGTCCGTGCACGAGGAATGGCATGCCCAGTTCGTGCAGCATGCGGATGCGCTCATCATTGGGCTTTGGAGACGTCACGATGATGGCATCGACGCGATGGCTGGTGGCCAGACGTCGGCAAAGCTGCACTTCGTCGTCGGTGCCGTTGTTTGCAATCGGGCTGACGAGAATATCGACTTCATCCTGACTGAGCCGTTCTGCCATGCCGCGCATGAACTCGGCGAAGTGAAACTCGCTGTTGCGGCCCATCACCACGCCGATTGCACCAGCACGCCCGGTAACCAGTCTGACCGCGTTGACGTTAGGCCGGTAGCCGAGACGTACAGCCTCGTCCATGACCCGCTTCCGCGTGCTTTCCGCCACTTCGGGATAGCCGCTCAACGCCCGGCTGACGGTCGTGGCTGAGAGGCCGAGATGTTTGGCGAATTCACGGAGCTTCATTTGGCTTTCGAATTATTCAGGCAGGCAAGGCAGCGGATTATAGCCGCTTCCTTGCGATTAACAATTGGTCGGTTGAGTTCTTTAACTGCTGCAACATATAGGGTGCACGAAATCCAAACCGATTTCAAGTTTGTTTCAATTTTCATTTTGGCACGTTTGAGAAAGCATGCCCCTTAAGCGCTAAGAAATACAGATTATGAATGATAATATATTGAATTTGCGATGTATATTGGGTGATGAGATGTCGGATGGAATAGAGTGAAAAATCTGCTGCTTGACAGAAATGCGGTCCTCTGCGACCTTTTCTTCATCCAAACCGTTTTCGATTTTATCAAACCGCTTACAGAATGGATGGGAGGAGGGAACTATGAAGGCATTCCAAGGTATACTCGCGGCTTGCGCGGCATTTGGCTTGGCGACGGTAAGCGCCCATGCGGTGGAGATTTCCATTGCGGCCAATTCAACGGGCAATAACATCAAGTTTCTGCAGGAGCAGATCGTCAAGTTCGAGAAGGATACCGGCAACAAGGTCAATATCGTCTCGATGCCGCCATCGAGCAGCGAGCAGTTCAGCCAGTATCGTCTATGGCTCGCGGCAGGTAACGCGGATATCGACGTCTACCAGACGGACGTGGTCTGGGCGCCGCAGCTATCCGATCAGTTCGTCGATTTGACGGAAGCCACCAAGGATGTCACGGGCGCGCATTTCCCATCCATTATCGCGTCACAGACCGTGAACGGAAAGCTGGTTGCGCTGCCCTTCTATACCGATGCTCCGGCACTTTTCTATCGCAAGGATCTCCTCGAAAAATACAACAAACAGGTTCCCAAGACCTGGGATGAGATGACGGCGACTGCCAAGGAAATCATGGACAAGGAGCGGGCCGAGGGAAAGTCCGATCTCTGGGGCTTTGTGTTTCAGGGCAATGCCTATGAGGGCCTGACCTGCAATGCGCTTGAATGGGTGAAGTCGTCCGGAGGCGGCCAGATCGTTGAAGCCGACGGTACGATCTCCATCAACAATGAAAAGGCAGCAGCGGTGATCGATCGCGCCAAGGGCTGGATCGGTTCGATTTCGCCACAGGGCGCGCTTGCTTATCAGGAAGAGGAATCGCGCGGCGTCTGGCAGACTGGCAATGCCGTTTTCATGCGTAACTGGCCCTATGCTTATGCGCTTGGCAACAGTGCCGATAGCGGCGTGAAAGGCAAGTTCGACGTCGCGCCACTGCCTGCCGGTGCCGAGGGCGATGCGCCATCCTCAACGCTCGGCGGCTGGAACCTTGCCGTTTCAAAATATTCCACCAAGCAGGATGCGGCCATCGCGCTGGTCAAATATCTCGCATCGCCGGAAGTGCAAAAGGTGCAGGCCGTCGAGATTTCGCGTCTGCCAACCATTCAAACGCTTTATGATGACAAGGATGTCATTGCAGCGCAGCCTTTCATGGCCAATTGGAAACCTATCTTCCAGAATGCCGTGCCGCGCCCATCGGCTGCGACGAAGGTGAAATATAACGAAGTCTCGTCGAAGTTCTGGACTGCCGTGCACAAGACGCTCTCGGGCAACGGTACGGCTGCGGAGAATCTCGAAATGCTTGAGGTCGAGCTGACTGAGCTGGAAGGCTCCGGCTGGTAGGGACCGATCAAGCCGCGTTCGGGTTGTCCTCCCAAGCCCCCATCGGGCAACCCGAACGCCCTTCTCATCCGATGACCCGGAGCAGGATCATGACGGAGACTTCCCTTGATGCGCCGAGGAGCCTGCGGAAAAGGCTTCACTCCGATCTGCGCGCGCAGCGTATCCGGTCGGCGTGGGTGTTTCTCGCACCCACGCTGATCGTGCTGGCGCTGGTGGCTGGCTGGCCGCTGCTGCGGACCATCTATTTCAGTTTCACCAATGCATCGCTGACGAGCCTGGGCACCGCTGAATTCGTCGGCTTCAACAACTATTTGTCGTGGGTGACGCTCAAGAGCGGGCGCACCGTCTACCGTGGTCTTCTGGCCGATCCCGCCTGGTGGGGTGCGGTCTGGAACACGATCCGGTTCACTATTCTGTCGGTCAGCCTCGAAACGATTTTCGGATTGATCGTCGCTCTGGTGCTGAACGCGAATTTCCGGGGGCGTGGGCTCGTGCGCGCCGTAATCCTGATCCCATGGGCAATCCCGACGATTGTTTCGGCCAAGATGTGGGGCTGGATGCTCAATGACCAGTTCGGCATCCTCAATCATATCCTGCTCAATCTCGGCCTCATCAGCCAGAAGATCGCCTGGACGGCCAATCCCGACACAGCGATGATTGCGATCCTGATCGTCGATGTCTGGAAAACGACGCCTTTCATGGCGCTGCTTATTCTGGCCGGTCTGCAAATGGTGCCATCCGACATTTACGAGGCGGCGAAGATCGATGGCGTGCATCCGGTCAAGGTGTTCTGGCGGGTGACGCTGCCGTTAATCCGTCCGGCGCTGATGGTGGCGATCATCTTCCGCATGCTGGATGCGTTGCGCATCTTCGACCTGATCTATGTGCTGACGCCGAATAATGCGCAGACCAAGACCATGTCGGTTTTCGCCCGCGAAAATCTCTTCGATTTCGACAAGTTCGCCTATGGTGCGGCGGCATCCACGATGCTGTTCCTCATCATTGCGGCCATCACCGTGCTCTACATGTTCTTCGGGCGCGTCAATGTCGGCAGCAGGGGGGAATAGTATGATGCATTATGTGAAAACCCTCGGCTTCTACCTGCTGGTGGCGCTGATCATTTTGATCGCGGTGTTCCCGTTCTATTATGCGATCATTACCAGCCTCAAATCCGGGACGGCGCTTTTTCAGGTCGATTACTGGCCAAGCAGTTTCTCGCTCGAGAACTATGCAGGTGTACTGACACAGGGCAGCTTCCTGCGCAGTCTCGGCAATTCGCTGTTGGTTGCATCGATTGTGGTGGCGATATCGCTGTTGCTGGCGGTGACAGCGGCCTATGCGCTGGCGCGTGTGAATTTTCGTGGTCGCGGACTGTTACTGCTCACCATTCTTTCAGTGTCCATGTTTCCGCAGATCGCCGTTTTGGCGGGGCTGTTCGAGCTGATCCGTTTTCTCGGTATCTTCAACACACCGCTGGCGCTGATCTTCTCCTATATGATCTTCACGCTACCTTTCACGGTTTGGGTTCTCACCACCTTCATGCGTGACCTGCCGGTCGAGATCGAGGAAGCGGCCATTGTGGATGGCGCCTCGCCATGGGTCATCATCACGCGGGTTTTCATGCCGCTGATGTGGCCGGCGCTGGTGACGACCGGATTACTTGCTTTCATCTCGGCATGGAACGAATTCCTGTTTGCGCTCACCTTCACCTCTTCGGGCAGCCAGCGCACCGTGCCTGTGGCTATCGCGCTTCTATCCGGCAGCAGTCAGTTTGAAATCCCCTGGGGCAACATCATGGCGGCTTCCGTCATCGTGACGGTTCCTCTCGTCATCCTCGTGCTTATCTTCCAGCGGCGGATCGTGTCCGGTCTGACGGCAGGCGGCGTAAAGGGTTAGGTACAACCATGGCAGAACTTCAGTTGCGCGATGTGCGCAAATCTTTCGGTAACTTCGAGGTCATCAAGGGCGTGGATATGGATATCCGACCAGGTGAGTTCATGGTTTTCGTTGGCCCATCCGGTTGCGGAAAGTCCACGCTACTACGCCTCATTGCAGGCTTGGAGGAAATCTCGTCAGGCAGCCTCTCTATTGATGGCAAGGTGGTCAACAGCTTCGCACCGTCGAAGCGCGGCATCGCGATGGTCTTCCAGTCCTATGCACTTTATCCGCATATGACAGTCTATGAGAACATGGCCTTCGGCATGCAGCTTGCGGGCAAGAGCAAGGAAGAATGCAAGAGCCGCATTCATAAAGCCGCAGAAATGCTGCAGCTGACGCCCTATCTTGAGCGCCTGCCGCGACAGCTTTCCGGCGGCCAGCGACAGCGCGTCGCGATTGGCCGCGCCATCGTGCGCGATCCGAAAGTGTTCCTTTTCGACGAACCCTTGTCCAACCTCGATGCAGCACTACGTGTGGCTACAAGGCTTGAGATCGCCAGGCTCCACCAGAGCATGGAAGACACCACCATGATCTATGTAACGCACGATCAGGTGGAGGCGATGACGCTGGCCGACCGCATCTGTGTGCTGCGCGACGGACGCGTGGAGCAGATCGGCACGCCGCTTGAGCTTTACGAAAAGCCAAATTCGCTTTTCGTCGCCGGGTTCATAGGATCACCGAAGATGAACTTCCTGACCGGCAAACATGGTGAGCCTTTTGGCGCGCATACGGTGGGTTTGCGTCCCGAACACCTCGCCATCGTTTCCGAAGAAGGCCATTGGACCGGTCAGGTGATCCACACCGAAATCCTCGGTTCCGATACCTATGTCTATATCGATCTCGGCCTGGAGGAGCCGCTGGTGGTCCGCGAAAGCGGCGTGGCAGCGCGCAGGTCAGGAGAGACACTCTCGGTTTCCCCGATGGGGAAAAATGTTCATCGTTTCGATGAAAAGGGCCGCGCCGTCTGACGCTTGCCTCCCAAGCTTGATGATACATGAGACAAATGGGCCGTGATTGCCCGTAGCAAGGAGAATACTCGTGCCTATTCGTACTGTCGTCTGGGGTGAAAACATTCACGAGCAGATCAATGAAACCGTGCGTTCGGTTTATCCGGACGGCATGCACAACACTATCGCCCGGGCGCTGAACGAGGATAGCGCAATCGAGGCGACGACCGCCACCTTGCAGGAACCGGAGCATGGCTTGACTGAAGAGCGTCTCGCCAAGACCGACGTGCTCGTTTGGTGGGGCCACAAGGATCATGGTGGCGTCAGTGACGAGGTTGTGGAACGCGTTGCGAAGCGCGTTTTTGAAGGTATGGGACTGATCGTGCTCCATTCCGGACATTTCTCGAAGATCTTCAAGCGCCTGATGGGTACGCCCTGCGCGCTCAAATGGCGTGAGGCGGGTGAGCGCGAGCGGCTCTGGGTGGTCAATCGCGGTCATCCGATCACGCAGGGGCTGGACGAGAATTTCGTGCTTGAGAATGAGGAAATGTACGGCGAACAGTTCTCCGTGCCGGAGCCGCTGGAAACCGTATTCATTTCGTGGTTCGCGGGTGGCGAAGTGTTCCGCTCCGGCATGACCTGGCGGCGCGGTGCGGGCAATGTGTTCTATTTCCGCCCCGGTCATGAAACCTACCCAACCTATCATGATGCGAATGTGCAGACGGTTCTGCGCAACTCGGTCAAATGGGCCTACAATCCGCAACCGGCATGGACAGACATCCACACCGCGCCGAATGTTCCGGTCGACAAGGCGCCGGAGCTTATTGTCGAGCGCGGACCCAAACTGCACAAGCCAGGCGAAGCCGGTTATCGTTGAGGTGCATGATGCGTCTTCTTATTCTGGGAACAGGCGGCATGGCGAAGAACCATGCCGAAGCCTTCAAGGCCATCGAGGGCGTCGAGGTGGTTGCCGCATGTGACGTTTCGGCGGAGCGTGTCGATGCCTTCTCCGAAAATCACGACATCCACAACCGCTTCACGCGGCTTGAGGACGCACTGGAATGGGGCCGCTTCGATGCGGTTGCCAATGTGACGCCGGATGCCATCCACCATCCGACCACTCTTGCGCTGGTCGGCGCGGGCAAGCATGTCTTTTGCGAGAAGCCACTTGCAGAAAGCTATGAAAAAGCCGCTGAAATGGCGGATGCAGCCGAGCAGGCCAACGTCATCAACATGGTCAACCTGACCTATCGCAATGTCGCGCCTCTGCAAAAGGCGCGTGAAATGGTGATGGCGGGAGAGATCGGTCAGGTGCGCCACTTCGAGGCGTCCTATCTGCAAAGCTGGTTGGTCTCGAAGACATGGGGGGACTGGAAGACTGAGAGCAAATGGCTCTGGCGCCTTTCGACCCGGCACGGTTCGAACGGGGTTCTGGGCGATGTCGGCATTCATATTCTCGACTTCGCCAGCTATGCCATTGGCAGCGATGTGGAACGTGCCTCGGCTCGCCTCAAGACTTTCGAGAAGGCCGAGAACAACCATATTGGTGAATATGTGCTCGATGCGAATGACAGCTTCGTCATGATGGCGGAATATGCCAATGGCGCGCTGGGTGTCATTCATGCCAGCCGCTGGGCGACAGGTCACCTGAACGAGCTGCGGCTGCGTATCCATGGTGACAAGGGCGCGCTCGAAATCCTGCACACACCCACTGGCTCAAGCCTGCGCGGTTCGATCGGCGAGGACATTGAAGCTCCGGTCTGGCGGGATATCGATGCGGGTACGGTGGAGACCAATT
This sequence comes from Brucella tritici, assembly GCF_008932285.1. NCBI lineage: Bacteria > Pseudomonadati > Pseudomonadota > Alphaproteobacteria > Hyphomicrobiales > Brucellaceae > Brucella > Brucella tritici. Next base: position 759,528 of record NZ_WBVY01000002.1, read on the forward strand.
ATCAGCGCTTTGCGCGTGCTGTGGCCGATGGTGCGGAACTGGAACCGAGTTTCCGTCACGCCGCCAATCTGCAACGTGTGCTCGATCATGCGATGATCGTGGACAGGCCGTTGCCGGAGGTTGTTGCCAGTTAACATCTCCAGAAAATGAAACCCTCCCGCAAGATGCGGGAGGGTTTATGCATCAGGACTGCTGGTCCTTCACGAAGGTTTGCTCCACTTCGCCACGGAAGAATTCCCGGCCATAGATCAACAGGCAAAGGACGACGCCGGTGGCGAAAGCCCATCCGGCACCGCGCGTTGCCAGCATTGCGCCCGTAATGCCTGCGATGCCGAGGTCGCGCTGCGAGCGGGCTTCCATGACACCGATACGCACCGAGACATAGCCCTGGATCAGCAGCGTGAGTGTCAGCGCCACGCCGAGGATCGGCTGGACAAGTGTCACGATCGGCATCAGGAACAGGCCGGTATTGGTGCCCCAGCGGAACGAACCCGCGCCGCCGAAGATCGAGTGCATCGACTTCTTACCCTTGGAAAAACGCTCGCAGATAACCACCTGCATTGCCGCCCATACCGGGCTGCACGTGGTCACATCGGGACCGAGGATCGACATTCCCGTATTGCGCATGCCGAAAACGAGGTGCGCGCCGTTGGGATTGTAGTCGATCTTCTCGTCGGGGCGGTGCTGCTGGGCTTCACCGATAATCGACTTGGTTTTCAGAACATCGCCGAATAGGACAATATAGGTCGCAAGCACCGTTGGCAGAGCCGTGAGGAACATGGAAAGCGGTGGCATGCCGAGGCCGAAGATCGTATATTCGCGCCACAGTGTCGCGAAATCCGGAGACGAGATCGTCCACTGGAATTCCGGCCACTTGGCCTCCCCGAAGAGCGGGGTAATCACCACGGCAAGCAGGATGCAAGGCAATACGCCGAGCTTTCCGATAAGGCCGAAAAAGTCGCCATTGCGCGACAGGCGGTTAAACTGCAGCGAGAACATCAGGTAAAAGCAAAGGCCGATGGCAATCGAAATCGTGAACGGAAACGTGTCGAAATTTCCGCCGATCTTGAATACTGAAATGACAGCCGAAAAACCGGCGCCGATGATGATGCCTGATTTGATTGCTTGCGGGATCGCGGCGATCACCCTGTTTGCGATGCCGGCTGCGCCGATGAAGATGGGCAAGAGCCCCAGCATCATCTGGAAGGACACAAGCGCGTGTATGCGTTCCGGGCCTTCGGGAAAGGTCGAGCAATAGGCCATGATGAGCGGGACGGCAGGCGTGATCCAGCCGGGAACGACCGGGTCGCCGAGCAGATGGTGGGTGAGATAGAACAGCCCGTTCAGCACCACCACGGCAAGCGCGACTTCGAAGGGCATTCCAAGAAGCTCCGCCATGAGTGAGATCGCCGACAGGTCGACGGCGCACATGAGAAGCCCTGGCAATAGTCAGGCCACTCGAATTTGTAATGGACAAAAGGCAAGCGAATTTTGAACGGTCCGGCAGGCCAATAGGGCTGCTCCTGACCGTCGATGCGTTCAGTGCTCAATTTATTTCCGGGACATAGGAAAGGCTGCGCGGAAGCGGCTATCAGCACGCTTCTGCGGTCCTCAACCTTCAGGTCGTTGTGGCAGAGCAGTTCCGGTTAAATCAGAGCCGTCGGAACCGCACTAAAGATTTGCTGTGTCGCATTATCCAACGCAAAACCGCTTCGCACTTTTGCTGGAAATGCTCGCGCTCAGAAAGCTGCGCGGTAAAGCGCCAGGGCGTCGGCCTCGGTCACATCGACCGGGTTGTTGCCCAGAAGCCGTGTCTGCAGCATCGCATCGCGTGCCAGCGTTTCGAGGCTGTCTTCCGCCACGCCGACATCACGCAGGCGGCATGGTGCGCCGGACTTGTTCATCAGCTCTTCCATATAGGTGACGAATGCCGCAGAACGCTCTTCCGTCATGCCTTCGGATTTCTCCAGCAGCAGATCGGCGAGTTCTGCGTAAAGCGTGGCAGCGCCCGCCATGTTGTAACGCAGCACAGGCCCCAGCATCAGCGCATTGGAAAGGCCATGCGGCACATGGTAGTGGCCGCCAAGCGGATAAGCCAATGCGTGAACAGCGCCGACGGGCGAGTTGGAGAAAGCCTGACCGGCATAATTCGCGCCGAGTAGCATAGCCTCACGGGCATGACGATCATTGCCGTTTTCGCAAGCGGCGATCAGATTGGCCGAAAGAAGCTTCAGCGCTTCGCGTGCAAATGCGTCGGACAGTGGGTTTTTCTTGATCCGGCTTGTATAGGCCTCGATTGCGTGGACCATGGCGTCAATGCCGGTTGCGGCTGTATGCAGGGCAGGCAGGCCGCAGGTCAGTTCTGCATCGAGAATAACGAAATCGGCGTAGAGCTGACGGGCAACGACGCCCATCTTCGTGGTTTCACCGGTCGTCAGAATGGTGATGTTCGTGACTTCAGATCCGGTTCCAGCTGTGGTCGGGATTTGGATCAGCGGAAGACGGCTGCCCTGCACCTTGCCGATACCATACAGTTCGGAGAGCTCCTGTTCGGAGACAAGCAGCACTGCTGCGAGCTTGGCGATATCCATGGACGAACCGCCGCCCAAACCGAGCACGATGTCGCAACCAGTAGCCTTTGCTTGCTCGACGCAGGCAAACAGCACGGATTCCGGTGGATCGGCCACCACGTCATCGAAAACGCTGATACCGAAACCAGCTTTCTCCAACGATGCCAGTGCATGGTCGAGAACGCCTGCCTTGTACAGGCCTTTGTCCGTCACGATCAGAATATTGCGTTCGGAAAACCGTTCGCCGAGGATTTCGCCGAGGCGCTTCGCAGCGCTCCATTCGACGAGCATCGAGCCGACAGTATCGAACGAAAATGGCTTGATCTCTGTTGTCATCATTCCACCCTTACTACCATCATCAGCGCGGAGGTCTCTCATCTCCTCACCGGCACACTACGCTGAGCTTATCCAGGAAACGCTCCTGTTTTGGGAAAAGAAGCGCTCCCGCAATTTTTCGATGCAGCCGATGCACTGGCAGTTCTGAAAGAAAAGCCTTGGGAGAAACCTTTCATTTGTTCAATATATTGAACAATGTTCAAAACTGAATGATCGATACAGGATAAGAAGCCGGACTGTCAATTTCTCCATTCGCCCAAGACGCTGAAATCCATGTTGGAAAGCTCATCCGTGCACGCCCCGGAGCAATAAGCGATTGAAAATATTGTCGTTCTTGGCGAGTACCATCAGGCTGTTCTGTGAACATTTCACTCGAAATAACTTGCGGGGCTTCGTCCGAGGCTGCGCTTGAACGTTGCGGCGAAAGCGCTTGCGCTTTGGTATCCGCAATCCAGCGCCACGGTCACGACAGGCACGCCTGCGGCAAGCGCAGGCAATGCAGCAAGCAAGCGGGCCTGCTGCCGCCAGCGACCGTAGGTCATGCCGGTTTCACGCTCGAAATGACGCATGAAACTGCGCCTGCTCATTCCCGTCCGCGAGGCGGCAGCATCGAGCGATAACTCCGTATCGGGTTCCGCTTGCAGCGTCTGGCAAAGGGTGCGGAGCCGGTGATCCGATGGCACGGACAGACTGAGGGGTTCGGCGGGCAGAAAAGTTAGTTCCTCCAACAGCAATTCGCAGACACGTTGAGCGAAGGGAGTAGCTGGCCGGTCCTGCAATTGCACAAGACGTAGGATCAGTTCGCGCAGCAAGGAAGAAACTTCCACCACGCCGCAAGATGAGGGGAGGGATCGAGCGGCATCCGGGTGGATAAAGATCGTACGAAACTGAACAGGTCCGTGGCTGCGGGCTGCGTGCTCCACCATCGGCGGCACCCACACGGCGCGATTGGGAGGAACGACCCAGCTCCCGTTTTCGGTTGCAACGGTTACCACGCCGGACCGCGCATAGATCAATTGCGCATCGCGGTGACGGTGCGGTGGCCCTGCATAGGATGCATCGTCCTGCGCGATGGCGGATATGGCGAGTGCAAGGGGCGCTGGATAATTCAGTGACATGGATTGACCCTTTTACGCTCAATAATGGCCTTAAAGCGCAGGAATGCCAATATCCATTCACATATGATGGAGTGGAGAAGCCATTTTTAAGAGAGCCCCGCAGTGTCCACTTGCGCCAGCCACAAGACACTTGTTTCAACGGAGTTGAACGCTCCGGCTGGCGGCGCACGCCTGGCTTTTTCGCTTCTTCTCCTTCGACTTACCGGCGACCGCTGGGCCTGATGGCATCTCGGCGGTCGTAACCCGACGTCAATCCCCTTTCCCAATTGTCGCAGCCGCTGCTCCGCAGCCGAAGGAACTATTGTCATGATGCAAAACCCGGATAGCAAATACCGTCCTTTCATATCTCCGATCGAATTGCCGGATCGCCAGTGGCCGAACCGACAGCTGACGCAGCCGCCGCGCTGGGTCTCGACGGACCTGCGCGACGGCAATCAGGCGCTCGCCGACCCGATGAACGGCGAGAAGAAAATGCGTTTCTATCGCATGCTTCTGGAAATCGGTTTCAAGGAAATCGAGGTTGCGTTTCCTTCCGCTTCGCAGACGGAGTTCAACTTTGTTCGTCGGCTGATCGAAGAGGAACTCATACCCGACGATGTGACCATTCAGGTGCTCACTCAGTCGCGCGCTGACCTCATCGCGCGCACTTTCGAATCCCTGCGCGGTGCGCGTCAGGCCATCGTTCATCTTTATAATGCAACCGCGCCGCTGTTTCGTCGCGTGGTGTTCAACATGGAAAAGGACGAGATCATCGATCTGGCTGTCAGTGGGGTAACCGCCATGCTGGAAGAAAGCCGGAAACAACCAGAGACACGCTGGACTTTCGAATATTCGCCGGAAACCTTCTGTTTTACCGAGCCTGATTTCGCGCTGGAAATCTGCGAACGTGTTCTGGATGTCTGGCAGCCAACGCCCGAAAACAAGGCGATCCTCAACCTGCCGGCTACGGTCGAAGTGGCAATGCCGAATGTCTATGCGGACCAGATCGAATGGTTCTGCCGCAACCTGTCGCGCCGTGACAGCGTCATTATAAGCGTGCATCCGCACAATGACCGGGGGACGGCGGTGGCCGCCACGGAACAGGCCTTGCTGGCAGGCGCTGATCGCGTCGAGGGTTGCCTGTTCGGCAATGGCGAGCGCACCGGCAATGTCGATCTCGTTACGCTGGCGCTCAATTTCTATACGCAGGGCATCGACCCGAAGCTTTATTTCCCGGAGATGCGCTCCGTCGTGCGAACGGTCGAACATTGCAATGACTTGCCGGTTCATCCGCGCCACCCCTATGCTGGCGAACTGGTCCATACAGCTTTTTCCGGCTCGCATCAGGATGCGATCCGCAAGGGTTTTGCCGCGCATCAAAGCCGCAATGACGGCATATGGGAAATGCCCTATCTGCCCATTGATCCGAAAGATATTGGTGAAAGCTATGAAGCCGTCATCCGCGTCAACAGCCAGTCGGGCAAGGGCGGCGTGGCATGGGTGCTGGAGCAGGACCGGGGGCTGAAACTGCCGCGCCCGCTGCAAATCGATTTCAGCCGTCGCGTGCAGGCATTCGCCGATGATACCGGCAAGGAAACCACCGCCGAAATGATCTGGTCGCTGTTCCGTGATGTCTATCATCTGGAAGAGAATGCCGATTTCGAGCTGCTGAACTACAAGGAAAGCAGGCCCGCACGGAGCGGAGAGGCGCGTGTCTTCGCCGGGCGCATTCGGCATCGCGGGCAGGAAATCGCAATAACCGGGCGCGGCAATGGTTTGATATCAAGTGCGGTCGCGGCATTGCAGGCCGGTTGCGATATCGATCTGGAAATCGTCGACTATCACGAACATTCATTGAAAAAGGGCACCTACGCGCAGGCTGCGGCTTACATCGAATGCCGTACGCATGATGGACGGAAAGTTTTCGGCGTCGGGATCGACGACGATATCGCAACCGCGTCGATACGGGCTGTGTTGAGCGCTGCTGCGAATTTTTCCACGAGCGGTGTCTAAAAAATGAGGAAGCAGACGAGATTTGCTCTTGACCTCAACCAAGGTTGAGGAACTAGAGAAGCATGGCCGATCATCTGGAGTATCGTCCATGCGCTTGTCGCTTCTTCTTGTTCCCCTTGCTTTTTCCACTGTCCTTCTTGTTTCGACAGCCGCCTCTGGTGAAGGGGCAGATGCTGCGGCCGGGGAAAAACTCTTCAAGCGATGCTCCGTCTGCCACACGGCGGATGCCGACGAAAGCAAACGCGGACAATCACTGAAAGGCGTGGTGGGCCGCAAGGCCGCCTCCTATCCGGGCTATCCCTATTCGGATGCGATGCGCAAGGCGGCTGCCGAGGGGTTGGTCTGGAATGACGAGGAGTTGAAGGCTTTTCTCAGGAAGCCGCAGGCCATGGTGAAGGGCACCTGGATGGCTTTTGCCGGGCTGACCAGGGAAAAAGATCTCGAAAACATGATCGCCTATCTGAAACAGCATTCCGAATAGCTGTTTGGAACCGATATGGCCGAACGGACATCCCGACGTGAGGCCATGGCCGGTCGGAAGCGCTGCGGGGCGTTTTCCGACCGGCGCTATCAGGGACAGAAGCCGAAGGTTGCCTGACATGATGAACAGAAACGTGCTGCATATAGACCGCGACGCAATCGGCGCCGTTTCGAAGCGAGAGTTCGCGGATGCGATGTCGCGGATGGCCGCAACAGTGTCCGTGGTGACCGCATGCGATGCCGGTGAAGCCCACGGTCGCACGGTGACAGCGGTGTTGTCGCTTTCCGCCGAGCCGCCCATGGTTTTGGTTTCGGTGAAAAGCGACAGCGCGCTGGCAACCGCGATCCTTTCTGATGGCGGCTTCTCGCTCGCCATGCTCGCGGAAGGGCAGGAGATGATCGGCGATGCCTTCGCGGGGAAGGTTCTCCACGCGCAGAGATTTCTCATTGGTGTGTGGGGCGAATGGCCGTCTGGCAGGCCGCGTCTTTTCGGGGCTTCGGCCGCCATTGACTGCGAACTGGCGGGCAGCGTTCCAATGGCGGATCACACGCTTTTTGCTGGGCTGGTAACGAATACCGATCTGCCGCTGCATTCGCGCCCGTTGTTATGGGCACGCCGCAATTATCGCGCGTTGAGACATGATGCGGATTTATGACGTGACTTGCAATTGTGCGGGGCTGCGGCCTACACATTCGGCATGATCGAGTTTGACGAGATGGAACATTCAGGTCTCAAGAAAAGCCTGACGGTTGGTGACGTTTCCCGACGCGCCGGCGTGGCGGTATCTACGGTCCATTTCTATGAAACCAAGGGACTCATCGAGGGCTGGCGCACAGAGGGCAACCAGCGCCGCTATCACCGTGCCGTGCTGCGCCGCATTGCCATTATCAAGATCGCGCAACGCGCGGGCATTCCGCTTGCGATCATTCGTGAAGCGCTGGAAGACCTTCCCCACGACCACGTGCCGACAGCGGAGGACTGGAGACGTTTTTCGGAAGCCTGGAAAGACATGCTTCAGGAACGCATCGACAGTCTGATGCAGCTTCGTGACCAGATAACGAGTTGCATCGGCTGCGGTTGTCTCTCGCTGTCCGAATGCCCGTTGCGAAATCCGGACGACATCCTCGGTCAGCAAGGCGCTGGTCCCCGAAGATTGATGGTCAAGCCGGGCAATCTCATCTGACTTCCATGCATCTGGGACGAACCTTTCCGACGCTGCGGCGCTCATTCGCTGCGGCGATCTTGCTGTGTTCGACGCCACATTTCGCACCGGTCAAAAGCCCCCGTTTCCAGTGGAAATAGCCTATTGACCTCAACCAAAGTTGAGGTCCTATAAACCCGTCGGCAACAATTCAGTTCACGGAGGCCGACAGTGCAAAGTTCGATCGAAGAAACAACACCAGCGGGGATTGCGGGACATGCGCCTGCTGGCTGGGGGGAGCTTCTAAGCGGTAAAAATGGCCTCTATGCCCTGGCTTTGGCCGGAGGGGTCACTCTCCATGCGGTCAATATGTATATCGCGACTACAGTCATGCCGAGCGTGGTGCAGGACATTGGCGGCATGGATTTCTATGCCTGGGCGACGACCTTGTTCGTCGTTGCCTCCATTCTGGGGGCTGCACTCACCGCGCGGCTGCTGAAAAGTGCCGGTCCAAGAGGCGCCTATGTCGTGGCGACCCTGCTGTTCGCAGCCGGCACACTGATCTCATCTCTGGCCATCAACATGCCGGTCATGCTGGCGGGGCGGAGCGTGCAAGGCCTCGGTGGCGGATTTCTTTACGCGCTCGCCTATGGTCTCACCCGTGTCGTGTTGCCGGAGCGCCTGTGGGGCCGGGCCATCGGTCTTATTTCCGCTATGTTCGGCGTGGCAACGCTGATCGGTCCGGCGATTGGCGGCATCTTTGCCGAATATGGCGCATGGCGCGCCGCTTTCTGGTGGTTGCTGCCGGTATCGGGTCTTTTCGCTGTGGTGGCATTCGCGACTTTGCCGCGCTCAAGCTGGGATAGAAACGAGCGCGTTTCCATTCCGGTTCTTCAACTCATCCTCCTGACCGGCGCTGTCCTTGCGGTTTCAGCGGGGAGCCTGTCACAGGAAACGCTATGGAAGGTCGTCGGTCTGGGGGCTGCGATATTCATGATCGCCATCATTGCAGTCGTGGATCGCGACGCCAAGGCACGTCTCCTGCCGCGCCGCTCGTTCAGCCTGTCGACGCCGCTGGGTGCTCTTTACCTTACGATCGCGCTTTTGATGCTCAGCATGCAGCCCGAAATTTACGTGCCTTATCTGCTGCAGCACCTGCATGGCCAGTCTCCGCTCTGGGCGGGATATCTGGCGGCACTTATGGCAATCGGCTGGACGGTGGCATCCTTCCTCAGTTCCAGATGGCAGGAGAAGGGGGGCGACAGGCTTGTTGTTGCCGGACCTGTTCTCGCGCTTGCCGGTCTTGTCCTGCTCGCCATATTTCTCCCGATCCATGGCAGCGGCAACTGGTCGCTGCTCGCGCCCGTCTGCCTTGGGCTCATCCTGATCGGTTTCGGGATCGGCCTTGCCTGGCCCAGCCTCGTTACCCGCGTCTATCAGAGCGCTCCCCCGACCGAGCAGGATCTCGCAGCGGGTGGAATGACGACCGTACAGCTCTTCGCCATAGCCTTCGGGACGGCTTGCGCGGGGATGGTTGCCAATTTTGCCGGTATTGCCGTGCCGGGCGGTGTGGAGGGTGCGGCAAATGCCTCGCTCTGGCTGTCGGTGATATTCGCGCTCGCGCCAGTAATTGCCGTGGCGGTCGCGTCCAAGGTTATCCGTATCGCCGGCGGAAAGGACTGACCGATGCCGCGTTTCATCGCCAACATCCTAGATTCCCGTGTCGGTCTTTTGCTGGCGCGGGTGGTCCTTACCTTCGTTTTCTGGTCGAGTGGGCTGGCCAAGTTCTTCGACTTCGGCGCCCATGCTGCGGAAATGGAAAGCTTTGGTCTTCATCCGGGCTGGCTGTTCAACAGCGCAACCCTGCTTTTGCAGATTGGCGGATCACTGATGATCATCTTCAATCGCGGAACCTGGCTGGCTTGTGGTGCTCTTGCCGTCTTTACGATCCTGACCATTCCCGTTGCGCACCCGTTCTGGGCAAACGAAGGAAAAGAAGCTTTCCGGGATATGACGGTGGCGCTGGAGCACATATCGCTGATCGGCGGTCTCGCTCTTGCTGCTATTCTATCGCGCAAGGTCTAAATCACTAGACGCACGGATTGCCCTGCCTGTACCTTGCCTGTCATCTGATCGACAGGCAGGGAGGGCCTCGCATGGATGTGACGATCATAACGGGAGCATCGGAAGGAATCGGCGCAGAAACTGCACGGCAGATTGTCCGGCGTGACCGCGCCAATGCTGCTCTTGTGCTAGCTGCGCGCAATGTGGAAAAGCTGGAAAATCTGGCCACCGAGTTGCGGCAACTGGGCAGCTCCGTGCTGGTGGTGCCGACCGATGTGAAAGTTCGTGCAGCCTGCATCGCTTTGATTGATAAGACTGTTTCTGCTTTCGGTCGCATCGACACGTTGATCGTAAATGCCGGCATGTCGGCTCACGCCAATTTTGCCGAAATCACGCCGGACGATCTCAACTGGATGCATGATCTGATGGAGTTGAATTACTGGGGTAGCGTCTGGCCCATTCATGCCGCACTTCCGCATCTTGCCGCCAGCAAGGGACGTATCGTGGCTGTCTCATCTGTTGCCGGATTGATCGGCGTGCCGGGGCGTACGGCCTATAGCGGAACGAAGTTCGCTCTTTCGGGTTTCTGTGAGGCGCTTCGTGCAGAACTGGAACCAAGCGGGATATCGGTCACCATCGTCTATCCGGGCGTCGTCAAAACCGACATTCGAAAAGTGGGCTATAGTGCAAGCGGTGGCACTCTTGGAACGAGCGGTGTCCGTGAAGATGACATGATGCCGGTCGAAGAAGCCGTACGACTGATGCTGGAAGGTGTGCGGGCACGCAAGCGTGAAGTGTTGATGACGCCCCAGATGCGATTCGGGCGCTGGTTGAAACTTGTCGCTCCCGCGCTGGTGGATCGCATGGCCCTCAAGGCCATCAAGCCGGAATTCAGACCGAAACCGATCAAACCCGCAAAATAAACAGCGATAATCCCTGCTATTCACAGGGCTCACATAATGGCCCGTTAATTTTACGTTTGCCGCCAACTATCCGTTGACGGGTTTTTAACTTCGACTACTATATATAGTGTTCTAGGTTCTTTCGATTCGTTGGGTCGAAAGCTAAGACGGGAATCCGGTGCGTTTCATCCATGATGGATGGGGCAATGCCGGAGCTGCCCCCGCAACTGTAAGCGGAGAGTTCTGTTCATCATGTCACTGGCTTTGGCTGGGAAGGCGGACAGGACGTTGATCCGTGAGCCAGGAGACCTGCCTTGAACGAAAACGTCCACGGGCGGGGTGTCCGGTTGGCGCGCAATTATGTGTGGCAAACTATTGCCTTGCAGATTGCTGTCCCGAACTTCCCGCTCATAGCTTCGGGGTGAAGTCCATGTCCAGTATATTCAGTTTCGGTTCCGGTCCTCCCTTCGAGGTATAGTTTGTTGCGGTCAGGCTGCTTGTTATTGCGACCGGCCGGTCCCGTATCTCATGTCTTTCGACGCGCATCTTGCGATGTGCGAACGGCTCTTTGCGTCTCCTATCGAGAGTATTCCAGTTTAAACCGAACCGTTGGGAATACTCTATCCCTTTGTTTTTATGCATGTCTTAGCCGCAAAACCGGTTACCACTTTTGGGAGACATGCTCCAGTGAGGAAAAAATGAACGTTACAGTTTATAGCAAACCCGCCTGCGTTCAGTGCACCGCCACCACACGCGCCCTCGACCGCCAAGGCATCGAATATGAGGTCATCGATATCTCTGCCGATGCCGATGCTTTCCATCTCGTTCAGGGCATGGGTTATCGCCAGGTGCCGGTGGTTGTGGCAGGTGAATCCCATTGGGCGGGCTTCCGGCCCGATATGATCAGCGCTCTCGCCTGAGGGCTATGGTCACATGAGCCTGATCGTCTATTTCTCCAGCCGGTCGGAAAATACACACCGGTTTGTCGAGCGGCTTGGAATGCGGTCGAACCGTATCCCGATGGACGGTTCAGGCGGATTGCAGGTGCGCGAGCCATTCGTGCTCGTGACGCCCACATATGGCGGCGGCGGCTCCAAGGGCGCTGTCCCCAAACCTGTGATCCGCTTCCTCAACGATGAGAGCAACCGCTCTTTCATCCGCGGCGTGATTGCCGCGGGAAACAGCAATTTCGGCGAGGCTTTCTGTATCGCCGGCAACATTATCTCCGCCAAATGTCAGGTTCCCTATCTCTACCGCTTCGAGCTTCTGGGAACCGATGAGGACATTGGCAATGTCAAAAACGGGATGGAACGATTTTGGACACGGCAGACACGACCTTGATCCGAGAGCGCGAGGCACGACCAGTGGCGCAGGATGCGCCTCAAGCGGCGACTTCCAACAGCAGCAAACCGGCAAAATCCTCGGACGGGCTGGATTATCACGCGCTCAACGCGATGCTGAACCTTTACGATGACGAGGGAAAAATCCAGCTTGATCGAGACCGGCAGGCTGCACGCCAGTATTTCCTCCAGCACGTGAACCAGAACACCGTCTTTTTCCATAACTTGCGGGAAAAGCTCGATTATCTGGTGGCCGAAGGCTATTACGAACAGGAAGTACTGGACCAGTATTCCTTCAATTTCGTGCGCGATCTTTTCGACGAAGCCTATGCGAAGAAATTCCGGTTTCCGACCTTTCTTGGCGCATTCAAATATTACACCAGCTATACGCTGAAGACCTTCGACGGAAAGCGCTATCTCGAGCGCTATGAGGATCGCGTCTGTATGGTGGCGCTGGCGCTGGCGCGCGGCAATGAGCAGCTTGCGCGCGATCTCGTTGATGAGATCATTTCAGGCCGCTATCAGCCTGCGACGCCTACATTCCTCAATGCGGGAAAGAAACAGCGCGGCGAGCTCGTCTCGTGTTTTCTGCTGCGTGTCGAGGACAATATGGAGTCCATCGGCCGCTCCATCAACTCGGCTCTGCAATTGTCGAAGCGGGGCGGCGGGGTGGCCTTGAGCCTCACCAATATTCGCGAGGCGGGTGCTCCCATCAAGCAAATCCAGAACCAGTCATCCGGCATCATTCCGGTGATGAAGCTTCTTGAGGATTCCTTTTCCTACGCTAATCAGCTTGGCGCGCGGCAAGGCGCCGGCGCTGTCTATCTGCACGCACACCACCCGGATATCATGCGTTTTCTTGATACGAAGCGTGAAAACGCCGACGAGAAAATCCGCATTAAAACCTTGTCGCTTGGTGTGGTCATTCCAGACATTACCTTCGAACTCGCGAAGAACAACGAGGATATGTACCTCTTCTCGCCCTACGATGTGGAGCGGGTTTACGGCGTTCCATTGACCGAGATTTCGGTCACCGAAAAATATCGGGAAATGGTCGACGACGCGCGTATTGCCAAGAAGAAGATCAATGCACGCGAGTTCTTTCAGGTGCTGGCGGAAATCCAGTTCGAGTCCGGCTATCCCTATATCATGTTCGAGGACACGGTGAATCGCGCCAATCCGATTGATGGGCGCATCACCATGAGCAATCTCTGTTCGGAAATCCTGCAGGTGAGCGAGGCGAGCATCTTCGGCGAGGACCTTTCCTATGATTATCTCGGCAAGGATATTTCGTGCAATCTGGGTTCGCTCAACATTGCATCGGCGATGGACTCGTCAGATTTCGGCAAGACCATCGAGACCTCCATCCGCGCCCTGACTGCAGTTTCCGATATGAGCCATATCGGTTCCGTGCCGTCAGTCGCCCGAGGGAATGATGAAAGCCATGCCATCGGTCTCGGCCAGATGAATTTGCATGGTTATCTCGCCCGCGAGCGGATTTACTACGGTTCCGATGAAGGTGTCGATTTCACGAATATCTATTTCTATACGGTGACCTATCATGCGATCCGCGCATCGAACCTGATTGCGGTGGAAACGGGGAAGTCGTTCAAGGGTTTCGAGAAATCCAAATATGCATCGGGTGAATATTTTGACAAATATACCGAGCAGCTTTGGGAACCGGCGACGGAAAAGGTTCGCGAAATCTTCGAAAAAGCTGGCATTGCGATCCCGTCGCAGGACGACTGGCGCGACCTGAAAAATGCGGTGATGGAGGGCGGGCTTTATAACCAGAACCTTCAGGCCGTGCCGCCGACCGGATCGATCTCCTACATCAATCATTCGACCTCCTCGATCCATCCGATCGTGTCGAAGATCGAGATACGCAAGGAAGGAAAGATCGGCCGCGTCTACTATCCGGCAGCTTTCATGACCAATGACAATCTCGACTATTATCAGGATGCTTATGAGATAGGGCCGGAAAAGATCATCGACACTTACGCGGCGGCGACGCAGCACGTCGATCAGGGCCTGTCTCTGACATTGTTCTTCCGCGATACGGCAACTACCCGCGACATCAACCGTGCGCAGATCTACGCGTGGAAGAAGGGCATCAAGACTATCTATTACATTCGCCTGCGCCAGATGGCGCTTTCCGGCACGGAAGTGCAGGGCTGCGTTTCCTGCGCCCTCTGACCACTGGTGATGACCATGAATATTCAAGTGAAGACCAAGAACCCGAAGCCTGCAGCCGTGCGCGCCATCAACTGGAACCGGATCGAAGATGAGAAAGACCTTGAGGTCTGGAACCGTCTGACCGGCAATTTCTGGCTGCCGGAGAAAGTGCCGCTTTCCAATGACATTCAGTCATGGGAGACGCTGAAACCGCAGGAAAAGCAGCTGACGATCCGCGTTTTCACCGGGCTGACGCTGCTCGATACGATCCAGAACGCGGTCGGTGCCGTGAAGCTGATGGATGATGCCGTGACGCCGCATGAAGAGGCAGTGCTGTCCAACATCTCCTTCATGGAAGCAGTTCACGCGCGCTCTTATTCGTCGATTTTCTCGACGCTGTGCCTGACGCCGGATGTTGACGATGCCTATCGTTGGTCGGAGGAAAACGAGTTTCTACAGCGCAAGTCTGTCCTGATCCTGGACCAGTATCGCGCGGATGATCCGCTGAAAAAGAAGATCGCCAGCGTCTTTCTGGAAAGCTTTTTGTTCTATTCTGGCTTCTATCTGCCCATGTACTGGTCGAGCCGGGCAAAGCTGACGAATACGGCCGATCTTATCCGGCTCATCATTCGGGATGAAGCCGTGCATGGCTATTACATTGGTTATAAATTCCAGCGTGGACTGGAGCGGCTGAACGAAGAGCAGAAGCAGACGATCAAGGATTTTGCTTTTGAGCTTCTGCTGGAACTTTACGACAATGAGGTTCGTTACACGGAAGCGCTCTACGACGGCGTAGGCCTGACCGAAGACGTCAAGAAGTTCCTGCACTACAACGCCAACAAGGCCCTCATGAACCTTGGCTATGAGGCACTCTTTCCGGCGGAGGCGTGCAAGGTCAATCCGGCGATCCTGTCCGCTCTTTCACCGAATGCAGACGAAAACCACGATTTCTTCTCCGGTTCCGGCTCGTCTTACGTCATTGGCAAGGCGGTTGCGACCGAGGATGAAGACTGGAGTTTCTGATGGCATTTCGGCGCCGCGTGACACCGGCGCCGAAACCTTCCGTGATGGAGAAGGCGTTGACGTTGCGGTCTCGTTTTGCGACACATGAGTGATGCAGACCGTTAGCATTATGTCGTAACTTGGCTATTGAGAAAATTTTAAGCAGAAATTGTATTCAGCTAATCAATTATTGATTGTATCGAAAAAATTCATTTTTCATTTGGTTTCTGCCTCTATCCCTTTACGACAGGGGGCTTAGGCGAAAAAGGTTGATCGAACCGCATTCACGCCTGAGCGAAAAAAGGGCTGAAAATGGACACGCGGGGGCAGAACAGCAAGGATGTGCCGCTGGCAGTCGATCTGGACGGAACGCTGGTTTCGACCGATCTGCTGTGGGAGGGCATTTTTCTTCTTTTGAAGAAGAACATCCTGTTCGTCTTCATGCTGCCGGTTTGGCTGTTCTCGGGTAAGGCCTATCTCAAGCGGCAGGTGGCCGAACGCATTACGCTCGATGCATCGCGACTTCCCTATCGAACCGAGTTTCTGGAGTTTCTGCGCAGCGAACACGCATCGGGACGAACTTTGGTGCTGGCAACAGCAGCGGCAGAACCGATGGCCAAGGCCGTTGCGTCCGAGCTTGGGATTTTCAGCGCCATCTATTCGACCTCCGACACGACCAATCTTTCGGCGGAACGCAAGGCCAATCTGCTTGTCGAACACTATGAACGACAGGGGTTTGACTATGCCGGAAATGATCGTGATGACCTGCCGGTTTTCGATGCAGCCCGACAGGCGATCGTTGTCGCGCCCGATCACGCGGCGGCACATTTCCAGCAACGGACTGGCTGCAAACTTTTCAGTGGTGAGAAACCGACTATTAGAACCTATGTTCGTATGCTGCGTGTTCATCAGTGGCTGAAGAACCTGCTTGTCTTTGTGCCGGCCATTCTGGCGCATGACATATTGAAACCCGACGTGTTGACTGCGTCTTGTCTGGCATTCATCGCCTTCTCTGCTACGGCATCTGCGATCTATATCGTCAATGACATTGTTGATCTTCCGGTGGATCGAAGACATGCGCGAAAAAATCAGCGACCTTTTGCACGCGGACAGATATCCATTCCTTTTGGTCTAGGCGTTGCGGCGCTGTTATTGGTTCTGACGGCTTTCGTCTGCTTCTTCCTCCCGTCCGCCTTTACGCTCGCAATTGTCACCTATCTGGCTTTCACGACCGCCTATACCTTCGCCTTGAAACGCATGTTGTTGGGAGATGTGATTTGCCTCGCAGGGCTTTACAGCCTGCGGCTTTTGGGAGGGTCGGCGGCTTCCTATATTCCGCCGTCGTTCTGGCTGATGGCATTTGCCATGTTCTTCTTTCTTTCTCTGGCGCTGGTGAAACGTTATGTCGAGTTGCAGGGCGCTACAGTGACAGAAAAGGACCGGATTTTGGGGCGAGGCTACCGCCCTGAAGATCGCGATATTGTTGGGCAGTGTGGGGTTGCGGCTGCATTTACCGCAGCACTGGTTCTGGCGCTTTATATCAATAGCGATGCCGTCAAGACGCTTTACACCTATCCCTGGCTGATATGGCCGCTTGGTCCGATCGTACTCTATATCAATGTGCGTGTGTGGATATTGGCGCATCGGGGCGACATGGATGACGATCCAGTGCTCTTCATTGCCAGGGATTGGCGCAGTCAGGTTGTCATCGCGCTTGGTGCGGTGCTGCTTCTTGTGGCTGGTATGCGCTGATGGAACGATACTTCGACAGTTTTGGCCGCATTGACCGGCGAAAACGGCAATACCTTCCGCTGGAGAGGTTGGAAACTGATTTCACGCGAGCCTTGCCCGGCGATGCGAGCTTGTTGCCGTTCGGAAATGGTCGCTCCTACGGCGATAGCTGCCATAATGATGCGGGCTTCCTTGTGCCCATGCAGGCGCAAAAAAAGATACTGCACTTCGATCGCGATAAGGGATTGCTGACGGCTGAGAGTGGCGTGCTTTTGAGTGAGATCATCGCCCATATTGGCCCATATGGTTATTTCCTGCCTGTCACACCGGGCACCCAGTTTGTGACGCTCGGCGGCGCCATCGCCAATGACGTGCATGGCAAAAACCATCACCGGCGGGGTAGTTTCGGGTGTCATGTTGAGGGGGTGGAACTGCTTCGCTCGGACGGTGTCCATTACAGATGTTCCGATGCGGAAAATATTGACCTGTTCCGGGCGACAATCGGCGGAATGGGGCTGACTGGATTAATTCTTCGCTCAACGATCCGGCTCATGCGGGTGGGCGGTCTCGACGTCGAAGAGAAGGTTCGGCCTTTCCGCGATCTTGGTGCATATTTTGATATGGCCGAGGTGGCGGATCATGAAAATGAATATGCTGTTGCCTGGGTGGATCAGCTCTCCGATGGCCGGGGCCTGTTGATAGTTGGTAATCATGTGGCTGCGCCGAATGGCTCTTTTTCGCCCGCCGGGCGGTTTGGAGTACCGTTTGAATTGCCATTCTCGCTTTTGAACAAGTCAAGTCTGGTGCTTTTCAATGCGGCCTATTTCCAGCGCAAGAAGCAACTGAAGACAGCGCGTAGAGTGTCGTATCAAAGCTTCTTCTATCCACTCGACGGCGTCAGAAACTGGAACAGGCTTTACGGTCCGGCAGGGCTTTACCAGCATCAAAGTATCATTCCGTTCGACGCGGCCCGAACGATTATTCCTGCGATGCTGGAGGCAAGCCGTGTTGCGGGACAGGTCTCTTTCCTGACTGTGCTCAAGCGTTTCGGCTCAGTGAAATCTCCTGGCCTCATGTCATTTCCGATGCCGGGATATACGCTGACGATGGATTTCCCCAATCGTGGCGGCAAAACGCTGGAACTGTTGGATCGTCTGGACCGGATAACCGTGGAGGCCGGCGGTCGGGTCAATCCGTATAAGGATCACAGGATGAGCGCGGAAGTTTTTGCTGCAAGTTATCCGCGTTGGCGCGCTTTCGAAGCTTTTCGCGACAAGGCTTTCAACTCCAATTTCTGGCGCCGCACGGCATTGATGCTCGGTGCAGCAGGTTAGGAAACGTGATGAAATATATTCCCTTCATCCTGTTCACGGTCATGACCAATGCCGCCGCGCAGTTGATGCTGAAATATGGTATGCTGACGCTCGGACCAATCAGCTTTTCTGCCGAAACATTGATCCAGCGCATGTTCCAGATTGTCTTCAATCCCTGGATTTTTGCCGGTTTGCTGACCTTCGTGATCTCGATGGCGTCACATCTTTACGTGCTGTCGAAAGTCGATCTTTCGTTTGCCTATCCGTTCCTCAGCCTTGCCTATGTCGCGGTCGCCCTGTTCGCCTGGCTTTTGTTCAAGGAGGAACTGGGTGCCTACAAGATCGCAGGTATCGCATTCATCTGCATCGGGACAGTGCTGATCGCACAAAGCGGCAAGTCATCCGAACCGCCGGCGGAAGCCAATATAAACCAGCAGACACATAGTTAAACGGGGGGCACGATGAGACATATAATCTTCGGCGGCGATGGATTTGTTGGTCGTTATCTCGCTCCGAAACTCCTTGCCGATGGCCATGAAGTCATTGTCGCGGATATCGTGAAAAGCGATCTGCCGCACTATGCCGATGCTGCTTTCATTGCGACCGATGTAACCGATCCCGAAGCAATCCGCAGGCTTGGTATCCGTGCAGACGACATGGTCTACAACCTGTCCGCCAAGATGCTTTCGCCAATTCAGGTCCGGGCGAAGCGGCACGACTTCTTCTTTCCCGTCAATTATTACGGGACGGAAAATATCATCAAGGCAATGGATGCGGCGGGTGCGAACAAGCTCGTCCATTTCACCACCGATATGGTTTACGGGCACACCTATGTCTGGCCGCAGAAAGAAGACCACCCGTGCAAGCCGCTTGGTGAGTATGGCTTGTCCAAACTGAAAACCGAAGAACTCGCTGTTGAATGGCGCGCACGGGGTATGAATATCTCCCTGTTTCGTCCTCGTCTTATCATTGGACCTGGCCGTCTCGGTATTCTGGAAAAACTGTTCAAGCTGATTGATAACAACCTGCCAGTGCCGATGATTGGCTCGGGCAGGAATCCCTATCAGTTTATTTCTGTGTTTGATTGTGCGGAGGCAGCACGTGCTGCTTTCAAGGCTGGCGTTCCAAACGAGGTCTATAATCTCGGCTCGCTCAATCCGCCTCCCGTCCGCAAACTGCTCGGTGACCTGATCCGTCATGCAGGATCAAAATCCATTTTGTTGCCAACACCCGCCTGGGCGGTGAAACGCACGCTAGGCCTGCTCGACTGGATGAACATGCCGATCATGGACCCGGAGCAATATCTGATTGCCGATGAAATGTGCGTTCTGGATGTTTCGAAGGGCGAGCGCGAGCTTGGCTGGATACCGCAATATCGTGATGAGGATATGCTGATCGCGGCTTACAGCGAATATCGCAAGAAAATCGGCGCGGCATCATCGGATGTGCGGGCTTCCGAAACGGCATAGAGGCAGAAATGAACAAGACGAACACAACGCCAAAGCCGAAGCTGTTGACGGTTGCCGAGGCGAAAGCGCTCGATCTGCCGCGGATGACGGAGCTGTTTACCACTCACCTCAATCCGGGCCAGCTTCACTTCATGAAGCTGCTCGGCTTTCACAAGGTGAAGATCGAGCGTGCTGAAGGCATGTATTATTATGATCAGAATGGGCGCGCTATTCTCGATTTTTTCGGCGGGTTCGGATCGCTGGCTTTTGGCCATAATCACCCGCGTATTCTCGAAGCACGGCGTCAATTTCAGGAAGAAATGCGCCACGAGATTGCAATCGCCTTCATGTCGCAATATGCGGCCGCTCTTGCTTATGACATTGCGGCTTGCTCGCCGGGCGATCTCGATATGGTGTTTCTGGGGTCTTCTGGCTCGGAAGCGATGGAAGCCGCGATTAAGGTTGCTGAACGCGCCGCCGGTCCGAAAAAGCCCAAGATCGTCTATGCGGAAAATTCGTTCCACGGCAAGACCAAGGGGGTTTTGTCCATAACGGATGGCGGGCTCTATCGAGGCGAATTCAAGCTGGTCGATAACACCGTTCGGGTTCCCTTCGGTGACATAGCAGCCATTGAAAATGCGTTTCGCTCTGACCCCGAGATAGGGGTGATTGTGCTTGAAACGGTGCAGGGCGGCGGCGGCATCATTCAGGCTGATGCTGAGTTCTGGCAGAAGTTGCGAAGCCTTTGCGACCAGTATGGTGTGATCTGGGTTGCCGATGAAGTACAATGTGGGTTGGGACGAACCGGGAAGTTTTATGCTTTCGAGCACTATGGCGTCATACCGGACGTCACCGCCCTGGCGAAGTCGCTGGGCGGCGGAAAGACGGCAATGGCCGCTATGATCGCGCGCCGCGATATCTATATGAAGGCCTATGGTACGCCCAAGACGGCGATGATCCATGCGATGGCGACTTTTGGCGGGATTGGCGAAGCCTGCGTCACGTCGATTGAAGCATTGAACGTGCTCTACGACGAGCATCTGATCGATAACGCAGCCGATGTTGGAGAATATCTTCTGGATCGTCTGGATGAACTGCAAAGCCGCTATCCTGCGCTTTTGAAAGATGTGCGCGGGAAGGGGATGATGGTGGGGCTGGAGTTCCATGATTTCTCACAGACCATGCCGGTCGTGCTGCGACCTGTCCTGGCTATGTTAGACGAAAAGCTGAAAGGTTCGCTTCCAGGTTTTATCGGCAGTCATCTGCTGCGCGATCATGGGGTGCTCGTCGCCTTTACCGAGTATAATCGAAACGTCATCCGTCTTGAGCCACCGCTGATCTGCGGGCGCGAGCATGTGGACGCATTCATCCAAGCACTGGATGAGGTACTTTCACGCGGCATCGTCCGGATTGTGCGGGATTTCGTCAAGGCTCAGATCAAATGAGCCGTTTCTGATTAAGGAATGAGACCGGGACGAAGCAGCAAATCCCAACAGGGGTTCAAAGCGACGACGGCACGATCCTGTAGCGCTTCGGCATATATTTTCTGCAAGGCAAGCCGATTGGTCGTTGTTGGACATTTCGGGCGCAATATGCCGTCGGTTGCTTCTACGGCAGCTTTCGTTTCCTTGGATAACGCCGGGACTGTGCGGAAGGGATCGGCGCCGATCTGGATATGCCGTGTCGCATCGCGATCCAATATCCACGCAAATGGATTGACGAAGTCGAGCGACATGATGCTTTGCAAGTGAAGATTCTTCTGGGTCTCGAAGGATTTCAGATCCTTTACCACCTGGTTTGCAGAAACGAGCCAGTACACCTGGAAATCGATTTCCGAATAAAGCTGCCAGCTAGGTAGCTGGCCTTGTGCTGCCAGCGCGTCATAGGCTGTATTGTTTTCCGGGTAATGGGTTTCGAAAAGCTCTGCCCGCTGCAGGAAGTCGGGCCGGGTTAGGACCTGCCCGAGATTTTTCAGTTCCGGCAAAGACGGTTCTACATAAGTTGGAGCTACGGCAACGGCGCGCAGGGTACGGTGCACAACCTTGGTAAATGTCGGAATGACACAGAAGGCAGCGAGCAAGACGAAGGCGATTTTGAGCTTCTCGGGGACGGCTTTGATCCGCTGAAAGATCAGAAGTAGGATGGGCCAAAGGAATATGAACTCCTGACTTCCGGTGTTCTGCGTTTCAAGGATGATGCCGCCCAGAAGTCCAATGGTGAGCCAGACAGAGCTCCGGTCGAAGAAGCGATTCTGTTCACTGGACTGGCACTGTTCATTCCAGAAAAGGGCCAGAACAAAGATTACTGTCGGTAGAATAACGTCCAGCTTCAAGGATATGACGGTCAGGAAACGCGGGAGCAGGGCTTCTTCGTTCAGTGTGACCAATGTAGCAATATCGCGAATATATCCGCTGATAATCCCATTGTGCAGTTCAAGGGCAAGCAGAAATGCTGCGGTAGCGGCAGCGGCCAGCAGAACGTTGCGGGTTGAGATTCGCCCAGCGAGAAGTGCTGCAAGTCCGAACAGCCCGCCTGCAAGGAAGCCAGTCACCTTCATCACAAGCAGGGTGAGCATCACTGCCGCGCAAAAGAGCGCGAGCTTTGTGCCGTTGCGCATAAATAGCAGTCCGCACATCAGCACGTAGAGCAGAAGCGATGTATGGCGGTTATAAATGCCAAACCCATCCAGCCCGGGATAGGGGTAAAAGCTCTGTGTATTGGCTGGAAAGATTGCGAAAACCAGAAATGGAACAAGGATCAGAAACCCGGTTGTTCGATTGTGGGGGCGAATCTCTGCCAGTACCCATGCCATCAGAGGGGCTGCAACGGCCAATATTGACCATTGAACGAGCAAAAGCGGTTGCGCCTGCGGGAACAGGGCGTGCCCCCATGCAAAAAGATAATAGCCAAGTGGTCCGACAGGTGTGGAAAAATCAACGCTTGGAATTTGGCCCATTCTTATGCGCTGGGCTGCATCGAAATAGATATAGCTGTCCCAATACATCGGCCCAATAGGGGCATTGAGCCTGAATGACAGAAGCGCGATCAGCAGAACCAGAACAAAACCCAGCCAGAACAAAGGCGCGCATAGCAGCGATAGTCTGGCCGATTTGAAGGTCGTGCTGAAGAACATGGAACCCCGCTCCCTGGTGCATCCCGTGCAGAAATTATCTGCAAACCCTTAAAACTACTGAAATAGCCACGGGGCCGTCCGATTGGGTTCAATTTTTTATATGGGTGACGAGTTTCAGAAAAGAGAACGCCCACTGCACTGGGAGGAGGAGTGTGCAGTGGGCGGATCTATAAAGCGCGATTGGGAGGAGGAGTATCGCGCTTTGGGTTCGGTTTTTGGGAGGAGGAGTAAAACCGAACAAGACCAAAATAGGAATAAGGGCCGCTGCTTACAAGGGGCAACGCTGCAATGCAGATATGCATTTTTGGGTAGCTAAAAAAGAAACCGCCCCGCAGCGGTCTAGCGCGCTGGGGCGGTACTCCCTCCTCCAAGTGAGAGGAACAATAACCGCGCTCGTGAAGAAAGCAACCCCCTAATAGAACTCTAGGATTTTCAGAAAATACTGAAATTAGTGTAAGATATTTGATTGATACTCATTCAGATTCTAACCGGCTTAAGAGCATTTTGATCACACTGCACGACTGAACTATATCCGATCTTGAACAGTGTTTAATCGAGCGGCTGAAGACGCGGAAAAGTTTTTTGAAGCAAGAATCTTCAACCATTGGCTGATATTGTTCACCAGATTTTCAAGTGCGTGTGCAGATTGTCTATTTATTTTTGTCAAAGCTATGAGTAAGTTCCTCCATCTTCTTCGATTGGGGGCTTTCGAGGGAGATATGCCGCCTCAGCGCGTTCATTCGCTGCGAGGCGGTTTTCATTTTGGGTCTGTTGAAAGTGCATATCAGCAATGCAAGCTTGTTGATTGAGTGGATCGGCTGGGCAGGCTATTAAAAATGCGTCCGGTTCACTCCTCCTCCCAAGAACCGGACCTCAAGCGCGATACTCCTCCTCCCAATCGCGCTTACAGATTAAGCCCACAACGCTCTCTTCCTCCCAGGCGTTGTGGGCTTTTCTATACTCTGCTCACGTAATTTTTCAGGTTGGAACGTATTGTTAATTCCAGAATCGGAGCTAACGTTCCATTTTCCCTGTGCGTGCACTCCTGAGAGCTCGCCCGCCTCGCGCCCCTAAGCCCCCCGCCCAAACGCGAGGCGGTTCCTTTGAGCGGAACCTTCCAAACAATCTATATTCCGTGCGTCAGTCAGGGATCATTCCTACTGACGAGGACGGCATTCGTAGAGAAAAGACAACGATCAGAAAGATCGCTGTTGCTTCGCTGAGTTATACTCACTCGTTGCATCGACCAGGTCGGCTGATGGGCCGCCTGAAGGTTTTTCATGGCGCATATTGTTCATGCAATTCTTGATGAAGCGCTGACAATATCAGAAAATGATCCAGCTGATCTGCAAGTGTCTACTAATTAGAAGAAATATGATTTAAAAAGAATCGGATAGATTTTTATCGAGTTCCGCTCAGTGTAAGATATTCTCGATTTATGGCTAAATAAAAATATATTATAAAAATATAATACATTACGCAGCGTCACATTTGATCGGAATTTAATTTTATATTTTTGCAACGTCTTCTGTGGATGGGCTAAGAAACCGCAATAATCAATCCGATTGTCCGTTTATAATTAAGAATAGGCTGAGTCGCTTTCGAGCTGGAAGTGCCTTTGGCTGTTCAATCGGGCACAATGTTGCGTTCCGTGTCCGATGGCTACCGCATCAGTCCGAAACTCGGAATCGCTTTTCGGAAAGCGTGATGTGTAGTTTCAATAGCTTGGAGTGTCCTGCGTGCTCCCATAAGGACGCGCAGCACTTTAATGCCCGCTGATAGTTATGTTCTGATCGTCAAAAAGGGACCGGCTGCTCCCGCAGTTGGAACTATTTGGGCTTCAGAAATTAACCATCTGTTAACCATTGCGCATATAGACCGGATAAACCGTTTTTTAACCAAGATGAATCAAGTGCTAACACAGTCTCGTCCAATCCGCTTGAAAGGGAGGTCCTTTCTTGCGCTGGTACTCTCGCCTGAACTGCCGCTCGATGGCTGGCTCGACAAGCTGGACGATCTTGCAGCCCGTTCAGTGGGGTTCTTTCTGAATCGCCCGATCGTTCTCGATCTGGAGAATGTTTCGATTGAGCGTCCCCAATTGGTTCAGTTGCTTGAGGATCTGGTTAAACGTGGCGTCTGGATTACGGGGTTTGAAAATGCGCGGCCCTCTCTGTTGGGCCCAGGTATGCCGCCCGCAATGCGTGGTGGGCAGCCTGCAGCAGATTTCGACCCGGAGATCACAGAGCCGAAACCTCAGGAGCGTGCACCGGTTGCCTCCGCGTCGGTGCAACTTGTCAAGGCTGTTCCGTCGATGGTCGTCACCGAGCCGGTTCGGTCTGGCCAGTCGGTCTATTTTCCGGACGGTGATGTAACGATTGTTGGCTCTGTAGCGTCCGGTGCTGAAGTGGTGGCAGGTGGTTCGATCCACGTTTATGGCGCGTTGCGCGGTCGTGCAATGGCTGGAACAGCCGGAAATGCCGATGCGCGCATTTTCTGCCGCAAGATGGAAGCAGAACTCGTTGCCATCGACGGCCTCTACAAGACGGCCGAAGACATGGAGAGCCGGTTGCGTGGACAGGCGGTCCAGCTCTGGCTCGACGGCGATTATATGATGGCAGAAACGCTGATTTAGCATTGCCCTCAGAGTTGAGAAGCTTTGAGAGAAGCAGATTCCAATAGGATTTAAGGCACTTTTGAGTGTCGTAAAAGAAAAGCAGAGCACTTCATAGCCCGGGTAACGAATGCTCTGGAGGCGCGCGGGAGATACAGGAGACAAATATGGCAAAAGTGATTGTTGTAACTTCCGGTAAGGGTGGCGTTGGCAAAACGACATCAACCGCTGCAATCGGTGCTGCGCTGGCACAACGCGGCGAGAAGACTGTCGTTATCGATTTCGATGTCGGTCTGCGTAACCTCGACCTCGTCATGGGCGCAGAACGCCGCGTCGTGTTCGATCTGGTCAATGTCATTCAGGGTGACGCGAAGCTTCCACAGGCTTTGATCCGCGATAAGCGCCTTGAGACACTGTATCTGCTGCCTGCCTCACAGACGCGCGACAAGGATAACCTGACCACCGATGGCGTCGACCGCGTCATGGAAGATCTCAAGAAAGAGTTCGACTGGATCATTTGCGACAGCCCTGCCGGGATCGAACGCGGTGCCACGCTCGCCATGCGTCATGCGGATATGGCTGTGGTCGTCACGAATCCTGAAGTGTCGTCCGTGCGCGATTCCGACCGTATCATCGGTTTGCTGGATGCCAAGACACTCAAGGCCGAGCGTGGCGAACGCGTGGAAAAGCATCTCCTGCTGACCCGCTATGACCCGGTGCGCGCCGAGCGCGGTGACATGCTGAAGGTCGATGACGTTCTCGAAATTCTGTCCATCCCGCTTCTGGGTATTATTCCGGAAAGCCAGGATGTTCTGCGGGCATCCAATATTGGTTCGCCCGTAACGCTTGCCGATCAGCGCAGTGCGCCTGCATTGGCTTATCTCGACGCAGCCCGCCGCCTCGCCGGTGAAGAAGTGCCGATGACTGTTCCATCCGAAAAGCGCGGCCTTCTGGGTAAACTTTTCGGAAGGAGAGCGGCATGAGCCTGTTTCGTTTCTTCAGCAAGCCTGCTTCCGCGCCGCAAGCGCGCGAACGGTTGCAGGTTCTGCTTGCCCATGAAAGGGCGTCACACGAACATTCTGATCTTGTTGCGGTATTGCGAGAGGAAATTCTCGCCGTTATCGCCAAACATATCCAGATTGATCGCGACAAGGTTAGCGTGAAAATGGATCGGGGCGATCAGATGTCGACGCTCGAAGTCGATATCGAACTTCCGTTGAAGACGAAAGCGAAGGTGCGGGCAGCCTGATTAGTACCAAATTTGCGGATAGCCGAAAAAGATGGAGGGAAAAACCATGAACCGCGGTGCACTTCTCACCAGATTGAAGGAGCTTCAGGAACTTCCAAAGTTTCAGAAGCGGGATATCTGTACCATAAGCGCTTTCTTGCAACTCGAGGCACTGGCAGAGCATGTCAGGGTCTGTGAGGAGGCAGCAGGCGTTGCACAAACAGGGCAGGATCATTGATCCTGCCTTTTTTCTTGTAAGGCTCAGCTTTATTGAGTGCTCCAGCTCCTGGGCTTAGGCAGGCGGACCAGGGGTGCCGCTTTTATGGCACGGCAAAAAACATCTGCAAATAGCAGCCGAGGAAGACAAGGGCGATCAGCGCCGCGATGAGGAACAGGAGCTTCATTCATCATGCATCGCTCAATCGCTGTTCACGTTCAAGAAAACAGATGGTGATTGACAGGATCAGTGAAGAAAATCCTTCTCTATCCCATTGTTTCAATGTGATTTTTGGAATTGATGGCTTGCCTCATTTGTTTGAGATGGGGGCAAGCTCCTGTCGTGCCGTCGTCAAAACCGCCTGTGACAGGCTTGCAAGCCTGTCAGCCACAAGGCGGTTGACCTGCCAGAATAAAGGAATATCCAACGGTGTGTCCGGGATCAATTCGATGAGCCTGCCTGATTGCAAATGGTCACCCACCAACTGCATCGGGTTCATCCCCCACCCCATGCCTGATAGGCTTGCATCGACAAAAGCCTGTGTCGAGGGAAGCCAATGTGTCGGGCATGCTATGTCGGCTCTGAGGGCAGCGCGCACCCACTGATCCTGCAATCTGTCCTTCTGGTTGAATGTCAGAGCCGGGGCCCTGGCGATAGCATCGCGGGTTATTCCACCGGGAAAGTGGCGAGCGACGAAATCTGGTGATGCCGTGGCGCGATATTGGAGAATACCAAGCGGCGTCAGACGGCAGCCCTGAACCGGTTTGGACAGGGAGGTTACGGCAGCAACGACGCGTCCGCGCCGCAGCCATTCGGCAGTATGATCCTGATCGTCTACCGCAATGTTGAAGAGATACTCCGATGACGTGCCGAAATGCGAAATCGCTTTCAGAAACCACGTGCCGAGACTATCGGCATTGGTCGCTATATGAAGCGTTACGCGCTGTGCAGTATTCTCGCTGCCGGACAATCCAGGCAATTCCGCCAGAAGTTCGCGTTCAAGCATGCCCACTTGTTCGATATGCCGGCATAGCCAGTCGCCTTTCTCTGTGGCCATGCAAGGAGAACCTCGCTCGATGAGCACGGCACCAAGCCGCTCCTCGAGATGTTTGACACGTTGTGAGATCGCTGACGGGGTCACGTTCAATGCCCGTGCGGCTTTCTCAAAACTGCCTGTCTGAACTACCATCGCCACTGCTCTCAAGGCGGAATAGTCGATCATTAGAATTCCTAAATTGAAGTTATAAAGTTTAACTATTCTAACTCCCTAACTTCCAGTATCCAAGTGCCAATTGACCCCAGATGGCGACCATTTATGAATCCTTCAGTCTATGTAACCGGCCTTACCATGGGCCTCACTCTCATTGTTGCCATCGGTGCACAGAACGCCTTTGTCCTGCGGCAAGGGCTGCGCGATGAACATGTGTTTGCTGTAAGCCTTGCTTGTGCCGTATCGGATGCCATCCTGATCCTGATCGGCGTCACAAGCTTCCAGAAGATCGCTGCCATCATGCCTGCGCTTGATCCCATTATGCGATATGGCGGAGCGGCTTTTCTGATCTGGTATGGTGCGCGCAGCCTCTATTCCGCTTTTACCTCGTCGGCTGTTCTGGCCACTGCGAACGGGGCATCCGTGAGTCTCACCAAGACGCTTGCAACCTGTCTGGCGCTGACATGGCTCAATCCGCATGTCTATCTGGATACTGTCGTCCTTCTCGGAACGATCTCCACGCAGTTTCCAGGTTTGGAAACATCGTTTGCCGCAGGTGCGATCACGGCGTCTTTCGTGTTCTTCTTTTCGCTTGGCTTTGGTGCCCGCTGGCTGCGCCCGATTTTTGCCCGCCCATCTTCGTGGCGTATTCTGGAAGGCATCATTGCCGTAACGATGTGGTCAATTGCGCTGAAGCTCGTGATTGGCATGTAAGGAAAAAGCCGGACGCGATAAATGCATCCGGCTTTTTGAGGTTTCGGAGGGACGTTGTCTATAGCCCCATGGCCTTCAGTTCCTGAAGCGGAGGGATCGTTTCGTACATGACAGGGTCGAGACGATCCCAGATGATGCCGCAGGTTGGCTTGTGCGGGTCCTTCACCTCGATTGTGCGGGTGGGGGTGAAAATCACGTCCGCAACTGTATCGTAGACATCCGGCGTCAGCTTTTCACTCAGAACCTGACAATCATGCACGACCGCCGCTGCTGGCGTTGCGGCGGTGATGCGGCCCAGACGGTAAAGCATGCCCCATTCGGCATCGAAGAAACCATGTCCTTTACCAAAACGGACCCCTTCGAGATTGATCGCGCCGGTGCCGGTAACCATGTAGTCGACGACCGGCATGGCCGAGATATCTTTCAGCGTTACCGGCTGTCCTACACGCTCCATGCCGTCGAGCGTCGAGGCATAAAGATAATAGTCCGGCGAAATCAACTTCGGATCGAGAACCCAGAAGCCGCGCTTGATCGAATATGTGGTTATCAGAACGGTCTTACCGTCTTTCAAAGCTTGAAGACGCAGGCGGTCGAGACAATTATCTGGCGTGATGAAGATGAAATCTGCATTCTGATAATAGCGATGGCTTGTCAGACGGGCTACCGCATCCTCTCCACCTTCGAAATCCGCGATGAACTCGCCAAAGTCGAAATGGAAACGGCTATCCGGGACAGCGACCTTGCGCAACTCGCTCCACACACGTTCGCGAACGGAAGCTTTGTGATCGGTGATTTCCATGGGAACTCCTTGCATTTTAGTCTGCCGGGCTCATGCCTCGGCGTGCGAGCACCTGACGCTCGCAGAGGGCTACGATTTGATAGAAAAAGACGGACAGCATGACGGACACCACCGCAACGGCCCAGATCATGCCGTAGTCGAGATATCCGCGTGACTGGTTGAGAAGGTTTCCGAGCCCCGTACCCGTGGCCAGCCATTCGGCAATCATGACTCCAAGCAAAGCGCGGGGTACGGCAAGGCGAATGGCAGCGAAGAGATAGGGCAGCGAGGCGGGTACGGATACCAGACGGATTTGTGTCCAGATGCTCGCACCATAGGCGCGGGGCACGTCCAGCGCCGCACGAGGAACCAGTGCCATACCCTGCGCCATGGTCACGAAGGCAGGGAAGAATGTGACCGACACCGTGATCCAGAGGATGACGGACGGTCCGCGTCCCAACAACAAAACGAGCAGGGGCGTCAGGGCGACGAGCGGCATCGTCTGCGTGACAAGAGCGACAGGCATGAAGCCGCGCACGATGGCAGGTTTGGCGACGGAGGCGATAGCGAGTGCAAAGGCGAAGAGGATGCCTGCTGCCATGCCCAGAAAGGTAAGCGGCAAAGTCTGCGAAAGCGCCGTCAGCAATTTTGCCTGCGCGGGAGCTGCCGATGGAGCGAGGAACAGATAGTCGAACAGTCCGGTCGGCGTTTTGGCAATCATGGCCGGTGTTCCCATGGCCACAAGCAGTAGCCACCACAAGACGAATGGAAGCGCGATCGAACAAATGACGAGAATAAAATTCAAACCACGCGAGCTGCGCGGGGTAGCGTTCGGAGCGTTGGCTGGGACGGTGATGGCCTTGGTGCTGCCGGTCAGCATTTTTGCAAGGATGGAAAAGAGCGCATAGGCCAATCCTGCAAGCAAGGTAGCACACAAACCGATACCCCAGAGCCGGGTCGGTTCAGCTCTCCCGAGAGAGCCGATCAGATAGGCGCCGAGACCAAAGCGTCCGCCGCCACCAAACTCGGCCAGAATGGAGCCCAGAACTGCATTCGGAGCCGCAATTCGCAGACCGGCAAGGATTGACGGCAGGGCGGATCGCAATTGCGCCAGACGCAGCACTTTCCATCGGCTGCCGCCATAGGCACGAACAATATCCACCATGCGGCGGTCTGTCTGGCTGATGCCGGTCACGGTAGCGGCCATGGTGATGAAATAACAACCGAGTGCCGCCAGCGTGATACGCGGCGTCATTCCTGAGAAAGTCAGCACCAGAATAGGCGAGATGGCAATTGGAGGCAGTGCAAAAATCGCGATGTTGACGCCACGTCCCAGTTTCGCGGCAGCCGGAAAGAGAGCGAACAGAATGCCTGCAGCAACGGCAACAAGGTTGCCAATGACAAAGCCAGAACCTGCGCCCTGAAGCGTGGCCAGTATGTGGGCTGGATAATCGGCTCGGTCGATCCACAGGCGGGCCAGAATTGCCGAAGGTGCCGGCAAGGCTCCACCTGAGATCAGGGAAAAGCGGCCGCATATCTCCCAGGCTGCAATGAGGATGACCCAGTTGCGCAAGGTAGAGAAATGGTTTGATGGCTTCATGTCAGCCATGCAGAGCCTCCGCGACAGCGTCCTCCAGCGCATGGAATTGCGATGTGCTGAATATTTCGGGGCTGCGTGGGCGTTCCAGCGGAATATCGATGATCTGCGCGACGCGTCCGGGGCGACTGTGCATCACCACGATCCGGTCGGCGAGGAAAACCGCCTCGTCTATGCCATGGGTAACGAGCAGGGTGGTCGCCTTGCTTTCAAGCCAAATGCGTTGAAGCTCGATGTTCATCTGGCGGCGCAATATCTGGTCAAGCGCGCCGAAAGGCTCGTCGAGAAACAGAACGCGCGGATCGGTGACCAGGGAGCGGGCAATTGCCACACGCTGGCGCATGCCACCTGAAAGCTCACCTGGAAGTGCCTTCTCGAAGCCCTTGAGGCCAACAAGGGCGATCAATTCGGCAATCCGCTCAGCCTTTGCGGAGCGAGACTGGCCAAGTACATCCAGCGGCAATG
Organism: Brucella tritici; assembly: GCF_008932285.1. Lineage (NCBI taxonomy): Bacteria > Pseudomonadati > Pseudomonadota > Alphaproteobacteria > Hyphomicrobiales > Brucellaceae > Brucella > Brucella tritici. Next base: position 791,094 of record NZ_WBVY01000002.1, read on the forward strand.
CAATATTGTCTTCGACACTGCGCCAGGGCATGAGCGCCGCATCCTGAAAAGCCACACCGGTCAGTCCGGCCTTTGCTGCTTCTGCAGGGCTTTTGCCCATGACCGAAATCGAGCCGCTGTCGGGTTGGTCGAGGCCGAGTGCCAGTCGCAACATAGTCGACTTGCCACAGCCGGACGGCCCGATAAGTGCAGTGAACGAGCCGGTCGGGCATGCGAGCGAGACATCGGATAATGCAATTACATCCGTGCCGCGCCCCGAAAAAGAGCGCGTCACATTTTCAAGCTTGATCCCGGACATCTCAGGCATCAAATCTCTTCAAGAAGCGTAGTGTCGAAATGATCGCGCTTGGCGGCGATGCCAATCGTACCGAGCGCCTTGATCGTGTTCTCGATGGCTTCTTCGCTCATGGAGAATACACCGTTCGGCGACTCGATCAGCGGCTTCTGGGCGGTGTTGAAATAGATTTCATTTTCAATCGACCTGCCCGTACCCTTGAACCAGTTGTCGGCAAATTTTGGTGGGTAGGCTGCCGGGTCCTTGAGGTTTTCATTCCAGCCCTTGCGGCTTGCTCGAAGGAAAGCAACGAGATCCTTGCGCTTTGCTTTGAGTGTTTCTTCCGTCACGACAACCGTATCGTTGAAGATCGTAAAGCCGAAATCATAGAGCAGGAAGGAAACGGCCTCTTCGCCTGCCTGCTTGATGGTGAAAGGAACATTGGTCGTAAAGTCGAGCGAAGCGTCGATTTCACCCTTGATGAGCGGCGTTGGATCATAGGCGTAAGGAACGATGTTGACCTGAGAAGGTTCGATGCCCGAAATCTTCAGCATGGCTTCGACCGAGATGACATTGACCGGCGGCACAGCCAGCGTCTTGCCAATCAGGTCCTTTGGCTCCCTGATCGGGTTTTTGGCGAGCGAAATAATGCCGATAGGGTTCTTCTGATACTGGGCGCCGATGATCTTGAAAGGCGCCCCCTGTTCGACGATTGCCTTGATCGTCGTGTCAGGAGTGGTGAGGGTCAGGTCGGCCTTGCCCGCGATGATCGTGCTTTCCGGGATGACGTCGGGGCCACCGGAGATATAGTTCAGGTTGAGGCCTTCTTCGCGATAGAAGCCCTTGTCGACTGCAATGAAATAACCGCTGAATTCTGCGTCATTGATCCAGGAGGCCTGAAAGTTGAACGGTGCATCCGCCGAGGCAAAACGGCTCATAGCTGGCAGAGCGGCTGCGGCGCCCATAAGTCCGAGAAAACGGCGGCGATCCAGGGCAATATTCATTGAATTTTCCTTTTGGTGCTGAACTGTCAGGCAATGCCGCGCATGCGCGCAAGCTCACGCAGCGGCGGGATGGACTGGATTTCTTCGGCTGAAACGTCGTTCCAGCGAATACCGCGCGGCCTGCGACGGTTACGTGTTATCTCAATCAGGCGGCTGGGCGTGGCAATGAAATCGAGAGCAATATCGTTCTCCGATACGTTGAGGCGCTCCTCCACGATCTGTACGTCGTGAACGGCTGCTGCGATCAAAGACTGCTCGTCGGCAAGACCCAGATCTGTGAACATGCCCCACTCCAGATCGAAGAACGCATGGCCTTTGCCAAAGCGGACTCCATCGATGGAAACAGCGGATGCGCCAGTCGCAATGACATCAAAACGGCCGATATGAGTCAGGTCTTCGAGACTGACCGATCGACCGAAATGTTCCATACCGTCAAGCCAGGCTGCGGCTTTCTCCAACCCCGGGGGAACGGATCCCGGTTCCAGCAGGAGAAAGCCGCGCTGCATGCCGTAGGTCGGCATGATGAATGGTGTACCCGACATGATCAGGCGACGGCGCAACTCGATCATGGAATTATCTGGCGTCACAAAAACCAGTTTGGCTTTCGCAATCCCTTCGACCGCCAGCAAGCGATCGGTAGCTACCTCTACACCTTCAAAGTCCGGTATGAATTCCGAGAATTTGAAGTGGAAGCGTGCATCAGGGCGGGCGACGTCTTTCAGCCGATCCCAGATGCGCTGCCGTATGCTGCGGGAATACGCCATGGAGATTCCATGAATTTCAATGTTTCATTATCAATGAAACAAATGTTTCAGTATTGCAAGAGGCGATGATAAGCTTTTTTAGTGCACAGAGAGATTCGGAATAAACGCACATGGCTTCACGTCTGGTACTGCGCATACAGGAGCGCTACGCAAAGCTCACTGCAGGCGAGCAGAAAATCGCGCAACTCGTTCTCGAGCGCGAGGACGACATCCTGATACATTCCGCTACTGAAATCGCGGAGATGGCTGGCGTATCCAAGGCGACCACAGCTCGTTTCTTTCAGCATCTGGGCTATGCCGATTTCAATGAAGTGAAACTTCAGGCGCGTGAGGAGCGCAATCGCACCGAACCTTTTGAATATTCAAGTACGGTTGACGAAGAAGTGCCGCTGGTGCGTACCATCAGTGCGCATCTTGATCTGGAGATCGCCAATATAACCCGAACATTCGAGGCGCTTCGATCCGACAAGATGCGTGAAGCTGCCGAACTTCTCGCAGAAGCGCCGCGTGTCTGGGTGGTCGGAATAGGCGACGAGGAAGGGTTCGCGCGTTATGCGCGGCTCTTGTTCTCGAGGTTGCGTCACAGCGTGATGATCCTTGGTATCAATCAGGGTTCGTGGGCTGAAGACCTTGCCATGACTGGCCCGAAAGATGTGTTGTTGCTGATTACGCTGCCTCCGCATCGGGCATTGTTGAAACAAATTCTTGGTTATGCGGCTACGAGCCGTTTGAATATTGTGACCATTACGGACCGGGGATCGGTTTCGGAGGCGCAGCGTTATGCGCGCGTCGTGCTGCCCTGTCATGTAGACAGCTTCGCATTGGGAGCATCTTATACCGCCGTCAGCAGCGCCATTCGGCTTCTCGCTTTGACCTATGCTTCGCATGCAGGCAAATCGGCGCAACAGCGGCTGGAGATCGTTGCCGGTATTCACGACGAACTTGACGATATGGACTGAAGCTCTCCGCTTAATTGTTTCGGACGTGTTCCGGGCGGAAGCCGACCCCGATCAGCCTGCCCGCCAGATGTGCAAGGATCGGCCAGCGTGCGAGGTGGCGCATAAACGAAGGTGGCCCGTCGCGTCTGGTATGGTTCGTTTCACGCTTGCGGCGATCGCTGCGCATCATCAATTGAAGCTTCTGTGTTGCCTTTGTCGGAAAACGACGCCGTGCTTCGACTGCAGCGAGGTGCGGTTCCAAAGTTTGGTTTTCCTGAAGCGGTGCGGACAGAATATTTGCTGCTGCAACGGCGTCCTGAATGGCGAGATTGACCCCAAAGCCGCCGATTGGCGACATAGCATGAGCGGCATCGCCGATACACAGAAGCCCCGGCTTCCACCATGTTTTGAGTCGGTCGATGCGGACACTCAGGAGATGAACGTCATCCCATGTGCGTATTTCATCCATTCGGTCGGCAGGCAACGGGGAGACTTCCGCAACTGCCTTGCGGAGTGCAGCGAGTCCTCCTTGTCTAACGTCAGCAAAGGTCTGTTTGCGGAGCACATAACCGCATTGCCAGTAATCGCCGCGATCGATCATGACGAACCCCTGTCGAGGACCGCCGTGGCCCATCGTATAGGGCGGGTCATTGGGAGCGTGTGACAGCTTGATCCAGAGAATTTCGCTTGGCGAGCCAAAGCTTTCGACCTCCAGACCGGCTTTTGTGCGAACCATGGAGTTTCGCCCGTCTGCCCCTACGACGAGTTTGGCATTAATCCTGATCGATTCATCGGATGTTGTCGCAAGGAGGCCGGTGACCTTCCCATTCCGTTCGATCAGATCGACCACGCTCGCCGACATAATGAGTCTGAAGTTCGAATATTTCGCGGCTTCGCGTGCAATATAGTCCAAAAAATCCCATTGCGGCATGAAAGCGATGAAACGACATTGAGCGGGAATTCTCGAAAAATCGGCTATTGTGATGTCCTTGCCGCCGATTTCCGCATGTAGCCGATGCGCTTTAGTATGGGGTAGGGCAAGAAGGCCATCCAGCAAGTCGAGTTCATGCATGACCTGAAGGGTGGACGGGTGAATTGTATCGCCGCGAAAATCGCGCAGAAAATCCGGGTGCTTTTCGAGAGCGGTCACATTGACACCTGAGCGCGCCAGCAGAAGCCCCAGCATCAGCCCTGCTGGCCCACCACCCGCTATCACGCAATCGGTTTCGATATGACTGATATTCGATGGGGCTGGCTGTATCATGACTGTTCCACTCGACCGCGCTTGTTTTGCACACAAGACATAAAAAGACCGGCGCTCTCAGTAGGTCAAGCGCCGGCTGGAAGTCTACGCGACCAATAGAGGTCAAAACATGAATTAAATTATCAAGTTTAATTTGTCAACCGGGCGAGCCACGCCGGTGAGCAATGCCGTTCAGCTTGACTTGCCGGCTTATCCTGCATTGAGAATTGGAACCTATCCGAGCGCGGGCGGCGTTCTTTTGCCAAGTTGTCGTTCGCGGAAGACCGAGAACAGCCCGGCGCCGACAATGATGATCGCACCGGCGATGATGTTCCATGTCAATTGTTCGTGGAACACAGTGACTGCGATACATGCGCCGATAACGAGTTGCAGATAGGTGAGGGGCTGTACTTCTCCGGCCTCCAGAATGTTGTAGGCGCGGATAAGAAAGTAATGGCTTGCAATGCCGCAGGCACAAAGGGCTGCCATCCAGAACCAGTCGCTTCTGGCAATCGGCATGAGATAGAAGCTGCCGACAAATGTGAGGGCAACAGCACCGGCCACGCCGGTATAGAAGAAACTCGTCATGGCATCGTCGCTCTTGCTGACGGCGCGTGTCGCAACCGCATAAATGGCGAACATGACCATTGCAGCCACGGGCAAAAGCAGGCTTGCATCGAATGTCGCGTTCACTGGATTGATAATCAGCAAAACGCCAATCAACCCCACGATGATGGCTGTCCAACGTCTCCAGCCCACCTTTTCGCCAAGGAATGGTACGGAGAGCATTGTCACCAATAGCGGTGCACCTTGAAAGATCGATTGTGCCGTTGCCATGCCCGCGCGGCTGAGGGCGAATATGAACGTGACGATTTCAGCAGCAAGCAGGATACCGCGGAAAACCTGCAGAAAAGGACGTTTCGTTGCTGCGGCCTTGGCTATGCCGCCGGAGCGGATTGCAAGCAGGAGAACGAACGCTGCAAAAACCCAATAGCGGATCATCGTTATGAGGATCGGCGAATAATGGGTGCCAAGATACTTCGAGATACCATCCTGCGTTGCAAAAATGGTAACCGCGAGGAGTGTGAAGAGATAACCTTGGCCTTTGCGTGTCATGGCGCACTCATATCGATACAGCCTTGGAGCTGCCACCCATAAAATCTGAAATGCGCACATAGTATGAGTATTCCATCTTTATCGACGGAAAGATTTCCAGGCGAGGTGCTTTGATGGATTGACACCCTCACGTTCTCGGTTATTCTGTTATAAAAGCTTATATAACATAATTGTGGAACAATTTAAAAATGGGGGTTATGCCTTGCGGATCAAACTAGCACTCCTTCTGGCTTCTGCCATGATCTTCAGTCCCGGTGTTTCGCTGGCGCTGGACAAGGGCGGCGTTATCAATGTCGCGACCATCGGCGAGCCGCCGACGCTCGACCCGATGGTATCCACTGCCGATCTTGTGGGTATCGTGACGCAGCATATTTTCGAAACGCTCTACACCTTCGACAAGGAATGGAAGCCAACGCCATTGCTGGCAGAAAGCCTGCCCGAAATCAGCGCGGACGGAAAAACCTATACGATCAAGCTGCGTTCCGGCATCAAGTTCCATGACGGTAGCGACATGACGTCGGAAGACGTGGTTGCGTCGCTGGAGCGCTGGACGAAGCTTGCTTCGCGCGGAAAGCAGGCGTCAGCCTTTATCGAAAATATCGCGGCGACTGATCCGGCCACAGTGACGATAACGCTCAAGCAGCCCTATGCGCCATTGACCTCTTTGCTTGCCTTCAACAATTCTGCGGCGATCATCATACCCTCGGAAAAGCAGGCTGAGCCGATGAACGAGTTTATCGGCACCGGTCCCTATATGCTCAAGGAGCGAAAGGCAGATCAGTATATTCAGCTTGTGCGTTTCGACGGTTACAAGTCGCGCGACGGCGAGAGCGACGGTTATGGCGGTGCGCGTCATCAATATCTCGACGAAATCCGCTTCGTATCGCTCCCGGACGCCAACACTCGCGTCGAAGCAGCGGTTTCCGGACAGTATGATTATGTCGATTCCATTCCGGTTGAGTCATTTGACAAGATCAAGTCTTCGACAGCTTCCCAGCCATTGCTTCTCAAGCCCTTCGGCTATCCTGTCTTTGTTTTCAACACCAAGGAAGGCGTGGCGTCGAAACTGCCTGTGCGCAAGGCCGTAACCCACGCATTGAGCATGGAAGACATGCTTGCGGCTGCGTTTGGCAGTACGGAATTCTACGCATTGGACGGTGCTTTCTATCCGTCCAATTTCGTCTGGAATACCGACGCTGGCGTTGAAGGCAATTATAATGTGGCCCAGCCGGAAGCTGCAGCCGAAGAATTGAAGGCTGCTGGCTATAATGGCGAGCCGTTACGCATTTTGACCAGCCGCCAGTATGAGTTCCATTACAAGATGGCGCAGGTGGCTGCAGAATATCTGAAGCTTGCCGGTTTCAATGTGGATTTGCAGGTTGTCGATTGGGCGACACTGACGCAGCGCCGCGCTGATCCCAAGCTCTGGGATATCTACATAACGCACAGCCCTTTCCTGCCCGAGCCTGCTTTGATGGGCTCTCTGTCGACCAGTTCGCCGGGTTGGTGGGACACGCCAGCGCGTAAAACCGTAGTCGATGCATTCACGTCTGAATCCAATCCGGAAAAGCGCATTGCGCTGTGGGCAGACGTTCAGAAGACCATTTATGATGAGCTGCCCCTGATCAAGATCGGCGACTTCAACGCTGTCGCGGCAATGTCCACCAAGCTGGAGGGCGTTGAGCCAGCACCGTGGCCTTACTTCTGGAATGCTTCGCTGAAGAAGTAAACTTCCGGGCAATGCAAATGCCGTCTGTCCGGTCGGCATTTGCTGAAGTGTTCAATCTGGAGAATCTGATCGCATGGTGCGCTACATCCTTCAGCGGTTTGTCGGCATGGCTGTCGTCATGTTTCTGGTCGTGACGATTGTATTCGTGATTGTCCGGGTGACGCCCGGTGATCCTGCCGCTGTCATGCTTGGACCGGACGCATCGGCGCAGGACATTGCCGATCTGCGCGCCCGACTTGGCCTCGATCAGTCGCTGGTCATTCAATACTTTTATTACATCGGTCAGCTACTGAAGGGCGATCTCGGTCAGTCGATCTTTCTCAACATGCCGGTCGGTGCGGCATTGCTTGACCGGGCCGAGCCAACATTCTTCCTGACCGTTCTTTCGCTTCTGATTGCGTGCATAATTGCTCTGCCGGTTGGAGTTTATGCAGCTTATCGGCGTGGTTCTTTTGTCGATCAGGCTGCAACGACGGTTGCCATGCTTGCAGCGAGCATACCGAGCTTCTGGCTCGGCCTCATTCTCATGCAGTTTTTTGCGGTCCGGCTGAACCTGTTTCCTGTGTCCGGCTATGGCGGTCCGGGTTCGAGCTTTATGGATCGAATGTATCATCTGATCCTGCCAGCCATCGCACTGGGGTTGGTTTCCTCTGCTCTGATCCTGCGCTTCACACGTGCCTCGATGCTTGATGTTCTTGGTGATGACTACATCCGCACGGCGCGTGCAAAGGGTTTGATTGAGCGGCGTGTAATCATGAAGCACGCATTGAAGAATGCGCTGATCCCGATCCTGACTGTAATCGGTCTCACCGCAGCCGTCCTGATCTCCGGAGCCGTGGTGACGGAAACGGTGTTCGGCCTGCCGGGGGTCGGCAATCTTGTCGTGTCTGCGGTCCTGCGACGGGATTATCCGGTAATTCAGGGCGCGCTGCTCGTCATAGCAGGGCTCTATGTTCTGATTAATTTCATCATCGATATGCTCTATCTGTTCGTAGATCCGAGGGTTCGCTACTGATGGCCGATCTTGTTACGACCACGCAAAAAGCCTCTTCGGAACGGGCTTTGTTCATCCGTCGTCTGTTCAAACGCAAGACGGTAGCGGCCGGCATTATTGTGCTTGCAGTCTTTGCTATCCTCGCGCTGCTGGCGCCCTGGATCGCACCTTATTCACCGTCGAAGCTATCCATCGTCAACCGTCTAAAGCCGCCGAGCGAGATGTTCTGGTTCGGTACGGATGAGTTCGGGCGTGACGTCTTTTCGCGTACGATCTATGCCGGACGGCTGTCACTCATGGTGGGCGCGGCTGTTGTCGTCCTGTCGGCGATCATAGGGGTGGCACTCGGATTGCTCGCAGGCTTCTTCCAGCGTCTGGATACGCCCATCGCGCGCCTGATCGACGCGATGATGGCGTTCCCCGATATTCTGTTGGCCATTGCGCTGGTCGCTGCGCTTGGCCCATCGCTGGCGACGGTCATCGTTGCATTGTCTGTCGTCTACGCACCGAGGCTGGCGCGCATCGTGCGCGCCTCAACGCTGGTGATCCGTGAATTGCCTTATGTCGAAGCGGCTCAATCGCTTGGAATTTCGACATTCCACATCATGACGCGGCACGTGCTGAGAAATCTGATCTCGCCCATCATCGTGCAGTGCACTTTCCTCTTTGCGAGCGCAATGCTCGCCGAAGCGGGGCTCTCCTTCCTTGGTCTCGGCGTAAGCCCCGAGATTCCAACCTGGGGAACCATGATTGCCGCAGGACGCCAATATATCGGACAAGCCGACTGGATGACCTACTTCCCCGGCTTCGCCATCATTCTTTCCGTCCTCTCGCTCCAGATGGTTGGCGACGGACTACGCGACATGCTCGATCCAAGACTGCGAAGGGATTTGTAATATGATTTCCGGTGAACAGGCGAAGCCGCTTCTCATCACCAATGTCAAACCGGTAGCTTTCGGTGCAGAACATTCAGATACGACGACCGATATTCTGGTCGGGAAAGACGGCAACATCTACGCCATCGGCAAGTCGTTGAACGCACCGGCAGAGGTGGAGCGTGTCGATGGCAAGGGAGCCTGGATTTCGCCGGGTTGGGTCGATCTACATGTCCATATCTGGCATGGCGGCACGGATATTTCGATACGCCCTTCGGAGTGTGGTGCTGAGCGAGGGGTGACAACGCTCGTTGATGCCGGTTCGGCGGGAGAAGCCAATTTTCATGGCTTTCGGGAATATATCATCGAACCGTCCAAGGAACGGATCAAAGCCTTCCTCAATCTCGGTTCAATCGGCCTTGTCGCCTGCAACCGGGTTCCGGAATTGCGAGACATCAAGGACATCGATCTTGACCGTATTCTCGAATGCTATGCAGCCAACAGTGAGCATATTGTCGGAATCAAGGTCCGGGCTAGCCATGTCATAACCGGGTCATGGGGCGTTACGCCGGTCAAGCTTGGCAAGAAGATCGCCAAGATACTCAAAGTGCCTATGATGGTGCATGTAGGCGAGCCGCCCGCGCTCTATGACGAGGTTCTTGAAATTCTTGGCCCTGGCGATGTGGTCACGCATTGCTTCAACGGCAAATCCGGCTCCAGCATTATGGAAGACGAAGACCTGTTCAACCTCGCGGAACGCTGTGCAGGCGAGGGTATCCGGCTGGATATCGGCCATGGCGGGGCGTCCTTCTCGTTTAAGGTTGCTGAAGCGGCAATTGAACGTGGCCTCCTTCCATTCTCAATCTCGACGGACCTGCATGGCCATTCGATGAATTTCCCTGTCTGGGATCTGGCGACAACCATGTCCAAGCTGCTGTCGGTCAACATGCCGTTCGAAAATGTCATCGAAGCTGTCACGCACAATCCGGCGTCGGTGATCAAGCTCTCGATGGAAAACCGGCTTTCGGTAGGACAGCGCGCAGATTTCACAATCTTTGATCTGGTCGACGCCGACCTGGAAGCGACGGATTCCAATGGCGATGTGTCTCGCCTGAACAGGCTTTTTGAACCCCGCTACGCAGTCATCGGTGCCGAGGCCATCACGGCCAGCCGCTATATACCGCGTGCGCGCAAACTTGTTCGTCATAGCCATGGCTATTCGTGGCGCTGACACTGTCGGCGCAGCATTGAATTTGCGGGAACGTCCCGTGACGAAATGATGAGGAAAATTCGTGTCTCATTCTCCCCAAACGACCGAAGTACAGCACTCCCCCTATGACCGGCTGGCTTCTCTTGGCATAACTTTGCCACCACCGCCGCCGCCTATCGCGAATTTTGTCACGCATGTTCGGGAAGGCAATATCCTCTATCTTTCCGGGCAGGGGCCGCGGGAAGAGAGCGGATATTTGCGTGCGGGTAAAGTCGGTGGCGATATTGGCGTGGATCAAGCCTATCAGGATGCCCGACTGACGGGTATCAATCTGCTGGCCGTTATGCACGAGGCGCTTGGCGATCTTTCCCGTGTGAAGCGTGTCGTAAAGCTGTTGGGGATGGTCAATGCCGTGCCGGACTTCGAATTGCACCCCAACGTCATCAATGGCTGCTCCGATCTTTTCATCGAAGTATTTGGCGCTGCCGGACAACATGCACGTTCAGCCGTCGGCTTCGGTTCCTTGCCGGGCAATATCACGGTTGAAATCGAAGCGATCATCGCCCTGAACGACTAGGACAGCGTCAATGATTGCGCCAACCCATCAGCTTTTCGATCTTCGCTGCCGAAGCGCGCACCTGACTGGTGTAGCGGCCTTCGTCGGAAAGCACTTTCTGTTCCGGGAGCACGATGGAGATTGTCGCAACGCATTCTCCATCGCGGTCGCAGATCGGGGAAGCAATACAGGCAACCGCATAATCGGATTCCGCAATCTGGATCGAGAGCCGCTCATCGAAGGCTTTCGCCGCAGCCTCCGAAAGACTTGCGGCGTCGATTTCAGCTCGACCGGTTGGAGAAGTTCGGGCGCAGCGCTTGAAAAGCTCGATCCGTTCATTTGCAGCCAGATGACCGACCAGCAGACGTCCGGACGCAGTCCAGTTCAAGGGCACTCTTGTGCCGACACGCGAGGCGACCTGGAACGGGCTTGGCCCGTCCGCCATGGCCAGAACGAGCATATGATCTCCGTCCCGTCCACACAGCTGTACCGCTTCGTTCGCTTCGCGGCAAAGATCATGCATCTCGTGCGTGGCGACGCTCATGAAATCAAGCGAGCGCGCATAAGCAAGACCGTAATGATAGAGCCGCGCACCGAGCCAGATTGCGCCATCCGCGTTGCGGGCGAGCATATTCTTTTCAACGAGATCATCGATGGTCACATAGACCGTCGACAAGGGCGCCTTGATCGCCTTTGCAATCGCATAGGGACCAGCCGGAGCTCCGGTTTCATAAAGATAATCAATCACCTGCAACGCACGATCTATGCCGCTCACACGAGAGCGACGTGTCGACTTGGCTTCGGTGTCGTCTGCGGGGGCCGTTTCAGCGGGGATGGTGGATGATGATGCGCTCACTCATGTACTCCATGTGAATTCGAGAAGTTATTACATTATTATGGTATATCCGTCTATGCCTGAGATAGCGAAAGAAATGGGAGAGTTGAAATGACCGATGATATCCGCCGCAAGATCGGGCTTCGACCGGTCATCAATGTTTCCGGTACGATGACATCGCTTGGCGCGTCCATCGTTGTGCCTGAGGCGGTAGAGGCGATGGCGGCCATTCTGCCGCAATTCGTCGAGGTCAATGATCTCCAGCGCAAGGCAAGTGAAGTGATTGCGCGATTGACAGGCGGCGAAGCTGGCTTCGTCACCGCGTCCTGCTCGGCAGGCATTACGCTTGCTGTTGCCGGAGCTATGACAGGCAACAACCTTCTCGCAATTGAAAGGCTACCGGACACTACACCGGAAAAGAACGAAATTCTGGTGCAGACCGGTCACGTGGTCAGCTACGGCGCACCGGTCGATCAGGCAATCAGGCTTGCGGGAGGCAAGGTCGTTCTGATCGGACAGGCAACATCAACGCATCGCTATCACATGGAAAATGCAATTACCGAAAAGACGGCTGCGGCGGTTTATGTCGTATCGCACCACGTCGTCGACTATGGCCTTCTGCATCTCAGTGAGTTTGTCGAGATCGCGCATGCCAAGGGTGTGCCAGTGATCGTGGATGCCGCATCTGAATACGACTTGAAGCTGTTTCTGGAAAAGGGCGCAGACCTCGCAATCTATTCGGGACACAAGTTTCTGGGCGGTCCGACCTCCGGCATCGTTGCAGGTAAGAAGGAGCTTGTCCGCAATGCGTTCCTGCAAAATCTCGGTATCGGGCGCGGCATGAAAGTTGGTAAAGAGAGCATTTATGGCGTTATGGCCGCGCTGGAAGCGTGGGAAAAGCGCGACCATGCCGGAATTCGCGAAAGGGAGACTACATATCTGGAACTGTGGAAGAAGACGCTGGATGGCCGTCCCGGCATCACGGCTCTGATCGAACCAGATCCGACCAACAACCCGCTCGACCGCCTGCGAGTGATCGTATCGGCCACTGACGCCCACATCACGGCCTGGGATATGGTAACCGCTCTTGCCCGAGGGAACCCGCCGATCATCACCCGAGATCACGAGGTGGAACACAATTATTTCTATCTCGATCCCTGCAATCTCCATCCAGGGCAGGAGACCATTGTTGCTCAACGTCTTGGGGAGGAACTCGACAAAGCCCGGGCATCGAACGAGATTATCGCCACTCCCTTTGAGGATCGAAGCAGGCATCGCTTCGACGGCTTGCTGCGTTGGCCGGATTGATTGGCGGAGCCTGAGTAAAGCGGAGGAACATCATGACGTCTGAGAAAATTGCGACGGTTGGAAAACACAAACCTGTTTTATCCGTTCAAGGGCTGAGCACCTCTTTTCTGGTTGACGGTGCCTGGAAACCGGTTGTGGATGACGTTTCCTTCGATGTCCATCCCGGAGAAACCGTCGCAATCGTCGGGGAATCCGGCTCGGGCAAGAGCGTCACCTCACTGTCGATCATGCGTCTTTTGCAGAAGGATACGAGCCGCATCGAAGGCAGTATCAAGTTGGGAGATAGGGAGCTTCTGACGCTTCCAGAAGAGAAAATGCGCCGGATACGCGGCAACGAAATCGCTATGATCTTTCAGGAGCCGATGACGAGCCTCAATCCGCTCTTCACAATCGGGGACCAGATTTCGGAAGCACTACTCTGCCATTCGCAAATGTCAAAGGCAGATGCGCGTGCTGAAACGATCCGCTTGCTTGAAAAGGTTTGCATCCCGTCCGCAGCATCCCGCTTCGATGAATATCCGCATCGCTTTTCAGGTGGTATGCGCCAGCGTGTCATGATCGCGATGGCTCTGGCATCCAGACCCAAACTGTTGATCGCCGACGAACCGACGACGGCTTTGGATGTAACCATTCAGGGCCAGATACTCGATCTTATCAAGACGTTGCAGGAAGAGGAGGGTACGTCCGTTCTTTTCATCACGCATGACATGGGCGTGGTGGCGGAAATATCGGATCGTACAGTTGTCATGTTTCGTGGAAAGCAGGTTGAGACAGGGCAGACAGTCGATATCTTCCGGCAGAGTAAACACCCTTACACACGTGCACTTTTGTCGGCAGTTCCTGTACTGGGTTCAATGCAGGGCTATCAGCGTCCTCTGCGGTTTCCGATAGTAGACAATGCGACCGGCCTTTCGGAAAAGCCGGTCGAGGTGGCGGATACGGTCGACAAGGTCGATGTACCCGTGTTGGAAGTGAAAGGCCTTACCAAGCGCTTCGAGATTTACTCAGGTTTCATGTCTCGCCTGAGCGGGCGTGTCCATGCCGTGGAAAATGTGTCCTTCGATCTCCGCAAGGGTGAAACCCTTTCGCTGGTTGGCGAGAGCGGGTGCGGGAAATCGACGACCGGACGCGCCATCATGCGACTGACCGAACCGGATTCCGGTGAGGTTTTGGTTGAGGGCCAAAATATTCTGGCCCTGGACAAGCAGGCCATGCGCGGGATGCGGCGAACGGTTCAGATGATCTTTCAGGATCCCTATGCATCGTTGAATCCGCGCATGACGGTGGGAGCCGCTATTGCGGAACCTTACATTGAACACCGGCTAGGAAGCAAACGGGACGCGAAGGATGTTGTTGCAGACATGCTGGAAAAGGTTGGCCTGACGCCGGATATGGCAAAGCGCTACCCGCATGAATTCTCTGGCGGGCAAAGGCAGCGTATTTGTATAGCCCGGGCGCTGGCCTTGAAACCTAAAGTCATCGTGGCAGATGAAAGTGTGTCCGCGCTCGATGTCTCGATCAAGGCACAGGTCATCAACCTCATGCTGGATCTCCAGCAGAGCCTCGATCTGGCGTTCCTGTTCATCTCGCACGATATGGCCGTCGTTGAGCGTGTAAGCCATCGCGTGGCGGTGATGTATCTGGGCGAGATCGTAGAAATCGGACCGAGGTCATCGGTATTTGAGAACCCCCAGCACGACTATACACGCAAGCTGATGGCGGCTGTGCCGGTTCCTGACCCTGATCGACGCAGGGCCAAGCTTTCAAGCGAAACGGGGGAGCTCAAGAGTCCCATCCGTCCGGCGGATTTCGCGGTGCCTTTACGCGAATATCGCGAGGTATCGCCTCAGCATTTCGTGGCGTTGTAGCGCACGCAATTCGTCATGGAGCGCCAAGACGATCCAGCGCAGTGCGAAGTGGAGCTTCAGAAATGTGGATCAGTCCGGCATAAGGACTCGCCATGTCCGAAATCACGAAAATCGCGCCGGCAACGGACAATGAGCATACGATTATTATCAATATGACAGTACTGTTTAGCGGAGCCTGTAGCCCAAAAGTTGCGAATAAAAGCGCCAACCATGAAATCAGTACGATGAGAAATGGGACAGGCAGCCCCTCATCTGTTGTTTCCACCAATTGCCAGTGACCTTCGGCAATCATTCCGCTGACTTCCAGCGCGCGTGCTTGGAGGGAACTTTGCGCGGCATCCGTCGGGTTCAAAGCACGCAGACTGGCCTGAATATCCTCTATATCCTTGAACTCCGGCAAAGCTCCATCGGAAAGCTCGTCGGCTCGCTCGGCATTCCACGCTTGATCAAGACGTTTCTGGATAATTTGCTTGAGTACGGCGCGTGGATGCTCTGTTTCAGGGCCGTAGCGCGCCATGATCCGATCCAGCAAGACAACGCGAGCCGCCGATGTTTTCATCTCGGCCTGTGCATCGTCATAATCGGATTTTGCCGAAGCTATCAGAAGTCCGAGAGCAAGGGCGGAAAGTGTTCCGACAACGGCGGTGGCAAGCCGAATGACATCCTTGGACTCGGAGTTGAGATGATGCTCGGGCAAACGCATTCGAGCGAACATGCCAAACATGGTCGCCAATATCAGGATGAAGAATACCAGTGCTCCAAGCAATAAGGAGTTCAACTTCGCCTTCCGCGACTTGTTCCCGAATGATTGCCTTTTGGAACTCAGTATATCATCTGTGAGTTGAGATGCAGCTTCACCAAAAGGATGGCTTAGGCTCGGCGCGGTCCGATATGCACGCAATGGCTTACAGTGCCGTCACAGAAGAAAGGTCCGCACAATATGGCCGACCTTTCTGGCGTTGAAACTGCTTTCAATCAACTCTCTGTATGTTGCTGCTTGGCCAGATCCTCGACGCTCATGTCCGGTTCATTCCGGGTTTTATACAGCGAGTAAAGTACACCGCTTGCGAGAATAGCCAGCGTTACGACAAGCGACAGCAACGTGTTTATGTGAACGCCCAACGGCACAAGGAAAATCTTGATACCGATCAACACCAGAATGATCGCAAGCGACACCTGTAGGTAGCGGAACCGGTTCATCGCCGCAGCCAGCGCGAAATAGAGCGCGCGCAAACCCAGAACGGCAAAGATGTTCGAAGTGTAGACGATAAAAGTGTCCTGGGTGACAGCGAAAACCGCTGGGACAGAGTCGACCGCGAAGATCAGATCGACTGTTTCCACCATGATAAGTGCGACCGCCAATGGCGTCAGCCAGGTGACCATCTTGCCCGTTTTGGGATGCGGCTGCTTGACTGTGAAATTGCGGCCATGCAGTTCGCGAGTGATATTGAACCGGCGACGCAGAAATTTGAATATGGCGTTCTGTTCGATGTCGGGCGTCTCGTCCTGATGGCCAAACATCTTGAAACCGGTGAAAACAAGGAACGCGCCGAAGAGGAAGAGAATCCAGTTGAACTCATGCACAAGTGCGGCACCAAGCCCGATCAGGACTGCTCTGAAGGCGATAACACCGAGAATACCCCAGAACAAGACACGGTGCTGGTAAAGACGGGGAATGCCAAGAAAGCCGAAGATCGTTGCGATAACAAACATATTGTCCATCGCAAGGCTCTGCTCGATCAGATAGCCGGTATAAAATTCCAGCCCGGATTCCGCCCCGCGCTGCCACCAAACCCAACCACCGAAGGCCAGTGCGATCACGACATAAAAGCCATAAAGCAGAAGGCTTTCCTTGGCTTCGATCTCGTGCTCGTCACGATGCAGAATACCGAGGTCGAAGACAAGCAGGCCGACGACGACAATGATAAACGCCGCCCAGAAATATACAGGTGTGCCGAGAAAATCGCCCGAAAGGGCTACAATAAGCGAATCCATCGCCGGACCATCTCCATTTGAACAAGTGGAGCAGCCCCGACATCGCCATAGCGGTAGCCATGACCAGAGGGGCCCGGCGCTGCATTTCTTCAAATGTGTATGGTTTTGCCGAGTTCAAGAGTGGAACCTGAATTTTTTGTAATCTTCGACCGGTACGTGTCCCGTTTTGAGACCTCTTAATACAGGCTATGATGCTGAAGCGGAGAACTAGAAGTTCGTTGCCGCTAAACGTGACATGAAAAAAGCCAGAAAATGTTATAGTCTTCTGTATATAATATTGATTTTATTGAGGAAAATTTGATTACTTTTCTTGTGTGGACGAGCCTCACGAAAGTGTGGCCTGAATAGAACCGCGCGTCATCGTCAAAGACAAGCTGCGCTCTTGCGATGCCGCAAAGCGGAAGATCATGCCGTCGGCAACTGCATGAAAAAATTACCGAGCCGCCCTCTATCAAAGCCGACATAGTTGGGGTGGCTCTGCCTCGGGAAATGAGTAAACCTCGTTACATCCTCAAATCACGCCATTAAATTTCATCTATTTTGTCCCTGAGCGTCGGCCCCTTCACGAAGTCGCCCAATTCCGCGGCCATTTCTCGTATTTTCTCGTAATGTTGCAGCGCTTTCGGTCCGAGCTTCACCGCAATGGCATCGATCATCAAATTGAGGACCACATTGATTGCCGCCGTGGAATCCCAATAGGTTTTGACGGCGGAATGCGCCTCGAAAACATAATCGGTATAGGGAAATGCCCAATGGCTGAACTTGTCGGTAACGATGACCAGCGGCATTTCCATATCTTTGATCCTCTGGGCCAGCTTGATGCCCCGGGTGGCATAGTCGGCAGCATCGACCATCACAACGATGCTCTGTTTGGGATCAGCGGCAATAATTTCGCCAAAGCTGCCGCTGGCGCTTTCAACGAAAATGACGTTCGGTCGTGTCCATAACAACCGGCTTGCGAAGTCCATGGCCAGACCTTTAATAGCCTGAAAACCGACGACATAGACTGTTCGGGTTTTGACCAGCGCGCTGGTCGCCTCATCCCAAAGCTCTGTGGTGGCGAGACTATAGGCTTTCGAAATAGCATCAAGTTCCAGCTTGAGGCTTTCCTGCAAGGCTTGTTGTCGTTTGTCGTGAACCTTGAAACGCAGCATGTAATCGTCGAATTCGCCGTCCTTCTCTTCAACAGAAGTACGCAGCGCTTTCTTCAGATTGCGGAGACTTTCAAAGCCCAACCCCTTCACAACGCGGGAAACGGTCATCTCGCTGACGTTGACCGCCTTGGCGATGCTGCCTCCGGTTTCGAATGACAGCATCTGGATATTGTCGAGCATATAGGAGGCAACACTGTGCTCGGAAGGGGTGGCCGAGGCAATGAATGTTCGCAGGAGGGCTTCCACATCGACCTTTTTTTCAGTGTCGGTAGGTTTCTTCTCGCGCACCTTCTTTGTCATTGCCACTGCCGTTTCTCCCTATCGACTGGCATGAACCCCGGGAAGGCCTTGCCCCCATATGCCAGACTTATCTTCTAGGTGTTCCTCGAATTGACGCGCGAGTGCAAGCAAAAGATGCTCTTGTCCATAGGCTGCAACGAATTGCATGCCGATTGGAAGGCCAGAGCTGCTGCGCCCCAGAGGAAGTGACATCGCTGGTTGGCCCGTTGCATTGAAGAGCGCGGTGAATGTTTCCTTCGGTTCGAGATCTGCAAACACCGCGTCGATATCGAGACCGGATCGGTTGGGATCATAGGTTCCAATGGGTTCGGGCACGATGGTCGAGGTGGGGGTGAGCAACAGATCATAGTTTTGCATGAAGCGCCCCAGCTGGCGCGTCACCTGATCATAAACAGCAAGCGCCTCAATCAACTGGGCCGCATTGAGTGTCTGGCCATAGCGATAGACCGCATAGACCGATGGACCAACGGCATTTTCATCGAGCTGTTTGCCGACAAGCTTCGCGAGGGCAGGCACGTCGGCAGCTGCATCGGCAGCCCAGATAACCTTCTGTGCGTGCAGGAAACCGGAATAGTCGAAATCAGGCGATGCTTCTTCGACATCATGACCAAAACCGCGCAACATACTCGCAGTCGCTTCCGCAGCAGCCAGAACCTCTTTCTCAATCGGTGCTCCCGACCACGCATGTTTACAAAAAGCAATGCGGAGGTTTGTTGGCATCCGATGCATCAGCGTGGAATAAGGCCCTGACGGGGCGGCTATTTCATAGCCATCTCCAGCGTCAGGCCCGTGGCACAGGTCTAGAAGAACCGCGGTATCGCGGACCGAGCGTGTCAGCATGAATCCGGTTGCTAGTCCGAGAAGGGGAGCATTCGCATTTGGTGCGCCAGTGACCCGACCACGAGATGGTTTGAGACCCAGAACACCGCAAAAGGAAGCGGGATTTCGGATCGAACCACCGCCATCGCTTCCCTGTGCAAAGGGAACAATGCCTGCGGCCACCGCCGCTGCCGCTCCAGCGCTCGAGCCTGCAACGCCGCAGGCGACATCCCATGGGTTTCGGGTTGCACCATAGAGCAACGTCTCGGTCGCGGCCGGAATTGCAAATTCGGACGTCGTCGTTCGTCCCACACTGGTCAATCCGCCCTTGCGCAACCGTTGCCAGTAAACCGCATCCTCTTTTGCGCGGAAGCCTTCCGTCAGCCGGCTGCCAAACTGCGCCAGACGACCGGCCTCAATCGGCAGGTCTTTCGTCAGTGTGGGAATGCCATGAAACGGCCCCCTGAAATGTCTGGCATTCAGATCGTCAAGCGCATCGGGAAAGACTTCCACCACCGCATTGAGTGCCGGGTTCACGCGCTCGATCGCCTCCACCACGCATTGGCCAAGTTCCCAGGGCGTCACTTCTCCCTTTTGTAGAAGCTGGGCGATTCCGATGCCGTCATAGGTTGTGAATTCATCAACGCGCATGTGAAAACCTGTCTAGATAGATGTTGGAAAATCGGATGCCTGGGTTGAAGGGACCCATCCCATTCGTGAAATTGCTAAATCTGTCGTTTATCCGGCATCCCTTCTGAGATGGGTGACCGACCCGACGAGTTCCTGCGTATAGGGATCTTGCGGCTTGTTCAGCACTTCACACGCGATGCCGGATTCGACGATCTTGCCTGATTTGAAAACATAAACGCGCTGGCAGATGCTGTTTACGACACCAAGATCGTGGGAAATGTAGACGAGCGCCAGTTTCCGCTCTTCCTGCAACCTTTGCAGCAGTTCAAGAATTTGCGCTTGTGTTGTGACATCAAGTGCAGAAGTGATTTCATCCGCGATCAGCACTTCGGGTTCGAGTGCCAGTGCGCGTGCCAGACCAACGCGTTGGCATTGTCCGCCCGAAAGTTGCCTCGGTCGACGTTCACGCAGAGCGGCAGGCAGTTCCACCATCTCCAGAAGCGTATCAGCCCGCGCAAGCGCACTGCGTCGATCTGTAAGACCATGTCTCCAGATAGGCTCTGCTACGGTGTCGCGGACCGTCATGCGAGGGTTCAGGGAATCGTAGGGATTCTGGAACACCATCTGCACGCGTCGCTGAAACTTCAACAGTTCTGCGCCTTGCAGCTGATGTATGTCTTTTCCATCGAAACGGACTGTACCTGCGCTCGGCTTGTTCTGCCGCACGATTGTTCGCGCCAGCGTGCTTTTTCCCGATCCGCTCTCGCCTACAATCCCCACTGTTTCGCCTTTCGAAATCTGAAGATCGATGTCGTTGAGCGCCAGAAAAGCATTGCTGGAACTCGCCGAGCCGAGCATGCGACGTTTCCCGCCAAAGGAAACGCGCAGTTTTTCGACGCTGATCAGCGGTGATGCCTGAGATGTCAGTGGCGTGTTTGGCGTGTTGTTCCAGCCGTCAGGTTGGGACGCGATCAAGAGCCTTGTATAATCGTGCCTGGGGCGATTGATCACCTCTTCAGTTGTTCCCTGCTCGACGATCTCGCCGTTACGCATGACGATGACGCGCGTGCAGGTGGCTGCTATTGCGGCGAGATCGTGAGAAATCAGGATTATTGAAAGACTAAGATCGCGGTTGAGGTCGCGGAGCAATTGCAGGATACGCGACTGAACGGTCACATCGAGAGCTGTGGTCGGTTCATCGGCGATCAGCAGTTTCGGACCACAGCCGATAGCCGCCGCGATCATGGCGCGCTGCTTCATGCCGCCAGAGAATTCGTGAGGGTAGCAGCGCGCTCGTGCCTCCGCATCAGGAATGCCGACATCTTTGAGGAGGCCGATTGCCCGCTGTTCAGCCTCGCTCTGCGAGAGGCGGAGGTGACGGACCACAGGTGCCGCCACTTGCTTGCCGATGCGACGCAGTGGGTCGAGATGGGAGGCCGGATTCTGGAAAATCATGCCGAGTTCGCGGCCGCGCAGTTTACACCAATCAATTTCGGAGAATTCGAGCAGACTTTGTCCAGCCAGCCGTACCGTACCGGTAACTTGTGCTGCACCTGGCAAAATTCCCATAAGCGCACGGCAGGTGAGCGACTTACCCGACCCGCTTTCCCCGACAATACCGACGATTTCGCCGGAATTGACGTGAAATGATACGCCTTTCACTGCCTTCATTGCTCCGAAGCCGATGTTGAGGTCTACCACATCCAGAAGCGGAGATATTGTGTTTATCGAACTGTTCATGTGGAGGCCTCGTGTCGTTGAAGCTGGCCAAGGCCATCGCCGAGGAACGCGAAGCCCAGTCCAAGCGAGATGGCGGCGAGGCCGGGAAAGAGACAAATCCACCAGGCCTCCTGGATAAATGCCTGTCCATCGGCAATAATGACGCCCCATTCGGCCATAGGTGGCTGAGCACCCATTCCAAGATAACCGAAGCTCGCTCCCGCAAGCATGACGAGCACAGCATCGCTTACCGCATAGGCGATGATCGGGCCGACAGCATTTGGCAGGATATGGTGGAACAGGATCGCTCCCTTTGGATAACCCAGGCATTCGGCGGCGCGAACATATTCGCTTTCGCGTAGCGTCAGGACTTCCGCCCGCATAAGCCGCGCATAGCTGACCCAACCGACAATCGTTAGTGCAATGATAAAATTGATAAGGCCGGGCCCGATAACGCCGACGATGGCAAGAACCAGCACGAAAAACGGAAAGGCGACCGTCAGATCATAAATGCGCATGAAAATCGCATCGACCAAGCCGCCAAAATAGCCGCTCAGGAGCCCAACGACGGTCCCAATGACAAGCGGCGGCAAAACGCCGACAACACAGAGAAGAAGATCGACCCGCGCCGCATGAATGACGCGGGACAGGACGTCGCGCCCCACTTGGTCTGTACCGAACCAGTGTAAGGAACTGGGGCCTGTGAGCATATTGCCGATGTCGATTGCATCGGGGTCGTATGGGGCGATCCACGGGGCGGCCAGAGCGATGAAGAGCCAGCCACCCAGGATGAGAACAGCAAGCATCATTGTGACAGGCCACTGCGGCAGGGTGATGCCTGCTCTGGTCGTAACAGGAAGTGTTGACATTTTGGAACCTCAAAGCCGGATACGCGGGTCGATCGAAGCCGAAAGGAGATCGACGGCAAGCGTGATGAGAACTGTGGCAAAAGCGAAGACGAGGGTAAGTCCCTGTACGACATAATAATCGCGTCCAAGCAGGGCGCTGACCATCAGGGAGCCTAGTCCCGGTATTGCATAGACAGTCTCGACGATAATCGCTCCGCCGATCATGAATGCGACCATGACACCAAGAAGATTGATTGTCGGCAGGATCGCGTTCGGCAAGATGGTCCGCCAGAATACCTCCCGCTCGTTGGCTCCCTGCGCGCGCGCCGCAGTGACGAAATCGGCCGTCATCTTGTCGATCAATGCTGCCCGAAGGTTCTGTGTTAGCACGGGAATGAGCCAGATCGAGGTCGAGAGCGCTGGCAGGAACATGTGATGCAGGTGCTCTGGGAAGGTCTCGCCGTAACCTGAAACGGGAAACCAGCCAAGCGCTACCCCAAGAAAGCGTGACATCATCAGGCCAAGCCAAAAGACAGGGATCGTCAATCCCATGATGCCGACAATGCGAATGACCTGATCGGCAACACCGCCCGGTCGACGTGCGCTCGTGATTGCCAGAACAATGGTTGGAGGAACCGCGAGAACGATCACATAGCTCGTCAGGAACAGGGTTGGCCACATGAACTGTCCGATCAGAGCGATCACGGGGCGCTGAAAGCGCAAAGACATACCAATGTCACCATGAAGAAGGTTCAGGAGGAACGTCAGATATTGGCGCCAGAGTGTCTGGTCCAATCCATATTGCGCGCGGATGGCAGCGAGTGCTTCAGGGCTGGCGCGATCACCTGCCAGCAGTCGGGCCGGGTCGCCCGGTGCAAGATGCAGCAGAAAAAAGGTTACAATGCTGATGCCGAGCATGACGGCAACAAGTTGCACCATACGCCGCACTATGAGTGAGAATAGGCCCATACTGGTTCTCCAGAAGAGGGCGTGGCAATGCGGAATTTCCGTATTGCCATCGCGTCCGGCTATTTGGCGATAGTGGTTTCCTCAAGTGTCCATTGCAGCGCCGGCGTAAGTTTCAGGCCGGTCAGAGCCTTCGAATAGGCGTTGGCGTAAGGAGCGTAGAAGAGCGGAATCTGTGCCACCTCATCGGTGGAAATCCGCTGTATCTCTTTGTAGATTTCGGCCCGCTTGCCGGGATCGATTTCTCGCGTTCCCTGCTCAACCAGTTCGTTGACTTTCGGATTGTTATAGAAGGTGTTGTAGGAGTTTGAGCCGCACGTGCCGCAGACGGCCCAACGGACGGCGAGATCGGGATCGGTCGTTTCATTGTACCACTGCGATGCTGTCGCATCGTAGTCGCCTTTTCCGGTCGCATCCCACCAGGCACCCACATCGACGTTGACGATGGTGGGTTTGAAACCGATAGCCTGCCACTGGGCCTGGAGCAGAAGTGCCATCTGCTGCTCGTTTGTCCCCGGCATGGCGAGTATCTTGATTTCGCGGCCTGCCATTCCCGATTTTTCAAGCAGAGCTTTTGCTTTTCCTGGATCGTACGCGATGCCGGGATAGGTATCGTCGTGATAGTTGATGCTGCCCGGCAGCGTTGTATTGGCTGGCTGGGCATATCCGCGTGTGATTGCTTTCGTCATTGCCTTGTTGTCGATGGCTTGGGCTGCGGCCTGCCGCGCTTCAAGGTTTGAGAACGGCTCACGCTTGTGGTTGAGAAGCGTCATGAAGATGAATGTCGACGGCTCGGTCCGCATATCGATCCCGTCTGCAGCCTTCAGATCATCAACCTGTGCCCATGGCACATTTCGAACGACCTCGGCTTCTCCCGCCTTCAACATTGCAATTCTGGTTTCTGGCGACACGACTTCGCGCAATTCAACGATTGCATCGGATTTTGGATAACCGGTGCGCCAATAGTGCGCATTGGGTTGCAACACGAGCACTTCGTTTGGCTTCCACTCTTTGACTGTGTAGGGGCCTGATGTGACAGGCGTAGTGGCAAAGGCGTTATCCGCGCCTTTTGCGTCGACATCGGCCTTCGAAACAATGCCCATATTCCAAATTTCGAGATTGTCGAGGAATGGTGCGAAGGCAGATTTCAAGGTAATGACGACCGTCTTCGGATCTTTGGCCACGATCGTTTCCATTGCCCCTAGTGGGGCGGGGTAGGCCGATTTTTTGTCGCTGTGGATACGTGAAAGGCTGAACACGACATCGTCGGCAGATATCGGTGTGCCATTGGAAAACTGCGCGTCCCTCAGGTGAAAAGTGTAGACCTTGCCATCAGGAGAAACCTCCCAGCTTTCGGCGAGGCCGGGTTGCAGTTGGCTATTGACGGGGTCGCGTCGCAGGAGACGTGCATAAAGCTGTCCGTAGGTTTCAATGTTGCCCTGCGATGCCGAGCGCATCGGATCAAGCGTCGTAGTTCTCATCGGAGAAACAATGCGGATCAGATCCGCCGCGAGCGCAGATTGAACGATGAAAGTCGATATTCCCAGTGCCAACGCGGCAGTTGCCGGCGAAAGTCTTTTCTTGGTGTCCATGATCGCGCCTCCCAGCTTTTGCGATTTTTCTGACGTCCCAAGTATGTTTTAAAAATAACAAATGTCAAACAAGTTTGTATATTTTCTATCATTTGATGGTAGGCAGGTGTTTTGCCAGCGGAAAAATGGGCTGCGTTAAAGTAGGCAATCTGCAGATGGAGAGGCGCTGCAATACGCCAAAGTAGCGTCGACTTAAAGTTAGGTTTAGGTCCGGGTGGTGTGTGGCAGTATGACCGATGTGCTACCTTCCCACTATAAACGCTACCGTGTTCCGGTTGAGATCATAGCGAGCCCTGTTTTGTGGCTATCATCGGTTTCTGCTGAGCCTGCGCGATGTGGAGGGCCTTTTTGCCGAACACTTGATTCTGGTGTCCCTTTCCAGATCAACGAGGAACTGGAGATGCATTCGTGGCGCTTCCGCACCCGCCTTCAGGTGCCGTTATTTTATTCACTGCGGAAGACAGACAAGCCTGTCGCATTTCATGTTGCATGGATTTGCCGCAGTTTATTGTAACCAGTTGTAATTAAGGGGAATCCATTTGAGGATAAACGCGACATGAAAAAAGCCAGAAAGTGTCCCGACTTGCCGTCTATAGCATCGATTTTCTTGAAGAAAATATTGGCTGGGGAACCTGGATTCGAACCAAGACTAGCGGAGTCAGAGTCCGCTGTTCTACCCTTAAACTATTCCCCAGCAGGAATTTGCAACTGCCTTCGATCTGGAGGCCTGCAAGCGCGATAAAGCGTCAGCTCGTTCGCGACGGCCTCCATCTAGCGAACTCAAACACCGAACGCAACACTTTTCTTCGAAAAATTTCAAAGCGATTTACATTATCCAGCAATTGCTGATTTCATGCGGTGGGCGCGCCGTAAATTGATGCGTAGAGGAATGCTTCCCGGAAGCAGGTGCATAAAAAAGCCCGGCCAGCGGAGGAGCGGCCGGGCAAAGGGCAGGCTGACCGGGAGGGGACCCGGTATGTGAAGGTGGCGCCTGCCAGATTATGAGTCTTCGGGTTCGAAAAAGGCTGCGGCCTATCGAGTCCCGAAGAGATATTGGTTCAGCAGATCAGACGTGTAGCCTTGATCCGTAGTCGAGCGTCTGCCAGTTCACTCAGAACCTGTGTGGGGTCGGCCGCGCCGCGATAATGAGCTGCCGTATAAATATCCTCACGACGAAGTCCAATATCGCGCAGCATGTGGTCGTCAAAGCTGCTCAGGTTTAGCACTTGCCGTCGACCACTGGAAAACGTCCAGCGACGCATGATCGACGTAAACACGGTCTTTACCATCGGCAGGAACGTGGAGGTCTGTCCGCTCACTGCCGGTAAATGCGTTGTCGTTATCTTGCTTGTCGCTGTCATGTCCGCTCTCCTCTAATCTGGCGGGGCTAGGTGATCCTTATCGTCAGGGTCATTCGCTTTCGCGGCTCCTTTTCCTTTACGATGGCGGCTTTATCCAACAATCGAATTGATTGTTCCAACGAATGTTTTTAATGTAATTCTTCAATAATAATGATGGATGACGCCGATGAGCACGCCTCTTGATCTCGATCAATTGCAGACCTTCATAGCCATTGCGGATATGGGTAGTTTTACGCGTGCTGCGGATGCTGTTTTCAAGACGCAGTCCGCTGTTTCCATGCAGATGCGCCGACTGGAAGAGCGTATTGGCAAGCCGTTGTTTGAACGTGATGGACGGACTAATCGTCTTACCGAGGAGGGCGAGCGGCTCTTGCTTTATGCGCGTCGCATGATGCAGCTCAATGGTGAAACCATTGCTGCGTTTGATGACACACAACTGGAAGGCCACGTACGCATTGGCACACCGGACGATTATGCCGATCGGTTTTTGCCGGAAATCATGGCGCGTTTTGCACGATCAAACCCACGCGTTGAATTGTCGGTCGTCTGCGAACCGACCGTTAATCTGGACGAGATGATCCGCCGCGGAACACTCGATATTGCCCTGGTTACTCAATGCGATGACAAACGTCGCTCGGAAGTTGTTCGAACGGAGCCATTGCTTTGGGTGACTTCAGCCAATCATGCGGTGCACGAGGAGGCTGTCCTGCCACTTGCTGTTGGACGCCCGACCTGTATCTGGCGTCATGCAGCGATTGATGTGCTGGAAGCAGCCAGACGCGATTATCGCATCATCATCACCAGTTGGTCAGCGACTGTTCTCGCGGCGGCAGTTCTCTCCGGCCTTGCGGTTTCTGTTCTGCCAGAGTGTGCACTGCGTCCCGGTATGCGGGTTCTTGGTGAAGCAGACGGGTTTGGAATGCTACCGGAATTCGGCATTGGCATCATGCGTGGTCATACAAAACAGAATGCCGTCGTCGACGCACTTGCGCAGCATATTATTGAAAGTCTAGACAATATATCGTCACCGCAGCCTGGCGCGATGGCTTCGGCGGAAATTTCGCCGTTTCCGGCGGTTCGTACGAGGAGGGTGCGAGCCAACGAATTGCTGCCAGGCTGGTGATGAGACAGTAAATCGCCGCATGGCTTCTTGACCAGTCATGCCACCTGGTTGCCTATGATGGGATGAGCATGGGTTCCGATTCGAGTTTTACCGGCGCATCGTCCAATGTCGCCGAGTATAGCGTTTCCGAGATTTCCGGCGCGTTGAAGCGCACGGTCGAGGATACGTTCGGGCATGTGCGCGTGCGCGGCGAAATTTCCGGCTATCGAGGACCGCATTCGTCGGGGCATGCCTATTTTGCATTGAAAGATGATCGTGCGCGTCTTGAAGCCGTGATCTGGCGAGGCTCGATGAGCCGTCTGCGCTTCCGTCCCGAAGAGGGGATGGAAGTGATTGCAACCGGCAAACTCACGACCTATCCGGGTTCATCGAAATATCAGATCGTCATCGAACAGATGGAACCTGCCGGCGCGGGCGCGCTGATGGCGCTTCTGGAGGAGCGTAAGCGGCGGCTGGCTTCGGAAGGTCTGTTTGACCCTGCCGTAAAGCAGCTCTTGCCCTTTATGCCTCGTGTGATCGGGGTGGTGACCTCTCCGACCGGGACGGTTATTCGGGATATAATTCACCGGATTGCAGACCGTTATCCGTTGCATGTCATTGTCTGGCCTGTGCGTGTACAGGGCGAGACGAGCGGTCCTGAGGTGGCTGCCGCAGTTGATGGCTTCAATGCTTTGCCCGAAGATGGTCCTATTCCGAGGCCGGATGTGGTGATCGTGGCGCGTGGTGGAGGTAGTCTGGAAGACCTGTGGGGTTTCAATGACGAGATCGTTGTTCGTGCCGTTGCTGCGTCGCATATTCCAGTAATTTCTGCAGTCGGCCACGAAACCGACTGGACCTTGATCGATCTTGCAGCCGACATTCGTGCTCCGACGCCGACAGGCGCGGCGGAAATGGCGGTGCCTGTAAAGGCAGACCTGTTGGCAGCGCTGGCAGGGCAGTCCGCGCGGCTTTCATCGGTCATGTCCCGCTTTATCGATCTGAAACGACAAGCACACCGTTCGGCAGCACGTGCTCTTCCGTCAGCTGACCAGTTGTTGGCTTTGCCTCGACGCCGTTTCGACGAAGCCGCTTCGCGCCTCACGCGGGCGCTGTTCGTCAATACGCAAAAGAAGCGAGTTCACTTTGAAGGCCATGTGCGACAGTTATCGCCGCGCCTCCTTCAGCGCCGGTTTATGGAATTGGAACGCGGGGTTTCCGTTCTTGGGCAGAGATTGCCTCGCGCGCTTGAGGCATTCCTGCGGGAGCGGCGAACGGCTTTCATTCATCGGGCAAATCGTCTTTCGGCTGAACCGATACTGCGGCGCACAAAGCTTACAACCGTTGCAATAGAACAGCTGGATCGCCGTCGCGACCAAGCCGTACGGCTTCTCATAGAAAGAGCCAAACGGCGCGGGCAGGAACTGGAGCGTCTCATGCGCACGCTTTCCTATGAAAGCGTTCTCGAGCGTGGCTTTGCGGTTGTCTTCGACGCTGAAGGGAAGCCGGTGAAGCAGGCTGCATCCGTGTCGGCTGGAGATGCTTTGTCCATTCGGTTTCGCGATGGTGACGTTGCAGTCGTTGCGGGTGAGGGGGACGGGAGTGAACCCGCAAAGCTTGTACAAACAAAAAAGGTTCAGTCTCCCGGCTCCGGCAATCAGGGATCGTTATTTTAGCAACAGTCAGTCGCGGTATTTTTCGCTTTCTGCTGAGATTGCTTGGCCTTAAGGCTGGCTTAAGCTTGGCCGTCTTCTTCTCGCGCATCTGTCATTGTTAGAGATTCAGGATGTCGCGTAAAAAATCCCAGGACGACCTTACAAACGGCTTTGCGAGGGCTGCTTTCAGCCGCCGCGGCTTTCTTATAGGTGTAAGCGCGGTTGCGTTGTCGGGCTGTGTTTCGACGGCGCAACAGCCACCTCAACCGGCGAAGAAATTGCCTGAACCTGCACCGTCGCGACCTGTGCCGCTGATGTACCAGGCTCTGCCGGAAGAACAATTCCCGATTCCTGCCGTCGATACGAGTAAGGTTGATCCAAAGTTCTGGCGGCAGGAGGTCGATTATCCGACGGACGAAGTCAGAGGCACTGTTATCGTCGATACGCCGAACAAGTATCTCTATCATGTACTCGGCAATGGCCGGGCCATGCGCTATGGCATAGGTGTCGGGCGCGACGGTTTTGCTTGGGCTGGACGCGCAAAGATCGCTTATAAGCGCCAGTGGCCCCGCTGGACGCCACCGGATGAGATGGTCGCACGTCAACCCGCGCTGGAGCCCTACAGCATCGCCAATGGCGGGATGCCTCCCGGTATCAAGAACCCGCTCGGTGCGCGAGCGATGTATATTCACAAGGATGGGCGCGATACACTCTATCGCATTCACGGATCGCCGGAAGCCTGGAGCATCGGCAAGGCCGTGTCGTCGGGATGTATCCGCATGCTTAATCAGGATGTGATTGATCTTTACAACAATGTGCGCGATGGCAGCACGATTGTCGTGATACCTGATCCAAGCAAAGGCCAGCAGGTCGCGAGCTGACTAATACAAAAAGGACGCGGATAACGCGCCCTTTTTTGTCGGATGTGTTCGTGGCTCGATGCTCAATAGGCATATTCCAGAAAGATTGGATCAACTGACCCTGCCCATACGCTGTTATATGCCTTCAGCATGCGCTCGGCATCCGTAACACCAGCCGCAACGATTTCCTCAAGCGGTGCGAGGAAATGCGTTTCGTCATGACCTTCGCTGTTGAGCTTGTTGCGGCTTAGGAGGCCGAGACGCGAAATTTTCAAAGTCTCGCGAGCGATCTGTTCCAGCGGTTTGCCCCGGAAGGTCGTGTTCAACGCCTTTGCGGGAACTTCGTTACGAAGTGCAAGCACCTCTTCGTAGGTCCAATCCTTGGTAAGAAGTTCGGCAGCGGTCAGAGCTTCTTCGTCATAGAGTAGTCCGACCCAGTAGGCTGGAAGCGCACAGATACGGCGCCACGGACCTCCGTCAGCTCCTCGCATTTCCAGGAAACGCTTGAGGCGCACTTCAGGGAACAGTGTCGAAAGGTGATTGGTCCAGTCGCCCATATTGGGGACCGGGTCGCTCACTTCACCTTTCAGCGCGCCGTTCATGAATTGGCGGAAAGTGACATGCGTACAGTCGTGATAATGACCGTCACGCAGAATAAAATACATAGGTATATCAAGCGCCCATTCGACATAATCGGCAAACCCGAAGTTTTCCGAGAAAACGAAAGGCAGTACGCCCGAACGCTGATTGTCGGTATCGCGCCAGATATTCGAACGCCATGACAAAAGGCGGTTCGGTTTACCTTCGGTGAACGGCGAGCTCGCGAAAAGTGCTGTTGCCACGGATTGCAGCTTCATCGAAACCTGCATCTTACGGCGCATGTCTCGTTCCGAGCTGAAGTCCAGATTAACCTGAATGGTCGAAGTGCGATACATCATGTCCAGACCTTCATGCCCGACTTTCGGCATGTAGTTGGTCATGATCTTGTAGCGTGACTTCGGCATGACGGGTGTTTCGGCCAAAGTCCATTTCGGGCTGCCGCCAACACCTAAAAAGCGAATACCCAGGGGCTCCGCTATTTCGCGGACCTGAGATAGATGTGCGTTCACTTCACGGCATGTCTGATGAATGGTTGAAAGCGGCGCTCCGGAAAGCTCAAACTGACCGCCGGGCTCCAGTGAAATGGCACCCTGTCCGGTTGGCTCCACCAGACCGATGATATTGCCTTCATCGATAATAGGTTCCCAGCCAAGCGTTGCCTGCATACCTTCAAGGATGGCTTTGATGCCGCGTGGTCCCTCATAGGGAACGGGACTGTTATCGACCGTGTAGAATGGAAATTTTTCATGCTCGGTGCCGATGCGCCAGGCATCTTTGGGCTTGCATCCGCCAGCCAGATAGCCAGCCAGTTGTTCAACGCCCGTCAGTGCCGTTTCATCAGTCGTATCGCGCGCCATGCAATCTATCCCTAGCCTATTTTTTGCTTTTCAGCGTGATTGGACAAATTTGTCAAATCACGCAAGTCAATTCCATTGAACATCAGATTTCGAGAATGTCATCCTGCATTCCGCCAGTCTCCGAGCACAGATTGTACCAGAGCCATCGCGGCGACGGCAGCTGTGTCGGCACGCAGGATTCGAGGGCCGAGCGGTATAGCTGTCACGAAGGGGAGTTTTCGAAGCGTTCGACGTTCTTCCTCTGAAAATCCTCCTTCAGGACCGATCAGCAGCGCGGCAGGGCCGGGCGTCATGTTTTGCAAGATGGTCAACGGATCATCCGATTCGTGCCCTTCATCGCAGAAGATGAGGTGTCGGGTTTCGTCCCATTGTTCGATAAAATGGTCAAAACGGATGACCTCGCGACATCCAGGTATGGAAAGCACGCCGCACTGTTCGGCAGCTTCTATCGCATTGGCCTTGATGCGTTCAGTTCCGAGTTTTGGTACCTGAGTGTGCTGCGTGATGACCGGCTGCAAAACGCCTGCGCCCATCTCCACAGCCTTTTGTACCATATAGTCCAGTCGCCCCTGCTTCAGCGGGGCGAAGCAATAGACCAGATCACTCGGCAAAGGTTGCGGACGTGTCTGTTCGAAGGGCAGGAGGAAAAGCCGCTTCTTACCCTCAGGCTTCAGCCGCGATTTCCATTCGCCATCGTGCCCATTGAAGGCGAGAATTTCATCGCCATCCTTCAATCGCAGGACATGGGTAAGATAATGTGCGGACTGCGGGGCGACTTCAATCTGGTCGCCTTCTTCGAGGCCGTCTTCAACATATAGTCTCTGCATTTTATAGTTTGCGCGCATGTCAGCATCGATGGCAGAGGGCAGGGGCGGTGGTCAAGCGCTTTGGTAATGCATCAAGAGACAATTAATTAGCATTCCTACACAAACAATTGATGGGAAACATCATGTCTGTTGCATTTAATTAGATTGTATCCATATAGATATGAAGCTATCTATTTGAATGGAACTGATGTGATGAAACAAACGTGGGTCGAATTCGCACCGCTTCTTGCAAGTACCGCCAGAGGATGGCGGAAGGCTTTCGATGCAGCGATGGCGGAGCATGGTCTTTCCGACGCGAAAGCCATACCGCTAATGACCCTGTTGCGGCACGGAGATCATGTCCCTCAAGGTGTGCTGGCTGAACGAGTCGGTATCGAGGGAGCAACGATTGTCCGGGTCGTCGACGAGCTGGAAAAGGATGGCCTGATCCAGCGCGTTGCCGACGATGCCGATCGTCGCGTCAAGCTCATTCAATTGACAGAGGACGGTCGCGCTCTTGCCGCCAAGGTGGAAAAGTCGGCTGTTCGTCTTCGCGCTCGTTTCCTTGGTGATCTCGATTCCGATGCTGTTGATGTCGCCATGGAAGTATTGCGCAAGCTGAATGAAAAGTTTCAAACACAGTCTTTCTGATCGGCTGCTTGACCGGAAAGACGCAATGCGTTCAACCGGTGTCCACGAGCCATGATGAAACCAGCTGAAACAACCCCGAAATTCTGGGATGTAGTCTTCTCACTGAAGACTTTCGTTGCAGCCATGCTTGCGATGTGGATCGGCTTGATGGCCAATCTGCCTAATCCATACTGGTCCATCGCGGCTGTCTATATCGTTGCGCATCCCTTATCAGGTGCGACCACGTCGAAGGGTTTTTACCGTCTGGTCGGTACGATCATCGGCGGGGCCGTGACCATTCTGTTCGTACCGCATCTGGTCAATTCACCTGAGATACTGACATTGGCGATCGGTCTCTGGATGGGCATCTGCCTTGCGATCAGCCTGCTAGACGGTACGCCGCGCAGCTATTTGTTCATGCTGGCTGGTTATACCGTGGCAATCGCGAGTTTTGCGGTTGTTTCCGTGCCTGAGACGACGTTCGACTATGCCGTCGGTCGAGTGGAAGAGATCGCAATCGGCATCATCTGCGCTGCTGTCGTCAATCGACTTGTTTTTCCGCGCCATAGCGGTCCTGTGCTCGTCAGTCGTATCGATAACTGGCTGCGTGACGGTTCAAAGCTGGCGCTGGCAAGTATGCGGGGTGAAGGCGCTACACCTGAATTTCTTCGGGATCGGCAGCGTCTCGCAGCCGATGCACTTGAGTTGCGCAATCTGACCACGCATGTTGCCTATGACACTTCATCAATCAGAAATGTTGGTACTCTGCTTCACGTGTTGCAGCAGCGCATGGTGGCTGTGCTCCCGATTATATCGAGCCTGCATGACGTGCTGGCGCTGAAGCCCGGTGAAAACGAAAAGCCCTGGCATCCAGCAGTACAGAAGCTTCTGGACGAGGCTTGCGACTGGATAGAAAGTGGTGAGAACCTGACTGAGGAACGCCGCGCTGTTCTGTTGCAGTTGATCGAAGAAATCGACCTGTATGGGAAGGGCGCAACGAGTTGGGGCGAGTTGCTGCCTTTCAACGTGGCTGCTCGTGTTCGCGATCTCGTTCAGATATGGAGTGATTGTATCACGTTGCGTCAGGACATTGTATCCGGTTCACGGCATGCCCTGCGGTGGCGTCGCTACGACGCACACCTGAAAGCCCGCCCCATGCATCGTGATTACGGCATGGCGCTTCTCTCTGGATTTTCGGCCTTTCTGGCGACATGTATAGCAACCGCTTTCTGGATCGCGAGCGGCTGGTCTCAGGGGAGTGCCGCAGCCATGATGGCCGGCATCTTCTGCTGCATCTTCGCAACCATGGATGATCCCGTACCGGTGATGCGCAAGTTCAACTGGCTGCTTTTGATTGTCATCGTTGCGGCCTTCATATTTGAATTTGCGTTGTTGCCGTTGGTGGATGGCTTCTTCCCGCTGGTTTTGGTGCTGGGACTGTTCCTTATTCCGGCGGGCCTGTTGCTCGCCATTCCTTCGCAATTCCTGCTGGGTATGGTGCTTTGCGTAAACTTGCCGAACATGCTCATGCTCCAGGGGCATCTGACACATGATTTCGTCAGCTTTGCCAATGCCAATCTGGCTACGGTTCTGGGAATCGTGATTGCTGCTTGGGTCACATCGATTGTCCGGTCGGTGGGCGCGGAGTGGAGCGTGCGCCGGCTGATCAAAGCAGGCTGGAACGATATTGCGCTCGCTGCCGAACGTCGTCCTGGACGTCACAGCCGTCAGCGCGTGAACCGGCTTTTACTCAGAATGATCGACCGTATTGGCATGATGACGCCGCGTCTGGCACTGGTTCAGGCAGCGGATATTGCGAAAGTCGATCTACTACGCGATCTGCGAAACGGTATGAACACAATCGATCTCCAGCAATATCGCTCCAAACTGCCCGAAAACTGTCGGGTGGCTGTCGATGAAGTGTTGGATGGCGTTGGTGCGCATTATCGTGCTCTGGCTGATAAACCGCAGGAGGCAGGCGAGATCGACAGAAATTTGCTGGCTTCTATCGATACGGCAATCACCACCATTATAGAGAGCGGATCGCCTGCAATAGCCAAACGTACACGAATGGCGCTGGTCGCTCTGCGCTTCAATCTTTTCCCGAAAGCCCCGCCTTTTGTCTTGCCGCCGCGTCCGTTCATGGAACTCCCACAAGCAGCCTAGAAGAACAATGTGATTTGTGATGCAACCTGAACTCGACATCTACGGAATTTACATTCCGACCCTCGGCGTGCTGGCGCTCGGCGCCTATTTCGCAAACTCGGTCATGCAGCGTCTTCTGGCGCGCGTACACTTTTATCGTTTCGTATGGCACCGACCTCTGTTCGATGCAGCGATGTATTTTTGCATTCTCGGCGTTGCTGCCGTCATTTTTAATGGAATACCGCTATGAAAAAGCTCTTTGCACACTCTGGCCGTGTCTTTGTAACCGTTGTCATGGTCACTATGGCGGGGCTTCTTGGCTGGCATTTGTGGGACTATTACATGAATGCGCCGTGGACCCGCGACGGCAAAATTCGCGCCGATGTCGTGCGCGTTGCGCCTGATGTCTCAGGTCTGGTCGGAGAAGTGCTCGTCCACGATAATGAAAGCGTTCATCAGGGTGATGTTATCTTCCGTATCGATCAGGCACGCTACAAGCTCGCCCTGCAGACAGCGGAAGCAAAGGTTGATAGCAGCAAGGCGGCACTTGATATGGCGAACCGCGATCTGGTCCGCTATCGCCAGCTCAACGACACGACCGTGACACGTCAGAAACTGGAGCAGATCGAAACGACGGCCCAGCAAGCGGAAGCTTCCTACCGTCAGGCGCAACTGGATCGCGATCTGGCGATACTCAATCTGGACCGGTCTTCGGTAAAGGCGCCCGTCAACGGAGTGATTACAAACTTCTCACTTCAACCGGGTGATTATGTTTCCGCCGGATCGGCAGTGACAGCTCTCGTTGATACAGACTCGTACTACGTTTCCGGCTACTTTGAAGAGAACAAGCTCGAGCGTATCCGGATTGGTGATCCGGTGGTGGTCGATATCATGGGCAGCAAAGTGCAACTCAAAGGAAAGGTCGAGGGTATTGCTGGAGGGATTGAAGATCGTGAGCGTAGCGATTCTTCTAGCCTGCTGGCTAATGTCTCACCGACCTTCAACTGGGTGCGCCTGGCGCAACGTGTGCCGGTGCGTGTGAAACTTGAAGATGTGCCGGACAGTGTCCACCTCGTTGCCGGTCGAACGGTCAGCGTTTCGGTGGTGAACTGATTTAAAGGCCCGGCTGTCGTCCGGGCCTTTTCCATGTTAGCAGAGATAAAAAGAGGTCGGGGATTTCTCATGGGTGTACTGGTCGTTCAGAACTACGAAGGCTCTGGATTGGGACAAATTGAACCCGTTCTGGCAGATGCTGGCTATTCGATTGATCTGCGTCATCCATACAGCGGGGATGCATTGCCCGGTGACGACGATGGATATCAAGCCTTGATTGTGCTTGGGGGCGAGCAGAATGCGCTGGCCGACGCTGAATGTCCTTATTTCCCGTATTTGCTTGAACTCATACGTCGGTTTGGCGACAGCGATAAGGCCGTTCTTGGCATTTGTCTGGGCAGTCAGCTCATCGCGCGTGCTTATGGAGGCGCAAATGTTCTGGACCGGCCCATGGAGTTCGGCTGGCAAGAAGTTCGACTTACCGAGGAAGGCAAAGGCGACCCGGTATTGTCCGCCGCAGGAGATGCCTTCCCAATCTTTCATTGGCACCGCGATACCTTTTCGCTTCCGAAGGACGCCTTGCATATGGCGACGAGTGATATGACGCCGCATCAGGCCTATCGCATCGGGCGCGCAGTTTATGGCACACAGTTTCATTTTGAAGCGAACACACAGCTTGTCGCTGAATGGAACGAACAGCTAAGTGAGATGATAGCGGGTTTCGCACCGGATTGGGCAGTAGAGCACCCAGTGCAAGCAAATAAGTTCGGAATACAGGCGGATGCTGCAGGCGCTGCATTAGCCAAGGCGTGGGTAAACCAAATTTAGAGGCTTCGTAACTGCGTCTTAACCTTAAGTAGAAGTATCGCGTTGCCGCTTTGCCACAGCGTTCAACCAATTCGATTTTTTCAAGAGAAAACCGGTGGCCTCGCTGGAACCGTTCAGTTGCGGGTAACTTTTTTCGGGTGTAACTGAACGCCGTCTCCCCGGGTAGCAACCGAACGAGCAGGGCTGATTGCCAGGCTCCCAAGTGGCGGCTCGTCTAACGAATTTCGTCCGGCCCCAGTCGAAAGAGTTTCCTAATATGACCGCCAAGCATGCCGCTCTCCTCACCGTACTGATGGTTTCTGCGATTGTATTCATGGCGGTCGGCATATTCACCGTCGATGCGGGCAACAATGCGATGTCCACCGACGGCTACGGCATTTCCAGCGCGCACTAAGCGCACTATTTCGCTTCGATAAAACGCTTTTCCGAACCGTCTATTACGATGGTTGAAAGCTGTCCGCTTTTCCAGGCATAGGTATCGAGATTTACCCTGTTGGGCTGGATATCGATAGCGCTTTGCGGTGTATGCCCGTGGATGATGACCTTCTCGAAGGGGGCGGTCCATTTGAGAAAAGCTGTGCGAATCCAGATCAGTTCTTCCGGGTCTTGTGTGTCTAGCGGTACTGCTGGGTTTATTCCTGCGTGACAGAAGAAAAATTCGCCGAATGCCACTGAGCGCGGCATGGCGCGAATGAAATCGATATGCTCTTGCGGGACAGTTTTCACCAGAGCGGTATGAGCTCGGCGCGCCGAAGCCGCATCAGCAAAATCAACCTCTACCCCGTAAGAGCGAGCGGTATCGACGCCGCCATGCAGTGCGAATATCCCTGCGACGTCTCCGGTTGCTAGATAGGTAAGAAAACCGTCGTCATGGTTGCCAATCAGCGAAATGATGCGCTTATCCCGACGCGATACATCAATCAGAAAATCCAGCACTTCCTTTGAGCTCGGACCCCGATCTATGTAATCGCCAAGGTGAATGATACGCCAGTCATGAGCAGGGCGCTGGTCTAGGTCTGCACGGATTAGCCCGTGCATGTCCTGTAACAAGTCGAGACGGCCATGCACGTCCCCAATGGCATAGAGGCGGATATTGTCCGGCCCTTTCGCATCCTTGAAAACCACGCTCATTCGCCGTCATCTTCCTTCATGTCTTTGCCGGTCTTCACGCCCGCCCGCTGTCGGTAGCGCAGACGCGAGACGCGTTCGCGTTCTTCGTGCAGTTCGCGATCATGTGTTGCCTGTTCCACGAAACGAATGTGCTTCTGAACCGCTTCGCGGGCGGCCTGCGGATTGCCGGCCATGACGGCATCGTAAATGGCGCGATGTTGCGACAGGAACATGTCAGCGACGCCTGGATAGCTGTAGATAAGGCTGCGATTGTAAAAAACCCCATCCTTCAGCAGTTGATAGCAAGACCGTAGTGTGTGCAGCAGAACGATGTTGTGTGCTGCTTCGCCAACAGCATTGTGCAATTCCACGTCGAGGCGCGCTTCCGTGTCGAAGTCACTGACACCGTGAGCCTTTTCCATGGCTTCCATGATTTCGGTCAGAAGTGCCTTGTCAGCGGGTGTGGCTCGAAGTGCTGCGTATTCTGCGGCAATGCTTTCGATTTCCCGGCGATATTCGAGATAGTCGGCTGTCGCCTTTCGGTGATCCGCAAAAAGCTTGACCACTGGGGCGCTGAATACCTGTCCGATCACGTCCGCGACGAAAGTGCCACCGCCATGCCTCGAAATCAGGAGCTCGGCCGTTTCAAGCCGTTTGAGAGCATCACGCAATATCGGGCGCGATATATCGAACTGGCGCGCCAGCTCACGCTCACCAGGAAGCCGGTCGCCGCCACGCAGGACGCCTTCAAGAATGAGCGTTTCGATCTGGTGCACGACATCGTCTGCCGTGCGGCTTGTCTGTATGCGGGAAAAAATCGTGTCGGCCATGCCGTCTGAAGCCCTCTCCATAACGGCGGCAAAGTAGCCTTTAGCAGGGCGCCCGGCAACGAAATATATATTGAAAAGGAAAGCCCGATCGATGAAGCAACCGGGCTTTCGGAACAAAGAATTAGGCCTTTTTGCGCTTACGTGTCGCGACGAGTACGAAAAGACCTGCGACAAGGCCATACATAGCCCATTTGAACGGAAGTGCGTCGGCTGTTTCGCTGCGGATCGGAAGTACAGTTACTGTGCCGGGGCGGCTTTCGACGCCGGATTTGCCGTCAGCTTTGGCTTGCTCAATTTGCTGCGGAGAAACGACCCATTCAGCGCCGCGCGATTTGTCATAGAACATGAAACCACAGCCAACGATAACAGCGACTATGATTGCTAGAATAAAGCGTACAGGTGTGTTCATCATTTTTCCCAGAAAATCAGGACAACGGGAGGAAATCATCCGATTCGCTTGAATAACGGATTGCGAGATAGCTAAGTCTTTTAGAATCAAAAGCTTAGTCAGCTTTATATGCTGTCACGCTAATATAGCGCGCGTGGCTTATTAACCGACGAATGAAAGCCAGTCTATTTTTTTGCTACTTCGTACGGAGATGTACCGCTTTCCCAGTAGGGAACAGGGCCGTAAAGATCGGCCAGATAGTCGATGAACAGTCTGACCTTTGCCGGGAGGAACTGTTTTGATGGATAAACGGCATGAATTGCAACGTTTCGAGATGCTGCATAGTCGGGCAGCACTTGCACCAACTTGTCCGCGGCAAGTTCCGGGCCGATATCCCAGGTTGAGCGTTGCGCTATGCCGAGGCCTGCCAGGACGGCTTCCCGTACCATTTCGCTGGAATTGGTTTGCAGTGGTCCTACCGGGCGAATGACGATGGGTCCTTTGGGGCCTTCCAGCCGCCAGGGGTCGTTGTTATGCGGTGCCAGACAGATATGGTCCTGCAGGTCTTCAATCGTCTGTGGTGTGCCGCGTTCCGCGATATAGCCGGGTGAGGCGACGAGAATACGACGCACCGGGGCAAGACGGCGCGCGACGAGGGTTGAATCGGAAAGCTCCGCGATCCGAATGGCCAGATCATATCCATCGCCCACGATGTCGACCATCTCGTCGGTAAGCTGCATATTGACGGTAAGATCGGCATTAGCGCGCATGAATGGCACGAGATAAGGCGCAATGTGCATGCGACCGAAAGTCGTCGGAGCTGAAATTTTCAGTGTTCCGCGCGCATCGGCGGAACGGCGGGCGACAAAGGCTTCCGCTTCCTCGATGTTAGAGAGAATGGCGAGAACACGCTCATGATAGCCTTGACCTGCCTCAGTCAGCGCGATCTGGCGGGTTGTGCGTTGAAGCAGTCGGGTTCCGAGACGCTCTTCCAACCGTCCCAGGCGCTTCGATACGACTGCTGGTGAGAGACTCAGATCGCGAGCGGCTGCTGACATGCTGCCCGTTGCCACAACGCGGGCAAAAATTTCCATATCTGCCAGACTGCTCATCATGTTCTGCTACCCCACTCCCTGCCGTGCTTTTGCTAAAGCTTTGAGTATAAAGCATCTAGCCGAGCGCTAGGAAACTAGGCAAGCAATTATGCCGCAGCGTGGAAACTGTTTAGTTGCCGACTAAAGTGGTAAAAATGATTTACCACTTGACGAAAATGGTACGGGGTGCACTTTGACCACATAAGTGGTGGAGGAGAATATGAGCGGACTTATCATGCCGGATCCAGACGCATCCGTCATGCAGCGGCGCGAGCAGATTGTCGCTGATCTGCGCGGTATCGTGCCGGGCGAGGGCGTTGTCGATGCCATCAATGCAATGCGCGTGTTTGAGAGCGATGGCCTGACCGCGCACCGTTCGTTGCCGCTGGTCGTTGTGCTGCCAGAAACGGTAGAACAGGTTTCGCAGGTTCTGCGCTATTGTCACGATAATAATATTCGCGTGGTGCCGCGCGGCGCGGGTACATCGCTATCCGGTGGCTCGATGCCGTTGCAGGATGCAGTTCTGCTTGGCATGTCGCGCTTCAATCGCATTCTCGAAATCGATTATCCAAATCGTGTCGCGGTGGTGCATCCAGGCGTGACCAATCTCGGCATCACCAAGGCTGTTGAACACGAGGGCTTTTATTACGCGCCCGACCC
Organism: Brucella tritici; assembly: GCF_008932285.1. NCBI lineage: Bacteria > Pseudomonadati > Pseudomonadota > Alphaproteobacteria > Hyphomicrobiales > Brucellaceae > Brucella > Brucella tritici. The sequence goes on from NZ_WBVY01000002.1 coordinate 831,807, forward strand.
GTCGTCGCAGATTGCCTGCTCCATTGGCGGCAATGTCGCTGAAAACGCAGGCGGTGTGCACTGCCTCAAATACGGTCTGACAGCGAATAATGTACTCGGCATTGAAATGGTGCTGATTACCGGTGAGGTGATCCGGCTTGGCGGCAAGCATCTCGATAGCGAGGGCTATGATCTTCTCGGTCTTATGACCGGATCGGAAGGGCTGCTCGGCATCGTGACAGAAATTACGGTCCGTATCCTGCAAAAGCCGGAAACGGCGCGTGCTGTCATGGTTGGCTTTCCATCCAGCGAGCAGGCAGGTCAGTGTGTGGCTGACATTATCGGTGCAGGCATCATTCCCGGTGGAATGGAGATGATGGACAGACCGGCTATCAAAGCGGCGGAAGATTTTGTCCGTGTAGGCTATCCACTGGATGTCGAAGCATTGTTGATTGTCGAACTGGATGGACCTCCAGTTGAGGTGGATTATCTGATCGGGCGGGTCGAAGCGCTGGCGCTCCAAAATGGCTCCACGACGTGTATTCTGTCTCAGTCGGAAGAACAGCGTCTGGCTTTCTGGGCGGGGCGGAAAGCGGCATTCCCGGCAGTGGGACGCATCTCGCCGGACTATCTCTGCATGGACGGCACTATTCCGCGTAAAGAGCTGCCGCGTGTTCTGTCGGGGATGCGCGAATTGTCCGAAAAATATGGATTGCGAGTGGCCAATGTGTTCCATGCTGGCGACGGTAACCTGCATCCACTTATCCTCTATGATGCGAATATCCCTGGCGAGCTGGAAGCTGCGGAAGATTTCGGCGCGGACATTCTACGTCTTTGCGTGAAGGTTGGCGGTGTTCTCACCGGCGAACATGGTGTCGGGATCGAAAAGCGCGATCTGATGCCGGAAATGTTCAACGAGATCGACCTCGACCAGCAGATGCGTGTCAAATGTGCTTTTGATGCCAAACATCTGCTCAATCCCGGCAAGGTGTTTCCGCAATTGCGCCGCTGCGCCGAGCTTGGCCGCATGCATGTGCATCGCGGTGAGCTGGCCTTCCCGGATATTCCCCGATTCTGAGTTGTGGTTTTGATCATGAGTGATGCAAATATTCTAAAGCCGCAAGATGAAGCTGGTGTTCTCGATGCCGTGCAGGATGCGCTGGCCGGATCCACCCCGCTTGAAATCATCGGCCATGGGTCCAAGCGCGGTATTGGGCATAAGGTCGACGGGGCCTTTGTGTTGGACGTTTCTGAACTGACGGGCGTGACCTTGTACGAGCCGGACGAATTGGTGCTGTCCGCAAAGGCTGGAACGCCGATGGCTGAGATTGAAACGCTTCTGGCCGACAACAATCAGTGTTTTCATTTTGAGCCGATGGATTATGGTCCGTTGCTGTCGGGCGAGAGCGGGCGCGGCACGATCGGTGGAGCGCTTGCCGCCAATCTGTCCGGTCCGCGCCGCATCAAAGCGGGTGCCGCCCGTGATCATGTGCTTGGCGTGCGCGTTGTGTCCGGACGTGGTGAATTGTTCAAATCTGGCGGCCGTGTGGTCAAGAACGTGACGGGCTATGATTTGTCGAAAGGCATGGCTAATTCATGGGGGACGCTGGGCGTCGCCACCGAGGTGACGTTCAAGGTCTTGCCGAAACCGGAGACGGCGGCAACGCTCGCCGTGCGCGGACTGACCGACGAGCAGGCGACGCGCATTATGGCAATGGCCATGGGATCGCGAGAGGAAGTAGCTTCTGCTGCACATTTGCCGCCCACGGTTGCCAATCGCTTTCTTGGAGGAAAGCTTGGTTGGGAGGCGGCGACCGTACTGCGACTTGAGGGGTTTGCACCTTCTGTTGAACATCGCTGCCGACAATTGCGGGCATTTCTCGGCCAGTCGGGTGAAGTGGAAGTGCTCGACGGAACGCAGTCCCAGCAGCTCTGGCGTGAAGTGCGCGACGTCTTGCCTTATGCCAATACAGGAGACAATCGTGCCGTCTGGCGAGTTTCGATGACACCGATGCAGGGTTGGCGCATGGTGGACGAGTTCCGTCGTCATGCGGGCGTCGATGCCTATTACGACTGGCAGGGCGGTTTGATCTGGATGCGAATGGAAGCCGATCCGGAAGCACAAACTTTGCGCAAGCTGATTACCAAATATGGCGGTGGCCATGCGACGCTCGTGCGCGCACCGGAACATATTCGCGCAAGTGTGGAAGTGTTCGAACCGCAATCGGCAGCACTTGCAGCGCTTTCTCAGCGATTGAAACTGCAATTCGATCCAGAAAATATTCTCAATCCGGGGCGTATGCATCCCCGTCAGGCTGGAGCTTGAAGCCATGCAGACTCATTTCAGCCCCGACCAACTGCGTGATCCCGGCGTCAACGAAGCCGAAAAAATCCTGCGGAAATGCGTACATTGCGGCTTCTGTACCGCCACATGCCCGACATATGTGACGCTGGGCAACGAACTCGACAGCCCGCGTGGGCGCATCTATCTCATCAAGGATATGCTGGAAAATGGCCGTCCGGCCGATGAGGAAATTGTGCGTCATGTAGATCGCTGCCTGTCGTGCCTTTCCTGCATGACAACCTGTCCGTCTGGCGTCAATTACATGCATCTGGTCGATCATGCGCGTGCGCATATCGAGAAAACCTATAAGCGCCCATTTATGAACCGCTTCTTGCGTGGGGTTCTGGCGCAGGTGTTGCCCTATCCGGGGCGCTTCCGTGCAGCACTAAAGCTTGCGAAGATCGGCAAGCCGTTTGCGCCGCTTCTGCGAAAGAGCCAGTCCTTGCGACCGATGGCGGCCATGCTCGATCTTGCCCCACAAAAGTTGCCAGCCGCTGCCAATGTCGAAACAATCAGTGCCGCCAAAGGCGAGAAGCGAGGTCGAGTGGCGATCCTCAATGGCTGTGCCCAACCTGTGCTCAATCCTGGCATCAACGCTGCAACCCTGCGCCTTTTGAACCGTTTCGGCATTGAGGTCGTGACACCAAAAGGCGAGGGCTGCTGCGGTTCGCTGGTCCATCACATGGGGCGCGAAGAGCAGGCACTTGACCAGGCACGGCACAATGTCGATGTCTGGATGCGTGAGATCGAAGCGGGTGGTCTTGATGCCATTATTGTCACGGCGTCGGGCTGCGGCACGACTATCAAAGATTACGGTTACATGCTACGCCTCGATCCAACCTACAAGGATAAGGCAGCACGCGTATCGGCACTGGCCAAGGACATCACTGAATATCTGGCAAACATTGACCTGCCGGAGCCGGATGCACCGCAGGCACTGACGGTTGCCTATCATTCTGCCTGTTCCATGCAGCATGGGCAGAAAATCATGCGCCAACCGAAAGACCTGCTGTCCAAAGCGGGCTTCACGGTGAAGGAGCCGCTGGAGGGGCATCTGTGCTGTGGGTCGGCGGGTACTTACAACATCATGCAGCCCGAAATTGCTGCAAAACTTCGCGACCGTAAAGTGAAGAATATCGAGGCAACGGGCGCTAATCTGATCGCTACCGGCAATATCGGTTGCATGACGCAGATCGCAACCGACAGCAAACTGCCCATTGTGCACACTGTGGAGCTGATTGACTGGGCCTATGGTGGGCCGAAGCCGCAAGGATTGTCACAAATCGCAGCATAAAAAAACCGGGCGTTTGCCCGGTTTTTCTTCGATGTCTGTTCAGCCAGCCGAGAATGTACTCGGGTTCGGGCCTATCCGACCATCGGCCTTGTCTAGTTTCGTAATCGCATCGTGATCGGTTCCGTTGAGATGGAAATCGAAAACATCGAAGTTTTCCCTGATACGGGCAGGTGTAACGGACTTCGGGATGACGATATTACCTGTCTCGATGTGCCAGCGCAGAATGACCTGCGCGACCGACTTGCCGTGCTTCTCCGCGATGGTTTTCAGCGTGGCGTCCTCCAGAATCTTACCCTGACCGAGCGGGCTCCAGGCTTCTGTTGCGACATTGTGTTTGCTGTGGAACAGACGCAACTCGTCCTGCTGGAATTGTGGATGCAATTCAATCTGGTTGAGAACAGGCGTAACGCCGCTTTCCTTGATGATGCGTTCGAGATCGGCTGTACGGAAGTTGGATACACCAATCGATTTGGCGCGGTCTTCCTCTTTCAGTTTGAGAAACGCGCGCCATGTTTCCATGAAAAGGTCTTTTGATGGCATCGGCCAGTGGATGAGATAAAGATCCACATAGTCCGTGCCAAGCTTTTTCAGGCTGGTGTCGAATGCTTTCAGCGTCGATTCATAGCCTTGTTCACCGTTCCACAATTTCGTGGTGAGGAAAATGTCGTCACGTTCGATGCCGGAACTCTTGATCGCGTTGCCGACGCCCTCTTCATTGCCATAAATGGCAGCGGTATCGATATGGCGATATCCTGCTTTCAACGCTTCGCTGACAGCGGCGACCGCTTCGTCGTTACCCACTTGCCAGACACCGTAACCGAGCTGCGGAATGTGATTGCCGTCGTTCAGTTTAACTGTCGGTACGGTCATGATTTTTCCTTTCCCTCCGAAGCATTCGGCGCGGGGTGGCCCCTTTTATGCGCATAAATGCTATTGACCTACATGCCGGTTTCTTCTCCGACACAACTGCCATCCGGCAGCCTTTTTCATAACTTTTTGGACCTTGCCATGGTCAGCATATGGGTGTTCGGGGCAAAAGGAAAAGCCCTTTCAGGCATGTTTCGAAGTCTGCGATCATTCTTTCTGTGCAGAAATTTTGATCTTTTCAGATTTGTGAAAACAATGCGACCGCCTTCGGGAGAAGACGGTCGCAAATGGCATGGAAAATGGTTGGGTTAGCGGACAACAACCTTTGCACCGACCGGAACACGTTCATAAAGATCAGTGACGTCTTCGTTACGCATGCGAATGCAGCCGGACGACATCGCCTTGCCGATGGTCCATGGCTGGTTGGTTCCGTGGATGCGATAAAGCGTCGAGCCGAGATAAAGGGCACGTGCGCCGAGAGGATTGTTGACGCCGCCTTCCATGCGTGCAGGCAGAGTACGTCCCTTCTTGCGCTCGCGTGCGATCATTTCCTTCGGTGGCGTCCAGGTTGGCCATTCAGCCTTGCGGCTGATGCGCTGCGACCCCTTCCAACTGAATCCCTGCTTGCCGACGCCAACCCCATATCGCATCGCCTTGCCGCCAGGTTGAACGAGATAAAGGAAGCGCTTGCCTGTATCGATGACGATTGTTCCCGTTTTTTCGTTGCCGGAATAGGACACCATCTGCGGCAGATAAGCGGGATCAATCTGGTGTTTTCGTACCGTGGTTGCCGGATTTGCAGCCGGCCGTTGATACGAAACCTGACGATAGTTCGATTTGACTTTTTGTTTCTGCCTGGCAGCAATACGCGGTGCTGTCTGCAAAGACTGCGGTACGGCCTGTATGCGGGCAGGTTGTCCATGCAACTGAGCTACCCAAGGGGCAGAGAGGTCGGGACTCACACTTACCGGCGGCAGGGTTGCATAGCGGTCATTGGCAAACGCCATACCCGTGCTGACGATGGAAACAGCAATCGCCGCAAGCGATCCGATTAAAAGAAGATGACGTGGTTTCATTATCCAGATCCGTCTCTTTGCGCCGGAAAATCTTTGTGGCGCTGTTGCCCGTTGCAGCTCCTGACATCGACTGTCAGGAGAGCGACCCTCATGCTCGTGTAGGGATTGTGTGCTGGAATGGAATCGTAAAGGTAAATTTTGGTCGCGTGTTTCGCCTGATGGCCCTTCCAATTAAAGTTGTGGTTAGTGTCAGGTTGCGCGACATAATTAATTATGGATGAAACTTGAGAGGCGAAACAATGAGCGATGCTGCTGAGGCTAAGACCGGTCTGATCGTCGGCGCCGATGGTATGGCACGTTGCTTCTGGCCGGGCGAGTTACCGGATTACCTTGCCTATCATGACAATGAATGGGGTGTTCCTGTCTCTGACGATTTCCAGCTTTTCGAGAAAATCTGCCTTGAGGGTTTCCAATCAGGCCTGTCGTGGCTCACGATTTTGCGCAAACGCGAGAATTTTCGTGCAGCTTTCGATGGCTTCGATTTCCATCGTGTTGCGCAGTATAATCAAGAGGATGTGGAGCGCCTGCTGGCCGACAAGGGAATTGTGCGTCACCGTGGCAAGATCGAATCCACGATTAACAACGCCAAGCGCGCAATTGAACTGGTTGCAGAAAAGGGTTCACTTGCGGCCTATTTCTGGTCTTTCGAGCCGGGGGTGAAAGATCGCCCTGCCGTGGTGGACTATCCAACTCTCGTCGCCAACCCGAAGACCGAGACATCGATCCGCATCTCTAAAGACCTGAAGAAGCGCGGCTGGTCATTCGTTGGGCCGACGACCGTTTATGCCTTCATGCAAGCCATGGGACTGGTGAACGACCACATTGAGGGTTGCCATTGTCGGACTCACATTGAAAAACTGCGACAGAGTTTCAAACGACCGCGCTAGAGCAACGATTGCTAAGCCGCATCATTTCTGCGAGAAACATCCATCTTTGAGCATGGGAGACGATCATGGACTTGGTGTCGTTGCTGGCATTTGCCGGTATTCTGGTTGTGGCGGCGGGTACGCCGGGACCGAATGTCGGCGCGTTGGTGGCACGTGTCATCAGTCGCGGCCACAAGGGCGTTTTCCCGTTCATGTTCGGTCTGTGGCTCGGTGATGCTATCTGGCTTTCACTCGCGGTCTGGGGACTGGCCGCGCTGGCGAATACGTTTCATACAGCGTTTCTCGTTCTCAAATATGTGGGCGTAGCCTATCTGATCTATCTTTCGTGGAAGATGTGGATCGCACCGGTAGATGAAGTTGCAGATGAAGATGCCATTCCACGTCAGGGTGAAGCCGGGAAGCTCTTCCTCAGTGCACTGGCGATTACACTCGGCAATCCGAAGATCATGGTTTTCTACCTCGCCATCTTGCCGACGGTGGTTGATATCACCCATGTTTCGCTGGTTGGCTGGGCCGAATTGCTGCTGGTCATGTTTGCGGTTCTCGCTGCAGTCGATACCGCATGGGTCGTGCTCGCAGCACAGGCACGACGGTTTCTGCGCAGTCCCCGCATGATGCGAATTGCCAATAGAACCAGCGCTGGCATGATGGCAGGGGCGGCTGTCGCCATTGCGACACGCTGAACACGCTTCCCGCACTTGCCGCAACGGACTTGATCGGTTAGGAAACCGGCAACAGAATTGATGCCGGTTTCAATCGGCATGTATGTATAAATCAGCGATCAGGCAGGAAAAATGGCCGATAAAGCGGACAAGATGAAGGCGCGGTTGCCGCGCGGGTTTGTCGATCGGGTGCCGGATGATTTGCGCGCCGCTGAAAAGATGATGGCGACAATCCGTGAAGTTTACGACCTGTATGGCTTCGAGCCGGTGGAAACTCCGCTCGTTGAATATACGGACGCGCTTGGCAAGTTTCTTCCGGATCAGGATCGCCCGAACGAAGGCGTGTTCTCGTTTCAGGACGACGATGAACAATGGCTGTCGCTGCGCTACGATCTGACTGCGCCGCTGGCACGTTTTGTTGCCGAAAACTACGAGTCGCTGCCAAAGCCTTATCGTAGCTATCGTAATGGTTGGGTGTTCCGCAATGAAAAGCCGGGACCGGGCCGCTTCCGTCAGTTTATGCAATTCGACGCTGACACGGTCGGTGCACCGAATGTCTCTGCTGATGCTGAAATGTGCATGATGATGGCCGACACGCTGGAGCGCCTTGGCATCCGTCGTGGCGATTATGCGATCCGCGTCAATAACCGCAAGGTTCTCGACGGCGTGCTGGAAGCCATCGGCCTTGCAGGCGAGAGCAATGCTGCAAAACGCCTGAATGTGCTGCGCGCCATCGACAAGCTCGACAAATTTGGTCCGGAAGGTGTTCGCCTTCTGCTCGGTAAAGGTCGCCTCGACGAAAGTGGCGATTTCACCAAGGGCGCAGAGTTGACCGATGCCGCGATTGAAAAGGTGCTGGCTTTCACCGCCGCCGGTGGTTCGACGGGCACCGACACGATTGCCAATCTCCGTGCCGTTGTCGCAGGCAACGCCAAGGGCGAAGAAGGTGTGACCGAACTCGCCGACATGCAGGCGCTGTTCTCTGCGGGCGGCTATGATGGTCGTGTGAAGATCGATCCATCTGTCGTGCGCGGTCTTGAATATTACACCGGTCCGGTTTTCGAGGCAGAACTTCTGTTCGATGTAACCAACGAGGACGGCCAGAAGGTCGTGTTCGGTTCGGTGGGTGGCGGTGGCCGTTACGATGGTCTCGTGTCACGTTTCCGGGGTGAACCAGTTCCAGCGACAGGCTTCTCCATTGGTGTTTCGCGTCTGATGACGGCTTTGAAGAACCTCGGCCAACTGGATGTTTCCGATGTCGTCGGGCCGGTAGTGGTTCTGGTCATGGACAAGGATACGGAAAGCCTTGGGCGCTATCAGAAAATGGTCTCCGATCTGCGTCAGGCTGGCATTCGCGCAGAAATGTATGTTGGCGGATCTGGCATGAAGGCGCAGATGAAATATGCTGATCGTCGTGAGGCGCCGTGCGTCATCATTCAGGGTTCGCAGGAGCGTGAGGCCGGTGAAGTGCAGATCAAGAATCTGGTCGAGGGCAAGCGTCTTTCTGCGGAGATCGAGGACAATGTAACCTGGCGTGAAAGCCGTCCGGCACAGATCACGGCCAAGGAAGATGGCCTCATCGACGCAGTTCGTGAAATCCTTGCCAGTCAGGCGCAAGATCGCGCAGAACAGTCGAAGTGACAGAAATCATGGCTGGATCGAGCGCGTCTGGTGTTCTCAATTCTCTTCGTGCAACGCTTGATGCGCGCGAAGCCGAACTTGTCGAAATTCCGCTGATCCAGCCAGCCGATCCATTTCTGGATATGGCGGGTGAGGATTTGCGCCGCCGTATTTTTCTGACCGAAAACGAGAATGGCGATAGTTTATGCCTGCGACCGGAATTTACAATTCCCGTCTGCCGCAACCACATCGCTCTGAATGCGGCCACGCCGAAGCGCTATGCTTATCTGGGCGAAGTGTTCCGTCAGCGTCGTGACGGAGCGGCTGAATTCCTTCAAGCGGGTATCGAAGACTTGGGCGCTTCAGACGAAGCCGCATCGGATGCGCGCTCGATTGCTGATGCGCTTTCCTGTGTTCGTGCGGCGGCTCCTGAAGCAGAGCTCGATATCGTTTTGGGCGATCAGTCGGTTTTTGCTGGCATGCTGAAAGCGCTGGGCCTGCCACAAGGCTGGCGCAAGAAGCTTTTGCGTTCTTTCGGCGACGCGAATTCGATGGAGCAGGTGCTAGCCGAGCTGACTGGCGCACAGCGGCGTGATCCATTGCCGGAAACGCTTGCCGTTCTGGTCGCAGAAGGTGACGAAACAGGGCTTGCGCGCATGCTGGAAGCGGAAATGCTCGAAGCTGGCATTTCGCCTAGCTCTGGACGCTCGCCCGCAGAGATTGCACGGCGGTTGATCGAAAAGGAAGATTTGGCGGCCACGCGCTTCCCGGCATCTGCGCTCGATCTCTTGAAGCAGTTTCTCGAAATGCGTGTATCGCTTGATTCCGCAGCCGTTACCTTGCGGGCGTTCGCATCGGAACACGCCCTTGATCTCGCTGCGGTATTACAGAAGTTTGAAGCGCGTAGTGAAGCTGTGGCGAATGCGGGGATTGCCACGAAAGATATTATCTACGATGCCTCTTTCGGGCGCCCGCTCGATTATTATACCGGCCTCGTCTATGAGATTCGTGCCGCAGGCGTGGAGAAGGATGCTGTTCTGGCAGGCGGTGGACGCTATGATCGCCTTCTGACCATGCTTGGCGCTTCCGAAAACATTCCCGGCGTTGGCTTTTCCATCTGGCTGGACCGGCTTCAGGCCCTGGCGGGAGAGAAAAAATGAGTGTCACCCTCGCATTGCCGTCCAAGGGACGGTTGAAGGAACAGACGCTCGCAGTGCTCGAAAAGGCGGGCTACAAAGTGGTTCTGCCAGACGACTCGCGTAATTACCGAGCGCGTGTCGAGGGCGAACCTGATCTGGATATTCTGTTCCTTTCAGCTTCCGAAATTGCTCGGGAGTTGGGATATGGCAGCGTTGATCTGGGCGTTACAGGCGAAGATCTTGTTCGCGAAACATTGGCGCATTCGGAAGAACGTGTGGCTATAGAAGCCGAATTGGGATTTGGTCATGCCGACGTGATCGTCGCAGTGCCTGAAGTCTGGCGTGATGTAACCAGCATGGCCGATCTGGATGATGTAGCGGCAGATTTCCGCCAGCGCCATGGCCGTCGTCTGCGCATCGCCACCAAATATTGGCGACTGACACAGCAGTTCTTTTCGCAAAAGCATGGCATTCAGGTTTACCGCATCGTTGAAAGCTTGGGTGCTACTGAAGGCGCTCCGGCGGCTGGTTCTGCGGACATGATCGTTGATATCACATCGACCGGTTCAACATTGCGGGCCAACCGCCTAAAAGTGCTGGAAGATGGCGTTATTCTGCGCTCGCAGGCCTGCCTTGTTTCGGCGCGCCGTAGCCAGGAGAATGCACGTGTCACAGAAGTTGCGACCCGTATTCGTAAAGGACTGGTTGGGTAGATAACTTCGAGTTTGTCTTTTATGTTACGAGTCACAATTTCACAATTGGAACTCGGAACAGTCCAGATGAACGGTGTGCGGAGATTGATTGGTCGTTGTGCTTGTGAAGCCGTCCGTTTCACCGTACTAGATGAATTCGAATATGCCCTGAATTGCCATTGCTCATTATGTCGTCGTGCCACTGGCAGCGCATTCAAGGCTTTCGGCGGAATAAGAACCAACGCATTGGAAGAGGTGAACGACAAAGCGTTGCTCATGTTTGTCGGCAATGAGACCGATCACGACGTGCGCTGTGCTGCTTGCGGTTCCTTTCTATATTCTATTGTGCGCGATGGGGAATATGTTCACGTCAATTATGGTGTGTTGGCTGAGGAGCCAAGCCTGAAGCCGTCGGCCCATATTTTCGTTGGCTCGAAAGCTCCATGGTATGACATTCTAGATGACTTACCTCAATTAGAGGAGCATCCTCCTTTGTAGCCATTGGCAGTAGGACATGGAAATAAAAAACCGCGCCATCCGAATGGCGCGGTTTTTTTCATTCCCTTGACTGTACTTGATCAGCCGCGCTTGGCGTCAATCGAAAGCGAACCTGCGCCATGCAGGGCAAGGATGAACAGGCCACCGGCAATTGCGAGGTTCTTCTGTGCCATTAGGGCATTCATGCCTTGCGAGAAATCCATATGGGCAACAAGCGTCGCGCCGATGGTGAACAGACCAACGATGGCTGCTGCGATGCGAGTCTGAAAGCCAACGAGAATTGCGAGGCCGCCGACAAATTCCACCAGACCGACAATGACAGCCGTAACGGTTGGAACCGGAAGGCCGAGGCCGGCGAAGTAACCTGCGGTACCCGAGATGGCGGTCAGCTTGCCATAGCCGGCAAGGATGAAGAGAATCGAAAGAAAGATGCGGGCAATGAGCGTTACAACGCCATTGGACTGCGGAGTGATAGAGGACATGCGGGGCTATCTCCTGTTGAACTGGGGCATCAATTAACGATTGCGGACTGTCAAGGAAAGCCGTCTAATTCTCGACAGTTCGTTTACAGTATGAATACAATTCATTCTGGCGCAATCATTCTCTCCGCGCGCACCAGTCGCTCATAGTCTTCTTCCGACACCAATCCGCTCGCCAGTGCCTCTTCGCGCAAGGTCGTTCCATTCTTGTGAGCAGTCTTGGCGATCTTGGCCGCATTGTCATAACCGATGGCCGGTGCCAATGCGGTCACAAGCATCAGCGAGCGGTCCAGCAGTTCCTTGATACGGTTCAGGTTCGGTTCGATTCCGTCTACACAATGATCAGCAAATGACACCATGGCGTCGCTGAGAATGCGGATTGATTGCAGGACATTATATGCGATCACCGGTTTGAACACATTGAGCTCAAAATGGCCTTGGCTTGCAGCAACCGTAACTGTTGTCTGATTGCCGAATACCTGTGTTGCCACCATCGTCAAAGCTTCGGCCTGAGTCGGATTGACCTTGCCCGGCATGATGGAAGACCCTGGTTCATTTTCCGGCAGTGAAAGTTCACCCAAGCCGGAGCGCGGACCTGAACCTAGGAAACGGATGTCGTTGGCTATCTTAAACAGGTCTGCCGCCAAGGCGTTCAGGCTGCCGTGGAAGTTGAGAATGGCGCCATGGCTAGCAAGAGCCTCAAATTTGTTGGGTGCGGTCTTGAAAGTCAGTCCAGTAATTTCGCTCACAGCTTCGGCGAAGCCTGTATCAAAGCCGATTGGTGCGTTCAGGCCTGTGCCGACGGCGGTTCCGCCTTGCGCAAGCAAAAAGATGTCTACGAGTGATTGCTCAACGCGATGACGCGCATATTCCAATGCGGCGCGATAACCGGAAAATTCCTGTCCGAGTGTGACCGGCGTCGCGTCCTGCGTATGGGTACGGCCGATCTTGATGATATCTTTAAAAGCCTCTTCCTTGGCCTGGAGCGCCTTGGTCAGATGTTCAAGCGCCGGATAAAGCCGATTGACTGCCTCAACCGCCGTGGCGATATGGATCGCCGTAGGGAAGCTATCATTGGACGACTGGCTCATATTCACGTGGTCATTGGGATGGACCGGCTTCTTGGACCCCTTTTCACCGCCAAGAAGTTCGATAGCCCGGTTTGAGATGACCTCGTTGGCATTCATGTTCGATTGCGTTCCCGAACCAGTCTGCCAGACGACCAGTGGAAAATGGTCATCGAGTTTGCCCTCGATGACTTCTGAAGCCGCTACAGCAATGACCTGACCGAGAACTGAATCTAGTTTGCCGAGCGTAATATTGGTTTCCGCTGCCGCGCGCTTGACGACACCCAATGCATGAACCAACGGTAGCGGCATGCGCTCTCCACCGATCTTGAAGTTTTGCAATGAGCGTTGCGTTTGTGCGCCCCAGTAACGGTCTGCAGGAACATCAATCGGTCCGAACGTATCTGTCTCGGTACGCAAAGCGGTCATTTCAGGTCTCCGGGTAGCTTGGACTCGAAACCGAGCCATTCAAAGCAAATATAGCACCGCTAAGTCCTTGGCGGGCTAATGTTTCTTCGTGAAATTTTTATAACGCTATCACTTGATAAAATATGACGGTAAAAGTCAAATTTTATTGACCGGACCTGCACGGTCAATCCTCATCCTCATCCTCACTGTCGTCCGTTTCGGAAATCCAGGCGGTCGGTTCGATTTTGCGCTGGGTCTTGCTATCGGTGAATGTCCACCAGCCTGTATCTGTCTCATCCCATTGACCGCCGCCGGCCTGCAATTGGGCTAGCGTTCGATACTGTGCAATTGACTCATTGCGCTGGTCATCTTCGTCGGTCCAGACGACTGTTATTTTACGGCCGTCTTTCGGAGCTGTGGTGATGGGAAGTTCTTTGCGCATATGATCATCCATTCCATTGTGACTGCAGATAATCATAGGGCATACAATGCCAGCGGCAAGCCGGAACCCCAACGTTCCGGCCTGCCGTCTTGTTTATGCTGTACGTGCAGACTTAAGAGCCTTGCCCCACCAGATCAGCTGATCCAGCATATTCTTGGCGGCTTCCCCAAGATGCGGGAAATCATCCAGCTTATTCTCGTTTTTGACGACAGCGAGATAATCAGGGAAAAGGATATGAACGCCGGTTTTGACTGACATAGAAGACATTTCGACGGCAATCATCCGCAGTTGTTCGACAGCGCGAGCGCCACCGACGCCGCCATAACCGACAAATCCCATTGGCTTCTGAATCCAGTCACCGTAGTCGATGGCATTCTTCAGAACTGCCGTAGGAGCGTGGTTGTATTCAGCTGCGGTCAGAATGTAGGCGTCGAACTCGCGCAGCTTGGTTTTCCATTTGTCGGCAGTTTCTGCTTGTGCAGTCGTGGTGGAAGTGTCGCCATAGAAGCCCATCGGATAGTCGGCAACATCGAGGATTTCCACGTCCAGTTCGGGCCGTTCGGCAGCGAGCTTTGCAATCCACTGGGCGGGAACTGGGGCAAAGCGTTGTTCGCGCGTGCTGCCGACGATGACTGCGACTTTGAGCTTAGACATAGATAGCACCTTTATTAGAGTGGTAACCATTGGAAACCGACGCTATATAAGTGACTGATAGACGGCGCAAGGAGGCACTTTTATGAAACCCGGTGACTTCAAGGAAACCAGTGCATGCAGGACCGTGACGGAGATTTTGTCTCGCGTTGGCGATAAATGGACGGTGTTTGTGGTGAGTTATCTTGGCAATGGTCCAATGCGGTTTAACGAATTGCGCCGAACAGTGGATGGGATTTCGCAAAAAATGCTGACGACGACGTTACGTAATCTGGAACGGGATGGTTTCGTCAAGCGCACACTCTTCCCGACAATCCCGCCAAAGGTTGAATATGAATTGACTGAATTGGGGTGCGATCTTTTGCGCCCTGTGCGAGCGCTGGGTGAGTGGGCGATAGCCAATGAAGCAAAGGTGATGATAGCTCGCGCTCGTTACGACGCCTCGGCATCAGCCAAGACAAATATCCACGCTGCGGAATAAGGGCCGATCTTCAAACGGTGCAAGTGGAAAGACAGGCCGAAGCCTGCCTTTCCTGTTGCCTGAGACAGGACTTCCAAAGTGCGGGGGCAAACAGGAAGTCCATCTCTATGTCATTCGGGATTGATCATGATTGGCGGTTATGAGTCAATCAGAAGTTTCTAAAATAAAGACTTTGCTGCCGCAAAGCGTGAGCAGAGTAAATTTTTCATAAATCACAAATGGTTACGCAACAGAAAAAGAAAGGCGGCCCAAGGCCGCCTTTCTCGCATTTTCATCAAAGTAAGCTTTATGGACTTTTTAGAAGTCCATGCCGCCCATGCCGCCCATACCGCCAGGCATGCCAGCCGGAGCTGCATCCTTCTTAGGCAGTTCGGCGATCATGGCTTCCGTCGTGATCAGGAGGCCGGCAACCGATGCTGCGTTCTGCAGAGCGGTGCGGACAACCTTGACCGGATCGACAACGCCCGCCTTGATCAGGTCGCCGAATTCGCCATTGGCAGTGTTGTAGCCATAGGTTTCAGAGGCATTTTCAAGGATCTTGCCAACAATAACCGAAGCTTCTTCACCGGCATTGGTCGTGATCTGGCGAGCCGGAGCCTGCAGAGCGCGACGAACGATGTTGATGCCAGCTTCCTGATCGGCGTTGATGCCCTTGGCAGAGATCTTGGCCGAAGCGCGGAGGAGAGCGGTGCCGCCACCAGCAACGATGCCTTCTTCAACCGCAGCGCGGGTTGCGTTCAGGGCGTCGTCAACGCGGTCCTTCTTTTCCTTCACTTCAACTTCCGTTGCACCGCCGACGCGGATCACGGCAACGCCACCAGCGAGCTTGGCAAGACGTTCCTGAAGCTTTTCACGATCATAGTCCGAAGAAGTTTCTTCGATCTGCTGCTTGATCTGTGAAACGCGAGCGTCGATTTCAGCCTTCTGGCCTGCACCGTCAACGATCGTGGTGTTTTCCTTCGAGATCGAAACCTTCTTTGCACGGCCGAGCATGTCGAGCGTAACGGTTTCGAGCTTGATGCCGAGGTCTTCGGAGATAACCTGACCGCCGGTGAGGATCGCGATGTCTTCCAGCATGGCCTTGCGGCGATCGCCGAAACCAGGAGCCTTGACAGCAGCAATCTTCAGGCCGCCACGCAGCTTGTTGACGACGAGCGTTGCAAGAGCTTCGCCTTCGACGTCTTCAGCGATAATGACGAGCGGCTTGGAGGTCTGAACGACAGCTTCCAGAACCGGCAGGAGGGCCTGAAGGTTCGAGAGCTTCTTTTCGTGCAGGAGGATGTAAGCGTCTTCCAGGTCAGCAACCATCTTTTCCGGGTTGGTGACGAAGTAAGGCGACAGGTAACCGCGGTCGAACTGCATGCCTTCAACGACTTCGAGTTCGGTTTCAGCGGTCTTGGCTTCTTCAACCGTGATCACGCCTTCATTGCCGACCTTCTGCATCGCGTCAGCGATCATCTTGCCGATTTCGGCTTCGCCGTTGGCAGAGATCGTGCCGACCTGAGCAACTTCTTCCGACGTGTTGATCTTCTTGGCCTTGCCGAGAAGTTCAGCAACAACTTCGGTTACTGCGAGGTCGATACCGCGCTTCAGGTCCATCGGGTTCATGCCGGCGGCAACAGCCTTTGCGCCTTCCTGAACGATTGCCTGACCGAGAACGGTAGCGGTCGTCGTGCCGTCACCGGCAGTGTCGTTGGTCTTCGAAGCCACTTCGCGCAGCATCTGTGCGCCCATGTTTTCGAACTTGTCTTCCAGTTCGATTTCCTTGGCGACCGATACGCCGTCCTTGGTGATGCGCGGTGCGCCGAAAGACTTGTCGATGACAACGTTACGACCCTTGGGGCCGAGCGTTACCTTAACAGCGTCAGCGAGGATATCGACGCCGCGCAGCATCTTTTCGCGCGCAGTGCGGCCGAATTTTACGTCTTTTGCAGCCATTTTACTCTCCTGGGAATATCCCGGTCAGATTATGGTGAATTGGATTTCTAGGATAAAAGCGAAACGCTTCCGGCTAATCAGCCAACGATACCCAGAATGTCGGATTCCTTCATGATCAGCAGGTCTTCGCCGCCGATCTTGACTTCGGTGCCCGACCACTTGCCGAACAGAACCTTGTCGCCAGCCTTGACTTCCAGAGCGATCAGCTTGCCAGCTTCATCACGGGCGCCTGCGCCAACAGCGACGATTTCGCCTTCCTGCGGCTTTTCCTTGGCGGTGTCAGGGATGATGATGCCGCCAGCGGTCTTGGCTTCCGATTCAACGCGACGAACGACGACGCGGTCATGAAGCGGGCGGAACTTGATATCAGCCATGGTATAACCCTTGGTGTTATAGACGTTGAACCCTGTTAACGGATCGAGCTGATCCGCGCTTGTTAGCACTCATCATGCGAGAGTGCTAACGTGGCTCTGAGATAGAAGCCGGACCTTATCTTGTCAAGATTGCCTGAGAAATTTGACAGACAAATGATGGTTAATTTGCACCATCCTCAACGCGGAACGGCGAAGAGGTGGCTCTGGCCAACCCGGCATATGGTGATGTCGTTGGCAATATCAATCGACGAGACGCAAGTTTGACAATTCGTCGCCGATCTGCCGGAAGGTTTCTGCAAGATTTCCACCGGTAGAGTTCCAGAAAAGTTTTGCAGGCTTGCCGCCTTCCATGCGAACGCGCGAGTTTGAAGAGCAGGATTTGAGTAGATCGATCTGGGCTTTCTCATCGGTTTTGCTGGTACTGAGATCAAGCGCCACGGTCATGATGATGACATTTGCAGCTTTTGCGTTATTGCAAAGAATATCGAATTTCGCATTCATAGCTTTGCCATAGATCGTGTTGTCCTGCGATACACCCACGCTCGTCTCCTGAAATAGGCGCGTACGTCCATATTCGGCAGGAACTTCACGTGTATATCCGTAGGCTGAATAATAGGACTGATTGCCAGCCCGATCCGAGCCGTTGTTCCCAAGTAGAGATTTATAAGTGTAGTAAGTGTTTGCGCCGTCGGTCAGAACAATCACGACTTTATCGTTTCCACGTTCGCTTTCCGACCGGCCCTCGGTAAAGGGAGCTGCATGAGCAACTGTTCGCCATCCCCACGCTAACCCTTCAGGCACGTTCGTGCCTCCATTCGCTTTCATGGCATTAATTGCATTCAGAATCGCAGTTTTGCCTTCATCCTTGGAAACGTCGGTAAGCAGCGTCAGAGGAGAGGTCGTGCAGCTATAGTTCGGCCCACCGTTCTCATCGAGACGGTCCGTTTTTCCTTTGAGATAATACTTGGTGATGTCTCGCTGTAGTTTCGCATAGTCACTACCGGTCAGATTTTCTTGCCACCAGTAGTTCAATCCCCGATCCTTGCCGCTAATATGATATTCGGCTGGCGCAAACATTGGCACAAACATGGTGGCCGGATTGGTTATTACGGGGGCAGAAACATCGAGTGCGTATTTGCCACTGCGAGCTTCAACACATCCCGTCCATTTCAGCCAAGATGTAGCATCTCTCGTGACAATATCATTGTAAAGAACTGTACGAGAGAAAGGCTTTCCGTCATCTAGCCCCCAGCCGGAACCAGATTTGTAGAAGCGTTTACTTCCCACCGGGTCCTCAACGATCTTGCGTGTGTTGTCGATTGTGGCGGGCAGATTGAAGTTTTCGAAGCTGACTTTATTCAGCCCTGCGGTATCCATCCATGGCGCATTCAGATATTGCGGACCGACATTTACCGAGCCAGCGAACGGAACAAGCGAAAACTGCACGGGCTTTTGAACGCGCGTAATGATGGAGGATTGCGCGGCCATGGTTTCTACCAACTGCTTGGCTGCATCCTTGAGCAAATCCATGCGCTTTTTGTTCGAGCCGCTTCCGTAGTAATCCATTGAACCGGAGTTATCGAGGACCAATGCAACTTCAATCGTGTTCTTAAGTCTGACAGAAGAGTTAAGCGTATATTGGTATTGATCCCAGTTATCTCCTGTGAGGCGGGAAGCGACTATGCCAAACAGGGATTTGTATCTGAAGCCGGCGGTTGCTTGTACTTGCTGCTCTGTTTCCCTGCTTTCTGGAAAACTGACCTGAAACTGAACGGCGTCGACGCTCAACGCTGTGAGATTTGCGTTGAATATCTGTGCTCCATAGACTTGCATGTCGGATTGTGGGGCACCAGTGGAAAACCTTTTGCCCACAGCAAGTGCCGCAGCATCAAGCGAGGCCTGCACATTGTTGCGCACGCGCATGAGATTGGCTGTGTCAACCGCAACCATGCCAGCCAGAAGCAGAGGCACCAGCAATAACGCCGTTATCATTGCAAAGTTACCACGCTCGTCCCTGATGAAGAACGCGCTCGGTGATTGAAGCAAATGTTGACGAAGCCTGAGGGCTTGAGTGATCCAGTTTTTCAATTTGGCCCCCGCCGACGGTTGTGTCTGCGACACATGAAATGAAAAGTTGTATCCGCTCCTATCAGCATCTTTCTAACAGTCAGTCACGAAGCACGGTAAATGATCAATGAAACACACTATGGGATAATTGGACGCGCTCCGCTGGTCGGATATCCAGGCCAAAGGCCGTGACAGAAGTGGTCGGCTGGGTTAGATGGAGCGCTGGCTGCTTTTTCGGCAGTCTTCCAGCCACCTTATAGCGGTTCTCGCATTACAGATGAATTATCAAGAGGAAGCCATGAAGCAGCTTGAACGCCTCGACGATCTGACCGGCCAGTACGATGTGCTCTTCTGCGACGTATGGGGCGTGGTGCATAACGGCGTGTCGGCTTATCCGGCTGCAATCGAGGCGCTAAAGCGCGCGCGGGCCGAAGGTGTTACGGTCATTCTCGTGACGAATTCTCCAAGACCTCATCCAGATGTGGAGAAGCAGATGCTAGATCTTGGCGTTCCCGCCGATACTTATGATCGCGTAGTTACTTCGGGTGACGTAACCCGCGATCTGATCGCGGAAGGTCCGCGCAAGGTATTTCATATCGGCTGTGAACGCGAGCTGACCATCTACGACGGTCTCGATGTTGAACTGGTCGAAGAATTTGAAGCTTCAGGCGTCGTCTGCACCGGGCTTTATGATGATGAAAGCGAAACGCCGGACGATTACAAGGAATTGCTGGCCCGGTTGCGCTCCCGCAATCTTCCGTTCATCTGCGCCAATCCGGATATTATGGTTGAGCGCGGCACGCGACTGATCTGGTGCGCGGGTGCCCTTGCGCGCGAATATGGCCAGCTCGGTGGGCGCACACTTATTGCTGGAAAGCCGCATCGCCCGATTTACGAGGCAGCATTGCGGTTTGCCGAAGAGATTCGGGGCGAAAAGGTCGAGAAAAGTCGAATTCTCGGTATCGGTGACGGGGTTCTGACAGACGTGAAGGGCGCCGCGGACTTCGGTCTGGACGTGCTTTACATCTCCGGCGGAGTTCACGCAGCAGACTATACAACCGGCGGTACGGTTGACATTGGCCGAATGGAAGCGTTTCTCCAGAAGCATGGCAACCGTCCGGTTGCTGCGCTTAATGCTCTTGTTTGAACCTCAGCAATCTCGTTACGATCAATCGAAGTCCAGATTAAGATGACCAAATCCCACTTTCTGCGCCTTTCTGGAACGGATTCCTTGCCGGAACGCTTGCGGAATTGTGTGGTGGCAATCGGCAATTTCGATGGTGTTCATCGCGGCCATCAGGCCGTACTCGAGCGCGCGCTGGAGATCGCCGGAAAGCACGACCTGCCAGCGGTGGTTCTGACTTTCGAGCCGCACCCACGCAGCTTTTTCAAGCCCGACGCGCCAATCGATCGTCTGACTGCGGCGGCGAAGAAGGCAGAAATACTGCGTCTGATGGGATTTGATGCCGTTGTTGAACAGCCGTTTACCGGTGAGTTCTCATCCCGCTCGGCGGAAGATTTCGTCGAGCACATTCTGGTCGAGCGATTGCACGCAAGCTGTGTGGTCACCGGGTACGATTTTCATTTCGGCAAAGGCCGGCGCGGGACACCGGAGTTTCTTCAAAAGGCCGGTGAAGATGCTGGTTTCACGGTTACTCTGGTTGATGCCTTCACCGATGAAGGTGCCAATCTTGTCTCATCCACCCGCATAAGAAATCTGCTTTGCGAAGGTGATGTTGTTCAAGCAGCAGGTCTTCTTGGTTATCGCTATATGGCCTGCGGCGAAGTTATTCACGGGAAGAAGCTCGGTCGAACGCTCGGATTCCCGACCGCCAATATGAAAATCGACGCGCAGGCAGGCCTGAAGCACGGAGTCTATGCCGTCAGGTTCAGGCGCGAGAATGGCGACCTTTACGATGGGGTCGCAAGTTTCGGTCGTCGCCCGACTGTCGATAGTGACGGTATACCCCTTCTGGAAACCTTCCTGTTTGATTTTTCGGGCGATCTTTATGGTGAGACCGCTTGTGTATCTTTCTTCGGGTTTCTACGTGGCGAGATCAAGTTTGATGGCCTTGATCCGCTTATCGAGCAGATGAGGCACGACGATGCAGAAGCGCGAGCCCTGCTTGCAAGTGCGAAACCACTTTCGGAACTGGATCGTTTGCTTTCTTTTGAGTGAGGCGAAGTCCTGGTTTCGTTTTCCACTTAAGATTTAAATCAAATTTTACTTATTCTCGACAAAAAGGGATAAATGCCTCAAAACTTGTTGGGGCGCTTTTTGTTGGAGTTTAATGTGGCACGTATTGTTTCTCTGGCGCTCGTTGCAGGTGCCGCATTCCTGACGTGTAATTCGCTCGCTTTTTCTGCCGATGTACAACAAACTGATATTTATGCAGCAGAAACGGTTCAACCTGCCCGCAAGCATTTCTGGTCCGGAGATTGGTATCTCAAGATTGGTGCGGCGGGCCTCGTCGCTCCGAAGTTCGAAGGCTCGAATAAATATCGCTTTTCTGCTCAGCCGCTCGTCTCGCTTGGCCGACAGGGGGAAGCGACGCGCTTCTCGTCAAGAAATGACAACGTATCGTTCGCTGTGATTGACAATGATCGATTCCGCGTTGGTCTCGCTGGAAAGCTGTTGTTCGAACGAGATGATGATATTCATGGCCTGAAAGATACAAAGTTCGGCGGCGAAGCCGGTGCGTTTGTTGACGTTTATCCTACCGACTGGCTGCGTGTGCGCGGCGAAGTGCGTCAAGGTATTCGTGCACATAAGGGCGTGGTGGCCGATATTGCTGCCGATGCATTCTATGATGTTACGCCGACTGTCCGCGTTTCGGGTGGCCCGCGAGCTACTTTCGCTTCAAAGGATTACTTCAAGACTTATTTCGGAGTAGATGCCGAAGAAGCAGCCGCATCCGGCCTTTCAGAATATAAGCCGGGTAGTGGCTTCAAGTCCGCAGGCGTTGGTGGAGCGATCACATGGAAGGCGACCGACAAGATCGATACCAGTCTGTTTGGTGAATATAGTCGTCTGCAAGGACCCGCGAAGGATTCAAGCATCGTGAAGGAACGCGGATCCCCGAACCAATTCATGGTTGGCGTTTCTGCGACTTACCGTTTCGATTTCTCGCTGGACTGATCTCAGCGGCATAAATGTGAAAATTTCAGGGGTGGGGGTGCAGTTTTATTGCGTCTTTGCCCCTATGGCCTCTTTATTCCTGCGAAGCTCATTGCTAAAAGCGTGCCCATGATGACGGATTTTCGGCTTATCATGACGGCCATACGAATTATTGGCCCGGCCTCCCGCTTTGCCTGAATGGCTGCTTTGCCAGGCAATTTCTGGCGCGGAGGTCCGGGAGCGACCGGCTGTGCTCTACAGTCCCCTGTTTTCTTTGATCCACATGCCCGCCACCTCTGGCTGGGGCTTTACAGGCGAATACCCTCATGACTGAGACGACCAAAATCGATTATTCCAAAACCCTTTATCTGCCGCAGACCGAATTCCCGATGCGTGCTGGCCTGCCGCAGCGCGAACCGCTCTTCGTTGAGCGTTGGGAGGGCATGAACCTCTATAAAAAACTTCGCGAGCAGGCGAAAGACCGCCCACTTTACGTACTCCACGACGGTCCGCCCTATGCTAACGGCAATATCCATATTGGCCACGCGCTGAACAAAATCCTCAAGGATGTCATCACGCGCTCCTTCCAGATGCGCGGATACAATTCGAATTACGTTCCGGGTTGGGATTGCCACGGCTTGCCGATCGAATGGAAGATCGAGGAAAAGTATCGCGCCGAGGGTAAGAACAAGGACGAAGTTCCGATCAACGAATTCCGCCGGGAATGTCGTGAATTTGCTTCCAGCTGGATCAAGGTTCAGACGGAAGAATTCAAGCGCCTTGCAATTCTTGGCGATTTTGAAAATCCGTACACCACGATGAACTTCCACGCTGAATCGCGTATCGCAGGCGAACTTTTGAAGTTTGCGGCCTCCGGGCAGCTTTATCGTGGTTCCAAGCCGGTGATGTGGTCGGTCGTGGAACGCACAGCACTCGCGGAAGCCGAAGTCGAATATCACGATGTCGAGTCTGATATGATCTGGGTCAAGTTCCCGGTCGGTGGACAAAACGATCTCTCCGGCACCGCCGTTGTGATCTGGACGACCACGCCGTGGACCATCCCTGGTAACCGCGCCGTCTCCTACTCGTCTCGTATCGAGTACGGGCTTTATGAAGTCACGGAAGCCGAGAACGATTTCGGTCCGCGTCCGGGCGAAAAGCTTATCTTCGCTGACAAGCTGGTTGAAGAAAGCTTTGCCAGGGCGAAGCTTCAGTTCAAGCGTCTTCGTGGTATTTCGGCAGACGAATTGGGTAAAACTGTTCTCGATCATCCGCTCAAAGGCTTTGGCGGCGGTTATGAATTCGTTGTGCCTATGCTCGACGGCGATCATGTGACCGACGATGCGGGTACGGGCTTCGTCCACACCGCGCCAAGCCACGGTCGCGAAGACTTTGAAGCATGGATGAACAATGCCCGCGAACTGGAAGCACGCGGTATCGATCCGAGCATCCCGTTCCCGGTTGGTGACGACGGCTTTTATACCAAGGATGCACCGGGCTTCGGTCCTGACCGTGAAGGTGGTCCTGCACGCGTTATCGACGATAACGGCAAGAAAGGCGACGCCAACAAGTCCGTCATGGATCAGTTGATCGCACGCGACAAACTTTTCGCGCGCGGTCGCCTGAAACACTCTTATCCGCATTCGTGGCGCTCGAAGAAGCAGGTCATCTTCCGCAACACGCCGCAGTGGTTCGTCTATATGGATAAGAATCTCGGTGACGGTACGACCTTGCGTTCGCGCGCGTTGAAGGCAATTGACGATACGCGTTTCGTACCGGCAGCCGGTCAAACCCGCCTGCGCTCGATGATCGAGGGCCGCCCGGACTGGGTTCTGTCACGCCAGCGCGCCTGGGGTGTGCCGATCTGCGTTTTTGTAGATGAAGAAGGCAATATTCTTCAGGATGATGCAGTCAACAGGCGTATCCTCGATGCTTTTGAGGCCGAAGGGGCGGATGCCTGGTTTGCTGAAGGTGCCCGCGAGCGCTTCCTCGGAAGCCGATCCAATGAAGGCTGGACGCAGGTGCGTGACATCCTGGACGTGTGGTTCGATTCCGGTTCGACGCACACGTTCACGCTGGAAGACCGTCCAGACATGAAATGGCCGGCCGATGTCTATCTGGAGGGCTCTGACCAACATCGCGGCTGGTTCCATTCGTCGCTTCTGGAAAGCTGCGGCACGCGCGGCCGTGCGCCGTATAATGCCGTCGTGACCCATGGTTTCACCATGGATGAGCACGGCAAGAAGATGTCGAAGTCGCTCGGCAATACCGTCACGCCGCAGGACGTCATCAAGGAATCCGGTGCGGATATTTTGCGTCTCTGGGTTATGACCACTGATTATTGGGAAGATCAGCGCCTCGGCAAGAGCATCATCCAGACCAATATCGACGCCTATCGCAAGCTGCGCAATACCATCCGCTGGATGCTGGGCACGCTGGCACATGACGAAGGCGAAAACGTCGCTCATGCTGACCTGCCTGAACTTGAGCGCCTGATGCTACACCGTCTGACAGAACTGGATGAGGTTGTACGCTCCGGCTATGACACGTTCGATTTCAAGCGCATTGCCCGCACGCTCATCGATTTCATGAATGTTGAACTTTCGGCTTTCTATTTCGATATCCGCAAGGATGCGCTTTACTGTGATGCTCCGTCGAGTACTCGCCGCAAAGCTGCACTCCAGACCGTGCGTGAAATTTTCGACCGCCTGACGACCTGGCTCGCACCGATGTTGCCTTTCACCATGGAAGAAGCCTGGCTCGACCGTTATCCGCAGTCAGTTTCGGTTCACGCCGAGCAGTTCTGTCCGACACCCGCAGAATGGCGGGATGATGTACTGGCCGAAAAGTGGCGCAAGGTTCGTGCAGTTCGTCGTGTCGTGACCGGAGCTCTCGAACTGGAGCGTGCGGACAAGCGTATTGGGTCGTCGCTCGAAGCCGCTCCGGTCGTCTATATTTCCGACAAGAGCTTGACCGATTCGCTCGACGGTCTCGATTTCGCGGAAATCTGCATCACCAGTGGCATATCATTGAGTGACGCGGT
Source organism: Brucella tritici (assembly GCF_008932285.1). NCBI lineage: Bacteria > Pseudomonadati > Pseudomonadota > Alphaproteobacteria > Hyphomicrobiales > Brucellaceae > Brucella > Brucella tritici. The sequence continues at coordinate 856,933 of NZ_WBVY01000002.1, forward strand.
AGCACCGGAAGGCGCTTTCACACTCGGTGATGTGAAGGGCGTGGCTGTTTTGCCTGCACGCGCCGAAGGTGAGAAGTGCGCTCGCTCGTGGCGGTATACAACGGATGTTGGTTCTGATCCCGAGTTCCCAGAGGTCTCGGCGCGAGATGCCGTTGCACTTCGTGAACTCAAGGCGCTCGGCAAGCTGGACGTCTGATTGAATTCAAAGGATTTGCCCTCGGTGTTACTTATGCCGGGGGCGTTTTGAGCGGAAACGGGGTTGCAAACCTCGCTTCAGACATGGTGAAATAGCGGTTAACATCGGATTGCCGCATGGGGTGCACTCATGTACAAGGCATTCCTCAGATAATTTCAATATCTGCCTTGGAGTTGCCGGTTTCTTCAGTCAGGGCTTGCGAGAGCAAATTTTGGTGAAGATAAAATCGACAAGCGTAAAAGAAGTGGCGCTAATGAAGATTGAAGGACGAGTTCTGGTACTTATCACAGCGATAGCGGGCGTTTCGCTGTCTGGCTGTGTTTCTTCGCCGACCTATGGAACTGACAAGACCGCAGGGGCCCAGCTCTTTGACGACGTGTCGAATATGGCGAGCTTCGGACAGGGCAAGAACAAGAAAGAGCGGATCGATTACAAGCCGCGTCCCGATCTGGTTCGGCCTGCTCCGGGTGATAAGGGCCAATTGCCAGTTCCTCAGCAAAGCGTCGCCAATGCCAACGATCCAAATTGGCCAGAATCACCGGAACAGCGCCGTAAACGTTTGCGTGACGAAATTACTGCGAACCGCGACGATCCGAACTTTGTGTCGCCGGTCGTGCAGGACGGCCCAGTAGCATCCAACATTCAGGCAGCCTTGCCGCGTGGTAATAGCCGCCGTGAAGACTATGAATCCCGTACACCGACATTCGACCCGGCAAAGGTTGCAGCTTACAAGGCAGCTCGTGAGCAACAAACTCAAGGCTCCTCAACGACACGTCGCTATTTGAGTGAGCCACCTCTTACTTATCGTGAACCAGCATCAACCGCAGCAGTCGGCGAGTTGGGTACGGACGAGGCGCAAAAGGAACGTGAGCGCAAGAAAGCCGCAGGGAAATCCAAAGGTTGGCGTGATTATCTGCCTTGGAACTAATCGTTCCTTGAATATATCTTCTTGACAATAAGCCGCGGTAAATAAAATTGCTGCGGCTTATTTTATTGGAAGAAACTGTCGTTTCTTTGGTTGCTATGCTCCATCAAGAATAATTAAATTTTTTTAATGTTTATGGTTCTGACGTATATTTGATTTCAATCAAAGATTTCTTTCATGCAGATCGTACCATACCGACTTGAGATACAGGGTGCGATTTGATGAACAATACGAACACTATCTGGGACACGCCGTCAGGATATGGCCGGATCAGTAGAGCTCTTCACTGGCTGATGGCTTTTTTGTTTCTTTGGCAGTTTATGTCCGCAATCTTGCGTGTCGTAGCTAAAGATACGACGATTTATAATGTCTTCTGGTCGGCTCATCACCAGCTTGGCTTTGCGCTTCTGGTTTTGGTGCTATTACGGGGAATATGGGGAGTGCTGAATTCGGGTCGACGTCCGCATAAGTCGGGCCATGTTGGCAAGTTGGCCGTCCTTGGGCATCTTGTTATCTATGGACTGATGTTCGCTGTTCCGGCCTTGGCTTTGCTGCGCACCTATGGCAGCGGGCGAGGCTTCTCGTTCCTTGGCATTCGGATTTTTGAGCAGACCGGTGTGCAAAATGCCATGCTGACCGCTCCTGGTAACGCATTGCACGGCTTATTGGGATGGGCTTTGCTTGCAGTCATTGCGGGACATGTTCTGATGGCTCTTATTCATCATTTTGTGCTGCGAGATAATACCTTGCACTTTATGGCAGTAGGGAAAAAGTCTGGTACCTAAAGTCAATGTGCAACGCATAATAGGATATAAGGTGTCCATTTTTTCTGGCCTGTAATTATTAAGCGTAATAATTGTAATTGATGTTCTATCGAAACAGGCGTTTAATTTTATCTGTAATTTGAAATTAAAAGGATATTCGTGATGAAGAATATTTTTAGTTACATTATTATTTTATCCACTGTTTTCACAACTATTCCAGCAATGGCTTGTGAGCGTCTTCCAGTTGGAAAGGACATATGTAAAGCGGCTTGCAAAGTCATCTACAAAGACGGGCTTCCGGAAAAGCTTTGCGAGATGGCGGCGCAGCCGCCTCATAGCGGAAATTGATGAATACTATTATTATTGATCTTGGCAGTCGACTCATTGAGTTGATTGCCAAGATCAGTTGTCATCTTCAGTTTATCTGAGTTAAGTGCGCTTGTTTCTAAAAAAATCTCTTAATATCCTGCTGACATCACCTTCCGAAAACCCTGTGTAAACATCCGGAATGTGATGGCAGGTAGGCTGCGTATAAAAGCGCGATCCGTGCTCCACACCTCCTCCTTTTGGGTCGGAGGCGCCATAATAGAGACGACGGATACGGGCAAAAGAAATGGCGGCTGCGCACATCGCGCATGGTTCCAGCGTCACATAAAGATCGCAGTTGATCAGGCGCTCGGATTGTAGAACTCGTCCAGCATCGCGAATTGCAAGCACTTCAGCATGTGCGGTTACATCATTGAGTTCACGTGTGCGGTTGCCCGCCCGCGCGATGATTGTACCCTGATGCACGATGACTGCGCCAATCGGAACTTCGCCGCGGATACCCGCAGCCCGTGCTTCTTCAAGTGCGATCTCCATGGGAATAGCCACATTTTGGCTCAGGGCTTCGGCACTCTTTTTCACGCCTGTTCCATTTCATGCACTCTTTCGGAAATTTCGCTCGCAAGCCATGGAACGATTTGTTACTGCATATTTCTCGAAATCGAAACCGATTTGCGAACGGATTTATACGGCGTTCCTGTTTCCGGCTGTCCCTTGCCTGTCATTAAAGGTGTAAGGTGACACGGCAGCGCTGCTGAAAGGCCAATACCAGATGACTACAGATGACGACAACAAGGACGGCAAGCGTCCCTATGGCCGAGGAGGGCGCTCCGATCGTCCCGGCCGGACAGATCGCGATAAAGACCGGGATAGCCGTCCGCGCCGCGATGACGGTGGGCGTGACAAGCCACGAAAATTCGGGGCGCGCAGCACTGAAGCGCCTGAGGATACGAATGAACGTATTGCCAAGCGTCTGGCGCGGGCAGGCATAGCTTCACGTCGTGAAGCTGAGACGATGATTGCTGCTGGCCGTATTGCTGTGAACGGCAAAGTGCTGGAAAGCCCGGCTGTTAATGTCAAGCGTACTGACATTATCACGGTCGACGGCAAGCCGTTGAAGCAAACCGAGCGTACCCGTCTCTGGCTGTACCATAAGCCAGCAGGTCTGGTGACCACGAATCGCGATCCCGAAGGCCGCCCAACGGTTTTTGAGGCGTTGCCAGCAGAAATGCCGCGCGTGCTGTCGGTCGGTCGGCTCGATATCAATACCGAAGGGCTTCTTCTTCTTACCAATGATGGCGGGTTGTCACGTGTTCTGGAACTGCCGTCCACCGGATGGTTGCGCCGTTATCGTGTGCGCGCTCATGGCAAGGTGACCCAGCCGCAACTGGATGAGTTGAAGAACGGCATAGCGGTCGATGGCGTGTTCTACGGCAGTATTGAAGCCGAACTTGAACGCGTACAAGGTGCTAACGTCTGGATTTCCATCGGGCTGCGTGAAGGCAAAAACCGCGAAGTGAAAAACATTCTCGGTGCGCTGGGCCTTACGGTTGGGCGGCTTATCCGTGTTTCGTTCGGCCCGTTCCAGCTTGGCGATCTTGAAGAAGGCTCCGTCCGCGAAATCAAGGGGCGCACTCTGCGGGACCAGTTGGGTGACAAGCTGATCGAGGAATCGGGCGCAGATTTTGATGCCCCTGTTCTCAATGAGTTTTCGAACGCTGCTGTGCAGGGCCGAACTCGCCGCGAGATGGAAGAAGGTCAGCCGGAGCAGGACGGCGAAACCCGTCGGGCACCGCGTGAGCGGGAATGGATTTCGAGCCGCCCCGAACGTCGTCGCGGACGGGAAGAAAAGACAGAGAAGGTCGAGCCGCGCCGTCGAGGGAACGCTAATGTCTGGATGGCTCCCGGTGCGCGACCCAAGGGTGAAAAGGCCGCTGCAAAGCCCCCTCGCGTAGAGCACCAGGTTCCGCATCGTTCGGCAAAATTCAGTGGCGACCTGCAAATGCGGCCGCGCCGGGCTGGCGAAGAGGAGCAGGGCCGCGACCGCGAAGACGGTGGCGAACGTCGCTACAACCAGCGTCCGGAAGGCCGTTTTGACAGGGATTCCCGTCCACAACGTCCGCGCCCGGAAGGAAATCGTTCAGAAGAAGGACGTCCAGAGCGCCGTGAGCCGCGTGAGGATGGACGCAAGGAACGTCGTCCTGGTAAGCGCGAGCGTGCGGAATTGCGCGACACGGAAGGGCGGTCTTCAGAGCACGGTAAAGGTGGCTTTGAGGGTCGCAAGACGGGTAAGCCGGGCGGGCCGCGTGGAGAAGGCCGTTTTGGTGCGCCCGACCGTGATACGCGTTCAGGCCCGCGCAGCAGCGGACCGGGCAACAAGACTCGTCGTTTTGATGATCGCCCGAACGATGGGCCGCGTCGGGGACCGGGAAACAAGCCGGGCGGTAAACCAGGTGGAAAGCCGGGAGGCGGCAAGTCAGGCGGCGGTGGCAGAACTGGAGGCGGCGGTGCGGATCGTCGGCGGTAAGTTCCGCGGGCGGGCGCTCGTAACACCTTCGACCAACGCCATTCGTCCCACAACCGACCGCACTCGCGAGAGCCTGTTCAATATTCTCGCACATAATTTTCCCGACAAGGTGGAGGGCGCGCGCGTCCTCGACCTGTTCGCGGGAACTGGGGCGCTCGGTTTGGAGGCTTTGTCGCGGGGAGCGCGCTATGCGACCTTCGTGGAAGAATCTGCAGAAGGACGGGGATTGTTGCGCCAGAATATCGAGGCTTTCAGTCTTCAGGGGCATACCAAGATTTTACGGCGTGACGCTTGCCAGCTAGGTATTGTCGGAACGATGGAGCCGTTTGATCTGGTTTTTGCTGACCCGCCTTATGGACGGCGCATGGGGGAAAAGGCTTTTTTATCAGCACTTGAAGGCGGTTGGCTTAATCCTGACGCACTTTTGGTGCTTGAAGAAGATGCGGAGGCGGTGCTCGAACTCGACGAACGATTCGTTGTGTTGGAAGAGCGCAACTACGGGGGCACGATTATTCGGCTGATCCAGTTGAAAGCCGCCGGTTGAATTAGCGGGCGATTTCGTTCGCATAAAATATAACATGTCGCCCGGAACAACCTGGCGGAAATGAAACCGATTGGAGATGTCGCTTGGTGAATAACCCCTCACTCCGGCGTTTGCTGTTGTCTACCGCCTTGGGTTTCGTGCTGGCTTTACCACTGGCAAGTGGCGCAGTCCGGGCAGAAAGCCCACCGGCCGCTGCCACTGAATCGCAGCCAGCGCCTGCTTCACCACAAGCTGTTGAACAAGCTGCGCCTCCAGAAATTATCCAGTCGGATGGAGTCAGTCACTTCACATTGCCAAATGGTTTGGAAGTGGTCGTTATCCCCGATCATCGTGCTCCGGTCGTGACCCAGATGATCTGGTACCATGTGGGATCGGCCGATGAGGCGCCCGGCGTTTCGGGCATTGCGCATTTCCTCGAACATCTGATGTTCAAGGGAACGAAGAACCATCCAGCTGGTGAGTTTTCGGCGAAAGTTGCCTCAATCGGTGGGCAGGAAAACGCCTTCACGTCTTATGATTATACGGCTTATTTCCAGCGTGTATCTCCCGACGCTCTGGAAATGGTGATGCATTTCGAGTCGGACCGGATGGAAAATCTGGTGCTCAATGAGGAAGCCGTGAAAACCGAAAGGGATGTCATTCTGGAAGAGCGCCGCATGCGGGTGGATTCCAATCCGGCGTCGATGCTGATGGAAAATACCGACGCTGTCCTTTTCTATAATCATCCTTATCGCAAGCCTGTCATTGGCTGGCAGCAGGAAATGGAAAAGCTAAGCCTCAAGAACGCCATCGACTTTTATCAGCAATATTACACACCGAATAATGCGACGCTCGTTATAGCTGGAGACGTTTCGCCGGAACGCGTGCGTGATCTGACGTTGAAAACATGGGCAAATGTGCCGAAACGCGCTGAAGTTCTGCCGCGTGACCGCCCGCAGGAACCCGCGAAGCATGCCGCCCGCGTCGTGACACTGCACGATGAACGTGTAAGCACGCCTTCCTTCCGTGTTTCCTGGCTCGTACCATCCTATGCGAATGAAAAACGGTTTCCGAATGTAAAGCCGGGAGATGCTCCCGCTCTTGATCTGCTGAGCGAAATTCTCGGCGGTTCGCTGCGTTCACGCCTTTATCAGGAATTGATCGTCAAGCAGGGTATAGCTGCTAATACGGGCGCGAGCTATGGCGGTGATGCGCTCGATGACGGTACGTTTTCCGTCTACGGCGCACCGCGCAATGGCGCAACGCTTGGTGATGTCGAAAAGGCTGTTGATGCCGAAGTTGCGCGGATCATCAAGGATGGCGTCAGCCAGACCGAGCTAGATCAAGCTCGCAATCGTTTCCTGAAAGCGATTATCTTTGCGCGTGACAGCCAGACAGGTATGTCCCGAATTTATGGCTCGTCGCTGTCTGTTGGACAGACGATTGACGATATCCAGAAATGGCCGGAGGTCATCAAGAGTGTCACCGTCGACCAAATCAAGGATGTCGCGACACGCTATCTTGTCAAAGACCAGTCGGTAACCAGTTACTTGCTTCCACCAGACGCCGAGCCGGAAAGCGCTCGCGAGAACCCGGCTGCGTCAGCAGAAGGTGCCGATGGCAATGGTGCTGGAGGAGCGATCCAGTGAAGAACATTCTGATGCTGAACTTCAAACGTGTTTTCGGCTTTCGCTATGCCGGATCCGCTGTGGGTATTCTCGCGGCATCCATGACATTGTTGATCGTGTGCGCCTTGCCGGCGCGCGCAATCGAAATTCAGGAAGTTGTTTCGCCAAAGGGTATTCATGCCTGGCTGGTGGAAGACGATTCGGTCCCGCTTATTTCCATGCGGTTCTCCTTCAAGGGTGGCACGTCGCAAGACTCTTCCGGCAAGGAAGGGCTGGCTAACCTGATGACCGGGTTGTTCGACGAGGGTGCTGGCGACCTGAAATCGGATGCGTTTCAGGAAAAGATCGACAATCTGGGTGCGGAAATGAGCTTTTCCGCTACACAGGATTCTGTTTCGGGCGGCATTCGCATGCTCGCGGAAAATCGCGATGCAGTGACAAGTTTGCTCGCTCTTGCCGTTAACAAGCCTCGCTTCGATCAGGATGCAATCGATCGCATTCGACAGCAGGTGGTTGCTAGTATCGAATCCTCTCAACGCAACCCTTCGACGATTGCGTCGCGTAAGTTCGCTGAAGTTCTGTACGGCAACCATCCCTATGCGCGTCCCGATGACGGCACGGTGAAGTCGCTGCAATCGATCACGCGTGATGATCTGGTGAACTTTCATCGCAAGAATTTTGCACGTGACCGTCTGACCATTGGCGTGGTGGGTTCCATCAATGCGAAGGATCTTGGTGTATTGCTGGACAAGGTGTTCGGTGATCTGCCTGCTATGGCCGAACTGGTTCCCGTACCGGATGCCAAACTGGCACTCGGCACGACGACCAGCCTTAATTTCGATATGCCGCAGACCTCAATCAGTTTCGTTTATCCAGCTATTCCACGCAAAGATCCCGAATTCTTCGCAGCCTATCTGATGAACCATATTCTGGGTGGTGGCTTTACTTCGCGGCTCTATGCCGAGGTGCGCGAAAAGCGTGGTCTTGCCTATTCTGTATCGTCATCCATGGTCATGCGTGATCACGTTTCGGCGCTTATGATTTCGACTGCAACCCGTCCCGATAAAGCACAGGAATCCCTGAAGATTATTCGTGAGCAGGTTGCAGCTATGGCTGCCGACGGACCAACGGAAGAGGAACTTGCTGCCGCCAAAAGCTTCCTCAAAGGGTCTTATGCCGTCAACAATCTGGACTCGTCGGCAGCAATCGCAGAGACTCTCGTCAGCTTGCAGGAAGCGGAACTTCCGCGTGATTATATAGACAAGCGCTCGGAGTTGATCGATGCTGTGACGCTGGATCAGGTCAAGGCTATAGCAAAGAAGCTACTTGAAGCAGAACCGGCTATTCTGATCTTCGGTCCAGCTCAAAGCTAAAAGGTGCCACATTGGAAAAGGCAGTGCCGTCATCTCCCCGAATTGCCGTCGCTTTCGGCGGAGGCGGGGCGCGCGGCATTGCCCATATCCATATCGTCGAGCTGCTTGATGAACTTGGTATCAAGCCGGTTGCAATTGCAGGCTCTTCGATAGGTTCGATCGTCGGCGCTGGGATGGCCAGCGGCATGACCGGCAAGGAAATTCACGAATATATGGCGGCGATTTTCAATCGCCGTTCCGAAGTCGCAAAGCGCATGTGGCAAACTCGTCCGGCTCGCTGGGCAGAGTTGTTGAAGGGAGGGTTGCGCGTCAGCCAGTTCAACATCGAAAAGGTGCTGGACGTCTTTTTGCCTGCCAGCTTACCAGCCAATGTGGAAGAGTTGAAAATCCCGATGAGCATTACGGCGGCGGATTTCCATGCTGCTCGGGAAATTCATATCTGCGATGGCGATCTACATTCCGCCATCGCGGCGTCCTGCGCCATACCGCCAGTGTTCGCTCCGGTGCGCAGAAATGGCCGAATTCTGGTCGATGGCGGCTTGTTCAATCCAGTGCCCTTTGACTTGCTGTTCGACGAGGCTGATATTGTCATAGGCATCGACGTTGTTGGTACCCCGGTCGGACCAGACGACTACATGCCAACGACGTTTGAGGCGGTGATCGGCGCGAACCAGCTGACGATGTGCTCCATCATCGAAAACAAATTTCGCATTCGCCCTCCGCACATTTTCATTCGCCCTAATGTCGAGCGGATTGGGCTTCTCGATTTCCTGAAGTTCGAGCAAATCCTGTCACAAAGCGCCAGCGTTCGCGAAGAATTGAAACGCGCTATCGAACTGGCAGTCGAGGGAAAAGTGATGCCGATAAATTCAACTCTTGCGACCTGAATTTATCGGCTTCCTATACGTTTTCTATTCCGCCGGAACGGGTGATCCAACTGTGCCGGTTGACGGCGAGGCGGACACTATATCATCAGCACCTTTGTCGATGCGTTGACCTTCACGAGTGGGTTTGACCAGAGGTTCTGGTGTGACCGGCTTGTTGAAGAGCAGATGGCGGCCAGCCATGATTCCTTCCGAAGCCTGCACGTGGAGGCGATCTTCGTCGCGCTGGCGAACATCTTCGCGAATTTCGTAGGCTTGGGTTTCGGCTATGCCGAGCCCTTCGAGCGTCCGCTGGCCAAACAGCAAACCGGATTCGAACGTTTCGCGCAACTCATACTCGACACCCTGAGCGCGCAATTGCAATGTATGTTCGCGATCATATGAACGAACAAACAAACGCACGTCCGGATACTCCGATTGTATGAGATTGACGATGTGGTTGGTCGTTTCCTTTTTGTGGGTACAGACGGCGACAATCTTTGCTTTTCGAATTCCCGCGGCTTCCAGGACGTCCTTGCGGGTCCCGTCACCGAAGTAAATGCGGAAGCCAAATTTTCCCGCTGCGCGGACACGATTGGGCGAACTGTCAATCACGGTTACGTCGATACCGCCTGCAAGAAGGATCTGCGATGCAATTTGCCCGTATCGTGAAAAGCCGATCATCAAGACGTCAGAACCTGCGCCTTCATAGTTCTCTTCAATGACGTCGACAGTCTTATCCTTGATAAGCAGCTTCGACCCTATCGCGACAGAAAGCGGCGTTAGAGCCATGGATACGGTGACGGCCGCCACGAGTTCTGAACCAAGAGCGCTTGAGATGATGGCTGCAGCCGAGGCTGCCGAGAACAGAACGAAAGCAAATTCACCACCCTGCGGCAGAAGAAAAGCGATTCGCACTGCGTCATTATGACTGGACCGGAAGATGCGGCACAGCAGATAAATGATGGCGATCTTGGTGGCCATGAAGATGGGCACTGCAAGAAGGATAATCTTCCAGTATTGCAGGATCACCGTGAGGTTTAGCGACAAGCCGACTGCAACAAAGAACAATCCAAGGAAAATACCGCGAAAAGGTTCGATGTCCGCTTCCAGTTCGTGTCGATAGGATGATTCTGCAAGCAGAACGCCTGCAATGAATGCGCCCATGGCCATCGAAAGACCTGCAGCCTGAAGCAGGCTGGCTGATCCGAGCACTACGAAGAGCGCTGCGGCGATCATTACTTCGCGAGCGCCGGTATTGGCGATAATGCGAAACATCGGATTGATGAGATAGCGCCCTGCAATCACCAGTGCCGCAATAGCTGCAATAGCTGTGGCGAGATGAAAGCCAGCGCTCGCCTGTGACGGTTCGTTTGGTGAGAGCGCCGGAATAATTGCAAGAATCGGTACAATGGCGAGGTCCTGGAACAGCAGAATCGAAAAGGCGCGCTGGCCATGCTTCTGGTTCGTTTCGGCCCGGTCCTCCAAAACTTGCATCGCAAATGCCGTAGACGAAAGCGCAAGACCGAAACCGATGATGATCCCTGCTTCAGGGCTGAGGCCCGCAAAGTAGATGCCAAGGGCAGTCAGAGCTGCTCCACAAAGCAGAACCTGGGCGGTGCCAAGACCGAAGATCGATTGGCGCAATGCCCAAAGTCTTGAGGGCTTCAACTCCAGCCCAATAATAAAGAGAAGAAAGACGACCCCGAGCTCGGAGAAGTGCAGAAAATCTTCTCCGTCTGCAATCAGGCGAGCCACAGGTCCAATCGTGATGCCTGCCGCAAGATAGCCGAGGACTGTACCAAGCCCTAATCGCTTGAACAGCGGCGCAGCGATAATCGCTCCGCCCAAAATCATCAGACACTGTAGGTAGAGACTTCCGCCAGTTGCAACCATGCCAAGCTCTTGGAATTTGGAGAAATGTAGGAGGGCTTGCCTTGAAGCCCTTGGATTTCAGCAATATAGAAACAAGATATGGCTGTAATCAGCCCAATGTCGAACAATTTGACGATATTTTTTAGCAAGTCCCGGTTTCGAATCCGCTGCAAATTGTAGTTCGAGGTTGAGCCGCGATGAACTTGGGAAACTCGGATTATATAATGATTTCAGATAATTCGGCAGAGAAAATTGTTGATCGAGCAGCCGCTCTGGTGGCCGCAGCCAAACGTGCAGGTGCCGATCAGGCTGACGCAGTCGTGATGCGCGCGCGGTCTGTTAGCGTGTCGGTCAGGCTGGGTAAGGTTGAGGGAACCGAATCGTCGGAAAGCGACGATTTCGCTCTGCGCGTTTTTGTGGGACGTCGCATTGCGAGTGTTTCGGCCAATGCGAGCGCCGACCCCGATCGTCTTGCTGAGCGGGCCGTCGCCATGGCGCGTGTTGCGCCGGAAGACCCCTATGAACAACTGGCCGATCCATCGCTGCTTGTGGTTTCGCCTCGTGATCTTGATCTCTACGATTCAACGGAAATCGATTCCGAACGTCTGACAAAGGATGCGCTTGTGGCAGAAGCTGCGGCGCTTGCCGTTAAAGGTGTGACAAATTCGGGTGGTGCTGGCGCTTCACGCAGTCTGGGTGGTCTGGTATTGGTCACGTCCACCGGGTTTTCAGGCCAATATGCTGCCACACGCTTTGGACGATCAGTCTCGGCGATTGCAGGCGAAGGCACGAAAATGGAGCGCGACTACGATTTTAGTTCGCGACTGCATTTTTCCGATCTGGATACACCTGATGATATCGGGCGTCGCGCTGGTGAACGGGCTGTGCGAAGGCTGGGTGCGCGTCAGGCAAAGACGGGGCCGGTAACTGTTGTCTTTGATCCTCGCCTTGCGCGCGGTATTGCGGGACATCTTGCAAGCGCTATTAACGGCGCTTCGGTTGCGCGCAAGACGAGCTTTCTTCGCGACAGTCTCGGTAAGCAGATTCTCAAACAGGGTATAAACGTTACCGACAATCCGCTGCGTGTGCGTGGTTCTTCTTCGCGTCCGTTCGACGGCGAAGGGATTGAGGGGCAGCCGTTGACAATGGTTGAGGACGGCGTTCTCAATCATTGGCTGCTTTCCGGTTCCAGCGCTCGCGAATTGGGCCTGCGGGGTAATGGTCGTGGTGTTCGTTCAGGCTCCGGCGTTTCGCCTGCGTCAACCAATTTTGCCATCGAACCCGGTTCGCAGTCGCCGGAGGAATTGATCCGGGCAATAGGCACAGGTTTTTATGTGACGGAAGTGTTCGGGCAGGGTGTTGACATGATTACTGGCCAGTATAGCCGCGGCGCGTCCGGATTCTGGATCGAAAATGGCGAACTCGCCTATCCTGTCAGCGAAGTGACGATCGCTTCGAACCTCAAGGACATGTTCCTCAATATGACACCAGCGTCCGATATTGACCGAAATTTCGGGATGACGGCGCCGACACTCGTAATCGAAGGCATGACCCTTGCCGGAAACTGACAAACAAAACGACGTTTCCGGGGAGCTGGCGCTTCTGCGTGATGCTGCGCGCGAAGCCGGACGTATCGCAATGCGCTACTTCGGTCGTTCTCCGGAAGTCTGGCTGAAGGATGGTTCATCGCCCGTCAGTGAAGGCGACCTGGCTGTCGACCGCTATCTGAAGGATGTCCTTTTGAAAGCGCGGCCGGATTATGGCTGGATATCGGAGGAGACCGTCGATGAACGAGCGGCTCAAAAACGCAGCCGCGCCTTCGTCGTCGATCCGATCGACGGCACCCGTGCTTATATCGCTGGACAGGATCAATGGTGTGTTAGCATAGCCATTGTTGAAAATGGCCGCCCTTTGGCTGGCGTTCTGGAATGTCCGGCACGTAACGAACTCATAGAGGCAGGGAAAGGCGTCGGCGCTTCGCAAAATGGTGTGGCTATTCGTGTCAGATTGCCATCGCCCGGCGAACAGGTGACAATTGCATCAGCCCGCAACATGGTAACGGCTTTGCCGGAAAGCTGGCGAGATCGTGCAAAGATTCATCCCTATGTTCCCTCTCTCGCCTACCGTATAGCTATGGTTGCACGTGGAGATATCGCAGGCACCTTCATTCGGCCAAATTCGCATGATTGGGATCTGGCCGCAGCTGATCTGATACTGAGTGAGTCGGGCGGGGCAATCCTGACAAGCGATGCCTTGCCGATCGCATATGGTGGTCCGACGTTGAGCCATGGCGCTCTTGTTGCCGCCAGCGGGGACCTTCTGCAAGAAATGTTGAGTGTTGTCGCGGACTGACCCTTGGGTTAATCATGCCGCGAACCAAATTTGTTCAGGGATAATTGTCATGAGCGTCGAAGGCGACAAAAAGCAGCTTCTTCATCTGGTGTTCGGCGGCGAGCTGAAAAAGCTTGGTACTGTTGAGTTCCGTGACCTTGAAAACGTCGATATCGTTGGCATCTACCCGGATTACGAGTCGGCCAAGACTGCATGGAAGTCGAAAGCCCAGCAAACCGTGGACAATGCTCATATGCGCTATTTCATCGTGCACCTGCATCGGTTGCTCGATCCAGAAGGCGTAACGTTGAAGGCGGATTGAGCAGTTTGCCTGCTCCCGGCCGATATCGGATGCAAAGCGGAGATAGTCCGGGTCAGACCACTGGGCATAAGAAGCAAGGGTTCGCGAAACGCCTCTGGCGACGTATTCGCGGACCACTGGCGCAATCCGCCGTGGTTAAGGCCATGCTAGTCTGGCTGATCACCAGCTACTTCAAGTTCGTCTACATCACCAATTCACGCCTGAAAGAATCGGCTGATCCGCAAGCGCTGGTTGGCAAGGACGATCCTTTCATCGTGACGTTCTGGCACGGACAACATCTCATGGGGCCGTTCATCTGTCCCAAGGGAATTGAGCTGGTGGCCATGTTTTCGAAAAGTGCTGATGCGGAGTTGAACGCTCGTGTTGCAGAAAAACTCGGATTGTTGACGGTACGTGGTTCTGGAGGACGTGGTTCTCGTTCCAAGCCTGAGAAGGGTGGAGCACGCGCGCTCCTGACGTTGAAGAATGCTCTAAAAAAAGGCCAGTCGGCGTCAATAATTGCAGACATTGCTCACGGCAAAGCGCGCGAAGCGGGAGACGGCATCATTTTATTGGCGAAATTGTCCGGTCGTCCAATAATACCGGTTGCTTATGCTTTCTCGCGGAACCATGTTTTGGAAAAGTCCTGGGACAAGACGGCGATTCCGCTGCCCTTTGGGCGCTCGATTATCGTGCGCGGCGACAATGTATGGGTCGACGCGGATGCCGATGAAACGCAATTGGAAGAAAAACGCATGGAGCTAACGCGCCAACTCAACGACGCGACCGTCAAGGCCTATGCTGCGTTGGAGAAAGCGAAATGAGCGAACGCTGGGCGCGCAATATGTTGTCTGCCTACCGTGCACTCGGCTCTGCGGCCTATCCTTTTATGGGGCCTTACATCGCCTATCGTGCGTCGCGCGGTAAAGAAGAGCGCATGCGTCGTGGCGAGCGCTACGGCAAATCCGCCATCGCGCGTCCGCAAGGACCGGTTATCTGGGCCCATGCGGCAAGTGTTGGTGAAACCGTCGCGATTACGCCATTGATTGAGCGGATTGCCGCAACGGGTATTCATATCGTGCTGACGACAGGTACTGTAACGTCGGCAAAGGTCGTAGCGGATCAGTTGGGTAGCAAGGTTATCCATCAATATGCGCCTCTGGATTTGCAACCAGCGGTCAACAAGTTTCTCAACCACTGGAAGCCTGATCTTGCCATTGGTTGTGAGTCCGAAGTCTGGCCTGCAACGGTACTTTCGCTTGGCAGTCGCCATACGCCGCAGGTTCTGGTCAATGGGCGCATGTCTGACCGCTCCTTCGCTGCCTGGCAGAAGAGACCGGCACTGGCCGAAGCACTCTTTGAAAATTTCGCCTATGTGGTTGCACAGTCGGAACTTGATGCAGATCGCTTTCGAACGCTGGGGGCACGACCGGTCAGTGTTTCAGGGAATCTCAAGGTCGATACGAATCCTCCGCCAGCCGACCCGCAGGCTCTGGCCGCGTTGCAACGCCAGATCGGTGGACGGCGGACATGGGCCGCAATTTCTACCCATGACGGTGAAGAAGCGATCACAGCGGAAGTTCATCAGATGCTGAAAGTGCGCTATCCTCATCTCATCACGATTATTGTTCCGCGTCATCCGGATCGCGCTCCGGCCATTGAGGCTATGCTGGTTGAAAAGGGGCTCAAGGTTGCGCGTCGCAGCGCCAATGAGCCGATTGAAGCCGATACCGATATCCTGCTGGGAGACACCATCGGGGAGATGGGGCTTTATCTCCAACTGACCGAAATAGCATTTATTGGCAATTCGCTGACCAAGGAAGGCGGACATAATCCGCTGGAACCGGCGATGATGGGGACTGCTGTGCTAACCGGACGGAATGTCCAGAATTTCCGTGAGTCCTTCCAGCGTCTCATCAAGAATGGTGGCGCGCGCATTGTGAAGGATCGCAATATGCTCGCGGGAGCGATCAATTTTCTGTTCAACAATCCTCAGCATCTCCGTGCCATGATCAATGCAGGAGTGAGCACGGTCAGGGATATGCGCGGTGCACTGGATCGTACACTTGTCGCACTCGAGCCGTTTATCCAGCCCTTGATCCTGCAGGCACAGTTACCTGGCAATCGCAATGAGGCTGCCTATCAGACGGGCGGTCACTGAGCATGGTGAGTGAAGCGCCGCCTTTCTGGTGGGAAAAACCTGATTGGCGCGCTTTGTCTTTGGCGCCTGCTGCCTGGCTCTACGGAGTGGTGGCAGGGCGTCGGCTTTTGAAAGCGGAACCACCAAAAATTTCTCTGCCGGTCCTTTGCGTGGGCAATTTCACCGTAGGTGGAGCGGGGAAAACGCCGACTGCTATTGCTTTTGCTGCTGGCGCAAAGGCACGAGGTCTAAACCCCGGCATCGTGTCACGCGGCTATGGCGGCGCTTACAAGGGACTACACGTTGTTGATCCCGCGCATGACAGTGCCCGTTATGTCGGGGATGAGCCACTCCTGCTGGCACGACATGCCTCGGTGGCTCTTTGTCCTGATCGGCTAAAGGCGGCTCGCCATTTACAGACGCTCGGTTGCGATTTCATCATCATGGATGACGGTTTCCAGAGCGCGCGGCTTTTTGCCGATTTTTCGCTGCTGGTTGTGGATGCCGCGCGTGGTATTGGCAATGGAAAGGTCATACCGGCAGGCCCCCTGCGTGCTCCGCTGACAGACCAGATGCGCAAAACCGACGCTTTGCTGCGTATTGGCAAAGGCGATGGTGCTGATTTCGTTATCCGTCAGGCGGCACGGGCTGGTCGGCCGATATATGAAGCGCATCTTGAGCCGTCATCGACCGCTCCGGTAGCGGGCAATCGATGGCTCGCATTTGCGGGTATAGGCAATCCAGAAAAATTCTATGCAAGTGTTACACAGGCAGGCGGTGAGATTGTGGAGACGCGCTCATTCCCCGATCATCATAGTTTTGATGCGGATGATATTCGCAATCTGATGGACACAGCCCGCCGTCAGGGATTGGGATTGATTACCACGGCGAAGGATCAGGTGCGTTTGGCCACGATGATTGGCGTTCCTGCCGGCTTTCTGGCAAAACTCGCTGTCCTCGATGTCGATCTCAAATTTGACCGCAACGACGGGCTTGACCACATACTGGATACAGTCATCGAACGTTTCAAAAGCCGTGTTGCGAGCTAATTTTAAGCCTTCTTGCGGCTACGCAGTTCAGGATTGACTTCCAACTCACGTTCAAAAGAAATCAGGCCGGTTGAGTAGGGTTCCTGCCGCGCAACGCTCCAATATTTGAGTTCATCGAGTGGGATATGGGCGCCGGTCACTGCGCACGCGACATAGGCTCCGTGTCTGACGATCTCATAATCACCGTCAAGATAACGCAGAACAGCTTCGGAAGAGCGGGGCGATTCAAATTTATTCATGTGTCTAAAACCTTTGTGGTTGACTCTAGCAAGTGCCGCGCATCGCGTCCAGCAGTACCGGCATCTTGCTTGGTCGTAATTCTATCAACGCCTGCCAAAAAGCCGTTCGATATCTGTCAGTTTCAATTCGATGTAAGTCGGGCGACCGTGATTACAGGTGCCTGAACCGGGGGTGGCTTCCATTTCACGCAGAAGTGCATTCATTTCTTCAGGCTTCAACCGCCGTCCCGAGCGAACGGAACCATGACAGGCCATCGTTGCGGCCACATGGTTCAACATGGCCTTCAATCCATCAGATGTATCGTGCTCCGCAATCTCATCCGAAAGATCGCGGATCAACTGCTGTACATTCATTTCTCCGAGCATCGCGGGCGTTTCCCGCACTGCAATAGCACCCGGCCCGAATTGCTCGATGCCGAGGCCAAAGCGTGAAAGCGTTTCTGCGTGGGTTGCCAGTCGCTCTGCATCTTCTTCCGGCAAATCCACGATTTCAGGAATGAGCAGCATTTGTCCCGGTATGGGGCGGGAATGCAGGGCGTTTTTCAACGCCTCGTAAACAAGGCGCTCGTGAGCCGCATGCTGATCTACAATAACGAGGCTGTCTTCCGTCTGCGAAACAATATAATTCGCGTGGATTTGTGCGCGGGCCGCACCAAGAGGCTTCTGCTGGAGTTCCACTGGCACTTCGTCAAGCGTCGCCCGCATGTCCGCTGCAAGAACATTGACGGTGGCGAGTGTCGCCTGATCACTTTCCTGAAAGGAGGGTGCCACTCCCAAGTCCAGCGACCGATGCGCCGGATGCGCGGTCTGCGGCGACCATTCGTTTCTCGGGGCTGAAGGCGCAGGGCGCCAGTTTCCGGATGAATAACCAGCCGAAGGAGGCCGTGATGTGGATGATGGCGTGGCTGGCTGGAACCCTTCTGCGCGGAACGCTTGCAGCATGGCATCGGCACCGCTGGTTGCAGGCCGAATGCCTGACTGAGCCAGTGCCTGTTTGATTGCGCCAACAATCAGTCCACGTACAAGGCCCGGATCACGGAAACGTACGTCAGCCTTGGCCGGATGCACATTAACGTCGACCAGTGCAGGGTCCAGCGTCAGAAACAATACGGCAACCGGATGGCGATCACGTGCCATGACATCCGCATAAGCTCCGCGCAATGCCCCGAAAAGCTGTTTGTCACGCACCGGACGCCCGTTCACATAAGCGAACTGATGCAGGGCATTGCCGCGATTATGGGAGGGTATGCCGACGAAACCGGCCAGACGCACACCGTCACGCTCGGCGTCGATGGCGAGCGCATTTTCGCCGAACTCTTTTCCGAGTATTTGGTTGATGCGCTCGAGCGTTGCCTCTGCGCCGCTACCGGTTGCGGACAACTCCAGTGGTGTCCGGTCGGTGCCTGCAAGCGAAAAGCGGACATGCGGAAAGGCAATTGCAATGCGCTTTACGACATCGGTTATCGCTGAAGCTTCCGCGCGGTCCGTCTTCATGAATTTTAGACGGGCGGGGGTCGCGTAGAAAAGATCGCGGACCTCCGCAATTGTGCCGCGATTCAAAGCAGAGGGGCGAGGGCCGTCGAGATGCCCGCCTGAGACCGAAACTTCGAAACCGGAATCAGCGTCCTGCGGACGAGATTTGAGGGTCAGTTTTGCGACCGAGCCGATGGATGGCAGAGCCTCCCCACGAAATCCAAGCGCGCGAATGTCATGCACATCATCGGAAAGCTTGGAGGTGCAGTGGCGGGAAACTGCCAATGGAAGCTCATCGACAGGAATTCCCGAGCCGTTATCAGTCACGCGCAACAATGTCTTGCCGCCGCCACCTGTTACGACCTCAATGCGGGTCGCGCCAGCGTCGATTGCATTCTCGACAAGCTCTTTGATAACGCTGGCGGGGCGTTCGATGACTTCCCCCGCCGCGATCTGATTGATGATGGTTTCGCTTAAGTGTCGAATTGGCATGGCCGGACTATAGAAGGATTCGCTTCTGTAAAGAACATGCTTCTAAACCCCGTCCAGACCGCCTTTTGTGCAATCACGGGTGCTGCCGAATACACAATATTGTCTGCAGATAATCACCTTATTGCGGGACATAATCCTTATGTGCTGGCAAATTCAAATCCTTAAAGCTGTCTGCATTGACAACTGCACGTGCCACGGCTTCTGCCATAACAGTCGCTGCAATCGCTCCAATCGCAGTTACATCGGCTTCCACGCTTTTTGCCTTGCCTGTGGAAAGTGCGAAGATCGTGTCGCCGTCCCACATCGTATGGATTGGGTTGATCGTGCGTGCAAAACCGTCATGCGCCATGCCCGCAATCTTTTTGAGCTGCGCCTTGTCGAATGGGACGTTGGTCGCTATTGCGCCAATCGTTGTGTTGGCACCGCCTGACTTTACTACACCGTGGCCCTGCATGATGGCGGACATTGTATCACGGAAGCCCTTGCCGTCCTCTGTCCTTGCACCAGCCAGAATCTGGCGTGAGTTCGGCGCATAGACATCACCAACAGCGTTGACTGCAACGATTGCGCCGACAACGATTTCGGTGCCGGGCACCTTGTAACTGGCAGTGCCGAGTCCGCCCTTCATGGCGTAATCCATACCAAACATCTTGCCGACAGTCGCACCTGCACCAGCACCGATATTGCCTTCTCCAGAAGCCTCGGCCTTTGCGGCCTTGCATGCCAGATAGCCGGCTTCTTCATCGGGGCGCACGGAAAAATCTCCGACGCCGAGATCCATCAGGATTGCTGCCGGTACAATCGGAACGACGCCTTTGCCGATCTTGAAGCCGAGATTGTTTTCTTCGAGGTAACGCATGACACCGGTTGCAGCCGCCAGACCATAGGCACTGCCGCCGGAAAGCAGGATGGCCTGAACCTGTTGCACATAATTGATCGGATCGAGCAGATCAGTTTCGCGCGTACCAGGGGCTGAACCGCGCACGTCGACACCCGCAGAAGCGCCGTCCTCGCATAGAAGGACGGTGCAGCCGGTCGGACGTTTTGTCAGTGTGTGGTGTCCCAGCTTGATTCCGGGTACATCCGTGATGCTTCCACCCATAAGTTCCAGCATATTCGCTCCTCCCTCAGTAGCTGCCGATGCGGCATTGACGACAAAGGGCATTGCCCCAAGTCCCGCAAGCGACTTGGTAAATGTTCTGCGATCCATGAACAGTTTTCTCCTCCATTTTTTGCACTATTGAGAGAGCGTATTCTTTTCGCGTGCCCGGCGCTGGCGCAGAACGTCGGCCACATAGTCACGTGACAGGGCATGATAGAGGGGCTCGTGAGAAATCAGCCGTGCAGTGCCGTAGCCCAGCATTGATGCACACATGAGTGGAATGACATTGTTATGATTGCCGGTCATTTCCAGAATGATGACGAATGCCGTCATGGGCGCTTGCACGACACCGGCAAAATATCCCGCCATGCCAAGAACGGCAGCAAGGCTGGCGCTGGTTCCAAGAACAAGGCCGATTGTGCTGCCCAATCCAGCGCCGACCGATAAAGACGGCGCAAATATCCCGCCCGGTATTCCCGAAATCATGGAGAGGAGTCCGGCAAGAAACTTCGCGATAAAGTAGAGAGGCGGAAGAGCCAGCCCTTCGACAGCGCTCCGTGCCTGATCGTAGCCTGCACCGAAGGTCGATCCGCCGGATGCAATGCCAATGATTGCAACGAGGAGGCCGCAAATTCCAGCGAAAAGCACGGCATTGCGAAGTGGAGCTTTTTGAACACGACGTCGCACACGGCGTCCCAGTTCCAGCGCGAGCGCACTGAAGGCTGCCCCGAATGCTCCGCCGATTACACCGCAGGCAATAACCAGAACCCAATCCTTGCTGGTCGAAGCCGTAACGGTGGTCAGTCCGAAGTAATTATAGTTTCCAACAAGGCCAAGCGAGGCGAGACCAGCGAGAATGACAGCGGACAGCACAAGGCCGTTGGTTCGGGCCGCATAGGCGCGCCCCATCTCCTCGATCGCGAAGACGACACCCGCCAGAGGTGTATTAAATGCTGCGGCGATACCTGCAGCAGATCCTGCAAGGATGAGGCCGCGTGCCTGCTCCATGCCGCCGAAACGCGCAGACTGCATCATGATGGATGCGCCAATCTGCACTGTCGGGCCCTCGCGTCCGATGGAAGCACCGCTAAAAAGCCCCGCGAGAGTGAGAACGATTTTCCCGATTGCGGTCTTGAGCGAAAGCAGAAGAGTTCGATCTTTATGATCGTGCAAGTGGCGTGCCGCAATTGCTTGTGGAATGCCGCTTCCGCCTGAGTTCGGGAACCAGGAGAGGGCGATCCAGGAACAGACCATAAATCCCAGCGGTGTGATAAGCAGAGGAAGCCAAGCGCGCCAGCTGTTTCCACTTGTTAGTGTCTTGAACCAATCCTGCGCAATGTCAGCGGCTTCTGCAAAGCCGACGCTGATCAGACCGATGGCTAATGCGCCACACCAGAAGACCAGCCGTGGTTTCCAGACATGCGGCGACATCCACATGGCTTTTGACCGTCTGACAAGCGGAACACGTCTATAGGATTTTCTCACTTTGCCCCTGCAAATCTGCTGCTGCCCGTTTTTGACGTGCAGAGATTTATCATGCAAATCCTTATCGGTAACTGAAACTTGTCAGCAAAAGGCTTTCCATTTGGTCATAACCGTGTTACCAGCCGGTGCCAATTCAACCTAGCAAACCAGATGTGCCGCTGCTCCCGGACCTATTCCGGAGAGGCGGCTTTTCTCATTTGATAAAATCGGCAAAGGAATTGGCAATGGCTAAAATCGTGGAATCGCCCACTGGCGCTCTCGCTCTCACATTCGACGATGTGCTGTTGCAGCCGGGCCATTCCGAAGTGATGCCGGGGCAGGTTGATCTGCGCACGCGCATCGCGAAGGATATCGAGCTTAACCTTCCCCTTCTTTCTGCTGCCATGGATACAGTGACGGAATCCCGTCTGGCCATTGCGATGGCACAGGCTGGTGGCATCGGCGTCATTCACCGCAATCTGACGCCGGAACGTCAGGCCGAAGAAGTCCGCCAGGTCAAGAAGTTCGAATCGGGTATGGTCGTAAATCCGGTCACCATTGGGCCGGATGCCACACTTGCCGACGCTCAGGCATTGATGAAGGCACATGGAATTTCCGGTATTCCGGTTGTTGAGAATGCTACCAAGGGCCCAGGGCGTCTTGTCGGTATCCTGACCAATCGCGATGTCCGTTTCGCTTCTGATCCGAAGCAGAAAATCTACGAGCTGATGACCCGTGAGAACCTCATTACGGTTCGTGAGAATGTCAATCAGGACGAAGCAAAGCGTCTCTTGCATGCTCATCGCATTGAAAAGCTTCTCGTTGTCGACGATCAAGGCCGTTGCGTCGGTCTCGTTACCGTCAAGGACATTGAAAAGTCGCAGCTCAATCCTAATGCAGCCAAGGATGCTCAGGGACGTCTGCGCGCCGCCGCTGCTACGAGCGTCGGCGAAGACGGTTATGAGCGCGCAGAACGTTTGATTGAAGCAGGTGTCGACCTTCTGGTCGTGGATACGGCGCACGGCCATTCGCAGCGTGTTCTCGATGCTGTGGCTCGTATCAAGAAAGCCTATCCGAACGTCGCTATTCTTGCAGGCAATGTGGCAACGACTGGCGGTACACAGGCACTGATTGATGCGGGTGCGGATGCGGTGAAGGTGGGTATCGGGCCGGGTTCAATCTGCACTACGCGTATCGTCGCCGGTGTTGGCGTTCCGCAGCTTTCAGCCATTATGTCAGCCGTTGAGGCAGCGCAGAAGCAGAATATCCCGGTGATCGCTGATGGAGGCATCAAGTTCTCTGGCGATTTCGCTAAGGCACTGGCTGCCGGAGCCGTTGCAGCGATGGCTGGTTCCTTGCTGGCCGGTACGGAAGAAAGCCCCGGCGAAGTCTATCTGCATCAGGGACGTTCATTCAAAGCCTATCGCGGGATGGGCTCGGTTGGTGCCATGGCGCGTGGCTCGGCTGATCGTTATTTCCAAGCGGAAGTGCGCGACGAGCTGAAGCTCGTGCCTGAAGGGATTGAAGGACAGGTCGCCTATAAGGGGCCAATTTCCGCCGTTCTTCACCAGCTTGCAGGCGGCTTGCGTGCTTCCATGGGGTATGTTGGCGCCAAGACCTTGGAAGAGTTTCGTGAAAAGGCAACGTTCGTGCGAATTTCCAATGCCGGTCTTCGGGAAAGCCATTCGCACGGCGTTGCTATCACCCGTGAAAGCCCCAACTATCCGGGCGGCATGTAAGGTCAGTTCCTGATGTATTTATAAAAGGCGGCTAAAAGCCGCCCTTTCATTTTGCGAGAGTTTCTAGTTCCTTTGGATCGATGAGAAGCCCATTGGCGCTTTCCACAATGCAGTCACCGAGCGCCTGAAAATCCTTCCGACGCATACTCTGGCGCCGCCAGAACAAGGCGATTTCCCGTTTCGGCTGGTCGCCTTCAAAAGGCACGATGCGCATATGATTGCTGCGTGCCTCGGCGCGCACCGCGATTTCGGGAATGAGAGTAAGACCCATGCCATGGCTCACCATTTGTAGAAGGGTGGTCATGCTGGTTGCGCCGTATTTTACGAGCTGGCGTTGCGAAGGCAGCGAACAAACGGCCAAGGCTTGATCCCGCATACAATGCCCTTCTTCCAATAAAAGTAGGCGATCGAGAGCGACGTTGTCCTGCGTCATTGGTGAAGCCAAGACTGTTTGATCATTGGTGGAGGTCGCTATCAGAAAGCGATCATCGAACAGTTTTCTCTGAGCGAGCCGCTCATCATCGATGGGAAAGGCGGCGACAATCGCGTCGATTTCACCCGCAAGCAGCTCATCAAGAAGTTTGGCGGTTACGCTTTCTCGTAATTGGAGGCGGAATGACGGATGTCGTTCGCGCAAAAGCGGAATGAGAACCGGGACCAAATAGGGTGCAACGGTTGGAATGATTCCCAGCCGCAATCGTGTCTGCAGCAATCCCCGGCTTTGCGCGGCAATTTCCTCAAGTGCATGGAGTTCATGCAACACTGTCTTGATGCCCGGATAAAGTTGCCTGCCGAGCTCCGTCATTATTACCTGTCGCTGAGAGCGCTCGAAGAGTGGTGCGCCTGCAACTGCCTCCATTTCCGCGATTTGAGCTGAAAGCGCGGGCTGGGAGACATGTGCCAATTGAGCAGCTTTGCGGAAATGCAGCGTGGTGGCAAGCGCTTCGAAATAGCGCATCTGACGTACTGTAAACATGATAGGAAAAACTTATCGAAAATAATCGGAAAAGCAATTGGAGATTATGATTGGAATAGGTCTAATCTGAGCCAGTTACCTAGCCAAGGCGTGACACGGACGAATTGTGCCATGCTTTTAGCAAGGCTAGACGTATTCCAATATCGGCTTTTCAGGAGGGAATTCTCATGACAGATCGCCCAATTATGACGACGAGTGCAGGCGCTCCGATACCAGACAACCAGAATTCCCTAAGCGCGGGTGAGCGCGGCCCGCTTTTGATGCAGGACTATCAGCTCATTGAGAAACTGAGCCATCAAAACCGCGAACGTATTCCGGAACGTGCTGTCCATGCCAAGGGCTGGGGCGCTTATGGTACGCTGACGATCACTGGCGATATTTCGAAATACACCAAGGCCAAGGCTCTGCAGCCGGGTGCCAAAACGCCGATGCTGGCACGGTTTTCGACTGTGGCTGGCGAGCAGGGTGCCGCTGATGCCGAACGCGATGTGCGCGGCTTTGCTCTCAAGTTTTATACCGAGGAAGGTAACTGGGATCTGGTCGGCAACAACACGCCTGTGTTCTTCGTGCGCGACCCGGTCAAGTTTCCTGATTTCATCCACACCCAGAAGCGCCATCCCAAGACAAACCTGCGTTCGGCGACCGCCATGTGGGATTTCTGGTCGCTCTCGCCGGAAAGCCTGCATCAGGTGACGATCCTGATGTCCGATCGTGGCTTGCCGACCGATGTGCGCCATATCAACGGATATGGCTCTCACACCTATTCGTTCTGGAACGATGCCGGTGAGCGTTATTGGGTCAAGTTCCATTTCAAGACCATGCAGGGTCACAGACACTGGACCAATGCCGAAGCGGAGGGGGTGATTGGTCGCACGCGAGAATCCACCCAGGAAGATTTGTTCACGTCCATCGACAAGGGCGATTTCCCGAAGTGGAAAGTCCAGGTGCAGATCATGCCGGAACTCGACGCTGACAAGACACCATATAACCCGTTCGATCTTACCAAGGTCTGGCCGCATGCAGATTATCCGCCGATTGATATCGGCATCATGGAGCTGAACCGTAATCCGGAAAACTACTTCACCGAGATCGAAAATGCGGCTTTTTCGCCGTCGAACATCGTGCCAGGCATCGGCTATTCGCCTGACAAGATGCTGCAGGCGCGTATTTTCTCCTATGCGGATGCGCATCGTCATCGCCTTGGTACGCATTACGAAAGCATTCCGGTCAACCAGCCGAAGTGCCCAGTTCATCATTATCACCGCGATGGTCAGATGAATGTCTATGGCGGGATCAAGACCGGCAACCCGGACGCCTATTACGAGCCGAACTCGTTCAATGGTCCGGTTGAACAGCCGTCTGCTAAGGAGCCGCCGCTGCGTATTTCTGGCGATGCGGCTCGCTATGATCATCGTGTGGGCAATGACGATTACGCGCAGCCGCGGGCCTTGTTCAATCTGTTCGATGAGGGACAGAAACAGCGTCTGTTCTCCAACATTGCAGCCGCAATGGGCGGCGTGCCGGGCTTCATTGTCGAGCGTCAGCTCGGTCACTTCAAGCTCATCCATCCCGACTATGAGGCCGGTGTGCGCAAGGCCTTGAAGGATGCACATGGTTATGAAGCCAACACGATTGCCACGAATGAAGAGGCAACGGCGGCTGAATAAACCGTCTTTATAAGATGGAAAGAAGGCCGGAGCTCATCGCTCCGGCTTTTTGTTTTGATTTGCCGATTGCCTTTTCCCTGCAAGGAAGGCTATGCCCGAGCAGGCATTCGAGAAGGAGACACAATGCGGCTTGGCGGACGCCTACAGGCGGCTATCGAGGTATTGGATCAGATTGAAGCGGGTACACGCCCGGCTTCTGATATGTTGAAGGATTGGGGCGCTTCCCATCGCTTCGCAGGCGCGGGCGATCGCGCTGTGATCGGCAACATTGTCTATGATGCGCTACGCCGCAAATTATCCATCGCATGGCGAATGGATGCCGATGACGCACGCGCTTTGGCTTTTGGCGCACTATTGGCCGACGGCGGCATGGGTATTGCGGCCATCGACGCTGCTCTCGATGGAGACAAGTTTGCGCCGGAAGTGCTGGAGCAGCCGCGTCGTATTGCTTGGGAAAGCAGGGATGTCACCGAAGCGCCTGCCCATGTTCAGGCGGATGTGCCCGAATGGTGCGCATTGTCGCTGGAGGAACTTTTTGGCGCGCGCTGGGTGGAAGAAGGCAGGGCGCTGGCAACGCGACCGCCGGTCGATCTTCGTGTCAACAGTTTGAAGGCGACGCCTGAAAAAACACTTGCAGCGCTTGAAAAAGCCGGTGCCATACCAGCGCCGTTCCTTGCGCAGGCGCTACGTATCCCGCCGATTGAAGCACTTGGCCGCCACCCGAATGTGCAGGGTGAGCAGTCCTTTCTCGACGGCTGGTTCGAGGTTCAGGATTTGGGATCACAGCTTGCCGCGCTCTTTGCTGGTGCCACACCAGGCCAGCAGGTACTGGACTATTGTGCTGGCGCTGGTGGCAAGACATTGGCTCTGGCTGCTGCGATGCAAAATAGTGGTCAAGTCCACGCCTATGATGCGGAACGCTCCCGATTGTCGCCGATGCATGAGCGACTGCAGCGTGCAGGGGTGCGCAATACGCAGGTCCATGGAAATCTCGATGCACTCGACCCGCTCACAGGGCAGATGGACCTCGTTCTGACTGATGCGCCTTGCACGGGTTCCGGCACATGGCGCCGCCGCCCGGATGCGAAATGGCGGCTGAACGACCAGCAGCTTGAGCGGCGCGTTCAGGACCAGAAGGAAGTGCTGGAATCTGCCAAGCATTATGTGAAACCGGGTGGGCGACTTGCCTATGTTACCTGTTCTCTATTTGCGGAAGAAAACACGCAACAGGTTGCGAGGTTTCTCACAGATAACGCTGATTTTTCGGAAGTCGCGCCACAGGCGATCTGGAACACAATTGTTGCCGATGCCGGTGAAGCGGAGCCGGTATTTCCGTCGCATGGTGCGGTATTTTCGCCATTGTCCACTGGCACTGACGGTTTTTATGTGAGCATTCTGCAAAGATCAAAATAAAGCGGGGGAGACGATGTCAGCGCATCGTGTAGCAGAACCGGATTTTAAAGAGCGCGTCGAGGAAAGCTTTGGTCGGCAGGCGGCCATGAAGCTGATCGGCGCTGAACTGACACGGTGCGAGCCTGGTATCGTTGAAGTTGAAATGCCGTTTCGTGAGGAGCTGACACAACAGCATGGCATTTTGCATGCAGGCATGATTTCTGCCGCTCTCGATTCTGCCTGCGGCTATGCGGCGCTGACGCTGATGCCTTCCGATGCGGCAGTACTGACGATCGAATTCAAAGTGAATCTGCTTGCTCCAGGCAAAGGGGAACGGTTCCTCTTTCGCGGTGAGGTTACCAAACCCGGCCGTACCATCATGGTTAGTGATGGACAGGCATTTGCTGTTACCGACACGGAAGTGCGCCTGATCGCAACGATGACTGGAACAATGATGGTCGTGCAGGACAGAAAAGGCCTGCAGGGATGATGAAGTTCGTCGCCGGAAAGCGTTTGCTCTACGTTATGGCTGTTGATGCCGAATATGGGCGTCATCTGGCGAAGCTCTTCACGCCGGTCATGATCGGGGTGGGGCCGGTCGAGGCGGCTGCCAATCTCGCCTATGTTCTTGCGGCTCTGATGCACGCGGGAGAAAAGCCTGATCTTGTGATTTCACTCGGCTCTGCAGGCTCAGCCAGACTACCGCAAGCGGAAGTGTTCCAGGTATCTTCCGTTTCCTATCGCGATATGGATGCTTCGCCGCTTGGGTTTGAAAAAGGAGCGACCCCTTTTCTCGACCTTCCCAAAGTGATCGAACTTCCGGTTTCCGTACCGGAAATCCCTGCCGCATCGCTTTCAACAGGGGCGAATATCGTTTCCGGCAAAGCCTATGCGGCGATTGATGCGGATATGGTCGATATGGAAACCTATGCCTGTCTACGCGCATGCCAGCTTGCAGGAATTTCGCTTATTGGGCTTCGCGGTATCTCCGATGGTGCAAGCGAGTTGCAGCATGTCGGGGACTGGACACAGTATCTGCACATTATCGATGAAAAACTGGCCCTTGCGGTTGAGCGACTGGAAGCTGCAATCGCGGATGGCCTCTTGTCGGCTCCTGACAATGGTATGTCAGTATAGGTCGATTTTTGGTAACGCACTTGTTGAGCATGGCATCGATAACCCATATAGGCATTGCATCCCGGTCACTTTTTAAATAGATGCTGCACATGAGCACCACGGCACATCCCGACACAATCCTAATCATCGACTTTGGCAGCCAGGTTACGCAGCTGATTGCGCGTCGCGTACGCGAAGCCAACGTCTATTGTGAAATCGTCCCTTTCCAGTCTGCGGAAGAGGCTTTCAAGCGGCTGAAGCCGAAAGGTGTTATCCTTTCAGGCAGCCCTCATTCGACGACTGATATCGGGTCGCCGCGTGCGCCTCAGGCCGTTTTCGAAGAAGGCATTCCGGTCCTCGGCATCTGCTATGGCGAACAGACGATGTGCGCCCAGCTGGGTGGCAAGGTGGAAAGTGGCCATGATCGCGAATTCGGTCGTGCTTTCCTGGATGTGCAGGAAGATAGCCCTCTCTTCGAAGGCATATGGGCAAAGGGCACCCGCCATCAGGTATGGATGAGCCATGGCGACCGCGTTACATCGCTGCCCGATGGTTTTACCATTATCGGTACTTCGCCAAACGCACCTTTTGCAGTCATCGCTGATGAGAAGCGCAAATATTACGGCGTACAGTTCCACCCGGAAGTCGTGCATACACCGGATGGCGCCAAGCTGTTGCAGAATTTCGTTCATCGTATCGTCGGCGTAAAGCCGGGTTGGACGATGGGTGCCTATCGCGAGCAGGCTGTCGAGGCAATTCGTAAACAGGTCGGTAGTGGCAAGGTTATCTGCGCGCTTTCCGGCGGCGTGGATTCGTCCGTTGCGGCGCTTCTGGCGCATGAAGCTATTGGCGATCAGCTGACCTGCATTCTCGTTGACCACGGGCTGATGCGCAAGAACGAAGCTCAGCAGGTCGTCGAAATGTTCCGCGAACATTACAACCTGCCACTCATTCTCGTTGATGCTGCTGATCGTTTTATCGGTGAGCTGGAAGGTGAAACCGATCCTGAAAAGAAGCGTAAAACGATTGGCCGCCTCTTTATCGAAGTGTTCGAGGAAGAAGCCAAGAAGCTGGGCGGTGCGGATTTCCTCGTGCAGGGCACACTTTATCCAGACGTGATCGAAAGCGTCTCGTTTACCGGTGGTCCTTCGGTCACGATCAAGTCGCACCACAATGTTGGTGGTTTGCCGGAGCGCATGAAGATGCAGCTCGTTGAACCATTGCGTGAACTGTTCAAGGACGAAGTACGCCTGCTCGGCAAGGAACTCGGCCTGCCGGACAGCTTCATCGGTCGTCATCCGTTCCCAGGACCGGGTCTTGCGATCCGCTGTCCGGGCGGTATTACGCGCGAGAAACTGGAAATCCTGCGCGAAGCCGACGCCATCTACTTGGACGAAATCCGCAAGGCTGGCCTATACGATGCCATCTGGCAGGCTTTCGCCGTTCTGTTGCCGGTTCAGACCGTAGGCGTGATGGGCGACGGTCGTACCTATGAATTCGTCTGTGCGCTGCGCGCCGTGACTTCGGTGGACGGTATGACGGCCGATTTCTACCACTACGACATGAACTTCCTTGGCAATGCGGCAACCCGCATCATCAATGAGGTCCGTGGCATCAATCGTGTTGTCTATGATGTGACTTCAAAGCCGCCCGGCACGATCGAGTGGGAATGATTTGGCGTCTGCCTGTTACCCAAATCTGATCTAAACTGCTCAAAACTCCTCCGATTTATGCTCGTCAGTTCTTGCTGGCGGGCATATCGTTTTTATAGCTAGCGCTGGTCGCTCCTGATCAGAACGAAACGTCGGCCTGATTAAAAACTAGGCCGTGCACTCATAAATCGGCTAGCTATTTGAATGGATTAGTTATTCAAAGGCCTCGGATTTGGAGGTCTTTGATGTCACGTCGCCGCTATGAACTCACAGAACGAGAATGGTCGATTATTGCACCGCTGTTGCCGAGCAAACCTCGTGGCGTTCCACGGGTTGATGATCGCATGGTTCTCAACGGAATCCTGTGGCGCTTCCGCACCGGGTCATCATGGTCAGAAATCCCCGAACGCTATGGTATTGCAACGACCTGCTACAACCGTTTCGTTCGCTGGCGTCGTGCCGGTGTCTGGGATCGGCTTCTTGAGGCTGTCTCTGAGGCCTATGATGGCGACATCGTGATCATCGACAGCACCTGTGTTCGTGTTCACCAGCACGGAGCCACAGGAAAAAAAGGGATGCCGACGATGGTGGCATGGGACGTTCCCGTGGCGGCCTCACAAGCAAAATCCACGCGATTGTTGATGCGGAAGGCCGTCCGATCAATCTTTGCCTGACGGGTGGTCAGGCTGCTGGCTGCTCCCAGGCCGAGGGCCTCATTGAACGCATCAAAGCAGGCGGCACCCTGCTTGCGGACAAGGCCTATGATACCGATGCTATCCGGAAGACAACTGCAGAACGAAAAATCTGGGCCAATATTCCTCCCAAATCCAACCGTAAGGACGTCTTTGCGTTCTCGCCATGGGTATATCGCCAGAGAAACCTGGTCGAGCGCTTCTATAATCGCATCAAACACTATCGTGGCATCGCCACGCGTTACGACAAGAACCCGGACAATTTCCTCGCTGCTGTCAAACTGATCGCTGTCCGCATCTGGTGCACCAGTTTATGAGTCTACGCTCTAGCAGCGTTTCAAGCTTTGAACCGCATAGGGATTGAGAACAATCTCGGTAAATTGAGCGATGCTCACAGTTTGAGGCTGTGAAGTGATGTTCACCAACCAGAATTCTTGCTCTGTCGCAAAGGCTAGAACGTGATTGGGCCGCGACGAAACAAGCTGCTGCCATTTCTTTCCTGCCAGCCCGGCCAAAGCTTTTATCGTATTGAAGAGCGGGCGTTTTCCGCCTACGGGCGTTGGTTCGCCCTCATCTGCAATAAGCCCGAACGGACCAGTCAAGGCCGAAAGTGTCAGACGATCAAGGCCTGCATTTAGCACTGATATGGCATAGGCAAATGCGAAGCTTTCCGCGAATTTCCCATTATGGCGCGGATCGCGATTGGCCATGGCAATGCGCTTGCCATTCGGGTTTTCCATCGTCCTGCTGCCATAAGGGTTTTGGCGCATGGGGATGGTCGACGGTCCGATGCGATAGGGCTTGTCGCCGTAGATCGCGCGAACCGAACGGGTAATGAAAGGCAGCGCCTCCAGTGTTTGCATAACGCTCAGATCATCAGCGGCATGAACAATTGGATTGGTGCAATGGGTGACGAAATCAACCAGCTCGCCCGGAACGCGCTTGCGATTAAGTTCGGTGAAATAGCTCAGCATTCCGCCGCCAAGCTGCACATTCGGGAAGGCTGCTCTTGCTGCCGAATAAACATCATCGAGCGGAGGGCAGGGTGGCCATTCGCTGCCGGGCGGGGTCGACTGCCGATCTATAGCTGGTGAAACAATGATCGCATCCGGGGTAAAGCCAACCGCTTTCATGTCAGAAGCGATTGCTGTCGTCTCTTCGATGAGCGATCTCGCGCAAGGCAATGCAATTTCGAGCGAAGCGCGCCCGCTATGCTTCGCAGCCAAGGCTGCAAAATCCGCAAAGGTCGAACCTTTGTGCCCTGCCAGTGGATCGTAATGAAATAACAGATCCTGCGGGCCAATTTCCTGCAACAGATCAATTGCGGCAAGGCTTGCTTTGGCTTCTTCAGGTGTGATGATAACGCCTATATTCGGCATTCTGCCGATTGTGTCACCAAGCGTGATGCTCACCGGCTCCGCATACCGGGTGCTATTTGGTGTCGCCGAGCGCGTGTCGGAAATGTTGAGCACTATGCGCTGATGCTGGGGTTTGGTGGCTTCAATCTGGTAAGGCCATGGCAAAGCCAGCGGACGTACATAGGTCTTGTAAGATGCATCGGACCAGTTGCGCTGGTCTTCCATCTCAAACGTATCGCCTTCCATGCGGCATTCGGTCGTAACGCCAGGCATGGCCTCATGGGTGATCGCACGCATGTCTTTGAAAGGCTGCCATGGCTCGATCAGATCGGGCACGCGGGTCTTGTTGAGTGTACCGTCTACATGCTCGACGCTCACCGGTGCGCCTGCCACGCCGACGATTGGATGCAGGATGCAAAAGCCGCACCGGTTGGTTTCAAAGCCTGTCGCTGTATTCGCTACGGCGTCGAAAGTGAGCGTGCCGCCACTCTCTGCCTGAATGCGGACATCAATGGTGAGTTGGGTCGCATCTGGGCCTTCGCAACGTGCCTGATAGGTGACCATGAAACTGCTGTCGTTTTGCTCGACGTTCAGATCATGGATTTCCGGGTTATAGGTTCCCCAGTCTCGATCCCGCACGAGATAGGAGACCGCGCGCAAAACTTCGACGCCGTCATAAGTGATGGTGCGAAGATTGCCGTCGCTTAAATCCAGGCCAAGCAAGCCCGCTTTCAAATGCGTCGGCTGAGCTTCGGCTTCACACGTTCCATAGAGCAGGAAAGGATCGGCGTTGCTCATTTGAGCAACGCCGTAATGTCGACGCGATTGCCGCTTGCGGCACTGTCATAGGCGGCTTCGACAAGCGCGAAAGTCTTGAGATTATCCGCACCCGATGTCGAGGTTTCTTCGCGAGTTTCCAGCTTGTCCACCCAATGCTGCTGAATGGCAAAAACGCTTTCCTGAATATTGTGCCACGGACGTGAGGCCCACGCGAGCAGTTTTGGCGAAACGTCGGAAACCGTAGTGCCGTTGGGCGTAATCACTTCAAGGCGATAATCCTGATAAAGCCGGATCGAGCCTTCGGTGCCATCAATTTCGATGAGCGTTTCCGGGAAAGGATCGGTTTCGAGCTTGGTGGCATAGCTCACGTCAACAATGGAAGCAGCGCCATTTTCATGATCCATAAGAATGGTTGCTACATCTTCACCCTTGATCTTCGGGTTCACACGCTTTGTGCGAGCAACAAGGCTGGTCACATCGCCCAGAACGAAGCGTGCAATATCAAGCGTATGAATGCCTAAATCTTCGATGATGAAGCGTTCGCCTTCTGCAAGATATGGCTGGCCGGAAAACACGTCGAAGCCTGAGCGAAACGAGAAACGTCCCCAGAACGGCGTGCCGATGACGCCACTATCGAGTGCCTTGCGCACCGCCTGAATAGGCGTCTGCCAGCGGAAGTTTTCATGCACCATGAGCGGAATGCCTGCTTCATCGCAAACCTTCACCATGGCCTTCGCATCATCAAGCGTTTTGGCAAAAGGCTTCTGGCAGATTGCTGGCACCTTATGGGCGGCAGCAAGTTCTACCAGAGCACGATGGCTTGAAACCGTGGTGGCGATATCGACAAAGTTGATGCCGCCATCTGCAAACAGCGCCTCAGCATCTGTGTAGCGTCGTTCGATGCCGAACTGGTCGCCGACAATCTTCAACCGCTCAGGATCGCGGTCGCAGATCGCCACAATTTTGGCACCCGAAACGTCGTTCCATGCGTGCATCTGATTGATTGCGAAGAAACCACAACCGATGAGAGCGCCATTCAAGTCTGCCATTTTTATCCTGCTTTTGCCATTTGCATGAGTGTAACGCGCTGCTGGAGGCGGCGCTGTGCCTGATCAACTACCACGGCGATGATGATGACAAGGCCCTTGATGACCATCTGCCAGAAGGACGATACGCCCATCATGACCAGACCGTCGGAGAGAATACCGATGACGAATGCACCGATGATTGTGCCGCCAATGGTGCCGCGTCCGCCTGACATTGAAGTGCCACCAAGAACGGCTGCTGCGATGGCGTTTAGCTCGAACGAGTTGCCGGTTGCCGGGTGCGACGACATCAGTTCAGACGAGATGATAAGCCCGGCAATCGCGGCACAGAAGCCCGAAAACATGTAAACGAACATCTTTACGCGGTCGACGCGGATACCCGACATGCGTGCCGCACGTTCATTGCCGCCGACTGCGAAAATCTGGCGACCAAGCGGCGTGTATCGCGCGATATAGGCTGCGGCCAATGCGACGACGATCAGAATCCAGATCGAGACCGGAAGACCGAGAATGCTGCCTGATCCGAGGAAGGCGAAGCCGGTTGTGCCCAGATCTTCGCGGCCTACAAGGTTCGGGAAGGTCTGGCCGTCCGAGGACAGAAGTGCCAGGCCACGCGCTACATAAAGCGTGCCGAGTGTCGCGATGAAGGGCGCGACATTCAGTTTGGTTATCAATAGCCCGTTTATGAAGCCGACTGCGACACCAACGGCCAATGTGATCAGCGAAATTTCGATGATGTTGAAATAGATCGTGTAGCCGATGCCAAGATCAATCCCGTAGATCAGAAGACCGCCGGCAACCATGCCGCAAAGCCCGACAATGGAGCCGACGGAAAGGTCGATGCCGCCTGTGATGATGACGAAGGTCATGCCCATTGCAAGAAATGCATTAAGCGCAACGTGCTTCGACATCAGGATCAGGTTGGCGGCTGAAAGGAAGTTTGGTGCTGCGAACGAGAAGAAGATGAACACCGCGAAAAGCGCGATGAAGGTTCTCAGTTTCATCAGCGTCAGCAGGGCCGAGCCGCTGTTAAAGGTTGAGTCAGTGGCGGCCGTCGTCGTGTTGGCTGTCATGACGCGCGTTCCCTTGTTTGTTTGTTGTGGTCGTTGTCATGTGTATGCCCGTGGCCCTTGGCCGAAGCGGCAACAATGTCGGCTTCCGTCGCTTTATCGCGGTCGAATATGGCAATCAGCTTCCCATTGCTGAGCACCGCGATGCGATCGGAGAGCGCCATGACTTCTTCCAGATCAGAGGTTGAAAAAAGAATGGATAGACCTTCGGCAGCAAGCCTGCGCATGGTGCGGAAGACATCGGCCTTCGCACCCACATCGATGCCGCGCGATGGCTCATCCATCAGAAGAACTTTCGGATTGGTCATCAGCGCCTTGCCGATGACGACCTTTTGCTGATTGCCGCCTGACATCGAAGTGACTTCGAATTCGGGGTTTGGTGCCTTGATCGAAAGGTCTTTGATCGCCTGTTGAATGGCCTGTTTTTCACGCTTTGGCGTGATGTGGAAGACGCGAGCCAGACGGTCGAGACTTGCCAGTGTCAGATTGCTGGCAATCGACAAGATCTGCACCAGACCTTCGCGCTGACGATCTTCCGGTATGAGGGCAAGGCCGCGCCGGATGCGACGGGTCGTATCGCGCTCTTTCACTTCCTCGCCATCGATATAGATATGGCCGGTGGAGTGCCCATGCTGGCCCATCACACACTCGAAAAACTCGGAACGTCCCGCGCCCATAAGGCCGTAAATGCCCAGAACTTCGCCCGCGCGCACGGTCAGGGAGACATCATCAACTGCAAGCCCGCCGGTTGCCCGGGGCAGGGTGATGTTTTCAGCACGAAACCGTTCGGCGCCAATCTTGTGGGTAACAGGCTTGGCAAAATCCTTGGCATCGGAGCCGATCATCGAACGCACGATCCATTGCGTATCGATATTTTTGATCTCTTCCTGGCCGGTGATTTTTCCGTCGCGCAGAACCGTGATGTAATCGCCAATTCGCATCAGTTCTTCGAGACGATGCGAAATATAGACGATTGCCACGCCCTTCTTTTTCAGCTCGGCGATCACCTTGAACAGAATGTCGACTTCGGCGGCAGAAAGGGCCGATGTTGGTTCATCCATGATGACGATGCGTGCATCGAGCGAAATGGCCTTGGCGATTTCGACAAGCTGCTGCTGATCGATCGGCAGATCGGCGACAAGCGTAGTTGCACAGATGCCTGCGTCAAGGCGGTCGAGATATTCATTGGCCTTGACGACCTGCGCCTTGTGATCAATACCACGCAAACCGCGTGTGATCTCGCGTGTGGCAAAGATATTCTCGGCCACCGTCATGTTTGAAAACAGGTTCAGTTCCTGAAAGATCATCGCAATGCCGCGCTTCTGCGCGTCGGCAGGGCTGTCGAATGACACTTCCTCGCCATCGAGAATAATCTTCCCCATGGTCGGACGCTCAACGCCCGCGATGATCTTCATCAGCGTTGACTTGCCAGCACCGTTTTCGCCGACAAGCACATTGACCGAACCACGGCGCAATTCAAGATTGGCGCGCTTGACCGCGACAATGCCTGAATAGACCTTGGAAACATCCTCAAGCTTGAGGACGATATCGTTTTTCTCGTTCAACTCCGTCTCCATGGCTTATTTCCCCAGAGAGATGGAAACAGGCGTCACAAGAGGAAGCTGGCCCTTCGATGGCAACGGGAAAGCACCTTCGGCCTTCACCTTCATGCCAATGAGTTCTTCGCGTGGCAGCTTGGACAATACGTCATCGTTGACGCGGGCGTTGAACGCCTTGCCAAATTGCGCCCAGTCGATCTGATTGCGGAACTCGTTGAAGTTCACAAAGGAGAGGCTGTCGCGGATTGCGCTGCCGCGAACCGTCGGCCCGATCTGCACGCGTGCATCGGCCTTGCCATCGCCATTGTTGTCGACATCGACATAGGCTGCACGCGACTTCGTTTCAGCGGCGACCACTGTACCTTCAAGCCTAGCTGCAAAGGTCCAGGGGGCATTGCCCTGCTTTTCGCGATGACCGTATTTCGCTCCAGCGGCATCCACATCTGTATTTGCAGCCTGCATCACTTCATCGAGCGTTGCAGTTTTCTCGGCAAAAAACGGCTTAACTTTTGAATCCCATATGTCGGCAACCGAACGATCGGGATTGAAATTATCGCCGCGTGCTTCTGCGGCTTCTTCTGCTGTCGGCGTCTTGATGATTTTGCAGCCCGAAAGCGCGACGCCGCAGGCCAGCAGGATAATGGAAGCTGACTTCAGCACTGACATGAATTTATCCTCGGTATTAGGAGCATTTCGGGAGCGCTAACATTTGTCGGCGCTCCCGATGTCGCAAGCCTTGGGAGTTAGTCCTTCAAAGCGAAAGTTTCGAGCTTGTCTGCATTGTCAGGATTGATAAGGACGCAGTCCATCAGCTGCTTTTCTTCAGCAGGGCCCTTACCGGTCTTGATGAATTCGTCAGCCTGAACGACAGCCATCTGTGCCTGAGCATAGGCAGGCTGAAGAACCGTTGCCTTGATGCCACCGGCCTTGATGGAGTCGCGGACATCGTTGGAGCCGTCGAAGCCGACAACGATAACGTCCTTGCGACCTGCGGCTTCAAGCGCTGCCCACGCGCCCATGGCCATGGTGTCATTGCCGGAAATCACGCCCTTAATGTCGGGATTTGCCTGCAAAATGCTCTGCATCTTGGAGAAGGCTTCAGTCTGGCTCCAGTTGGCCGACTGCTGCGCAACCATTTTCATGTCTGGATATTCATCGATGACGTCGTGATAGCCCTTGGAGCGGGTGCCAGCGTTGAGGTCGGATTCGCGGCCGAGCAGCTCGACATAATTGCCAGCTTCGCCCATTAGCTTCACGAATTCTTCCGCACCGAGCTGTGCGCCCTGATAGTTGTTGGAAACAATCTGCGACACTGCAACGCCTGAGGCATTGATTTCACGGTCGATCAGGAATGAAGGGACTTTGGCATCCTTGGCCTTCTGAACGGCGGCAATCGATGCTTCCGAGCCAGCATTGTCGAGGATGATTGCCTTTGCGCCACGACCGATGGCCGTATCGACAAGCTGCGACTGCTTGGTTGGATCGTCGTCATGCTGAAGGATCAGTGTTTCGTAGCCAAGTTCCTTGGCTTTGGCTTCGGCGCCCACGGCTTCGGCTTTGTAGAATGGATTGTCGTGCGACGGCGTGATGATTGCGATCAGATCAGCGGCCCATGCTGGCATGACAACACCGCCTGCCAATGTTGCCGAGACGGCTGCAATCGCAAAACCGCGCGCAATTGTCCTGCGTGTAAACTTCATTATTTCCTCCCAAATCAAGCCCCGTTTCCCAAGAGGCGGTAAAAAAGGGGAAGGCGCATTACGCCCTCCCGGATAACGTCACGTAATGCGACGGATGCTTTCTGCGATTTCTTCCGGTTCGAAAACGTTTTTCCAGTCGTCGCGCATCAGCGCAGGAATGCCGAATTCGATTGCCTTGTTGCAGGCATCGGAGAATACGCCCTGGACTTCGCCAAAGATGACGGCGCCGAGAACATTCATGTGGCCGAGCAGGAAGTCGCGTGCTGCTTCTTCAGGAACGCCGCGACGAACGGTTTCATCCATGGCCTGCTTCATGACAACGAGAAGCGAAGCTGCAACGGTTTCCGAGAGGCCCGGCTCGAGAATTGCGAGCTGCTCAACGGTTACGCGATGCGAGCGCATCACTGGTGCCCAGATGACCTTGGCGATTTCTTCGCCCAGTGCATAAGCTTCTTCCGGTCCCTGCATCAGAGCCGAAACGATGTGCTGCTTTGCAAACAGACCGCCGAAGTGGTCCTTCTTTGCTTGCATATCCGTTTCGTCGTTGAAGATCGGCGGATGGCAAGGATGGGTCACGAAATAGGTGAGGTCTGCACGTTCTGGCAGATGGCCAGCAAATGGTGCAGCTGCGTCGAGCGCAACAACCATCGTGCCCGGCTTCAACTCGTCAACGATACCAGCGGCAACCTTACCGATGATGGTGTCCGGTACAGCCAGAATGACGACATCAGCACCTTCAAGACCTGTATCCGCATCGAGAGTGTCGATGCCGAGGTCGCTCTTCAGGCGTGCCTTGCCTGCGTCGCTGACTTCGATGTGACGGACGTCGAAGCGCGAACCTTGAAGGTTCTTGGCCAGACGGTAGCCCATCTTGCCGCCCGCCCCGAACAAAGCGATTGCTGTCATGATTAATACTTCCTTCCCATATTTTTGGTAGCGTAACTGGTATAACCAGTCAATGAGTATTCCAGACTAGGTGAGGGTTCCATCGCGAATCTGACTGAAATAATGGTCTGAGCCGACCTGACCGCCCTTGAGAGCGATCTGAAGACCGTTGGTGGCGACGTGTGAGCCGTGTGCCGTGCAAAGCGGCGAGCCTGGTGTTTGCGGAAGCGGCAAAAGTGTAGTGAGTGCCTCGACATGCAGTTCACGCAATGCGTGGCTAGAAGTGTCGCCGCCCGCAATAACTGCGCGGGTAAGCCGTTCGCGTTCGACAAGGCTGTGGAGGATGAAGCCGAGGCTACGTGCCAGTTTGTGGCGGCTGCCGGTGATCTTATCGATTTCGGTGCCGCGATCAGCTGAAGGGCCAAGCGCAGTGTTGAGGATCACGCTGTTGCCGTGTTTGAGCGCCTTCTGGCCTTCAGCAATGGCAGTTTCGATTGCCTGATTACCGTTTTCGCCGAGAAGATCGAGCGGATTGAGATCAATGCCGATAAAGCCTGATGCTGTCGCATGACGGATCTGGCGTTCTGTCGTTGGCGAGACACTGCCAGAAACGACCGCGAGACGGTCAGCCTTGCCGGGAAGCGGAAACCCTTTTTTCGCGCCGATCAGTCCGGCCTTGGTCCAAGCAGCGAGAAGCGCATATTCAACACCGGACGAGCCGGCAACGAACCAGCCCATATCAGGGCGCAGACGCCAAAGCTGTTGGCCTGCCTGCAGCTGGCTTTCATGGCTGTCGACGTCGAACAGCAACATGCCGTCCGCATTTTTGGCAATGGCGTTTACGCGAAAATCTGCATCTGGGGCTGAAAGTGTTGCGAGATCAGCAAGAACAGCTTTAAGCACGGTCTGCTTAGCCAAATGCTCGCGCAGGTCCGCTTCGTGCATTGGCGTGACGGGATGGCGGCTCATGACCGGATGGCGGTCAATACGATAGACCTCGCCCTGATAGGCGGCAAAGAGATTGCCGAAAGTGGTATAACGCTTGAGCTGCGGTGCGCCGACAATCAGTGGCACATAGGCTTGATTGAAGATCGCTTTGCCGATTTCAATGGCTTTGCCGATATTGCCGACATGAGGTGCGGAATCGAATGTCGAGCAGACTTTGTAATGCGCAATCGCAGCATTCAGGCTTTTGAGCCAGTTGAACGCAGGCGTAAGATTTTCCTGCATCCATTCCGGCGTTTCACTGCGGCTGGTGCCTGCAAGACCGATAGCCTTGCAGTGCGAAAAGCGCGACAGAAGCTTTTCATCGGGCACATTCATGAACAGCACAGTGTCAACACCGTTGGAAGCCATGGCTTCCATAACATCGGTAGAGCCGGTGAGGTCGTCGCCGTAATAAGACAGAAGCAATTCGTTGGAAGCTTGTGTCATCTACTCACCTACTGTCCCGAATTTTGCGAGCGAAGCTGCAAGTTCAGGATGGTCTGCTGCATAAGCTTCAACCGGGGTGCCCGCGACTGCGGCTTCCCAAGCCTG
Organism: Brucella tritici; assembly: GCF_008932285.1. Lineage (NCBI taxonomy): Bacteria > Pseudomonadati > Pseudomonadota > Alphaproteobacteria > Hyphomicrobiales > Brucellaceae > Brucella > Brucella tritici. Next base: position 897,693 of record NZ_WBVY01000002.1, read on the forward strand.
CTGTACAGCGCGGACACCAGCGGCCGGGCCGCCCGGATGGCTGACAATGCCGCCACCACACAGATAAAGCAGGTCTGTCGTGCGCCCTGTGCGCTCATAGGTTTCAGGTGCCTGTCCGCCCCACTGGCCAGAACCAGCAACAGGAAGTGGGCAATCTGATAGGTCGAACAGTGGCGTGCTGACAGCCTTGAACGAATTGACGAAGCTTTCGTCCGGCTCCCAATATTTCACGCGGATGCCGTTGATCTGGAACTGATCGACACCGAGCAGGCGCCAGAACTGCTGATAAACACGAAAATCCATGCCTGCGCCCGGATTGCGGGTCAGAATATCCCAGCCATTACGATGTGCGTGCAGAACAAGGCCGGAGCGCTTGCGCAGGAAGCTCATGCCGCCAAAGCCGACCGAATTGATGTTGACCACAGCGCAATTGCCGCCAGCCTTCAGCACCATGTCATGGTTGCGCATCATCTCGTCAGGATCGGCGTGCGAAATACCGAAAGCATACATGACCTTTTTGCCGGTCTTCTGCTCATGATTGAGAATAAGCGGCATGATAGCGGCGATGCGCTCTTTGAGCGGCGAATAGGCCGGGCTCATCAGCTTTTCATCATCCTTGATGAAATCGACGCCGGATTCAATCAATTCGCCAACGAGTTCTGCTGTTTCATGCGGACGGAGACCTAGCGCGGGCTTCACGATGGTGCCAATGATAGGACGCTTTTCAACGCCTGTCAGACGACGGCTGCCGGCAATGCCGAACTGCGGGCCGGGATGGGCTGTGTGGAAAGCTTCCGGCAGTTTCATATCGACCACGCGGATGCCGGTCATGCCCTTGATCGAGTAAACACCGCCAACGGCAATCGTCATCAGTGCTGCAAGATCGGTACCGATTGCATCAAGCGGAAAAGCAATATCGACATCGGCGCGCTTGATCGGGCCGTGGCCGGGCTCAAGCTCCGGCCATGCAGGGGCTGTTGCGTCTCCAAGTGGACGAATTTCGAGCACGCGTGCTGCAACGCGGGCCTTGAGTTCCTCTGTCTCGCCGGGGAGGGCGACAAAAGTGCCAGTCGACTGATCGCTCGCAATTTTGGCTGCCATCTGTTCGATGCTGCCGGTAGTCTCAATGCGATAGGTCAGGCTGATGTACATGGTAATTACCGGAACGGACATTGGTTCGTTGCCAGTCGTAATCGTCTGGCGTATACGGAGTAACTGGTATAATGAGTATTCCATTATGGCAAGTGAAAAATTGTGAGACGCTTCGACTGCTGTGGGCAAATAGCTTTTCTCCACGCATTCGAAGATGCATAAGAGGGAAAAGCGCGTGAGGGGTGAGATGTAATGAACCAGCCAATCGAACCTATTGTTCGTCGCAAATTGTCCGATGAAGTTTTTGACCGGCTCGAAAACATGATCACCTCCGGCGAATTGGAGCCGGGAGACGAAATGCCGTCGGAGCGAGTCTTGATGGAGCGTTTCGGTGTTGGGCGCCCTGCAATTCGTGAGGCAATGCAGTCGCTTGCCAAAATGGGGCTGGTCAGTATTTCGCACGGAGAACGTGCCAAGGTGCTGAAGCTAACGGCAAAGTCGATCTTTCAGCAGGTAGATCCGACTGCGAAGATCATGCTTGCGCAATCAATGGACACGCTGGAGGATTTGAAGAGTGCAAGAATTTTCTTCGAACGCGGTATTGTTCGCGAGACTGCGCAGAAGATAACGGAAAATGATATTGCGGAACTGCGAGAGATCATCGAACGGCAGCGGGAATCGCTCGGTGACGCGGATGCATTTATCGCTGCCGATATGGAGTTTCATGTCCGGATAGCCAGAATTGCCGGTAATCCGATATTGGTTGCAGTGAGCGAGGCCATGTTGGCCTGGCTGCAAGAGTATCATACTCATATGCTTATCTGGACGGGTAAGGAGAAGTATACCCTCGTTGAGCATGAGGAGATATTGGATTGCCTGTCCGGTAAGGATGCAGACCGCGCCGAAGCTGCCATGCTCCGTCATCTCGAGCGGTCGCGTACACTTTACAAAAAGGAATAGAGCCTTCGCGAAAAGGTCATTGTCGTTTCATCAGGCGGTACACCAGAAGCGAGGAGACGATGGCGACGGTTGCGGAAACCAGCAGCGCAACTGAGAAACCGGCGGAATAACCCCGCATGGCAAGTTCAGATGCGACAGTTCTGGCTGACGGTGCCACCATGTAAAGCGCATTGGGCAGGTCGCCTGCCACTATCGCATCGGCAAAATCTTCGCTGCATGTCGAATCGCTGCAATCCGTTTGAATTAGATGAGTTCGGACAGCACTTGCTAACACACCGCTCAAGACCGCGAAGCCGAGCAAAATGCCAGTAAACCGAGCGGTTGTGCTGATGCCAGATGCCATCCCGGCCCGTTCGCGCGAAACCGTGCTCATAATCGCCTTCTGGGTCTCACCGTTCAGCAGGCCGCCACCGCTCCCGATCAGAAACATGCCGCACATTACGATAGACCAGTTTCCAGAATGTGCGCCGAGGCTTGTCACAAGACTGCCGACGCCCACGATCATGAGGCCGAGGGCAAGAATTTCTCGCGATGATACTTTCTTCCCGAGAAAGCGCCCGACATTGGGGAAGATCAACATTGCGCTTGCAAATGGAAGCATGGCTAAACCAGCTTGCAATGGTGGTTGACCAAAGCCGTTCTGAAGGAACAGTGGCAGCATGGATGCCATCACCTGCGCGCAGGCGGCATAGGTGAACATCGCCCAGACACCCCCGATGAAGCGGGGATTGCGAAACAGGCCGAGATCGAGCATCGGGCGCTGTTGGGCAGTTTCGGCGATAAGAAAAATCACCAACCCGGCAACGCCGCTGACAAAACCTGTCACAGCGATTGGAGATGTCCAGCCATGTGCCTGCCCATTGATGAGCCCCCATGTTAATGCAAACATGGTCGCCGCAAAGGAAATGATCCCGATAGGATCGAGACGTCGCGCATTTTCATCATTTGAATCCGTGACGAAACGCAGTGTAGCAAGTGCCAGAACAATGCTGATGGGTATGTTTATGTAGAATGCCCATCGCCAGCCAAGCGCATGGGCAATGATGCCGCCGATAACTGGCGACAGGACCATGGTCAGGCCCATGATACCACCCCAGATTGACCATGCACGGTTACGTTCGTCTTCGGTATGGAACGTATGGCCAATGATTGCGAGCGCGGGTGCGAGCTGAAAGGCCGCGCTTGCGCCTTGCAATGCACGGGCGAGATAAAGTGTACTGGCAGAATTCGCCACACCGCAAAGCCAGGACGACAATGCGAACGCGCCAATTCCGATCAGGAAAACAGTGCGGCGTCCGAACCTATCGGCCAGGGCGCCGGCTGGTAAGAGGAGTGATGCAAAACAAAGAACATAAGTGCTGATAACCCACTCGACATCCGCAAAACTTGCTGAAAATTCACGTGAAATAGTCGGTAGGACCATCGCGACAACATTCGTGTCCAGCACGGTCATCGCGCAACCGGTTGAGGCTGTCAGCAAAATGAAAGTTGAATTGATAACGCGCGGCGCGGATGCAAGAGCTGTCGTCATTTTGTTGTCAGCGCTGCCGCACCAGCCTTCGCGATCTGCTGGTCATGATCTGGTGTATCGGCTGATACACCGATAGCCCCGACCATTGTGCCATTCACGGTGATGGGAACTCCGCCGCGCATAAGCACGAAGCCGCGCGCGGTGATAGCGGCAGGGCGTGCCCCATTAATAGCGTCTTCGAGAACGCTGCTTTCCCGACGGAAAAGAGCGGCTGTGCGAGCTTTGCCGGGTGCAAGCTCGATACCAGCAGGTACTGACGCGTTGTCCATACGTACAGTGAGAATCGGCAGCCCTTCAGCATCTACGACAGAGATCACGCAGGGCCAGCCCTTCGCTGTTGCTTCCTTTTCGGCAGCGGCCACAACAGAGCGTGCCGCTTCAAGGGTTAGATAGGGTTTGGTAGGTAGCTCCAATGCTGATGCCGGGCTGGCGAGAACTATCGTTGCGATCATCGAGACTATAACCGTGACAGGACGTGGAGGCATCAGGCTTTCCTTCATAGCTATTGAGTTGCCAGTAAACAGGATGTTTGAATTTCTTTTATTCGCGGTGTTTTGAAATAATATTAGTTTTTACCTAATTATCGGATTCGCGTATGGAACTCAGACACCTTCGTTATTTTGTGATACTCGCCGAAGAGCTTCATTTTTCAAGAGCCGCGGAGCGGTTGAACATAGCTGCTCCGACGCTCACGGTTCAGATACAGGAAATCGAGCGGCGGCTCGGTGCGAAGCTTTTTCTCAGAACCAAACGTTCAGTCACAATCACCCCGGCGGGCGAGGTCTTTCTCAAGGAAGCAAGATTGGTGCTGGATCAGTTCGACAAGGCAGAAAGTGTCGGACGCAGAGCCGGGCGGGGGGAAATCGGTCGGATCGAAATAGGCTATGTCGGTTCGGCGGCTTATGCCGGAGCCTTGCAGATGCAGATCAGCCGTTTCTCGCATGATTGGCCCCAAGTGGAACTTCACTCGCGCGAATTTCCGATGGAGGATCTACCAAAGTTCATCGAGGAAGGACATCTCGACATCGGTTTTGTTCGTTTGCCAATGACGCTCCCACCGTCACTCAGCGCTCATGTTTTGCTACAAGACTATTTTTGTCTGGCGCTGCCCTCTGACCATCGGCTTGCGGTTGCTGAGTTGGAGGATCAATACGCTCTTCTTGTGGAAAGCCAGTTTATTCTACCGGAACAGGAGGCAGGCACGTATGAAGTCGCGAAGCGCGGAGGATTCACTCCAAGGATCGTTGCAAAGCCGGGCGGTCTTCTTGCTGTTCTGACACAAGTGTCTTTGGGTGCAGGCATATCGGTAATACCGGGCGTGGTGAGAAACGTCGTGCGCATGCCCAATACGATTTTTCGTCCAATAGCGGGAAAGCCGATCATGTCGGAAGTGGCTGCTATTTTCAGAAATAGGGAACATGCTGGCAGCGTCAAAAATTTCATCACCCAGATATGCGCTTCGCCACCGATCCAGCTTGACCACAGGCAAAATGAACAAGGGTCATGAAATATATTTCACTATATGAATTATATTGACAGGTGCGTTTCTTTGCGATTAGCTATCAATACTGGTCTTCGAGGAGGAGGACCGGTCTTCATAAAGATCAACGGCGTTTTTGGGACGCTATCCGCGCGTTTGGGAGGGGCTTCGGCCTCGAGGAGGACACTTGCGCAATTTTCTGAGCACAACCGCGATGGCGGTTCTTGCCGCAACGCTTCTGGCTGGTTCCGCAACGGCAGCCGAGACGGAAAATCCGTTCCGCTGTAAACCGGGCGAAAAATATGTGATGAACGTCATGGTTTCTGGCGTTGAATACTGGTTTCCCGTCTATGAAATGTTCAAGCAGGCTGGTCAGCAGTTCGGCTGTGAGACGGAGTATACCGGTACGCCGGAATATGATGTGAATAAGCAGATCGCCACATTCGATCAGGCTTTGGCGCAGAACCCGGCTGGCATTCTCGTTCATCCAATGAATTCCGACCCGTTCATCGAGCCTATCAACCGGGCGATTGATCAGGGCACGGCGGTTGTCACATTCGCAGCAGATTCACCGCTGTCGAAGCGTGTGTCCTTCATCACTTCGGACAACACCCGCGAGGGTACATATGCAGCCGATGCCATTGCCCAGAAAATGGGTGGCAAAGGCGAATATGCAGTTCTTGAAAATCCGGGACAGGATAATCACGACAAGCGGATTGCAGCCTTCATTGCCCGTATGGAAGAAAAGTGGCCGGACATGAAACTGGTCGGTCGCGCTGCTTCCAATCAGGATCCGACCAAGGCTTATCAGGGTCTGTCGAGCCTCATTCAGGCAAATCCAAACCTCGGTGCGGTTTTCATGCCAGAGGCTAACTCAGCAATTGGGGCTGCGCAGGCGAACAAGGAAGCTGGCGGTAAGGTCCTCGTCATGTGTGCGGACGTCAATGCCAATATCCTCGATATGATCAAGGCTGGAGAAGTCTTCGGTTCGATCAATCCGAACCAGGGTATGCAGGGCTATATGGGCTTCATGTTGCTGTGGCTCGCCAAGCATCCGGAACTGATCGACCCGATGAACGATGCCAAGCGTTCCGGCTTCAACCCTATGAGCATTCCTGTCGTCGATAACGGCCTTTCGATTGTCACGGCGGAAAATGCCGACGACTTCTATTGGGATAAATATCTGAAGCGTCGCGGTACCAAGGGCATTGAGGAGTAGGCTCTGTTCAAGAAGCCATCCGCGCCCCGCGGTGCGGATGGCTATGACGGAGAGGGAGGAAAAGATGGCTGAACCGGTGCTGACCATCCATGGCGTAACCAAGCATTTCGGAGCGGTGAAAGCGCTGACGCAAGTAGATTTCACGCTTGAACGCGGAGAAGTTCATGCGCTCTGCGGCGAGAACGGTGCTGGTAAATCGACACTGATGAGCATCATCGCTGGCGTTTTGCAGCCGACTGAAGGTGAGATACGCATTGACGGCAAAATCGTTCACATTGCTTCCCCCGCCGTGGCGCAATCGCTCGGTATCGGTCTGGTGCATCAGGAAATAGCGCTTTGCCCGGATGCCACAGTCGCTGAAAACATGTTCATGGCGACGACCAACCGCCGTCGTTCACTCTTCATGAATTACCGTGCGCTGGAAAGAGATGCACAGATTGTGATGAACCGTTTGGCGGCTATCGATGTTCGACAGAAGGTCAACGACTTGCCGATTTCCAGTCAGCAGCTTGTCGAGATCGCCAAGGCGCTGACACTCGACTGCCGCGTATTGATCCTGGATGAACCGACAGCAGCGCTCACCGAAACGGAGGCCCAGCAGCTCTTTTCGATCATCCGTGATCTCAAGGCAAACGGCATTTCTATCATCTATATTAGTCACCGGATGGCCGAGATTTTCAGCCTTTGCGACCGCGTGACGGTTTTCCGCGATGGTCGTTATGTATGTACCGATCGTATTGCAGATGTGACACCCGACGATGTGGTGCGCCGGATGGTGGGACGTGAGATCATGCAGCTTTATCCGGATAAACTCGGACCGAACGAGCCAGCAGGCGAAGTCATTCTTGAAGTTGACGGTATTAGCGATGGCGTACGCTTTAATGACGTAGGCTTTGCCGTTCGCAAAGGTGAAATTGTTGGGATCGGCGGCCTTATTGGTTCGGGGCGAACGGAGATTGCCGAAGGTATCTGCGGCCTTCGTCCACGCACCGCGGGAACAGTTCGCCTCCATGGCAAGACACAGAAGATCAGTTCATATTCCGATGCCGCCAAGGCCGGCATTGTTTATCTTTCCGAAGACCGCAAAGGTTCTGGCGTATTTCTCGAAATGTCCATCGCCCAGAATATTTCCGTGCTGGACCTGAAATCATTGACTAATGGCGCCGGGCTTCTGAATGGGCGGGCGGAGGCCGCACTTGCAGCGGATTTTGCGAAACGGCTTTCCGTACGCATGGGCGGCATCGAAGCACCGGTGAAATCACTTTCAGGCGGCAATCAACAGAAAGTGGCAATCGCTAAACAACTGGCGGTGAAGCCCAAAGTCATTCTGATGGATGAACCGACGCGGGGCATTGATGTTGGCGCAAAAGCGGAAATTCATCGACTGCTGCGGGAGCTTGCGCGCTCCGGTATCGGCATCATCGTCATTTCGTCGGAAATGCCGGAACTGCTTGGTCTTTCTGATCGTGTTCTGGTCGTTCGGGAAGGGCAAATTGCTGGAGAGCTTTCTGCGGACGTCATGTCGGAAGAGGCGGTAATCCTTCTTGCTTCAGGCATTGGCGCGGAACGAGCATCGCACCATGCCGCATGAAAAGAAAATGGGAGAGGGTGAAATGGCAATCGACACAATTGCAGCAGTTGCGCCAAAAAACTCGTCGATAAGGCGCATTGGGACCATGCGTGAGGCCGGTCTGATTGCGATCATTCTGGCATTGGCCATGGTGATGACCTTCGCGTCGCCGCACTTTCTGACGCTCGGCAATTTTCGTGCGATGTTGATGAGCTTCTCGGTGGAAGGCATCGTCGTGGTGGGAATGACGATCTTGCTGATCGTCGGGGGTATCGACCTTTCGGTCGGCTCGGTGGTCTGTTTCTCCATGGTTCTGTCCGGTGCTCTTTTTCTTGCCGGGCTCGATCCGTGGACGGCGTCGCTTGTCGGTATTGCGGCAAGCGCTGCGATCGGCGGTATTATGGGTTTCTTCGTAACCGTCGTTGGCCTCAATCACTTCATTACGTCGCTGGCAGCCATGGTAATTGTACGCGGCCTCTGCCTTATCATTACCAAAGGAACGCCACTGTCGCTTTTCACGCTGCCCTCTAGTTTTAAGGCAGTGGGGCAGGGTACCTTTTACGGCATTCCTTATGTCATCCTGATTTTCGTCGCTGTCGTTATTCTGTTCGATTTTCTGCTGCGCCGGGCCACGGCCTTTCGCAAAGTGTTCTATACCGGCAGCAATGAGAAGGCTGCGCTTTATTCGGGCATCAAAACGAACCAGGTCAAATTCTGGGTGACTGTGCTGTGTTCGACGCTCGCCGGTGTTGCAGGCGTCATCTATATGTCTCGCTTCGGTGCCGCGACGCCTACTTTCGGCGTTGGCATGGAGCTGAATATTATCGCTGCCGCAGTCATCGGCGGCGCCTCGCTCAGCGGTGGTTCCGGCACGATCCTTGGCGCTATTCTTGGCATGGCACTGCTGTCGCTGGTCACATCCTCGCTGATCCTGCTCAATGTTTCGGTGTACTGGCAGGATATGATCAAAGGCTGCATCCTTCTCGCTGCAGTTTCCATCGACCATTTCCTGCACAAGCGGAAGGCGTCCTGATATGTCCGTCGCTAAACTGAAGCCGAAAGCAATAGCGCCACGTGAGGAAATCGTCGTTGCTCGCCAGATGCATCAGGCACTTGTGCTGCATTTTCTGGAAGGACTGACACAGGCGCAGATTGCTGACCAACTTGGGATTTCTCACGCAACTGTCAACCGCCTCATCAAACGCGGCCGTCAGCTTGGTCTCGTGGAAATCAAGATCAAATCGCCAGTCGAGCCTCTTGTTGATCTGGAAGAACGACTGTTGGGAATTGGCGGTATCAGTCGGGCCGTCGTCGTGCCGACCGTATCCGACAACCCGCAAACAGCTCTGCTATCGGTGGGGGAGGCAGCTGCCCGACTGCTTCTCGAAGAGATTGCCGATGGTGACACGATTTGCATCACTGGCGGAAAAGGCGTCAGCGCAGTGGTCGCGGGAATTCAAGCGCCGCGCCGTTTTGATGTCGAGGTTATTCCAGCAACGGGCTGTGTGCAGGGAAAACACTATACTGACGTGAATCACGTCTCGACGTTGATGGCCGAAAAACTCGGTGGGCATTCTTATCAGATACACGCGCCCTTGTTTGCAGATGATGCTGCGCAGCGCGCGATGCTGATGAACATGCGTTCTGTAGCTGACGTGTTTCGGCGGGCGAGGGAAGCCAAAGTGGCCATCGTCGGTATCGGCTCCATTGTGAGCACGGATTCGACCTATTACGACCTGCACCCGTCATCGAGCGAGGATCGTACTGCTATCGAACATTCCGGTGCCAGTGCGGAACTTCTCGCTCATCTGCTCGATGTTGGCGGTCAGGTATGTGAATACAGCCTTAACCGGGCGCTGGTCTCGCTTACGCTGGATGAGTTTGCGCATATCCCGATGAAGATCGGTGTCGCCAGCGGATTCAACAAGGCCGAGTCTATCCTGAGCGTTCTTCGCGGCAATCATCTCGATACGCTTGTCACCGACGAAGCGACTGGTACCCGCATTCTAGAACTCGCATCCCAAGAAGGATATTCCGCATGAGCGGCGAACAGTTGATCCGCGAAATCGGGCGCTCCGGCGTCAAGGCTTCCGCAGTCGGTCTCGGTACATGGGCCATAGGCGGCTGGATGTGGGGCGGAACGGATGAAGCCCAATCTATTGCAGCTATCCAGTCATCACTGGACGCTGGCGTGACACTGATCGATACGGCGCCAGCCTACGGCCTCGGACGCTCTGAGGAAATTGTAGGCAAAGCAATTGCCGGACGCCGCGACAAGGCCGTAATTGCTACCAAATGCGGCCTCGTCTGGCATACCCAGAAAGGTAAGCACTTCTTCGATCAGGATGGAAAGCCAGTCCATCGCTATCTGGGGCGGGATGCGATCATCCATGAGGTTGAGGAAAGCCTGCGTCGCCTTGGTACCGATTATATCGACCTCTACATCACCCATTGGCAGGACTCGACGACGCCAATCGAAGAGACTGTAGCGGCGCTCGAAGAACTGAAACAGGCCGGTAAAATCCGGGCTGTTGGTGCCAGCAACGTCAATCCGCCGGAACTGGAACACTATATCCAGACTGGCGCGCTTGATGCGATCCAGGAGCGGTTCAGCATGATCGATCGCGAGATCGAGCAAGACCTGCTGCCGCTTACGACGGCAAACAACGTATCGACGTTGAGCTATTCTTCACTCGCGCTTGGTCTTCTGTCCGGCATGATCGGGCCGGAACGTGTGTTTTCGGGGGACGATCAACGCAAGGACAATCCGCGCTTCTCCGTCGCTAATCGGCAGAAGGCGAAGAATTTCGCGATGGCCATACAGCCGGTCGCTGATCGTCATGGCGCGACGATAGCCCAGATCGTAATCGCTTGGACGCTCGCACAGTCAGGCGTGACTTTCGCACTTTGCGGAGCAAGAAATCCGGCACAGGCGCTGGACAATGCGCACGCAGGAAAGCTCCAGCTTTTGGCCGACGATCTCGCGCTTATCGACGGAGCTATTTCGGCACAACTGGTTGACATGGACGGATAACGGACGGCCATCATGAACCGTAAAGAAGTATTGGACGGGCTCCGCCAGAGCTCGAAGGTGGATGTTTGCGTCGTCGGTGGCGGCATTAACGGGCTCAGCGTTTTTCGTGAGCTTGCGCTACAGGGCGTGAATGTGCTGCTGGTTGAGCAGTCCGATTATTGCTCAGGCGCCAGTGCCGCGCTCTCGCGCATGGTTCATGGCGGATTGCGTTATCTGGAGAATGGCGAATTCAGTCTCGTGAAGGAATCCCTGGTCGAGCGCGACAGATTGCTGCGCAATGCTCCCCATTATGTCGCGCCATTGCCGACGACGGTTCCGATCTTCGACATTTTTTCGGGGTTAGGAAATGGGATTGTGCGTTTTCTGGGCCTTACCCGCCGTCCGAGCCGACGTGGTGCAATCGCGATCAAGGCAGGGCTAGGCATCTACGATTTTCTGACGCGTAAACGAGCGCTTATGCCGAAGCATCGTTTTCGCAGTCGCAAAACGACACTTGCAAAATGGCCTTCGCTCAATCCTGCGATCCGCAGTTCTGCCACCTACTTCGATGCGTGGGTCAGCCACCCAGAGCGGATTGGGATTGAACTCCTGCGCGATGGCCTTTCTGCTGGACCAAATGCCAATGCGCTGAACTATGCGACAATTCGGGAAACCGGCGATGGTAATTTCCAATTATTCGACGGCGTTTCCGGTGAAATAGTATCCATCCAGCCGCGTCTGGTCATAAACGCGACGGGCGGCTGGATCGATATCGCGAATGGCACGCTGTTTCCAAAAGAGACACAGCCTGCTCCATTGGTGGGAGGCACCAAAGGATCGCATCTTATTGTCGATAATTCCGCCCTTAGTGAAAGTCTTGACGGGCACATGATCTATTACGAGAACGAGGACGGGCGCATTTGCATCCTGTTCCCCTATCTCGGCAAAGTTCTCGTCGGCTCGACCGATATTCGCGTTGACGATCCCGGCACCGTGCGCTGCGAGGCAGACGAACGAGACTACATTTTGCAATCGCTCGCCTTCGTGTTGCCGGAAATCAAAGTTCGTCCTGAAGAAATTGTCTTTCAGTTCGCAGGTGTGCGCCCGCTGCCAGCCAGCAATGACAGTTTTACGGGGCGTATCCCACGCGACCATTTCTGCACGGTGCTCGAAGGGCAGAATGGGCGTTCGCCGGTCCTCTGCATGATCGGCGGAAAATGGACGACTTTCCGCTCCTTTGGCGAAATGGCGGCCGATATGGCGCTGAAGCGGCTCGGTTTGTCGCGACGGATCGACACAACGGAACGCGCCATAGGTGGTGGACGAGAATTTCCGAAAGACCGTGCAGGCTGGATCGCAAAAACGGCAACCGCCACCGGACTTCCCGCAGGCCGCATTGAAACGCTCTTTGAACGTTACGGCACAGATGCCGCCAAAATCGCTCGTTTTATCGTGGAGGGGCCGGATTATGCCTTACCCAATACTGACTATAGCAGGCGGGAGCTTTCCTATCTCATCCAAACCGAGGCGACCGAGCATCTCGACGACTTGCTTCTCCGTCGCACGACACTAGCAATTTCCGGCGAACTCTCTCTCGTCATGGTCGAGGCTGTGCTTGATTTGCTGGCGACGGAGAAAAGCTGGTCGCCAAAGCACCGCGACGCAGAGCTGACGCGATTTCTAACCCTCATGCGCGAGCGCCACGGTGTCGCCGAGGAAACCCTTTCCGCAAGGAACGATCAAAGGAGTAAATTATGCGAGAAAACTGCAAAGTCCGGATGAACCGGTTGTTCGGCAACGGTCGTTGTCTGGATGTGGCTGTCGACCATGGGGTGTGTAATGAACCATCTTTTCTCGACGGATTGGAGAATATGCCAGTTGTCGTTAAGGCATTGGTTGACGCAAAGCCTGATGCCATCCAGATGAACTATGGCCAGGCTGATCTGCTCCAGGATATTCCCGGCAAGGATAAGCCAGCGCTGGTCATGCGCCTCGACATGGGCAATCCCTATAACCGAATCCGCCATCGCAACATGTGGGCGGTGCTACAAAACGAGGTCGATCCGCTGATTGGAGCGCTACAAAAGGATGCGGCTTGTGTGGTGGTGAACCTCTTCATGTTGCCGGACGAGCCCGATCTCTTTCGTCAATGCGTACAGAACATTTCCCGCGTCCGGGCAGACTGTGAAAAATACGGCATGCCGCTTATGATCGAACCGCTCGTCATGCAGCCAGTCACAGAGCGCGGTGGCTACATGGTCGACGGTGATGCCGACAAGATCGTGACACTCACACGGCTCGCCCGTGAAATGGGAGCTGACATCATCAAGGCAGACCCGACAACAAATGCAGAGGATTTTCATCGTGTCGTAGAGACGGCGCGCTGTCCGGTGCTGGTGCGTGGCGGCGGCAAGGAGGATCTCTCCGCCGTGTTTGCTAAATCTGCAGCCTTGATGCAGCAAGGTGCAATGGGCATGGTCTATGGGCGTAACATATATCAGCATGCCAATCCAAGCGCCGTGGTGCGCGGATTGATGGCGATTATCCATAAGAATGCGAGTGGCGAGGAGGCCTATTCGCTCTATCAGCAGGGCTGAGTTACTGGATTGGTTGGACCTTGGGAGGGGTTCTGCATGCAAAAATATCTGTTGGGGCTCGATGCGGGCAACACTATCATCAAGGCGGTGGTTTTTGATCTTTCGGGACGAGAGCTCGCGCATGCAGGTGAAGAAGGACATAGCCGTATGCCGCATCCTGGTCACGTCGAGCGTGACCTTGGCGAGCTCTGGTCCAATGCCAAACGGGTTATAAGGGCTTGCCTCGATAAGGCGGGTATAGCGGCGAGCGATATTGCCGCTATTGGCTGTGCCGGACACGGCAACGGGCTCTACGCGCTCGACCGGGAGGGAGAACCGCTCATAGGTATCCAGTCGCTCGATACACGCGCGACCGGTCTTGTTGAAGAGTGGGCGGCAGAAGGGGTGGGCGCAAAGACGTACCCGATAGCGCGCCAGCGTCCCTGGCCCTCCCAAACCCCGACACTGCTAGCCTGGCTGAAGCGCTTTCAGCCCGAACTGTTCGACCAGATTGGCACTGTATTCTTCTCCAAGGATTTCGTAGTCAATCGCTTGACAGGCAAACGTTTCAGCGAAGTTTCCGACATGTCAGGGGCGGGCTTGCTCGATCTTGCAACGCGCCGTTACAACAGCGCTTTGATGGACGCTTACGGTTTGGGCGACAGTATGGACATCCTGCCGCCGCTCATCGAAAGCGATAATATTGCAGGTAATGTAACTGAGGCTGTGGCGCGGGAGACTGGGCTTGCGGCGGGTACGCCCGTTGTTGGAGGTCTCTTCGATGTCGTAGCGTCGGCCCTGGGGTCTGGCGTCTCGCGCTCAGGAAGTGCATCGATCATTGCAGGTACGTGGAGCATCAATCAGATCATTGTCGATAGTCCTGATCTCAAGGGGCCGGTCTTCATGACCTCTACTTTTGATCGCAACCGTTACATGGCTATGGAAAACAGCGCGACGTCGGCTGCAAATCTGGAATGGCTGGTGCGGGAGTTCTTTCAAGGCGACCATCATGCCGATGTCTCGCCATTCGATGTTTGCTGCAGCCTGGCCGCAGCGATAGAACCAGCAAATGATGATCCGCTTTACCACCCTTATCTCTACGGCGCGCAGCAGGACGGTCACGCCCGCGCTGGGTTTTACGGTATTGCGGGCTGGCATACGAAGGGGCATCTGATACGCGCTTTGCTTGAGGGGGTTGCCTTCGGTCACCGCCAGCACGTGGAGACAATTCGAAAAGCAGGTGCAACTTTCGAGGAAGCAGTGCTTTCCGGCGGCGGCTCGCGTAGCCGTCTCTGGCCTCAGATATTTGCCGATGTTCTCGGCGTGCCTGTAACCGTTGCCGGCTCACGAGAAACGGGCGCACTTGGCGCAGCCATTGCAGCAGGCACGGGGGTTGGTCTGTTCTCAGATTTCACAGAAGGCGCCAATGCCATGGTGCGCGCCGATCGGCGCTACAAGCCGAACGTCGCGCTGGATGGACACTATAATCGCCGTTACGCGCTTTATCGAGACATCACAGCCGCAATGACGCCTCTCTGGCGTCAGATACAGGCCAATCCGATACAAAGCGCACAGTTAGCGGAGACTGTTTAGCCAGTCGTGGGTCTCAGCGGCAATTACCCACGCCGCCTACTCACCTCCCGGCTCGCTGAAACTGGTATAGATGTCGGCTCTCGTCTGCGGCACAGCGGAAATGCCGCGTTTGCGTTTTGAAGCCACCGTCTGGTTGATCTGGACGGTGCCTCTCTCAAATGCCAGCGAACATCCCGCGAGATAGAGTAGCCAGAGACGCGCTTTCGGATAACCGATTTCGGCAACGGCTTTGTCGAAATTGGAATACAGTCGTTCACACCATAACCGGCAAGTGCGGCCATAATGTTCGCGCAGATTTTCGACGTCGTGGACTTCGAACCCGTGTCCTTCAAGGTTCTCTACGGTCATTCCAAGATGATCGAGTTCCCCACCGGGGAAAATATATTTCACAAGAGCCCTATGCTCTGCACTTTTACGTTTGAAGGATTTCTTGTCCTTCTTCATACGCCTTGTGATTGCGTGATGCATGTAAAGCCCACCGGGGCGTAGAAGCCGGTTCACAGCGCTGAAATAGCTCTCGTAGTTGGCGATTCCCACATGCTCGAACATTCCCACAGACGAAATCTTGTCGAACTGTCCGTCGAGCTCTGCATAGGATTTGACGTGGATGGTAATCCTATCTTCAAGTCCTGCCTGCTTGATCCTCTCGCGGGCCAGCGCGGTTTGCGCTTCCGACAATGAAACGCCAGTTCCGATGACACCAAAGTTCCGCGCTGCATAGATCAGGAGGGCACCCCAACCGCAACCGATATCCAGAAGACGGTCACCGGGTTTCAATCGTAGTTTACGGCAGATGAGCTCCAGCTTGTCCTTCTGTGCCTGATCAATATCATTGGCCCAGTCCGTGAAGTAGCCGCATGTGTAAACCATTCGCTCATCGAGGAATAAGCGATAAAACTCATTGGATACATCATAATGATGGGTAATTGCCTCCTTGCTCGACCCGCTGACGAAAGGCTCCTTGCCGTCAAGAACTTCCCGCGCATCGGTTTTGCCAGCCAACAGAAGAGCCGGAAGATCCTTGAGCAGTTGCCATTTTGGCAGTTCTTTCAACCTGTTCTTCACACTCCCGTCGGTCTTGGCTTTAGCGAGATCGAAGATCGTACCGTTGTTGATATCGACGCGACCGGATGTCCAGATATCAATCAGGGAATCATAGTTGGGCTTGAGAAGAAGCTGTCGAACGATTGTCGGGTCGTTGATTACCAATGATGGGCCATCGAATGCACCGATGCGTGTTCCGTCCCAGAGTTCCACGTTGAATTGTGGGCGCAGTGTTTCGACAACTGTCCGGATAATACGAACCGACCTGGATTCAACCGTCATGCCATGCCTCTCTATTGAGGTTTCAGAATGTAGTCTTCTCGCGCTGACCCTAACCTAAGGTATTAACGATTGCAGTCATAAAATCGTGACAGTTACGGCTGCCCTCTCAACAGGAGCAGCACTTGATGTGCAGGATTGCCTGCGTGTCGCGTTTCGGTCAAAACAACGCTGCTGACTTGCGATTCAGGGAAAGGAACAGCCGATGGGTAAACGTTCGAATACAATTCGATGGCTTGCGATATTCTCGGTCATATCCTGTATTCTGAATTTTCCAGCGGGTTTGCATGCGCAACAGGCTACAGATGCAGAGGTGTCGGCGATGACTGAAGAGACATTGCATCATCCTGCACCGGCAACCGACACATTCGGTCAGACGCAATTCGTTCTCAGCGGCGATCCCATTGTCCCTCCGCGCGACTACGTACAAGGGGCGGAGATACCGAACCCCGATGAGTATGATCCGATCGAGTCCGGCACGATTTTTGACATCGTTTATCTGGGCGTTATCGATGGCAGAATGCGTTTCGAGATACGCGGTTATACCGCGGCTGATCTGCAAAACCCGGATACGGGACAAACAGTCGATTTTCCGGTCGAGCAACAATCTATCGAAATCAGGAATATTCGAATTGAGGTGGAGGCGGCGGAATCGGGAAGCCTGACTTACAAGGCAAGCAGGTTTTCTGAAGCTTCGGGAGACTAGTTCTCCGGTGTATCCCAACCGGGATACACGCCTGAACGCATATTGCCCCAAGTTGAATCAATGTCGTGATACTCGTGATAAAGTCTGACTATGATGGCAGTCACAAGGAAAGCTGCGCATAAAGCCAGTATGATTTTAAAGAATAAGTCCGGCTTCAAGCCCTGCCTCACCCGTTGTTAGATGCAATTCTCAATATGTTATATCCATGCGGATCAGTGTTTTTCGTTAACGGTCGCTGTCGAAAGGAAGTTTCGTTCAATGCGGCATTGTTGAGAAGTGCCTGATGTTTTGAATTGTGAAACGATAGAAAAAGCGGGTAAGTGCTTGCGATTCGACGAGCCGAAATTTTGCGCATTGAACCACGTGAAGAGGCGAACAGCATGGAATTTCCCCGTGACATCGAAGATGCGGCCAGAAATTTGTGGCTGGAAGTCTCCGAAGCGAACGAAAAAGTTGTACCCGTCGATGTGATCGCGCTTGCTATCCTCAGGGAGAGGCAGCGATGTGCGACAATTGCACTTTGCGTCTTTGATGACGAAGAGTGGTCGGATGAATACCGCATGGCAGGTGGGCTGACCGCAGATGCAATACTTGCAGGTAATAGCAATATTTCGGAATAGAGCGGTGGCGTCGTACATGAAGCTTGTCGTACGGAGAAACGGAATAAAATGGTATTAGAGCGTTTAGCGGTGGTGTGTGTCTGCCTGCTGTCATTGACTTTGGCTGGATGCACGACATCGCCGCAGAATTATGCAGCTTCGCTTTCAACGCAGGATCCCAAATGGCAGTCGCCGCAGTGCGAAGAAATTCGTGCGGAGGCTACGAACTATGAGGTCAGAGAAACGAAAGCTTCTGATCTGGCTCCCGGACTTCTCATCGGTCCATATGGGCTGGGTATCGCGGCGGCAATAAAAGAGAACGACGAGAAGCGGCGGAAAATTTTCGTTCGCGAGATGCATCTGCGTTGCTCAAGCGCGCCTCTTCCAAGGGAACTTGAAAATACGCAGAACGAAACGAACCAGTCGAAACTGGCTGATACATTTCGATAATTCGTATAGGTCTTCACGTCATTCCAGTCCGTGATAACGTCTTCAACAGCGAGTTAAAATGTCCAAATTTGTACCCGTAATTGCGTTGCACGGCGGCGCTGGAACTATTCTCAAGGCCAATATGACGCCAGAGAAAGAGGCCGCCTATCACGCTGGCCTGCGTGAATGCCTGCAGGCTGGACTGGACGTCTTACGTAAGGGGGGCAAAGCTATCGATGCTGTAACGGCATCTGTAATTGCTTTGGAAGAAAATCCGCTTTTTAACGCCGGGCGAGGAGCTGTTTTCACCGCGGACGAAACGCATGAGATGGATGCTGCCATCATGGATGGCGCAACTCGGGCATGCGGCGCAATTTCTGGAATTTGCGGACCACGCAACCCTATTCTAGCGGCACGTGCGGTTATGGAGCAGACCGAGCACGTGTTTTTTGCAGGCGAAGGGGCGAAGCGGTTTTGCGAAGCTGCCGGTCTGGAAATGATGGCACCGGAATGGTTTTCGACGGAACAGCGTCGCAAGGCATTGCATGACGAAATGGAGCGTCGTCGCAGTGGCGCAGCCGACGATGGCGATCCAGCCCGCAAGCACGGAACCGTAGGTGCCGTTGCATTGGATAGTTTTGGGCATCTGGCTGCAGCAACATCGACAGGTGGCATGACGGCGAAGACGCCGGGACGTGTTGGAGACAGTCCGGTCATCGGCGCTGGAACCTGGGCTGATGACCAGACGGTTGCGCTTTCCGCCACAGGTCACGGAGAATATTTCATCCGCTGGGCGGTGGGTCACGAAGTGGATGCGCGGATGCGCTGGGCCGGGCAATCGCTCAGCGAAGCGGCTGGTACTGTTGTCCGCGAACTTGGTGAAATCGGCGGTTCTGGTGGTTTTGTTGCGGTGGACCGCAAAGGCAATATCAGCTTGCCATTTAACAGTCCGGGCATGTATCGTGCCTGGTGCGGTGCAGATGGTGAGATTTATACCGGAATCTATGGTCAGGATTGAAGTATTTGCCTGAGATTGCAGAGCTTGTCAGGATGTTGCCAGCTCTGTTGTCTTGAAACGGTTGTTCATGTGCGTATGGTGATTGGTGCCATACGCCATAAATCTCTTCCCCATATGATGGCAACGTTTGCCCCGGACATATTGCGGGCTCAATATTACCCAATCCCTTAAATACAGTCTGCCAACGATATGGCCGCGTATAAACATGTATTCCAGATTGGAATGGCAAGTCTAAAATTGCATTGGCCAAAGCCCAAATTTGCTGCTTATAAATTTTAAATAACAAAACTGACAGTCAAGGGAGAATGTTCCTTAGCTTTTCTTTAAGCTTTTGAAAAAGCGAGAAGATCAGCTCCGGGCAATGATGACTGGTGCGCCTTTCAAACGAGCGCAAAAATGGGGAAATGAATGACGGAAGCCAAGTGCGTTCCGGAGGGGAAGATTTATCCTTCTGGCGAAAAGGCGCAGCTATTCAACAATATGGAGCCGCAAAGCGGTGCCAGTGGAGCGGCAAATGTTGCGCAGCCGACGCAGGAGTTCCGCTTGCCGGTCAGCGATCTACATGAGCTTTCCGTTTTGGAATATGGCAATCCGAAAGGCATCCCAGTCGCTTTTCTGCACGGTGGTCCTGGTGCGGGGGTGTCGGCCAAGCAGATAGCCAATTTTGATCTCGATATCTATCGTGTCATCACCTTCGATCAGCGTGGCGCGGGTCGTTCCACTCCTGTCGCGGAAATTGCTGAAAACACCACACAGCACCTGATTGCGGACATGGAAACCTTGCGCGAAAAACTGGATATCGAGCGCTGGCTCGTGGCCGGTGGTTCTTGGGGATCGTGTCTTTCGCTTGCTTATGGCATCGCGCATCCGCAGCGTTGCCTCGGCTTTCGGCTGCACGGCATATTTCTCGGGGGGCAGGAGGATGTCGATTGGTGGTTCCATGGCTGCCGGGCCATTTTTCCAGACCACTGGCAGAAATTTGCCGAATTCGTGCCTACAAGCGAACGTAGCGATCTACTTACCGCTTATTACAGGCGGCTCACCTCGGGCGATCCCGTACAAGAACAGGACGCGGCCCAGAGCCTGCGGGGGTTCTCGGCGCGCACGCAGACCTTCGAACCGGACACGGACCACGTTTCCAAGCTTCTGAAGCCGGAAGCGGCTTTGGCCGTATCACGCATTTTTACCCACTATTGCGTCAACCGGGCCTTCCTCCCTGACAATTATCTCATCGATAATATCGATCGTATCCGTCACCTTCCCGCTGAAATTGTGCAGGCGCGCTACGATACCGTCACTCCGATGATGACGGCGTGGAAACTCAAGGAAGCTTGGCCGGAAGCGAATTTCACCATCGTCACGCTTGCCAATCATCAGTCGACAATTGGCCCGATGGCCGATGCGCTGACCGCCGCATCAGTCCGGCTGGCGCGGCAATTGACGTAAGCCCACACTTTCAATGCTTGGAATTGAGGACAGTTCGATGTTCGATACAAAGACCGCCGATACATCGCTTTCGATGACGCACTACATCGATATCTGCAAGGCCGTAAAGCCCGCCGTCTCGCCGGACGGTGAGCTTCTGGTCTATCTCAGCGATGAAAGCGGCACGGCGCAGGTCTGGGGGCGCCCGCTTGCGGGCGGCGTGCCACGCCAGATCACCAATCTGCCGGAACCGGTCGGCAATCTTGCCTTCAATCCGAAAAGCCGTGATCTGCTTATCACTACCGACTGGGGTGGTGATGAGCGTCATCAGCTCTGGTTGATCGAAAACGCCGAAGGTGAGCCACGTCTCCTCACCACCGATACTACGGTGGTGCATGCCTGGGGTTGCTGGTCGCCGGACGGCACGCAGATCGCCTATGGTGCCAATTATCGCGATCGTTCGCACATGGACATTCATGTGATGACCGTTGCAACTGGCGAGACCAAGTGCGTCTACAAGGGTATCGGTTGGCGCACTCCCGCCGCTTTTGGGCCCGATGGCAAGTCGCTTCTGGTCAATGATTGCCGGCGTGCCATGACGGATCAGGATTTTTGCCGTCTCGATCTCGAAACAGGCGTTTATGAAAACATTCTGCCGCATGAAGGCCGGGCGCGTTATCAGGCACCGAAATTCTTCAAGGATGGTTCCGGCATTCTTTTGATTGCCGATCAGGAGCGCGAGTATCTCTCGGTCATGGTCAAGCCTAATGACGCGGCATCGCTGACCGAACTCGCGGCTTTCGAAGGGCAGGATGTCGAAGCGCTTGCAATCTCACCCGATCAAAGCAGGATGGCACTCGTCCTGAACCGTCAAGGCTGGAACGATGTGGTTCTGATTGACCGCGGTGGGGCTGTATTGCAGCAGCTAGAGATGCCCGTTGCCGGGGTCGTTGCTTCGATTGCGTGGACGCCGGATGGCATGTCGCTGATCATGCCTGTGGAAGGTGCAGCGACATCGGGCGACATCTGGCGCTGCGACGTTGAAGGCGGCGTTTTTACACGCCTGACTGATGCGCCAAAAGCCACAGTGAAATTGCCAGCCTTTATGGAACCTACGGTAACGAGCGTTGCAAGCTTCGACGGTCTGGATGTTCCGTACTTCGTCTACAAGCCGGAGCGTGCACCGGGTCGTGACGGCTATCCAGTTATGATCATTGTGCATGGCGGTCCTGAAGCTCAGTGGAAGCCGGACTTCCGTACCGATATCCAGTATATGCTTGCGCGGGGCATCATGGTCATCGCGCCCAATATTCGCGGCAGCACTGGCTATGGCCGCGCCTATCAGCATCTCGACGACCGTGAATTGCGCATGGACAGCGTCGCTGATCTCAAGGCTGTACGCATGGCGGTCGCGGCACGCGGCGATGTGGATGAGAGCCGTATCGGCGTGTTTGGCCGTTCCTATGGCGGGTTCATGGTCCTGTCTGCTATGACGGAATATCCCGACCTGTGGAAGCTTGGCGTCGAATATTACGGGATCGCCAATTTCCTCACCCTGCTGCAGACTACAGGACCATGGCGCAAGGAACTGCGCGCTATCGAATATGGTGATACCGAAACCATGCGCGATGAGCTGGAGCGGTTCTCCCCAATCAATGGCATCGGTAATATCGCCGCACCATTGATGATCGCGCATGGTCTGGAAGACCCGCGTGTCACGCCTTGCGAAAGCGAGATGGTCTATTCGTGCCTGCGCGGGCTCGGTAAACCGATCGAATATCTGCGTGTACCGCATGAGGGCCATGGCTTCGCGCGTATCGAAAATCGCCGCCGTGTGTTTGGCGCGCTTGCCCGTTTCATCGACGAGAATCTTTAAAAGCATTGTTGGGAGAGTACGCCGTGAAGAATGGTGAAGAGATCTGGGATCTTGTGGACGCGAAGAAGGCTGATTTTGAAGCCTTGAGTGATCGAGTCTGGGGCATGCCGGAGATCGCTTATACCGAATATCGGTCCTGTGCTGAGCATACTAAAATGCTGAAGGAACAGGGGTTCCGTATTGCCGAGAACGTGGCTGGCATTCCCACTGCCGTGATGGGCGAGGCCGGTGAGGGCGGACCAGTCATCGCAATCTTGGGCGAATACGATGCTCTTCCGGGCCTCAGCCAGGAAGCGGGTATCGCGGAACCGCGTCCGATCCCTGGTGCGGGACATGGCCATGGCTGCGGCCACAACCTTCTGGGTTCCGCTGCCATTCTGGCCGCGACGGCGGTCAAGGACTGGCTGGAACAGACCGGCAAGAAAGGCCGTGTACGCTATTACGGTTGCCCAGCAGAAGAAGGCGGCGCGGCCAAGTCGTTCATGGCGCGCGCTGGCGCTTTCGACGATGTCGACATCGCCATCTGCTGGCATCCGGCTTCGTTCACGCAGGTGGATGACGCACAGTCGCTCGCCAATACGCGTATGGATTTCGAATTCACCGGACGAGCCTCCCACGCCGCCGCGGCACCGCATCTGGGGCGTTCGGCTCTGGATGCGGTGGAGTTGATGAGTGTCGGCTGCAATTATCTGCGAGAACACATCCCTTCTGATTGCCGTCTTCACTATGCCTATCTCAATGCGGGCGGTATCGCGCCAAATGTCGTTCAGGCCAAAGCCAAGGTGCGCTATGCCATCCGCGCCACCGACCTGTCGGGCATGTTCGCCCTCAATGAACGAGTGAAGAAGGTTGCCGAGGGCGCTGCGATGATGACGGAAACGGCCGTCGATATCTCCATTATGAGCGCGGTTTCGAACCTGCTCGGTAATACGCCACTGGAAATTGCGATGCATTCGAACATGGAACGTCTGGGTGGTGTGCCGTTCGATGATGCAGATCGTGCATTCGCAGCCGAGATCCAGGCAACCTTGTCGAAGGAAGATATAGAAACTGATTATCTGCGCGTCGGCCAGCCGCTGGCGGAAAATGAACCGCTTTGCGACTACGTCTTGCCGCGTGAGCAGAAAGGTGTGCCGATGATCGGTTCCACTGATCTGGGTGATGTGAGCTGGGTCGTGCCAACCGTTCAGGCGCGCGTAGCAACGCATGCGATCGGTTCGCCTGGTCATTCGTGGCAGATCACCGCTCAAGGCAAAATGCCGGCCGCGCATAAGGGCATGGTCTATGCCGCCAAGGTAATGGCGGGCACTGCGCTTGATGTTCTTCAGAACGAAAAAATCCTTAGCAACGCCAAAGCTGATCACAAGGCCCGTACGGCAAAGACGCCCTACACTTGCCCGATCCCGCCGGAGGTCAATCCGCCACTTCAGCCCCGCCCGGCAAATTAGAGCACAAACCGACCGGAGTGAAACGAGGATCGATAAGATTTTGCTTTGGAAAGAAAAACTTAGAGCGCCGATCTGATCCTATCGGATCGAAACGCGCTCTAACTGGCAGAATGATTGCATTTCGTGCTGCGCGTCCGCGCGCAGCACATTTCGAAAATGCCCAACCATAAAAAGGGGACAGCAATGCAAAGACAGAAGACATCCATCCTGCGTCGCACGACAGCACTAGCGTTTGCCGCCGGTATGGGCGCTGCGACGTTCGCGGCTGAAGCCGCCTCACCGCCGAATGCGCTTGTCATGGCATGGAACATCGACGCTATCAGCACTTTTGATCCGGCGCAGATCGGCGAGGCGGCTACCAACGAGATCATCCAGAATATCTGTGACCCGATGGTGGATTTCGATCCGGCTGACGAAACCAAGATCGTGCCGCAACTCGCCAAAAGCTGGGATGTCTCGCAGGACGGCCTGCAGATCACGTTCCACATGCGCGATGATCTGAAGTTCGACAATGGCGACAAGGCGACGGCGGGCGATATGGCCTGGTCGCTCCAGCGCGCGGTCAAGCTCGGTTTCGGAAATGCTGCGACGCTGACAGAATATGGTTTCACCAAGGAGAATGTGGATCAGACCATCTCGGCGCCGGATGACAACACTGTCGTTTTCAAGCTGGACAAGCCCTATCCGGTCAATCTCATCCTGGCGGCCATTGCCGCCAACCGGGTTGCCAGCCTTCTTAATCAGAAGGTGTTGATGGAGAACCAGGTCGACAATGACATGGGCAACAAATATCTGGCCACGCGGTCGGAATGCGTCGGCCCCTACAAGTTGATGCGATGGAACCCCGCCGAAGTGGTTATCCTTCAGGCGACCGACAATTACTGGGGAGAAGCACCGAAGCTCAAGCAGGTACTGATCCGCCATGTTTCGGAAGCTGGGACTCAACGGCTGCTGCTTGAAAAAGGTGACATAGACATCGCCCGCGATCTGACGCCGGAGGACCTGCGCGATCTGGAAACCCAGGACAAGGTCACCGCTTCGCGCTCGTTGAAGCCTTCACTGTTCTACTGGAACTTCAACAATGCCGATCCGATCTTCGCCAATGAGAAGGTGCGCCTCGCGATGCGCTATCTCATCGACTATGATGGTCTTGGCAAGACGGTCATCAACAATGTCGGCGTGCCACGTGCTAGCTTCGTGCAACTCGGTGCCTTCGGCGCACTGGATGAGAAGGAAGGCCAGCCCTTCCAGCTCGACGTTGAAAAGGCTCGCGAGTTGTTGAAGGAAGCCGGTTACGAGAAGGGCTTTGAGACGACGATGTTTATCAGCACCGCGCCTTATGCGGCTCCGATTGCCCAGAGCATTCAGGATGCCGCTGCCAAGGTGGGCGTGAAGATCAAGATCGAGCGCATGGCCAATGCGCAATTGTTCAGCCGTATTCGCGGTCGTGAATTCCAGACCTCCCTGATGGGCTGGCAGACCACCGTTCCGGATGCCCATGGCAATGCTTCGCGTCAGATATTCAATCCCGACAATCGGACCGAAGCAAAGCAGACGATGTATCCGAGCTGGCGTGCAAGCTATTTCAATGAAGCAGTGAACAAGGAAGTCGACGCGGCTTTGTTTGAGAAAGACGAGGCCAAGCGCAAGCAGATGTATATCGATCTGCAGAAAGAGATGATGGAGAAGGGGCCGCACGCCTTCATTTTCCAGATCTACAATGTCGCTGGCGTCAACAAGGCCATGAAGAACTGGAGCTGGAACGGCTTCCGCGTCTATTACGATCTAGCCGCGAAATAGCGAAAATAGCTCTGCTGGCGGCTTCCCTCGAAGTCGCCGGGCGTTCTTCGATTTGATGGATGACCATATGGCCGCTTGTGGTTTACAGCGCGATCCCGGCCCGGCATCCCGTTTTTCTCTTTCGGGAATTTGCAGATGACGACGCACGAAATCATGGAAGACGTGGAGGAGGCCGACCGCGACAGGGAAGCCGGTCCAGTGCTTCAGTTTCTCGCCGCCACAGCGCGCCTGATTATCTCAGTGGCGATTACGCTTCTGGGGCTGATCACGCTGACCTTTTTCATCAGCCGCCTTTTGCCGCTCGATCCGGTTATCGCCATGCTGGGGGACAATGTTTCTCAGGAAGCCTATGACACGATGTATCGTAAGCTGGGTCTTGATCAGCCGTTGATCGTGCAATACGGCCTTTACCTCAAGAATGCGCTTATGTTCGATTTCGGCAATGCGCTGACTTCTGGCCGTCCGGTACTGGAAGATATCGCACGTGTCTTCCCCGCCACCATCGAACTGGCGACTGTGGCTATTGTCATTGGCACCACGCTTGGCATTCCGCTTGGTGTCTTCTCTGCCATGTATCGTAATTCGCCGCTGGACCATGCCGTTCGCATGGTGAGTCTGCTCGGCTATTCAACACCAAACTTCTGGCTCGGCTTGATGGCGCTTTTGATATTTTACGCCACACTCGGCTGGATCGGTGGGCCGGGACGGATAGATTTCATCTACGAATACTCCATCGAGCCGACGACCGGATTTCTGCTTGTGGACAGTACAATGCAGGGGCAGTGGGACGCATTTTGGAACGCCGTAAGCCATATCATCATGCCAGCCCTGATCCTCGCGTTTGGTTCAATGGCTTACATTAGCCGCATGACGCGCGGCTTCATGATCGAGCAGCTCAATCAGGAATATATCATCACTGCGCGCGTCAAGGGATTGTCCTGGGCGCGCACCGTCTGGGGCCACGCATTTCGCAATGTCGCGGTTCAGGTCGTGACGGTCGTGGCGCTGTCCTATGCCTTCCTGCTGGAAGGTGCGGTGCTGACCGAGACGGTGTTTGCATGGCCAGGCTTTGGGCGTTACCTCACCAATGCGCTTCTGGCAGGCGACATGAACGCGGTGGTCGGCTGTACGCTCGTCGTCGGCATTCTGTTTGTCGGCATTAATTTGATCAGCGATCTCCTGTATCGCGTTTTCGATCCCCGCACACGATAGGAACCTGCCGATGAACACGCACACCAGCACATCACCGGCGCAAACTTCCGGTTCCCTGCGGGCCTGGCTGACTGCGCCGGTACCTACTTCTGCCTTTCAGGCCAATATACAGCAGTTGCGCCGGTCCTGGTTCAAGCTGATGGCCAATACATCCGCCGTCTTCGGCATGGCAGTGATCGTGCTTCTGGTATTGATAGCAATTTTTGCACCTTTGATCGCCACACACGATATCGGCGCCAACAATCTCGCGAACCGTCTCCAACCACCGTCTATCGACCATTTTTTTGGCACCGACGAGTTGGGGCGCGATATTTTCAGTCGTCTTGTCTATGGCTCGCGCATCACACTTTACATCGTGACGCTGACCGCCGTTATCGCTGCGCCCATCGGTCTCGTCGTTGGCACCACCGCAGGCTATATGGGCGGCTGGGTCGATACAGCGCTGATGCGCATAGTCGACATCTTCCTTGCCTTTCCCAGTCTGGTACTGGCGCTAGCCTTCGCTGCGGCACTTGGGCCGGGTATTGAGAATGCGGTTATCGCCATCTCCCTCGCGGCATGGCCACCGATAGCACGCCTTGCCCGTGCCGAAACATTGACCATTCGCTCGTCCGATTACGTGGCCGCAATACGTCTGCAAGGGGCTTCCACGATACGGGTGATCGCGAAGCATGTCGTGCCCATGTGCATTCCCTCGGTGGTGATCCGCATCACACTCAACATGTCTTCGATCATTCTCACGGCCGCTGGTCTTGGCTTTCTTGGCCTTGGTGCTCAGCCACCAAGCCCTGAATGGGGTGCGATGCTTTCTAGTGGTCGGGAATTCATGATGACCTCGTGGTGGCTTGCCGCCGTACCCGGCACCGCAATCCTGCTCGCAAGCCTCGCCTTCAACCTTTTCGGTGATGGTTTGCGCGACGTGCTCGACCCCAGAAACGGATAAGATCAATGACGAAACCGTTGCTTGAAGTTGACGATCTTTGGGTGTCTTTTCCCGGCGCAGACCGCAACATCGATGTTGTTCGAGGTATCAGCTTTTCTATCGGGCGTGAAAAGGTCGGTATTGTAGGCGAATCCGGCTCCGGCAAATCAATGACCGGGCGCTCGATCCTCAAGCTGACGCCAAAGGTTGCACAAATCCGTGCCAAGCGCCTGTGTTTCGGCGAGATTGACCTGCTGTCAGCCAGCGAGCGCCAGATGCGCAGCGTGCGGGGCAACCGCATTTCGATGATCCTCCAGGACCCGAAATATTCACTCAACCCGCTGATCCGTATCGGCGATCAGATCATGGAAGCCTATCGGCTACACCATCGGGTGAAATCGGCAGAGGCGCGACAGAAGACAATTGCCATGCTGGAGGCCGTGCATATTCGCGATCCCGAACGTGTCATGCGTCTGTTCCCGCACGAAATTTCCGGCGGCATGGGACAGCGTGTGATGATCGCGATGATGCTGATTCCCGAACCGGACATGATTATTGCCGACGAGCCGACTTCCGCGCTCGACGTGACCGTGCGGCGCCAGGTTTTGACAATTCTCGATGAGCTGGTCAGCCGTTCAGGCACCGGGCTGATGTTCATCAGCCATGATCTCAATCTGGTGGCCGATTTCTGTGATCGAGTGCTGGTCATGTATGCGGGGCGCATCATGGAAGATCTGCCAGCCAAGGAGCTGCATAAGGCGCGTCATCCTTATACGCAGGCGCTTCTGGCGAGTCTTCCTCGGTTGGACCAGCCGGTCGATATGCTGAAGGTGCCCGAACGCGAGAAGAGCTGGCTCACCGAGCCGACGCTGGTGGGAGAAAACTTATGACACATGTGGCCAACTCTCCCTTTGTGGATGTTTCGGACCTTTCCATCAGTTTCGGCAAAGGGCGAAAGCGCGCCAACGTCGTCAGGAAGGTAAAATTTCATATCGAGCGCGGTGAAGCCTATGGCCTGATCGGCGAATCCGGTTGTGGCAAGTCCACGATCTTGCGCGCGCTAGCAGGTCTCATCCCGCATTATCAGGGCAACTTTGTCTTTGACGAACAGAAAATGGGTGGCGCGCGCGACAAGGCGTTTTTCCGTCGTGTGCAGATGGTGTTTCAGGACCCTTATGCTTCGCTGCACCCGCGCAAGCAGGTGCACATGGTGCTGGCGGAATCGCTTGCTATTCACGGCATGGATCGCAAGGACGAACGCATTCGTGACATATTGCAAGCGGTCGGTCTTGGTCCAAGCTTCCTCTATCGCTATCCGCATGAACTGTCCGGCGGCCAGCGTCAGCGCGTTGCCTTAGCGCGTGCGCTTATCATAGAGCCGGACGTACTGCTTCTCGATGAACCGACTTCCGCTCTCGATGTTTCAGTGCAAGCGGAAATTCTCAATTTGCTCAAGGTGCTGCGCCGCGAGCGCAATCTCACCTACCTTATGGTTTCACACGATCTCGCCGTAGTGGCCCATATCTGCGAGCGTGTCGGGGTTATGCACAAGGGCATCATTCTGGAAGAACTGACGGCGGACGATCTTCGTCATTCACGCGCCAAGGCCGAATATACGCAGGAATTCCTGCAGGCCAGCGTGGAAGCCGTCGCACATAATCAGGCTGGGGAAATACGGGTATGAATTATCATTCGGTGGCCAATCCTGGACAGGAATGGGAACGTTTGAAGAGCCCTGCTGCGGCGGGCTGGTCGGAAGCTGGATTACGTGCCGTCGATGCTTGCGCGGACCAACAAGAAACCGATGCGTTGATGATCGTCCAAGGTAACAAGATCGTCCACACATATGGCGACATCACGCACAAATATCTCTGCCATTCCATTCGCAAGAGCATCCTTGCCGCATTGATGGGGCAGGATGTGACTGATGGCACCATTGATCTCAGCCTGACACTTGAGCAGCTAGGCATTGATGACAATGAAGGCTTGAGCGAAGTTGAGAGACAGGCGACGGTTTATGATCTCCTGACCGCGCGTTCCGGCATTTATCATGCCGCGGGCTACGAGACCCCGTGGATGCGGATGATCAAGGAAAAGCGTCATTCCCATGCACCGGGCACCTTCTGGTGCTATAACAACTGGGATTTCAACGCACTAGGCACTATTTTCGAGCAGTTGACCGGCAAGACCGTGCACCAGGCTTTCGATGAGCGTATCGCAAAGCCGCTTGGCCTTGAGGATTTTAGACTCGACGGTGACAAGCCGGACGGCTGGCATGACCGTTTTATGGAAAGCCGACACGCCGCTTACCCGTTCCGTCTGTCGACACGCGATCTGGCCCGCTTCAGTCAGCTTTATCTACGCAATGGTCGCTGGAATGGTGCGTCCGTCCTACCTGATGGGTGGACGCAGGAATGTGTGATGCCTTACTCTCATGCCGGTGCACGTGGCGCTTATGGCTATATGTGGTGGCTGGAGCGAGACGGCGTGTTTTTCCCCGGTGTGGTGACACCGAAAGGCAGCTATGCAGGTTTCGGTGCCGGCGGCCATTTCTGTATCGTATTGCCCGCGCTCGACATGGTGATCGTGCATCGTGTGGATACGGACATTGCTGGGCGTCAGCTGAACCGACACAAGTTCGGGCGTCTCTTGAAGCTCATTCTGGATGCTTTTCAGGGGTAATGTCATGCAGCGGGAAAAAGTGACAGTCGCACTCGCGATTGCTTCAGCATGTGCAAAACCAGTGGTTAGCACCAATGCGCGGACACTCGCGCGTGACGCCATTTTAGATACGTTGGCCTGTATGGTGGCAGGCCGCGACGATATCAGCACGAAAAGCGTTGCAAAAGCCTTTGCAGAATTCAGCGCTGGCGGAACTGCTTTGTTGGCTGCGGGAGGAACAGGCAGCCCGATGTTCGCTGCGCTGGTCAATGGTACAGCAGCGCATGCGCTCGATTTCGACGATAATTTCCTGCCCGGCATGAGCCATGCTTCGGCAGTGATCGTGCCCGCTATCTTGGCACTGACCGATCTGGATGAAACCGCAGGAGGGCGTCTGATTGACGCCTATCTGGCAGGACTGCAGGCACAGGCTCTGGTAGGCGAGGGCCTGGGACAGGTACATTATACAGCTGGCTGGCACGGCACCTCAACGGTGGGGAGTATTGGCACGGCTGTCGCCACGGCTCATATGCTCGGTCTCGACATCGCGACGATTACACAGGCGATCACCATCGCTGCCAGTTTCGCATCCGGCACGAAAGGTCAGTTCGGCACGCTGATCAAGCCGTTTCATGCAGGCATGGCCGCGCGCAATGCCGTTGAAGCTGCATTGCTCGCAAAAGCCGGAATGGAGGCCCGGCACGATATTCTGGAAGGGGGGCAGGGTATTCGTGAGCTGTTTGCAGGGGATCCACGTCTCGGTTGGGATATCGAAGATATCCTCGCTGATAAGCCGCATGTGATAGAAACGGCCGGTGTCATGCCGAAGCGGCATCCCTGCTGTGGGTCCACCCATATGATCATCGACTTATTGCTTGATCTTAAGGAAGAGCACGGGTTTGATGCAGAAGATGTCGTGGCTGTAGATACATTGGTTGGGATCGCGAACTATCGCAATCTTGCCTATATGCAGCCGATCGACCAGATGCAGGCACGCTTCTCCATGCAATATTGCGTCGCACGCGCCCTGCGGCAGGGATATCTGGCACTTGCAGATTTCACCCCGGAGGCCGTGGGTGCTTTCCGGGGCGATCCACTGCTCGATGTTATCGCCATGCGAAGTTATTCAATGGAGGAAGAACGGGCATCAGCGGAAAAGCTGCCGCATGTCGCAACCGCTACACTGAAAAACGGGCGTGTTTTACAGGCGTCGCGCAGCTTCGCCGTCGGTACTCTGCAGCAACCGTTCAGCGCCGATGACCGGACGCGGAAATTTCTTGATTGTTGTGCGGCGATTCCGTCCGCGGACCAGATCTATGGGGATTTGCGTGATCTTGACGATGCAGAGAACCTGAAAGCTGTTGCGGCACTTTTCACCCGGCCTTGATGTCTTAGTTCGGCGTAAGACTTCCGGCGTTTTGGCCATTTTTCTGGGAAACCAGTTGCGAGGCGCGACGCCAGAAGAGTTCCGCCTGCTTGTTCCTGAATTGAGGTGTTCGGTAAACGCGGATTTCAATCAACAGATCGGTGTTTGTTTCACCGGCGCGGACGAGCACGCCACGCTTGAGTTCATCGTCGACAAGGCTTTCCGGTATCCATGCAACACCATGTCCAGAGACCGCCATTGCCTTGAGCGCAACAGACATTCCGTTTTCGTAAACCGTGTTCAATTCGAAACCATGTTTCTCAAACAACCAGGGTAGTGCGAGGGAAAAGAACGAGTTGCCACGATAGCTGAGGAAGTCGATCGGTAGCGACTTTTCCTTCAGGCTATGCAAGGCCTGTCCATTCGGCGCAGGAGCGGATACAGGGATGACCCTTTCGGTGCCCAGTGCCAAAAACGGATAACCGCCAAGATCATCCATCTGTGGAACTGCCGGATGCGCATAAGTCAGGAAGAAGTCGCAGTGCCCGCTGACAAGCGTGGAAATATTTCCGACGAATGATGAATGCGGATCGGCAAAACGGGCGCGAAATGAGGCGCCGGAGGCTTCAATCTGCGCCATCCAGTGTGGAAAGAATGTGAGTGACAGCGTATTGAGTGTAGCAAAAGAAATGATTTCCCACGATGCGCTATAACCGTCGC
This sequence comes from Brucella tritici, assembly GCF_008932285.1. Lineage (NCBI taxonomy): Bacteria > Pseudomonadati > Pseudomonadota > Alphaproteobacteria > Hyphomicrobiales > Brucellaceae > Brucella > Brucella tritici. The sequence goes on from NZ_WBVY01000002.1 coordinate 930,232, forward strand.
TGACGGTCTTACGGGCGGTGAGCAGCATTTCAAGAGCATCGTGTGCTCGCGGAAGAAAACACTCTCCCGCCTTCGTCAAGCCAATAGGATTCGAAGAGCGGTCGATCAGGGGGAGGCCAATCCAGTCTTCCAGTTGCTTGATGCGCTTGCTGAGGGCAGACTGCGTGATATTGCGGTCACCTGCCGCGCGAGAATAGCTCCTGTGCTCTGCAAGACTGACGAAATCTTCAAGCCATTTCAGTTCCATAGTCTGCACCGATACATCAGATAAGCAAAAAAGTTCCCAGCCTATCTATAACGCGATCCGATTGGATTGAGGTAGACTTCATCTGACGTTTTCGATCAAACGATGATCTGGCCGATAGCGGCGGACAGACAAACGAGATGTCCGATGCCTTTACATCGAGTCGCGTACGCGCTCCCATGCTTTGGTCAAATGGCGTCCCAGTACTTCCGACAGTCGGGTCGCGTCGCGGGCTTCCAGCGCCTCGATCATTTCCTGGTGCTCTGATACAGCCGCCGCCCATTTTTCGGCGCCTTCGTGGCCGACGAAACGGATTCGTTTCAATCGTGTCTGCAGCATCTGGTGAATGTCTGCCAGCGTGGGGTTTTTGGCAAGGCGAACGATGGCAAGATGAATCTGCTGGTTCAGTTTGTAATATTGCAGTCGGTCAGCATGCTTGTAGCGCTCGATCATTTCATCGTGCAGTGAACGAACCTCAGCAATTTCCTTGTCGGTAGCAAGCTCGCAGGCGAGTTTACCAGCAAGTTCTTCCAGCGTGCGCAGGACGGTGAGCATGTCCCTGACATCAGCTGCACTGAACCGTTTCACAACCGCGCCGCGGCTTGGAACAAGCTCAACCAATCCCTCGCTGGCCAGATACTTGATAGCTTCACGCAGCGGCGTCCGGGACACGCCGAGTTGCTCTCCAAGCTGACCTTCATGCAGGCGCGTGCCCGGCTCCAGCTGCCCTTCAATAATCATGTCGCGCAGATGGTTGACGAGCATATCGTGCAAGGCAGTACGGCGGAACGCTTGTGAGCCGTTTTCGGCTTGTTCGTTTTTCTGAATTTCGTCCATCGGCCTTTTTCTCAAAGAGTGAGCTCGAATCCTCACCTCACCGTTTGAGGCGAAGATGGCTGGCCTGCTCTCAACCGTCAATATAAAATGCTGCATACAGAATACAAAATGCTTGCGTCGTATATGAGACTGTCATATGCATGCTGCATACAGAATGCAGACGAGGAGGATGCTAATGACCGTTACTGGCGCTGAACCGAGCGTAATTGCGCTTGCAATGGGGGATCCAGCCGGTGTCAGTCCCGAGCTGACGGCGCGTCTCCTCGCTTTGCCGGATGTCAGAAAAGAAGCGCATATCGTCGTCTTTGGTGATCGCCGCGTTCTGGACGAAGGTGCGCGTATAGCGGGTGTTGAGCTTGATCTGCAGGATTCCACTCTCGAAAATGCGCCTAACATGCCGGTCGGCAAACACGTCTTCGTTGACTTGAAAAATCTCGATCCGAAGGATGTTGTGCGTAGTGAAGCCACGTTGGTCGGTGGAACTTTTGCCACTCAGAACTTTCGTACTGCATTGAAATTTGCTGATACCGGACATGCGCAGGCTGTTTGCTTTACGCCGTTCAACAAGCAGGCCATGCGGTTTGCCTATCCTGGTTACGACGACGAAATCCGCTTTGTTGCGGATGTGCTGAGCTTCACAGGCAAGGTGCGTGAGTTCAACGTTCTGGAGAAAGTCTGGAACGCGCGCGTGACGTCGCATATTCCGCTCAAGGATGTGGCCTCAACCCTGACTGTTGAAGGAGTTCTCGCCGAGTTGGAACTGGCCTGGATGTGCTTGAAGAAGGCAGGATATGACAATCCGAAGATTGCAGTGGCTGGGCTCAATCCACATGCTGGCGACGGCGGCAGCTTTGGCATGGAAGAAATCGACATCATCGAACCTGCCGTCAAGGCAGCGAGGACCAAGGGGTTCGATGTCGATGGTCCGTTCCCGGCAGACACGGTGTTCCTGCGTGCTCTGAAGGATGGCTTTCAGGCGGTACTGACCATGTATCACGATCAGGGGCAGATCGCGATGAAGCTGATGGGGTTCGACAAAGGCGTGACGATGATGGGTGGATTGCCGTTTCCGCTCTGCACGCCCGCCCATGGCACTGCCTACGATATTGCCGGGAAGGGCATCGCCGACGTGGGGGCCACGCGCGAAGCAATCCTGCTCGCGGCACGAATGGCGAAAAGAGCAGCTGCACTTTCAGACGCTGCCTGATTTTCGACATTTTGACACTATCGGCATGGGGGGAGGCCCGTGCCGCTTAACTGGGAGGATAGACCATGAAGAAGTCTCTACATATCGCATGCCTGGCAGCGGGGGTGGCAGTGATCGCGTCATCTGCCCTGGCATTTGAGCCGACGCGGCCCGTGGAGTTTGTCGTGACAGCCGGGCCGGGCGGCGGTACGGATATTTTCGCGCGTACGATCCAGTCGATAATCGGTAAATATGACCTGATGAGTGCGCCAATCGTCGTCACAAACAAGGGCAGCGCAGGCGGGGCGGAAGGCTTTGTCTATACTGCTGGCTATAAGGGCGATCCATACAAGCTCGCATTCGGCACGAACAACGCCTACCTTTTGCCAGTACGCGCCAAAGTTCCTTATAAATCGGCAGATTTGCTTCCAGTCTCGGCACTTGCTTCGGACGAATTCATTCTTTGGGTCAACGGAAAGTCTGACTTCAAGACAGCCGCAGAGTTTATCGCCAAGGCGAAAGATGATGCGGGCATGAAGGTTGGCGGCAGTCAGTCCAAAGACGTTGACCAGATTTTGACATCCATGATCAACGATGCCACGGGTTCGAAACTCGGCTATATCCCGTTCAAAAGCGGTGGCGAAGCCGCTGTTCAGCTCGCGGGCGAGCACATTGCAGCCAATGTCAACAATCCGAGTGAGAACCTCGGTCAATGGCAGGCGGGCATGGTGAAGCCGCTTTGCGTCTTCAAGGGCGAAAAACTCAAGGGTGATGGCAAGGTTGCTGGCGATATGGGATGGGGCGACATCCCGACCTGCAAGGAAGCAGGGATCGCTATCGAAAATTACTCCATGCCACGCACCGTATGGCTTCCCGCAGGTGTCGATCAGGACGTCGTCGATTACTATGCAGGCGTACTCAAGAAGGTTGCCGAGACACCTGAATGGGCGAAGTATCTTGCCGATAGTTCGCAATCTGCCGCCTATATGAGCGGTAATGAACTCTCATCCTTTATCAAGAACGATGAAACAGCGGTAACGGCCGTGTTGAAGCGAGAAGGTTGGCTTGCCAACTGACGTTTTGTGCATTCATGCAGACGCCAATGGCGTCTGCATCATTCATCGAAGGAGCTCATCCCATGAGTGAGAAAGGTGAAGGCGGCGTTTCCCGATTCGTCATCGAAGCGGGCGTTGCGCTCCTGACAGGCGCGCTGGGAGCGGCGGTCTGTTACGGCTCACAACAGGCTGGTACAGGCTGGACGGAAATGGGGCCGGATGCGGGTTATTTCCCGTTCTACATCGGACTGCTGATCATGTTCGGAAGTGCGGTCAATCTCGTTGTGGCATTTATAAAACATCGTGGTAGCGGGGAAGTCTTTGTTGAACTCTCCCGGTTGAAGCCGGTTCTCGGCTTCGCCTTGCCGCTGGTTGCCTTCGCTGCCATATCCACGGTTCTCGGACTTTATGTTGGCACGGCACTCTACATCGCTGGAGCGATGATGTTTCAGGGACGCTACAAGTGGTGGGCTTCCGTGCCAGCCGGTATTGCCGTTTCCCTCTTCTTTTTCGTCATTTTTGAAATCGGCTTCAAGGTTCCGCTCCTTAAAGGCCCGGTCGAGGCTTTCTTCGGCATTTATTGATACCGGAAAGTCCGATGTCTTTGGAGGAAAGACATGGAAAATTTCAGTCTCCTGATGGATGGCTTCGCCCACATACTCAGTTTCAATCATGTTCTGCTGATGATGCTGGGTGTGACGCTAGGAATTCTGGTAGGTGTCCTGCCGGGATTGGGCGCGCCTAACGGTGTTTCCCTGCTTTTGCCGCTGACATTCACGATGGACCCCATCTCCGCGATTATTCTGCTTTCCTGTATGTATTGGGGGGCATTGTTCGGTGGATCGACTACGTCCATTCTGTTCAATATTCCAGGTGAGCCTTCGTCCGTTGCCACCACTTTCGATGGATATCCGATGGCGAAGGCCGGACATGCGAGCCGCGCCCTGACGCTGGCATTCGTTTCGGCTGGTATCGGCGCACTGGCTGGCGTGGTGATGATTACACTGCTCTCCAGCTGGGTCGCCAATTTCGCCCTGCGGTTTTCATCACCGGAATATTTCGCTGTCTATTTTCTGGCTTTTGCCAGCTTCATATCCATGGGCGCTCAATCGCCTTTCAAGACACTCGTTTCCATGATGATCGGTTTTGCTTTTGCTTCGGTGGGCATGGACACGATCTCCGGTAATTTGCGCCTGACATTCGAAATACCGGAACTCATCAAGGGTATTTCCTTTCTGATTGCCGTGATGGGCCTGTTCGGGATCGGCGAACTGTTGCTGACGACGGAGGAGGGGTTACGCTTTGATGGCATCAAGGCACGGGTGCGTCTCGGTGAGATTGGGCGTACGCTTCTTGAAATGCCGCGCTACTGGTTCACGCTCGCGCGCTCAACGCTGATCGGTATCTGGATGGGCATAACGCCCGCCGGACCAACGGCTGCATCCTTTATGAGCTACGGTGTGGCTCGTCGTTCCGCTCGCGATAAATCGAAGTTCGGCAAGGGAGACCCACGCGGTATTGTGGCGCCGGAAACTGCGGACCATTCGGCGGGTACATCTGCGCTTCTCCCCATGCTGGCACTTGGTGTGCCGGGTTCGGCTACGGCTGCTGTGATGATGGGCGGCCTGATGATCTGGGGTCTCACTCCTGGCCCGACATTGTTCACGGATCGCCCGGATTTCGTCTGGGGCCTGATTGCCTCCATGTATCTCGGCAACATTGTTGCCGTCATTCTGGTGATTGCGACTGTGCCGCTCTACGCATCTATCCTGCGCGTGCCGTTCTCGATCATCGGACCGATTATTGTCGCGGTCATTTTCTCCGGCGCCTATCAGGTCGCCAATTCGATAACCGACGTCTGGCTGGTGATCGCATTTGGCGTGCTGGGCTATATCTTCAAGAAGCTCGACTATCCACTGGCACCGTTGGTTCTCGCCATGGTTCTAGGCGATAAGGCAGAGGATGCCTTCCGTCAGTCGATGATGATGTCTAACGGTGAGCTTTCGATATTCTGGTCGAATGGTTTGGTTGCGTCGCTGATGACGCTCGGCGTCTTCCTGCTTGTTTCACCCGCGATCTTCTGGGGCATTGGCAAACTGCGTAGCCGGAAACCCGAAATGCCCTCCGGCAACGGTAACGTGGCCTGATTTCGATGGATTACGCAAAAGAACGGGAATGTAAGTTGAAACAGACGACTTCGAAATGGACACGCAAAAACTGGCCAATTGCGGCAGCGATGATCCAGTATCCCAATATTCTGCCGGATGGCAGTTCGGTGCAGGATCAGTCGGCAGAAGATTGGGCTCGCACTTTGTCCGACGTTGCGGATGCAGGGTTTACCGAACTCGATCCGACTGACAGCTGGTTGCGGCTGGCGGATTTGCCACCCGCTCGTCTTGATGATTTTGTGGCGGTCGCCAAATCGCTCGATTTCACTATTCCTGCGATTTCGACTTCGAGGCGTAGCGTGATCGATGCACAACACGGCGACGAATATCTGGCCTATGGGCACAGGGTTATCGACACAGCAAAGGAAATCGGTGCCAGTTGCGTTTCCTTCGGGCTTTTTGAACCGCTGACAGACGCGCAGAAACAGGCATTATGGTTCTGGACGGTCGACGGAGCGAAAAATCCGGACGATCCTGCTGTATGGAACAAGGCTGTTGAACGAATTCGCGAACTCGGTCGCCATGCAGAGGAGCTTGGCATAGAGCTGTCGCTTGAAATGTATGAGGATACTTATCTCGGCACTGCGGACAGTGCGGTTCGTTTTGTCGAGGAAGTCGGCTTCGATAATGTCGGGATCAATGCTGATCTGGGCAATCTCATTCGTCTGCACCGTCCGGTCGAGCATTGGCAGCAGATGATGGAGAAGGTCGCGCCTTATGCAAAATTCTGGCACGTCAAGAACTACACCCGTGCAGAAGATCCAGCCTCCGGTGTCATCGTCACACATCCTGCACCCCTTGAAAGCGGGATCATCAATTATCGCGCAGCGATCAAAATGGCGCTGGATCAAGGATTTGCCAGCCCGTTTTTATGTGAACATTATGGTGGCGACGGGCTTTCCGTTTCGGCTACAAATCGTGACTACTTGCGCCGCATCCTGCCACGCGACTAATGACCCAGACCAAGGACTGTTTCAATGACGACGATTTTTGACGCGCCGGAGGAGTTTGCCTCGACCGCTCTTGCCGGGTTTGCCAGCATCTATAACCGCTATGTTCGTCACGTGCGTGGCGGCGTTGTTCGTTCCACAAAGGTCCCTCAAGGCAAGGTCGCTGTGGTTGTCGGAGGCGGCTCCGGTCATTACCCTGCATTTGCCGGATATGTCGGGCCCGGCCTCGCGGACGCAGCCGTTGCTGGTGACGTATTTGCTTCGCCTTCCACGGCGGCAGTGGCGCGTGTCTGCCGGCAGGCGCATAAGGGCGGTGGTGTTCTCTTGGGCTTTGGCAATTACGCCGGGGATGTCCTCAATTTTGGCGTTGCTGCCGAACGTCTGCGTGCAGAAGGTATCGACGTCCGTATCGTGCCTGTAACCGACGATGTGGCCAGCGCTCCGGCGGATATGCACGAAAAGCGACGTGGTATTGCTGGTGATCTGGTCGTGTTCAAGATTGCTGGTGCTGCTGCTGAGGCCGGTCTGTCACTGGACGAAGTCGAACGGCTTTCACGTCATGCAAATGCCAACACCGTGTCTTTTGGCGTTGCCTTCAAAGGCTGCACCTTGCCTGGCGCTCCGCACCCACTCTTTACCGTACCAGAAGGCCAGATGGCGCTTGGTCTCGGCATTCATGGTGAACCGGGGATCAAGGAAGAGGCGATCTTGCCTGCCTCTGGTCTGGCAAACCTGCTGGTGGAAAAGCTTCTGGCGGAGCGTCCCAAAGGAACGAAGAAAGTTGGTGTTATCCTGAACGGCCTTGGTGCAACCAAGTACGAAGAACTGTTTGTTCTGTGGACGGCGATTGCGTCGTTGCTGGAAAAAGCTGGTCTTGACGTTGTAGCTCCTGAAGCTGGTGAGTTTGTTACCAGTCTCGACATGCAAGGCTGTTCGCTGACCCTTCTTTGGCTTGATGATGAACTCGAGCGCTATTGGACGGCAGCTTGCGACACTCCGGTCCTGCGTCGCGGCGAAGCGATCGCAGTCGAGCCCGCGGACGATGTTATTGCCAACGAGGACGCGGCGCTCGATTTTGTTCAGGCGGATGAGGCCGGGCGTGCCGGTGGCGTTTGCATGCAGGGTATTTTGCACGCCGTCGCCGACGTGCTGGTCGAGGCCGAAGAAGAACTGGGTCGCATTGATGCCTTCGCAGGCGACGGCGATCATGGGCAAGGCATGCGACGTGGCTCTACGGCTGCAAAAGATGCAGCTGACCAGGCCGTCAAGGCCGGGGCGGGGGCCGCAAGCGTATTGGCTGTTGCAGGCGACGCTTGGGCAGACCGGGCCGGAGGAACATCCGGAGCGCTATGGGGACTTCTGCTGCGCTCATGGAGCGCAGAGCTTTCGGACAATGGCAACATTGATGATGGTGCGGTCGTTCGCGGTGGCAGGCGCGCGCTTGATTCAGTGACAACCCTTGGTCGGGCGAAACCCGGCGACAAGACACTGGTGGATGCGTTTGTTCCTTTTGTGGAAACGCTTGAAAGCGAATTTGCATCTGGCAAGACGCTGGCCGATGCTTGGAATAAAGCGGCGGAGACTGCAAAACTCGCAGCCGACGCGACGGCACCACTTGCTCCGAAACTCGGTCGGGCGAGACCATTGGCGGAAAAGAGCATCGGTCATCCCGATGCGGGAGCCATTTCGCTGGCGCTGGTCGCGGAGACCTTCGGCAAAAAGCTTAAGAACTGAATGGCCGATCAGGGAAACTGGCTTGAAGTCAGTCCCTGACAGGCAAAAGGTAGTTATTTGATTAGCAATTAGGCTGGGAGGATTTGATAGAAATTATCAAGTTTTCCTGGCTTCGTGTGTGCTACCAGCATGACCAGTTTTTCCCTGTCGAAAACGCGAAACCAATCTTCCCATTCCACGACTTCAAGTCCGCCTGCATCCAAGGGCCGTTCGACATCGGCAACGAATTCCGGCTCGAAAACAATTCGCAATACCGGCGCTGCATCGGGATCAATGGATGTGCTGACAAATGCTGGGTTTCCGTTGCGAGCGGCCACCCAGTCCCGAATGGCTTCATGCGTATCGAGGGTGATAGTTTCACTCATCGGGGGTATTCCTCCGGTTGCTGTCATTAAGGACATCTTTGGCTCGGTTGGCAGGTGAGCCAAATGGAAGCTTTTGTTATTTGCTATAGTAATCAGATAGGTCCGCTGGGGTTTCTGAAAAGGCGCTGCCTCATTCACTTTCTCCGTGAATCTGCAATTGGGGTAAAATCTTTCAACACATCCTGTTGACGACGGCTTTGCGTTCATTCATGTCGTAAACCGACTATCTGCTGTTACAGCCTGGAAATCCCCAAAATGACTGAACGTCTCTCACTCGCACGCGACCGCATCAATGTTCTTCTACTGGAGGGCATCAATCAAACGGCCGTCGATTACTTCAAAGCTTCCGGTTACACCAATGTCACGCATCTGCCGAAGGCGCTGGATAAAGCCGATCTGATTGAAGCGATTTCGTCCGCGCATATCGTTGGCATTCGTTCCCGGACGCAACTGACTGAAGAGATTTTTGCTGCGGCCAACCGCCTGATCGCAGTCGGTTGCTTCTCGGTTGGGACTAATCAGGTTGAGCTGAAAGCTGCACGAAAGCGCGGCATTCCGGTCTTCAATGCACCATTTTCGAACACTCGTTCGGTTGCAGAACTGGTGATTGGCGAAATCATCATGCTGATGCGCCGGATTTTCCCATGCTCCGTCTCCGCACATGCAGGTGGTTGGGACAAGACGGCAACTGGCAGCCGCGAAGTGCGTGGCAAGACGCTCGGTATCATCGGTTATGGCAATATCGGTTCGCAAGTCGGTAATCTGGCCGAGAGCCTCGGCATGACCGTGCGTTATTTCGATACGTCCGACAAGCTGCAATATGGCAATGTCAAACCGACTGCGAGCCTCGACGAACTGTTGAAGATTTCAGACGTTGTCAGCCTGCACGTGCCGTCAAATAAATCGACTTCGAAGCTGATTACCGAAGCGAAACTGCGCAAGATGAAGAAGGGAGCCTTTCTCATCAACAATGCGCGCGGTACGGTTGTTGATCTAGAAGCTCTGGCAAAGGTTCTGCAGGAAGGTCACCTCGCAGGTGCTGCCATCGACGTGTTCCCGGTTGAACCAGCCTCCAACAACGACAGGTTTGTTTCTCCGATTCAGGGTCTGGAGAACGTCATTCTCACGCCTCACATCGGTGGATCGACGGAAGAAGCGCAGGAACGTATCGGTTTGGAAGTCACCAGAAAACTGGTCGAATATTCTGATGTCGGTTCCACGCTGGGCGCTGTCAACTTCCCGCCAGTCCAGCTGCCGCCGCGCCCGACGGGCACGCGCTTTATGCACGTGCATGAAAACCGTCCGGGCATCCTCAACAGCCTCGTGAATGTTTTCTCGACGCATAACATCAACATCGCCAGCCAGTTTCTGCAAACCGACGGCGAAGTGGGCTATCTTGTGATGGAAGCAGACGGCGTCGGTGAGGCCAGCGAAACGGTGTTGCAGGCCATTCGCGAAATTCCCGGCACTATCCGCGCCCGTCTACTCTATTGAGTGTATTTCGCAGTGCCAACTATCTCTGGCGCTGCGATTTCTCATAACGTTTGATAAGGCGGTCTCGGCGTAATCGCGAAAGACGCTGAATCCAGAAAATACCATCAAGCTGGTCGATTTCGTGCTGATGGCAAACGGCAAGCAGACCTTCCGATTCCTCGGTTTGTTCGTTGCCATTGATATCCTGATAGCGAATTGTGATGCGGGCGTGGCGCTCGACCTCATCGACAACGCCTGGCATCGAGACGCTGCCTTCCTGATGATGGATTTTTTCTTCTGACGCCCAGACGATTTCCGGATTTACATAGAATTTCGGGACTGGTTCGGTTGGCAGTTCTAAAACCACCAAGCGTGTTGATATGCCGATATGCGGTGCGGTTATACCGATGCCCGGTGCTGCGCGCATTGTATCGAGAAGATCGGTGCCGAGCTCCTGCAAAGCGCCGTCGAACAGGGTGACTGGCTCGGCTGCGACGCGAAGCCGTTTATCCGGATAATTTACAATCGGGCGAATAGTCATCAGGCCTCACATTTTGCGTGCAGATATACCTCGTATCCGCACACGATCTTTTGGCCGATTTTCACCGCGACTTGCAAACATTATCGCAAGTGGCCTTCACATTCCTCGCGCAATTACAAGACGCTGCACGTCGCTGGTGCCTTCGTAAATCTGGCAGACGCGAACATCGCGATAAATACGCTCAACTGGATAATCAGCCAGATAACCGTAACCGCCATGAATCTGGATCGCGGCAGAGCAGACCTGTTCAGCCATTTCAGAGGCAACAAGTTTGGCCATTGATGCTTCAGTCAGGCACGGTTTGCCTGCCTCGCGCAGCGCAGCTGCATGGAGAACCATCTGACGGGCTGTCTCAATCTTCGTTGCCATGTCGGCAAGCCTGAAAGCGACGGCCTGATGCTCGATAATTGGCTTGCCGAATGTGATGCGCTCTTTGGCGTAAACACATGCAGCTTCGAATGCTGCGCGGGCCATGCCGACTGATTGCGCAGCAATGCCGATGCGCCCGCCCTCCAGATTGGCAAGCGCAATTTTGTAGCCCTGGCCCTCATCGCCCAGTCGGTTTTCTACCGGAATGCGCATATCGGTAAAAGCGAGGGCACAGGTATCCGATGAATGCTGGCCGAGCTTGTGTTCCACGGAAACAACTTCGTAGCCCGGAGTATCGGTCGGCACGATGAACGCCGAAATGCCTTTTTTGCCAGCCGATGGATCGGTAACGGCGAACACGATCACCACGCTGCCATTCTTGCCCGACGTGATGAACTGCTTGGAACCGTCGATTACGTAATGATCGCCGTCGCGGCGTGCGCGGGTTTTGAGCGCAGACGCATCCGAACCGGCCTGTGGTTCGGTCAATGCGAATCCGCCAATCCATACACCGGAAGCCATCTTGGGCAGGAAACGCTGTTTCTGCTCTTCGGTACCGAAACGCAGGATCGGAACGCAGCCGACAGACGAGTGGACCGAAACAATGGTCGAACATGCCCCATCGCCTGCAGCAATTTCTTCCAGCGCCAGAGCGTAAGCAACCGCTCCCAGATCGGAACCGCCCCATTCTTCCGGTACCAGCATTCCCATAAAGCCAAGCTCACCCATTTCGGCAAGCTGTGCGCCCGGGAAAGAGTGCTCCCTGTCGCGTGCGGCAGCACCCGGCGCGAGCCGTTCCTGTGCGAACTGTCGGGCGGCTTCGCGAATCTGCTCCTGCGTATCGTTCAAGAGCATCAGACGATCCTCTCAATGCCGACGGCAGTTGCTTCGCCACCGCCCAGACAGATGCCAGCAACGCCGCGCTTCAGGCCATGGGTTTCGAGGGCTGAAAGCAGGGTGACAAGAATACGTGCGCCGGACGCGCCGATAGGATGGCCAAGGGCGCAGGCGCCACCATGAATATTAACCTTGTCATGCGGCAGATCGAGATCACGCATCGCCGCCATGGTTACGACCGCAAAAGCCTCATTGATCTCAAAGAGATCGACATCTTTCAGGTTCCAGCCGATTTTCGCCGAAAGTTTGCTTATCGCGCCGATGGGCGCAGTCGGGTAGAGATTCGGTTTGTCGGCATGGGTCGCATGGCCGACCAGAACCGCACGCGGGGTGAGGCCGCGTTTTTCCGCTTCGGAAGCACGCATGAGAACGAGGGCTGCCGCACCGTCCGAAATCGAGGAGGAGTTGGCAGCCGTCACGGTGCCGCCGTCACGAAATGCCGGGCGAAGGGTCGGAATTTTGTCCAGTTTCGCCTTACCGGGCTGCTCATCGGTGGAGATGTCAACTTCGCTACGTCCGGTCCTCACGGTAACGGGCGTAATTTCGGCGGCGAAAAGACCATTCTTGATGGCATTCTGGGCGCGTGTCAGCGAGGCAATAGCGAACTCATCCTGAGCTTCCCGCGTGAACTGATAAGCTTCCGCGCAGTCTTCGGCAAAGGTGCCCATGAGGCGGCCTTTGTCGTAGGCGTCTTCGAGACCATCAATAGACATATGATCGATAATCTGTCCGTGCCCCATACGATAGCCGCCACGTGCCTTAGGCAGCAGATAGGGGGAGTTTGTCATGCTCTCCATGCCGCCGGAAACAATGACATCGGCAGAACCCGCCAGCAGCAGATCATGCGCCAGCATGGTTGCCTTCATGCCCGAACCGCACATCTTGTTGACCGTCGTTGCGCCGGTGGAAACAGGTATCCCGGCCTTGATCGAAGCCTGACGCGCCGGAGCCTGTCCCTGACCAGCAGGCAGGACGCAACCCATATAGACATCTTCTACTGCTTCCGGGGCAATGCCTGCGCCTGCAAGTGCGCCGCGAATGGCTGCAGCACCGAGATCGGTCGCCTGAGCATTGGCGAAATCGCCCTGAAAGTCACCCATGGGAGTACGGGAAGCACCGACAATGACAATAGGATCGCTGTTGGACATGATTGTTCCTCGTTACTTTGCTGCCATGCGAAGTGCGCCGTCCAGACGGATGACTTCACCGTTAAGCATCTGGTTTTCCACGATGTGGCGGGCAAGAGCCGCATATTCATCCGGTCGACCGAGGCGGGGCGGGAATGGCACGGAAGCGCCGAGGGCATCCTGCACTTCCTGCGGCATGCCAGCCATCATAGGTGTGGCGAATATTCCGGGCGCGATGGTCATGACGCGGATACCGTGACGCGCAAGTTCGCGGGCCACTGGCAATGTCATGGCAGCAACGCCGCCCTTGGAAGCTGAATATGCCGCTTGGCCGATCTGGCCGTCGAATGCTGCAACGGACGCCGTATTGATGATGACGCCTCGTTCTCCACCTTCGCCGGGCTCGTTCTTTGCCATGGCTTCGGCAGCGAGGCGCAGCATGTTGAATGTGCCAATGAGATTGATCGAAATTGCGCGCGTGAAGCTTTCCAGCCTATGCGCGCCATCACGTCCGAGAATCTTCTCACCCGGTGCCACACCGGCACAGTTGACGAGTGCATCGACGCGCCCGAAAGCCTCCAGTGCAGCAGCGATAGCAGCCTTGCCATCCGTGTCGCTGGTGACGTCGGTGCGGTGAAATTTTGCCATCGCGCCAAGTGCTTTGACCTGTGCTTCACCGGCTTCTGCGTTCACATCGAGAAGCATGACTTTCCCGCCGGCATCGATGGCCATTTTTGCAACCGCAGCACCGAGGCCAGAGCTTGCACCGGTAATAAGAAATACCCGATCTTTAATCTGCATATGCTTGTCCTCAGGCCTTCGTCTGTTGCTGTTTGTCGATTTCCGCCTTGCGAAGGAGGAAACGCTGGATTTTTCCACTTGGCGTCTTGGGAAGTTCGCTCAGGAAGTCAATTTCACGCGGGTAGGAATGGGCGGAGAGCCGCTTCTTCACATGTAATGCCAGCTCATCCTTCAGTTCTTGCGTACCTTCGAAACCGGGCGCAAGGATAACGAATGCCTTCACAATTTCGGTTCGCTGCGGGTCCGGTACACCGACAACCGCCGCTTCGTTGACGGCGGCGTGCTCAAGAAGAGCACTTTCGACGTCGAATGGTCCGATGCGATAACCGGATGATGTTATAACGTCATCAGCGCGACCAATGAAGCTGATCGAACCATCCGGCTCGAACTCCACCGTGTCTCCGGTGCGATAGTAGCCGCCCGCAATGGCTGGCGTTTCCTGCTTGTAATAGCCGGAAAACCAGAGAAGCGGCGATTTTGCTATATCCACAGCGAGGATACCGGGCTGGTTAGGGCCAAGTTCATTGCTCTCTTCATCTAGAACCGCGACACGATAGCCGGGCATTGCATAGCCAGCCGAACCATGCCGAACGGAATGTTCAAGGCCGTGATGATTATTCACGACCATGCCAAGCTCGGTCTGGCCGTAGTGATCGTAGATTGGTGTACCAAGATATGCGTCGAACCAGCGAATGACTTCTGGATTAAGTGGCTCTCCGGCACTGGAGACTACACGCAGGCGACCCTTGATACGTTTCGCAGCTTCCGGTCCCTCTGCCATCAGCAGACGGAAAGCAGTCGGCGAACCGGCGAGGCTGGTGACACCAAGGCGTTCGATGATGTCATAGGTGCTTTCAGCGGTGAAACCACCTTCGTAAAGCGTGGTTGACATGCCAAGCTGCAATGGCCCAGTCACGGCATAATAAAGGCCATAGGCCCAGCCTGGATCAGCAATGTTCCAGAAAATGTCGTCGGAACGCAGACCGATGGCTTCGCGCATATAGGCGCCGAATGCCATCAGCGCATAAAGCGGAACCGGTACGCCTTTCGGTAGACCCGCCGTACCGGAGGTCGACATCATCATGAACAGATCGCTACTCTCGCGAAGTACAGGCGTGCAATCAACCGAAGCGGAAGCCGTTACAGCACGAAAATCGATGTCATCGGCTGGCAAGTCTTCGCCGGGCGCCAGCACGATTGCGACGTTGGGGCAGTTTTCAACTTCTGTCAGTTTGGAGCGATTGGCTGTATTGGTAACCACCAGTTTTGCACCACTGGTCTTCAGACGGTGCTCGATTGCTTTCGGGCCAAAGGCGGTGAAAAGTGGCTGATAGATCGCGCCGATACGCCATGCGCCGAGAATGGTTGCAATGAGTTCCGGTGTGCGTGGCAACAGGCCTGCGACTACGTCGCCAGCGCCGATACCTGCATCTTTCAGTACATTACCGACACGAGCGGCCATATCCCTCAGGTTCTCGAAGGTGAATTCGGAAAGTTCGCCATTGGCTGCAATTGCACGGAGGGCTACGCGGTTATCGCCAGTGTGCCGGTCGCAGCATTCAACACAGGCATTGATGCCGGTTTCAGGATTGCCGTGAAGCTTTGCAATGGCATCTTCGATGCGAAATTGCGCAACGGCATCATCATAACGCGCCAGTCGCGCTGAAACGGACGTTTCAGTCATCCAGTTTAACCTCCCTGACAGCCACCTCCTCGTGGCCAACCATTCCTGAAGGTTAACGCGTCATGCATTGCAAACAATGACATTAGATGCATTAATGTGTGATCGATTTTACAATATAGAGAAACCATGGAACGCCATAATATTGCGCCGGGCTTCGTCGAGGATGCGCTCGAAAGCGTGCGTGTTAGGGGGATGGATACGGCTCCCCTGATGGTGAAGATCGGCCTGCCGGAAACAGTGGTGGAACCGATCACCAATGTGGAATATGGCCGTTTGTGGTGGCTGATTGCTGAAACGATCAACGACGAATTCTTCGGGCTGGCTGCAAGGCCGATGCGCCCCGGCAGCTTTAATCTGCTTTGTCATGCTGTGCTGCATGCCGGCACGCTGGAACGGGCTTTGCGACGGGCGTTGCAGTTTCTCAATGTGGTACTGGATGATCCGCAAGGTGAATTGCGGATCCGCGATGGCATGGCCCATATCGTTTTGACCGATGCCGGATCTCCAAGACCAGCCTTTGCCTATCGTGCCTATTGGCTGATCCTGATGGGGGTGGTCTGCTGGCTGATCGGGCGGCGTATCCCGTTGCGGACGCTTGACTTTGCTTGTCCAGCGCCGGTCCACCGGCAGGATTATCACAAGTTCTTCGGAGCACCGGTATTATTCGATCAGCCGGTGACGCGACTGGTTTTTTCATCGTCCTATCTATCGCTGCCGATTATCCGCAGCGATGTGGCGTTGGAGAGTTTTTTACGAGAGGCTCCGGCCAATATTCTGATCCGCTATCGTCATGATAATGATCTTTCCGCAAGGGTACGCGCACAGCTGAATGCTTTGCCATTCACAGACTGGCCGTCTTTTGAAGGGCTGGCGAAGGGACTTGGCATGTCCGGGCCGACTTTACGACGCAGGCTGCGCGGGGAGGGACAGAATTTCGGGACGATCAAGGACGAGTTGCGTTTCGTGATAGCCGAAAGGCTTTTGCGGGAAGACAAGCTAAGTGTAGCGGAAGTGGCTGCCGAACTTGGCTACAGTGAGCCAAGTGCCTTCTATCGCGCATTTCATAAATGGATGGGGCAAAGCCCAGGGCAGTTTCGGACTGTACAGCAAGAGGAATAAAAAAATGCCGGACCTAAGCCCGGCATCTTGTCGCTTGGGAGGCGATGTCAATCTTCCTTGATCATACTGTCCTTACTCGTATCCCGCATACGCAGATAAACGATCAGGGAAATGCCGATCATGATGGTGACGTACCAGTAGAAGCCACGTTCCCATCCGCCATTCTTGAAGCTCAATGCAACATATTCGGCAGTACCACCGAAGAGAGTGTTGGCCAGTGCGTAGGGCAGCGCTACGCCGAGTGCACGGATATGCGCCGGGAAAAGCTCCGCCTTCACTACTGCATTAATGGAGGTGTAGCCGGTGACGATGATGAGCGCGCCCATGACCAGCAGACCGGCCGTGATCGGATCGCGAGTTTGTTCCAGCGTCGTGAAGATCGGATAGGTGAAAAGAACACCTGCGGCACCGAAAGCGATCATCAATGGCTTGCGGCCGATCTTGTCCGACAAGGCACCAGCGATCGGCTGCAGGCACATGAAGACGAACAGCGTCACCGCGTTGATCTGACTTGCCACTTCGCGGCTGAAGCCAGACGTGTTTACGAGAAACTTCTGCATGTAAATCGAGTACGCATAGAATGCGAGCGTACCGCCAGCAGTCAGAAGCATGACAAGAGCGGTTTCCTTTGGATGATGCTTGATAAGCGTCCAGAAACCGGATTTCGGAGCGTTCTTAGCCTTTGCATTCTTGAAGCTCTCAGTTTCTGCAAGACCGCGACGCAGCCAGAATACGACTACTGCAAGCAAGGCGCCGATGAAGAACGGAATACGCCAGCCCCAGGATTCCAGCGCAGGGGTTTCCATGGTCGACTGAAGCACGATCAGAAGCAGGATTGCGAGAAGCTGCCCAGAAATGAGCGTGACATACTGGAACGACGAGAAGAAGCCGCGACGATCTTTGCCTGCCATTTCCGACAGATAGGTGGCGCTGGCGCCATATTCACCGCCAACCGACAGGCCTTGCATCAAACGTGCGAGTACGAGGAGGGCTGGGGCTGCAAGGCCGATGGTCTGGTAATCCGGTGTCAGTGCGATGATGAGCGAACCTGCACACATCAGTGTCACGGACAGCGCGAGGCCTGCCTTGCGACCCTTGCGGTCGGCATAAATCCCCATGATCCACGCACCGATAGGGCGCATGACAAAGCCAACGGCAAAGACTGCGGCGGCACTCATGAGTTGCGCGGTCTGGCTTTCGGACGGGAAGAAGTGGGGTGCAAAGTAAAGCGCAAATGCTGCATAAACGTACCAGTCGAACCATTCGACCAGATTGCCGGTTGAGCCACCGATAATGGATTTCAGGCGGCTATTGGTGCTTTGCACTTCACTCCGTTCGTTCGTAATTGAGACCATGGGTTGCTCCTTCAAATCTCTCGACTTATGAACTTCACCCCTTGTTGTGGAACCGGATCGACGAAACGGTTTCAGGGTGTTTTTCCGTTGCCTTCAACTCGTCTCTCTGCACTTCCGTTTGGGTACGTGAGGGAAGGTCTGTTTGGCGCTGGTGAATAATCTCAGTCCGTGCTCCGCTTCAGCTTCGAGCACGTAATTTCAGTGATCCGGTCGATGAGAGCGGTCCCGGAATTGGGTGCGATGCTGGGGCTATGTTGATGTGGTTCACGGGTAAACTCCTCCCTTCGAAACTCCCTTTTTCGAATTGGCGCTAACATGCGGTAGAGGAACATTGATCGCCAGAGAGCTGGGTTAAAAAGATTAAAATATTGAAATGAAAAGACTTTCAGTAGATTTCGATATATTCCCTTGTGAGTCTTGTGCAGGATTCTGCGTGACTCTTTGTATGAGTTTGCATAAATCAGCACAAATGAAGGTTCCATCGAAGATTGCAAAACTCCTGTTGGTTGCCCTCGCTTCCTTGCTGGCAATCGGTGTGTGGTTTTCCGCCCGACTGTGGGCTGAAAGCGGGGCGCTTGATGGTCTTCGTCAGGATGCGACGTTGATAGCGCGTCAGCAAACCCGCCTCATCGACAGCGAACTGGCAAAGTTCCGGTTATTGCCAGTGGTGTTAAAGGAATATAGCGATCTGCGCGATGTGCTCGCAGGTGGTTCGAAGGGCGCGACCGCTCGTTTGAACCAAAAGCTTGAACTTCTTGCACATCAGATCGGTTCGCCAATCATCTATGTGATCGCTCGTGATGGTACGGTTATCGCGTCATCTAATGCCAACACCCCGGAGAGCTTTGTCGGACGAAATTACGATTTCCGGCCTTACTTCAAGGGCGCGATGGCGGCAGGTTCGGCAGAGTATTACGCCATAGGTGATTTGAGTGGTCGCTTCGGTCTTTTTCTGGCGCGGCGCATCGGTGATCAGACTGAGCCGGTTGGTGTGGTCGTGATCAAATTTGAATTCCACAGACTGGTGCAAACATGGGCAAACGACCCTGGCCAGACCTTCGTCGTTGATCCTCGCGGAATCATACTGGCCTCCACCGATAAGGCCGAAGACCTTCGCTCCTTTCAGCCGATATCAACTACCGAACGCTCCAAGATTATCGAGAGTGGGCAGTTCAATGCGGCGGATATGAAACCCAGCAATTATCGCTTTGCGCCGGACGGGATGATGATCGAGCCTACCGGGCAATATTCAGTTTCTGTCGATGAGCCTATTGCCGAAACGTCTCTGAAGCTGGTTCATATCGAACCTACGGGGCGAGCCTTGCGCGCTGCCAACGACCTTGCGCGCCTGATAACGGTGGCAGCTATGCTTGTCTTCATCGTGGTTGCTGGTGCTGTTTACTGGCGAGTGAGCCGGGCAGCGCGTGCGGCAGCTTATCGTGCCGAGCTCGAAACCGCAGTTGAAGAGCGCACGGCGGCATTGAGCGCAGAAATGGCGGAACGTGAACTGGCTGACAAACGCTTTCGCGATGCGCGGGAAGAGCTTGCCCAGGCGAATAGGCTCGCATCTCTCGGATCGATTACCGCAGGGCTGGTGCATGAAATTAACCAACCCGTCGCGACTATTCGGACACTCGCCGAAAACGCGCAGCATCATCTTGCAAACGGCAAGCTCGATAGGGTCGCCAGTAACCTCGATACATCCGTGGAACTGACGGCGCGTATAGGCTCTATCACACAGGAAATGCGCCGATTTGCGCGCCGTCGCAGCGGTGTCATTCGCCCGCTCCGGCTAAATGAGCTGGTGGATGGCACGATGCTGCTGATGGGAGACCGGTTCCGCAACGCCAAGGTTCAACTGGATATACCGGGACGTTCCGACATGGTGATCCTTGCCTGCCGCGTCAGATCGGAGCAGGTGCTGGTGAATTTGCTGCAGAACGCATTGGATGCGGTCGTGAATATCGAGAACCCACGTGTTTCGTTCAGCGTCCGCGATGAGGGCGACCAGATTTCCCTTGTCGTGGACGATAACGGACCTGGCATTGATCCCCTATCGGCCGACGAGATTTTCAGCCCATTCGTAACGGGAAAGGCGGATGGCCTCGGTCTGGGACTGGGTATCGCAAGAGATCTCATGGCCGAACTGGAAGGTACGCTGCGAGTCATTCCATCACAGCTTGGCGGTGCAGCTTTTGCGGCAACTTTGAAGAGGGCAGAGCGCAATGGAAATTGAGCCTTTGCGGGTGATGCTGGTCGATGACGATGCAGCATTTCGTGCGGCCTTGGCCGATTCATTTGAGATCGCAGGTCTCGATATTGAAACCCATGGGGACGGTCAGTCCGCCTTGAGCAGTTTGACGCCCGATTACCCCGGCATCGTTGTAACCGATATCCGCATGCCGCGGGTCGATGGACATGCAGTGATGGAAGCATTGTTGGCGCGTGATCCGGAGTTGCCGGTTATTTTGATGACCGGACATGGTGATATCGGAATGGCTGTCGCTTCTCTCAAAAAGGGCGCGTTTGACTTCATAGCCAAACCATTTGCAGCCGATCACCTGATATCGAGCGTGCGTCGTGCACTGGAAATGCGTCGGCTGGTACTGGAAAACCGCCGTCTTCGTCGTGCTGCGGCAGATGCGGAACAGGACTACCCCCTGCTTGGCGAGACGCCGGTGATGGTACGGCTGCGTGACACGATCCGCCAGCTTGCCAGTGTCGATGTCGATGTATTGATAGAAGGTGAGACTGGGACCGGAAAAGAACTGGTGGCTCGCCTCCTGCACCGCTGGAGCACGCGTCACGCCCGCAGTTTTGTTGCCATTGATTGTGCCGCCTTGCCGGATGCTATCGCTGACGAGGTTCTTTTCGGCAGTCGCATTCAACGCGGAAGAATAGCTGATGCGGATCGAGGTACATTGTTTCTCGATGAAATTGACAGCATGTCGCCGTCCGTTCAGGGCAAGCTGCTACGTGTTGTTGAAGAGCGTGAGCTGCCCTCACTTACTGGAGAGCCCCGTGCAGTTAATCTAAGGATCATTGCGGCTGCGAAAGGCAATCTCGAGGAAGCTGTGGCCAGCAGCCGCTTTCGTTCCGATTTGTTTTATCGCCTTGAAACGGTCAGGTTACGTGTTCCGCCTCTGCGCGAGCGGCGAAAGGATATAGGTCTACTTTTCTCCTATTTCCTTGATGAAGCAGCAGCCCAATTCGGCCAAACGCGACCTGCAATCGACGCTGTAATGGAAGCGCGACTGAATTCCGATGAATGGTCGGGAAATGTCCGCGAATTGCGCAATTATGCAAAGCAAATGGTATTGGGCCTGCGTCACGACCAGATCACAGAGCCAAGCCCGTTTTCTCTGTCGGAACAGATGGATCGTTTTGAAGACGGTGTCATTCGCGCAACGCTGGATAGGTGCAACGGCGATGTTGGGGCGGCCTCGGCGTTGTTACAATTGCCGCGCCGAAGCCTCTACGCCCGCCTGCAAAAGCTGGCTATTGATGCATCGACCTTCAGGAAGCGTGATTAGTGTTTTCATTCCAGGTCCGATCTGGTAGCGATGTCAGCCAGTTCGCTGATATTGACGCCAATTTTTTGCCAGACGGCGGCTTGGCAATGAGGACGTAATGGCACTCCCCCTTAATAAAACGCATATCCGTTCGCTGTCAGTTTTCGCCGGTATGGATGATGCGAGTTTTGACCAGTTTCTTGGTCAGGCCACACAACGTATTGTGTCCAAAGGTACTGCTGTCTTCAATCAAGGTGACGATGCCCGCCATTTTTTTGTGTTATTGCACGGACGGTTAAAAGTTATGCAAGTTACCGCTGACGGGCAGCAGATTATAGTGCGGGTCGTCAATCCGGGAGAACTTTTCGGTTTTGCAGTGGCGCTTGGACGCAAGGACTACCCGGGTACGCCCCTGGCTGCCGTCGATAGCGCAGTACTTGCCTGGCCGATGGAAATGATGACTGATTTTATGGCGCGTAGTCCCGCACTCGCAGTCAATACGATGCAGATGATCGGGCGCAGGTTGGATGCCGCACACAATCGCATCAGAGAGATTTCAACACAGGAAGTCGAGCCACGTGTGGCACATGCAGTATTGAGGCTCGTTCGTGAAGCAGGGGTAAAAGAAGGCGGCGGCGTGCGTATCGATTTTCCGGTTTCCCGGCAGGATATTGCTGAATTGACCGGGACAACCCTGCATACAGTTTCGCGCATCATAAGCCAGTGGCAGGCTAAAGGCTGGGTGGAAGGTGGCAGGCAGTCGTTACTCGTTCGCGACCTTCGGCATTTGCAATCGATAGCCGACGGCGACAGCTAGAGAACGTCTGCTGAAAGTAGGAATTGCCTCATCTAGTGGTCTGATTCCGACATTTACGTCCCTCGGATATGAGCGCTGAGCAAATGTCGGAAGCAAAAGACCACTGGTAACTTTATGAATTTAGTGGATTTTTCGAATTTGACGTTTGAAACGAGATTCATATCGGATGGGTATCAAACGTCAAATTCAATCCACTAGTTTGCTGCGGCTGAACGTTGACGACTGATCCAAGCCGCACCGATACTACCGTGCAAAAAGCCATTCGAGAGCGGTACGCCCGGATAGACCTTTCGCAACCGTACGACCCCTTCGTCAGGACTGATAAATCGGTTCAGCACCTCGTCGTGGATGCGGGCTACTTCCACCATATCGCAATCCTGCGGTGACAGTCTGAAACGCCTGATGCCCGCTTCATGCAGGTCAGGCAGGTCCTCAATCAGTGACTGACAGGTATGCGAGAGTGTCTGCACGCCGTTAAGAGCCAGGAAGGGTTGGCTATCGAGTGTCTTGACAGGCAGCCCATCCGGTTCTTCGCCGCATACAAACTGGCAATTATCTTTTATGTGGCCCTTGGATCGCGCATGCGCACACCGGGCCGAAATGGCGAGCGGCACCCGTCCGAACGTGAATATCTCGAAAGCAATATCCGGAGCAGCTTTGACAATCTCGCGGATTGAACTGATCGGTAACTCCGGCGGAAGGCAGATCGACTGTGCGCCACGGGCCGCAAGAACCTTGGCGGTCGCAGCATTATAGACATTGACCAGTGGACCGACTATGTGCGGCACACCGGACAACAGCCCCAATGCCGACAGATCGTTTGCCTCCACCGGTAATGTCGCTTCCTTGATCGTTTGACGGACCTGTTTTGCTTCCCGCTCAAGCATGACGAGTGCCAGTGAACCGAGGCTCACTGTCTTTCCTGCGCGTTGCAGACGCTCGATTACAGCGTCTATATACGGTGTTAGGAAATGGAACCGTTTGGAGCAGACGATTTCACCGACCGTGACACGGTCGATTGGGGCTTCATCGGCGATACGGAAATAAAAATCCCGCCATTTCGGACCGTCCCACAGGAAGAGGACAGGACCAAGGCTGAGGCTGGGTGCTGACATATTTATCTCCAGCGTTTATCATAAGCGCCCGAGGTTGTCTGCTGGCCTTCGCTCAGCAGCCGGAGGCGGGACAAAAGAGCAGCGCGGCTTTCGGGGCTTGCGGAGAGTGTCTGACGAAGTGTCGAGACGACTTCGCCAACGTATGCCTTCCCGCGCTGGCGGCCTTCAATCTTGAGTGCCGAGACGCCCGCCGCTCGCAACTCGTCGATGTGATTCATGACATCAAGCGAAACTGGATCTTCAAACGCATAACCTTGATCGTCTGCGATATTAAACCGGCCTTTGCAGAGTGTCGGATAGCCGGTGGGCTCGCCCAAAGGAAAACGGTTGATCGTATAATCACCAAGTTCGGAAACGAGTTGCTCTCCGTCTTGACGGTAACGCACATGACTTGCTGGTGAGCAGACACCGTTCATGTTGGGTGATCTGCCGGTAGCGTAGGAAGACAAGGAGCATCGTCCTTCTGCCATCACGCATAGTCCACCGAATACGAATACTTCCATTTCGCAGCCGATCTTGCGGCCGAGTTTCGCAATATCGGCAATGGTCAGAACGCGTGGCAGTACGACTCGCTTTGCCTTGAACGCATCGACGAGAAACTGGATTGCATCTGCATTGGAGGCGGAGGCTTGTACGGATACATGAAGCCGCTGTGTTGGATGCTTCTCGGCGGTATAGGCCATCAGCCCGAAATCGGCGAGGATGACTGCGTCTGCACCAAGAGAGGATGCATCGTCTACGGCTTGGTACCAAATGTGCTCATCGCCTGCGCGCATGAACGTGTTAATGGCCACAAAAACCTGCGTTTTGCGAGCATGGGCAAACTTGATAGCATCGCGTAATTCGTCGCGGCTGAAGTTGAGGCCTGGAAAGTTGCGCGCATTCGTTTCGTCGCGAAAGCCGCAATAGACGGCATCCGCTCCCGCACCCACGGCTTCACGCAAGGCCGACGGGGTTCCTGCAGGACAAATCAGTTCCATCCGTTGGCTTCCTTGCCAAGAGCTTTGCTGCGTACGTAATTTGCGATGCCGCGAACCATCGGGGCAAATGGTCCTGCGCTTGTGCCGAGGTCGGATGGAAGGTCGATGTTGCAGTCATCCAGCGCATTGCGAAGCGCCAACATGGCTTCCATGTCCCCTGTCACGGTAATATCCCGGGAGAAGAACAGGGCATCTCCATCAAGCTTACCTTCGAGAAGCGCGAGCAGCATAATCAATGGCCCTTCAATGCCTGCGTCAACTTCCGCCGCTTCGTCTTCACGCACGATTGTGATGCGCGGCTTATCCGGCTCGATCACAAAAGCGAATGGTATGTCGGACGGGTGAAAGCGGAACCGCTTCGTCGCGTAGTCACCGAGACGCTCGAAAAGACCCGGATGGGAGCGCATTACCTGAAAGAAAATGCGCGAAACAAAAGGGGCGATCAGAAATGGCGGAACAAGCCGGGCTGGAACAGCCACGGCTGGAGGTATCTTCATCATCACTCAGCTCCGGTGAGCTTTATAAGGTGAATTCAGAAATAGGCGATTCAATACAAGGACAGTTTGATTCAGATCAAAGACGGCGAAAGAATTCGATATTCAAAGCTAGGGGCATGAAAATGGCCCAATCTCTTCCGTCACATTACGACTGCCTGCAAAGCTTTTTGTCGGAGCTTGAACGGCGTAATGATCTCATTCGGATCAAACGTCCGGTATCTCTTGTCCAGGAGATAACAGAGATCCATAAGCGTGTGCTTGAGGCGGATGGTCCGGCATTGATCTTCGAGCAACCGGTCGATGCAGACGGGCGGCTGCATTCAATCCCTCTCGTGGCCAATCTTTTCGGTTCCGAACGACGTATTGCATTGGGACTTGGTCGTGCTGTCGAGGAAATTCCTGACCTTGCCGAGATGCTTGCGGAACTGCGCGCACCAAAGCCGCCCCGTTCGGCAGGCGAAATATGGAACAAGCTGCCTTTGGCGAAGGCTGCGTTGAATATGCGCCCTCGGCAAGTCCGTCGCGCACCGGTGCAGGCGAATATACTGGAAGGCGAAGCCGTCAATCTCGATCTACTACCGATCCAATGGTGCTGGCCGGGAGAACCTGCGCCGCTTGTTACCTGGCCGTTGGTTATCACGCGGGCGCCAGACGATCCATCCGACGTAAATGTCGGAATTTACCGGATGCAGAAGCTTGGCCGGGATAAGTTGATCGTGCGCTGGCTCGCCCATCGCGGCGGTGCGCGTCATCACCGCATGTGGCAAAAGCGAGGCGAGGATATGCCTGTAGCCGTTGCTATCGGGGCTGATCCAGCGACAATCCTTGCAGCCGTTATGCCCTTGCCTGAAGGGATGAGCGAACTTGCCTTTTCGGGCCTGCTTGCTGGACGAAGGCCTTCCGTCGTTGATGCGGACACTGTGCCGCTCTCCGTACCCGCCAACGCTGAAATCATTTTGGAAGGGCGAGTTTCCGCATCAGTGACCGCGCCTGAAGGACCGTATGGCGATCATACCGGTTACTATAATAGCGTCGAGGAATTCCCGGTCATGCAGGTGACGGCGATCACCACGCGGAAAAACCCGGTCTATCTTTCGACCTATACCGGGCGCCCACCGGATGAACCCTCAAAACTTGGCGAAGTGATGAGCGAGCTGTTCGTGCCAATCGTGCGAAAGCAGTTTCCGGAAATTGCCGACTTATGGCTGCCTCCGGCGGCGTGTTCTTATCGTGCAATGGTGGTCTCGATCGACAAGCGCTATCCCGGTCAGGCGCGGCGGGTGATGATGGGGCTTTGGTCGATGCTGCCGCAGTTCAGTTATACGAAGCTCATAATCGCGGTCGATCCCGACATAAATGTTCGCAACTGGGATGATGTCATGTGGGCGCTCGCTACGCGTTTCGATGCGAGCCGCGACGTCATCACGCTTGCCGACACACCTGTGGATTATCTCGATTTCGCATCGCCGCGCTCAGGCTTGGGCGGAAAGCTTGGGCTTGATGCGACCAACAAGATCGGCTCCGAAACTGACCGGGAGTGGGGCGCCGTGCTGAAGATGAGCGAAGATGTGGTCGCCCGTGTAGATGCCATGTGGGGCGAGCTTGGGTTGAACAAGGAAAGCATGTGATGAAACGGGTTGTGGTCGGTATTTCCGGTGCATCGGGCGCCCTCATCCCGCTCAAGCTGCTGGAGCAGCTTTCCACTTTAAACGACGTTGAGACCCATTTGGTCGTGTCGGATGCTGCACAGCAGACCTTACGTCACGAGTTAGGCCCCGACGGTTATGCGCTTCTGCACAGGCTTGCGCACAGAAGCTATTCCGTCGGCGATATTGGTGCTTTGATTGCGAGCGGATCTGTCGCCACCGCCGGTATGATCGTTGCGCCGTGCTCCATGCGGACGCTCGCGGCGATCGCGACGGGGCACAGCGACAGTCTGTTAACCCGCGCCGCCGACGTTCATTTGAAGGAACGGCGCAGGCTGATCCTGATCGCACGAGAAACGCCACTGCATCTGGTCCATCTGCGCAATATGTGCACGGTGACAGAAATGGGCGCGATTGTGATGCCGCCGGTTCCAGCCTTTTACTTCAAACCGCAATCGGTCGATGAAGTGGCTGATCAGATCGCGGCGCGAGCCATCGATCTGATCGGTATTGGCGAAAAGCAATCGAAAAGTTGGGCGGGAATGCCCGGTAATTGATAGCAGCAGTGATGGCATTATGCGAAAGGTTCAGTTGGGCCTTTCGCTGGCTGGGTAAACCATTTCGGCCCGGTTGCCGTCATATGGATATGATCTTCCAGACGAATACCGAATTGGTCTGGAATCACAATCATCGGCTCGTTAGAGAAGCACATGCCTTCAGTCAGCGGGAGTGAATTTCCGCGAACGATGTATGGGGCCTCGTGAATTTCCAGACCAAGGCCATGACCGGCACGATGCGGAAGGCCTGGCAAAGCGTAATCTGGTCCCAGTCCATGCTTCACGAGTGTAGCGCGCGCCGCATCGTCAAGGGTTGAACAGGCCGCACCAAGCTTAGCCGCGTCGAAAACGGCCTGTTGCGCGTCACGTTCGATTGCCCAAATGCGTGAAAACTCTGCGCTTGGCTCTTCCAGCATGTAGGTGCGTGTAAGATCAGAATGGTAGCCATCGATACGGCATCCGGTATCGACAAGGATAACGTCACCGGGCTGATAAAACTGTTCTCCATCTGCACCATGCGGCAACGAGGTCGCTGCGCCGAAAGAGACAATGCAGAAAGTCGAACCGCCAGTAGCGCCGAGGGCACGGTGCTGTTCATCGATAAAGCGTACCACTTCGCTTGCGGCGATGCCGGGCTTTATCAATGCATGTGCGCGGCGATGGACTTCAAGCGTCAGATCCATTGCGTACTGGATGATCGCGATTTCATTGTCCGACTTGCAGATGCGCTGTTCACGGATCAGTTCGCCGCTGTCAAGCAAGCGCTCCGGCGAGATTTCGTGTTTAAGGGCATTATAGACGAACAGCGGCACGGCATCATCTACAGCAAGTGTAGCGCTTGCCGGAATGAGTGATGCTATCAGTTCAGCGCTACTTTCTTCTTCCTGCCATACGCGGATTTCCCCTGGCAGATGCGGCAGGCTCTCGACGCGGCTTTGTTCAAAGCCGGGGACGATATAAATGACTTCCGACGGTGTGACGAGGGCGCCCAGAAAACGTTCGCTGATGTGCCAGACAAGCCCGGTATAATAACGTAAACTTGCTGTTGGCCCGAGCAGAAGCCCGCCAATCCCGCGCTCTCTCAACTTGCCTTGCAACAATGCCAATCGTTCAAGACGTTCTGCCTGTTCGATGCGTGGAGGAGATGACGGTGAGGTCATTCTGCATACCTTTGTGACTGGTTTCTGGCAAAGCCTGCGTCCGAACGCAGCTTGCTTCCGGGCAGATATATCACGGCTTTAGCTATCTGAAAGCCATCTCTCCGCTATTGCGTTCAAAAGTTCAGGACGGTAAGGCTGATCTGCGAAACACGACACAAGGCACCATTCACTGGGACTTTTGTGGGATAACGGCGAGACCGTTGCCTGGACTGCCTGAGTTAGTGCACGATCACAAAGTGATGATAATCAGTCCGTTTTCTTCGTGGCACATTGCGAGCCGGAATTGAACTCATTAAGTGAGGTCACACTGCGGTAACAAAGTTTCGGTAAAAGGCCGTAGTTTCAAAAATGACTTTAGCGTCTGTGAGGTTTCATGCCTGAGTTGTGGCAGTGGGTTTCCGCTTTCGGTTTTTCGATTGTTATCATCGTTGCGGCGCTGGTCTATCTCAACATGTCTAACCGTGAAACGCCTGGTGATATGTTTAATCTCTTCACGAAAGTTGGTGCTGTCGCAGTAGCGTTCGTTGCGGCTTTCGCGAGCCTGGCCGCCGCCGCCATTATTGATTGATCTTGCGGCTCATATTTTCAGCGAAGACACTGCGGCTTCGCTCTTATGCACATAATCGTTCGCATCCTGTTGCCGTTGGAACAACAGGATAAAGAGTAAGTCCGTCAGAACCAGTTGTGCATCGCGTGCCGTGATTGACGACGAGCGAACCCGTTCTTCATCGGCAATTGTATATAGACGAATATCAGCGATCTTGTTGAGCGGGTTTTCGTTGAGGCCTGTAACAGCGATCACGGTCGCTCCCCACTTCTTGGCCTGCTCGGCGATGCGAAGGGTTTCGATGCTCGTTCCCGAATAGGAAAGGGCAAACAGAACGTCGCCCTCATGCAATGTGGAAACATTGGCCATCTGGATATGGCTATCGCTGTCGTGCATCACATTGCGCCCAAGCTTCATCAGCTTGTAGGAAAAATCGCGCGCAACGAGTGACGATGCGCCAACGCCGGCGAGATGAATGCGCCGGGCGCTGATCAGCGCTTGCAATGCGCCGTCGATACCTTGTTCATTGTTGACGGAAATCGTCTGCTGCATGGATTGCAGCTTGCTGCCGATCAGCTTTTGCAGAACCGTAATATAGCTGTCGCTGGTTTCGATGCTGCCGTGGACCATGCCTGCCGGAACCTGCCATTCCTTGGCCCGAGCCTCGCTGACTGCGAGTTTAAGTTCCTGATAGCCGTCAAAACCGAACTTCTGGCTGAATTTGACGACGCTCGATTGACTGCGGCCGGTCGCGACCGCGAGCGCGGAAGAGGAAAGCTTCAATACCTGTTCTGGATGATCGATGATGAACTGGCCGATTTTTCGGTCTGCAACGGTCAGCTCGTTCAGTTTAGCGTTGATCTTCTGTAGGATCGACATGCGCGATTAATCCCCATTCCGGCGCCGGAAGGCTCGATATTCGATTGCCTTGCCTCATAAGACAACCGAAATTGATTTGGAATATAAAATTCCAATCTTTTAAAATTTACGGAATGAGCTAACAATCCACAAGAGAGGACGTGGTGGAGAGACATGGAACGATTGCGAATTGTCGGTGGACGACCATTGCAGGGAGCGGTCAATATCTCCGGTGCGAAAAACGCTGCGCTGCCTCAGATCGCGGCTTCCTTGCTAAGTCCCCACCCCGTTGAATTTACCAACCTTCCAGCGGTGAGTGATGTTGAAAACATGCTCAATGTCGTGCAGACGCATGGGGCACAGGTCTCCCGCGTGCCGCATTCGACGACAATTGCCGCCACTGAACTTGTCGAAGGAGAAACGCCTTATGACACTGTGAGGCGAATGCGTGCGACGGTTCTGGTGCTGGCACCTTTATTGGCGAGACTGGGTAAAGTTCGTGTTTCCTTGCCGGGCGGATGCGCCATTGGCGCGCGGCCTGTCGATATGCACTTGAAAGCGCTCTCCACACTTGGCGCAGATGTTTCCATTGATCGCGGCTGGATCGTCGCTTCGACCGATAACGGCCTGATCGGAAGCCGGATTGTTTTGCCCGCACCGTCCGTTGGCGCGACGGCGACGGCGATGATGGCGGCAACCTCCGCTCGCGGTGAGACGGAAATATTGAACGCAGCTCGTGAACCGGAAATTGCTGACCTTGCAGCATGTCTTGGGGCCATGGGCGCGCAGATTGAAGGGGCGGGTACGCATCGCATTCTGATTCAGGGCGATACATCTTGGCGTCCTGCACGCCATCACAGCATACCGGATCGTATCGAAGCCGGAACTTATGCAGTTGCTGCGGCGATTACCGGCGGCACGCTCGAATTGACGCATGCTCGTCTTGAGCATCTCGCTTCTGTTGTGCAAATGCTTGAAACTATGGGCGTCAGTGTATGGCCGAGCGACCGCGGTCTGGTTATTTCGCGTAATGGCGCCTTGCGTGGCGCTGATTTGACGACCGAACCCTATCCCGGCTTCCCTACCGATTTGCAGGCCCAGTTCATGGCGTTGGCAACTTGTGCCGAAGGAGCATCGCTCATTCGCGAGACAGTGTTCGAAAGCCGGTTCATGCATGTGCCGGAACTGATGCGGCTTGGCGCTGACATCAAACTGCAGGGAACAACTGCCCTGGTACGCGGCGGGCGCCCGCTGCATGGCGCACAAGTCATGGCAACGGATTTGCGGGCGTCTGTGTCGCTTGTTCTCGCAGCACTGGTTGCAGAGGGAGAAACTGTCGTTAATCGCATCTACCATCTGGATCGCGGGTATGAACAGCTTGACCGCAAACTGAAGCTTTGCGGTGCAGATATAGAACGGCTGTCAGAATGATGTCGGACAGGGTTGGGAAAAATCAGTTCTATCTTGGGGTAGATGGCGGCGGTACGGGCTGTCGAGCCCGGTTGGAAGATGAGACCGGCGACGTGCTGGGACAAGGATTGTCTGGCCCGGCGACTACACGGCTCGGGATAGACAAGGCATGGGAATCCATTGCGCGCGCGTTTGACGCAGCGATCAGCGAGGCAGGTCTGGGGGCTGAAGAACTGGCCCGAACGCATGCCGGTATTGGGCTGGCGGGCATAGGCAGGCAAGGTGCGCTCGAAGCACTTCAGGCTATTCAGCATCCCTTTTCGAGCATTCATTTCATAAGCGACGGTAAAAGCGCCTGTCTCGGTGCACATTCGGGTAATGACGGGGCTATCGTTATTGCTGGGACCGGATCAATTGGCCTTGGCTTCGTGAATGGCACCGACATTCGTGTCGGCGGTTATGGCTTTCCAATTTCAGACGAGGGCAGTGGTGCCTTTCTGGGGCTGTCAGCAATTCAGCAGGCGCTTCAGGCCCATGATGACCGAATAGAGCGTACGT
Organism: Brucella tritici; assembly: GCF_008932285.1. Classification (NCBI taxonomy): domain Bacteria; kingdom Pseudomonadati; phylum Pseudomonadota; class Alphaproteobacteria; order Hyphomicrobiales; family Brucellaceae; genus Brucella; species Brucella tritici. Next base: position 961,794 of record NZ_WBVY01000002.1, read on the forward strand.
CGCTCCTCAACGAGGTCATGGACCGTTTTAATCAGACCCCGATGGAAGCTGTGGCGTGGATGGACCAAGCAACAGCTACGGAATATGCGTCGCTGGCACCCATGGTCATGCGTCATGCAGACCAGGGAGATGCGGCGGCACGTCGGATCGTCCAGACGGCTGCGAGCCACATCGATACGATTGTGCGTGCGCTTTTTGAAAAGGGAGCGCCGCGCGTCACCTTGCTTGGCGGGCTTGCTACCCCACTAGAACCGTGGTTGGCGCCCGATGTCCGCAGACGGTTGAAGCCTGCCGATGGCGATGCTGTTTCCGGTGCGATCATTCTTGCGCGAAACATGGCCTCTGCGAGTTGGGAATAAATTATTCCTTATTTTGATTGACGGTAGGAATTTATAATCCTAAAATTTATTAACCATAAGGCAGTGCGCTTTGAACGTTGCTCGACAAGCAGGTAGAAGCATGACGGAACAGGCGTTGTTATCTGAACTGGATAGGCTGGTTTCAGAAGAGCGAAATCCACGCACGATGGATATCGATCTCTTGTCGAGCCTTGCTATCGTGCGCCGCATCAATGATGAAGATCATCTAGTTCCCACCGCCGTCGAGCAAGTGCTGCCCCAGGTCGCGCGGGCCGTTGATAAGATTGTCGACTCATTTCGGGTCGGCGGTCGACTGGTTTATTTGGGCGCAGGAACAAGCGGGCGTCTTGGCGTTCTCGATGCATCGGAATGTCCGCCAACCTTCAGCGTGCCGGAAGGCATGGTGATCGGGCTGATTGCAGGCGGCGTGGATGCATTGCAACATGCAATCGAAGGGGCAGAAGATGATCCGTTGCTTGGGGAATCTGACCTACGCAACATAGGTCTGTCTTCACACGATGTTGTTGTGGGAATCGCGGTTAGTGGGCGCACGCCTTATGTGATAGGCGGTCTGGCTTACGCAGCCACCATCGGCGCCACGACCGTGGCGCTCTCCTGCAATCCCGATTCGACCATTGCAACCATGGCTGAAATCGCCATATCGCCGGTTGTCGGACCTGAAATACTGACAGGCTCAACACGCCTTAAGTCCGGTACAGCGCAGAAGCTCGTTCTTAATATGCTGACGACGGCGAGCATGATCCGAATCGGGAAAACTTACGAGAACCTCATGGTGGACGTCAGTGCCACCAACAATAAGCTTGTTGCGCGGGCATCGCGAATTGTCATGCAGGCAACCGGATGCGGGGCGGGGGAGGCGAAACGCGTTCTCGCTCTGACGGATAATGACGTCAAGCTTGCAATCCTCATCACGATCACTGGAATGCCAGTGGACGAGGCAAGAAAGGCATTAAAGGATGCTGGGGGATTTCTTAGACAGGCAATAAATGCCAATAAAGCGTGAGCCGAAGCGGGGAAGCAGTCGGACATCAGTGTTGCAGTAATTTGCGAGGGAAGAAAATGGGAGCGAGTTTCAAGAAAAGCCTTATTGCGGGCGCTGCCGCATTGGCGTTGAGCATTGGAAGCTTTGGCGGGTTAGGTGTTTCGTCGGCTTTTGCCGCGACGCTACGAATGGCTTGGTCGCAGGATGCCACCGGTCTCGATCCGCATAAGCAGCCGGCATTTTCATCGATTCGCCTGCTTGAGCTCATCTATGAACCGCTCGTTCGTCTTGATTCCAACCTTCAGATTGCGCCTGCCATTGCAAAAAGCTGGGAATTTTCCGATGGCGGAAAGGTTCTCACATTCAAGCTCGATAAGAATGCGAAATTTCAGAACGGTCAATCGGTGACGCCAGCCGATGTGAAAGCATCCTTCGAGCGCATTCTGGATGAAAAGACAGGCGCAGTGGCGCGTGCCAATTTCGGTTCTATTGCTGCTATTGAAACGCCGGACGCCGAAACGGTCGTCTTCAAACTCTCTCAGCCTGACGTTCCTCTATTGGCAGCCATTGCCAGCATCAATGCGGCAGTCGTTCCGGAAAGCGAGATCAAGGCTGGAAATATTGGGACGAAAGCAGTTGGATCAGGCCCATTCATCCTTGAGCGCTGGGAGCCGAACTCCAAGGAAGTGCTGAAAGCCAATCCCGATTGGGCGGGCGGTAAAGTAGCGATCGATGGGATCGACATCAGCGTCCTGCCGGACGAAACAGCAATTCTCGCGGCGCTTCGCGCCAAGCAGATCGACTTTGCATTTCTAAACGACCCGCTGGTTGCAACGATGGTTCCGCGTGAAAGCTCTCTGGAACTGGTGCGTACTCCAGCTCTTGCCTATCATGTCCTCCAGCTCAATCCTTCGCGCAAGCCAATGACAGAGCTGGCCGTGCGTCAGGCGATTTCCTGTGCCGTTGACCGTCAAGACGTGCTGGATACAGCATTGCTCGGCGAAGCCAAGGTGACAGGCCCGCTGACAATGCCTGCCTACGCAAGCGATCCGAACACGCTTTTCTGCTACAAGCGCGATGTCGAAAAAGCAAAGAAGTTGATGGCGGATGCCGGTTATGCGGATGGTTTTTCGGCGACGGTTATCGCTGCAAACGGAGAACCTGCAACCGCTGCTGCTGAAGCCCAGGTTCTCCAGTCGCAACTTGCCGAAATCGGCATCAAGCTCGATATCCGCATGATGGAACTCAACGTCTATGTCGATACGTGGTTGAAGGGCGACTTCGACATGGCGGTGGCGCTTAACGGTGGTTCGGCTGATCCCTATACAATGTATGGCCGTTACTGGACAAAGGCCGGTAATCTGCAGAAAGTCGCGCAGTATATTGACGATACGCTTGACGATCTGATGCAGAAGGGAAGAGCTGAGACAGACCCTGAAAAGCGCAAGGTTATCTTCTCCGACTTCGAAAAACATATAACGGAAATTTCTCCGTGGATATGGCTCTATACGGCCAACAACTATGTTGCCCACCAGAAGAACGTTCTCGGTTTTGAGCCTCGCGCTACCGGTTCGCTATTCGGCGTAACCAAGTTGCAGATCGGGCAGTGATGTCATGAAATCCGCCACGTCTTCAATATGGAGGCGTGGCTTTCCAGTGCCTGCCTCGATAGCAGGCCGTGAGTAATCTGACATGAATTATCTGACACGTCGGCTGCTGACATTTCCTCTGGTTATGCTGGGGGTGTCGATCCTTGTCTTCGTTGCGATCCGTATGGTTCCAGGCGATTCCATCACGGCTATGCTTGGAACTGAAGCAGGACTGCTGACGCCGGAACAGCGGCAGTCTCTGGCGCAATACTTTGGTATCGACCAAAGCTGGACCACTCAATACTGGCGCTGGCTCGGTGACGTGCTGCAAGGTAATCTGGGTGTCTCGGTCACGTTCGGAAAGCCGGTTTTGACGGTTATTCTGGAACGCTTCCCGCTGACACTGCAACTGGCATTGATGTCGATGATTATTGCGTTGCTCATTGGCCTTCCGGCTGGTGTTTATGCGGCAACGCGCAACGAGAAAATGTCCGATCTTGCCGTCCGTATTTTCGCAATGATCGGCCAATCGACCCCCAGCTTTGTTCTGGGCCTCCTCTTTATCTACATTCTGTCGGCCGGGTTTGGTGTGTTACCGACCATGGGCGAATTCACGCCTATATGGGTCAACCCGCGGCAGAATTTTTTGCAGATGATTTTGCCTGCCATAACACTCGGCTTTGCATTTGCTGCATCGGTCACACGCATATCGCGTTCGGCCATGCTGGATGTTCTCAGCGATGATTACGTTCGCACCGCTCGCAGCAAGGGAGCTTCGGCGCGCTCTGTCGTCTGGCGGCACGCATTGCCGAACGCACTTATCCCTGTGGTAACGCTGAGCGGCGTGGAATTCGGTTACCTTCTGGGCGGAGCTGTGCTGGTCGAGCAGATTTATGCTCTGCCGGGACTTGGACGCATGGTGCTCGACGCCATTTTGCAGCGGGATTATGCGTTGGTGCAGGGCAGTATTCTCTTCATCGCCTTCAACTTCATGATCGTCAATCTGCTTGTTGACCTCCTTTACGTAGCGCTCGATCCGCGTATTCGCCTGGGGGAAAACTGATGCAGATATTGCGTTCCGTTTTTGCTCATCCGAGCGGTCGTATCGGCGGGCTCATAGTATTGATCTATCTGATCGTCGCGTGTCTGGGGTATTTCGGTTTAACGCCGCATGACCCGCTGATGCAATACCGGATAGATAGGCTGCGTCCTCCAAGTGCTGCCCATTGGATGGGAACGGACCTCTTCGGACGGGACGTGATGAGCCGCCTGATGGCAGGCATAGCGCAATCATTTGTGGTGGGCTTTTCTGCTGTTGGAATTGCCGCCTTTAGTGGCACCATTATGGGATTGACCGCGGCATGGTTCGGGCGCTGGTGGGACGGCACGGTCATGCGCGTCATGGACGTGCTTTTGGCGTTTCCGGCTATCTTGCTTGCGCTTCTCATCATCGCCGTTGTTGGACCGGGCACTGGAACAAGTATCGCTGCCATCGCCATTGTTTACACCCCGATTTTTACGCGGGTTGTACGTGGCCCGGCCTTGTCGATTAAAACACGCGAATTCGTCGATGCGGCACGTACGTTCCACAGCAGCAACCATTATATCCTTTCGCGCCATCTGCTGCTTAATCTGGTCGCGCCTCTGACCGTGCAAATTACTTTGGCGCTGGCCTGGTCGCTGCTGACAGAGGCGGGCTTGAGCTTCCTCGGCCTCGGCACACAGCCACCTGCTTCGTCGCTTGGCCTCATGCTGGCAGATGCGCGCAATCTTATGGAAACCGCGCCATGGCTGCTGGCCTTTCCGGGGCTGGCAATCATGATCGGTATTCTTGGCTTTAATCTTCTGGGTGATGCCCTGCGCGACATTCTCGATCCCAGGATGCGGAGGGTAGCGGCATGAACAAGCTTCTGTCTGTCTCAAACCTTCGCGTTGGTTTCGGGCGGAATCCTGAAGCCAATGAGATCGTGCGCGGTGTGAGTTTCGATCTCGCCGCCGGGGAAACTCTGGCTATTGTCGGAGAAAGCGGTTCCGGTAAATCTGTAACGGCCTTGTCGATCAATCGCCTTGTGGATTTTGGCGGCGGGTGCATTATCGATGGAACGATCAAACTGAACCGCGCGAACGGCACTACCATTGATCTTGCAACTGCAAACGAAGCTGAGCTGACGAAAATCCGCGGTGCGGAAATCGGCATGATCTTTCAGGAGCCCATGACGTCGCTCAATCCAGTGCTCACAATCGGAACACAGATTGAGGAGTCGTTTCGTCTGCACCGTGGGCTTACCGGAAAGCAGGCAGCTTCCGCTGCCAAGGACGCACTTGATCGCGTACGCATTCCAGATGCTGCACGGCGTCTTAGATACTGCCCGAACCAGCTTTCGGGCGGTATGTTGCAGCGAGTGATGATTGCAACGGCGCTTGCCTGTAATCCGCGTCTCATGATCGCCGACGAGCCGAGCACGGCGCTCGATGTTACGGTACAGGCACAGATCATGGCGCTGCTGGCAGAGCTGAAGCGCGAAACTGGCATGGCGATGATCTTCATTACCCATGACATTGGCCTGGTCGCAGGGATGGCCGACAAGGTCATGGTGATGCAGCATGGTGAGGCGGTGGAGCAAGGTGAACTGAGTGCCGTCCTTGACCAGCCTCAGCATTCTTACACGCAACATCTTCTGAAAGCTGTGCCGCATTTTGAAAGCGGCAATGCGGTACGAACGGATAGCGTGCGAGCAGCCAAGCCCGGAACAAAGCCAATTCTGGCTGTTGAAGGGCTCACAGTCCGGTTTCCGGTTAGGGGAGGCATTCTGGGCCGCAGACTTGGTGCAGTTCATGCCGTGGAGAGTGTCGATTTCGATCTCGTTCCGGGCGAAACACTGGCGGTCGTAGGGGAGAGTGGTTCGGGTAAGTCGACGACTGCGCGGGCGATCCTCGGACTTGTCAAAGCTTCGGGCGGCAAGCTTGAAGTCGGCGTGGCAGATACAACTGATGCTCGAAACTCCTCCTCGGTGCAGATGGTTTTCCAGAATCCCTATGCATCGCTCAACCCGCGCCTGCGAATAGACAGCATCCTTGCCGAACCGGTTATCGCCGCTGGTGGGTGCGATGGGCCGGAAGCGCGGCACGAGATGCTGCAGTTGCTTGACCGTGTGGGCCTGCCCGCAAACAGTCTGGAGCGCTACCCTCACGAGTTTTCTGGCGGACAGCGCCAGCGACTTTGCATTGCCCGCGCGCTGATGTTGAACCCTTCGATTGTCGTTTTGGACGAAGCCGTTTCCGCACTGGATGTTTCCGTGCAGGCGAAAGTTCTGGAACTGCTGATTGATCTCCAGAAGGAACGCGGCCTCGCCTATCTGTTCGTGTCGCATGATATGGCGGTGGTGGAGCGTATCGCGCATCGCATCGCCGTCGTTTATGCTGGGCAGATCGTGGAAATAGGCGATGCCGCATCAATCCTGTCTGCGCCGAGACATTCTTATACGAAGCGGCTGATATCTGCTGTTCCAAGTATTGATCGGCGCAACGAGCATTTCACCCTCGACACGGGGCAGGTGCCGTCACTCGTACGCCCGTTGGGATATGAGCCCGCACCGGCAAACTGGCAGACATATGGTCATGATCACGTGGCCAGGACCGAGGTATAATCATGATGGCAGAACCAAATGTCCGCCACCCCGTGGATACCGCCTTTACGGCGCGTTTTGAAAGAGCTTTCAGCCTGTTAACAGGCGCGTGCGACTCAGGTCGAATTCCGGGAGGTGTGCTCGGAATGGTCGATCTCTCCGGCAACCGGGCTGTCCGGGCGACGGGCTATGCGCAGACTGTACCGGCCCGGCGCGCGATGACAACCGATACGTGGTTCGATCTCGCCTCGCTGACCAAAGTGATTTTCACGACACCTCGCATCCTTACGCTGGCTGAGGAAGGTGTCATTGACCTCGATGCACCATTGATCACGTTGCTTCCGGATCTTCGGCAATATGATAATGATGCTTGGGAGCGCAAAGTCACCTTTCGTGAATGTCTCGGCCACCAGACGCCATTTCCGTCGGTCGAACCGATCTACACATATGGACGGGATCCGGAATTGTTGCGCGCATTTGTATTGCAACGCGAATGGAGAGAATCCGCGCCGGTTTATTCAGACATCAATTTCATCCTGCTCGGTTTTGCGATGGAACGGCTTTACGGCAAGACCATTCGCGAGATGGACCCCGGCGAGGGCTTCGCCTTTTCCGCGGAGCCGGAGATCAGTGCCGCCACCGAAGATTGCACCTGGCGCAATCGCGTACTTTGCGGTGAGGTCCACGACGACAATTGTTCAGCGTTGCAGGGTGCTGCGCATGCGGGGCTGTTCGGCACGGCTGCATCCATACTCGATTTCGCAGTTGGTTTGCTCGACGGCACTGGCGCATCGCAACACGTTATAACGCAGATGCGCCAACCAATATCCGCGACCCGGACGCATGGCTGGGAACGGCCTTATGACAGCTGGTCGGGCGGCAATTTCAATTCGAAGGATACGATCGGCCATACCGGTTTCACGGGTACCGGTTTGTGGATCGATTTTGAAGCGGGCAGGGCGTGGACCTTGCTCACCAATCGCATTCATCCGACACGCCATTTCGACAGTGGTATTCTTTCGCTACGTCAGGGTGTCGGCGACGCAATTTCATTGGAATAGGAGACGTCTATGCAGCCAATATGGGCCGTTGGCCTGATGACCGGCACTGTTCTTGATGGGAACATCGATGTTGCCCTTTTGAAGACTGATGGCGAGACCATCACGGAATTCGGCGCTTATGCGCTGAAGCCTTATCCGCGCTGGATTCGTGATCTTCTGGAACGAGCGCAGGCGGAGGCTCGCGGCTGGAATTTTGAAGGCGCGGAACCTTCCGTGTTTAGCGAGGCTGAGGAAGCGCTGACGCGTGCACAGTCTGCGGCTGTGCGCGAACTGGTCGAGGAAAGCGGGCTGTCGATGGAGAATATCGGCGTTGTCGGTTTTCATGGACAGACGGTTTTGCATCGCGCGCCGCAGGCAGGCAAGCTTGGTGACACAAGGCAACTTGGTGACGGAAGGCTTATGAGCGAATTGCTCGGAACCAAGGTTGCTTATGATTTCCGGACAGCAGATATTCGCGCTGGCGGGCAGGGTGCTCCGCTTGCGGCCGTCTATCACGCTGCTTTGCTGCGCAGTGCCGATTCGAGTGGCAATACTGCGATTCTCAATCTTGGCGGCGTCGGCAATATCACATGGTGGGATGGCGATGATGCGCTTGTGGCATTCGATACGGGGCCAGCCAATGCACCCATCAACGATTTCATGAAGGCACATGGGTTGGGTGAGATGGATCGCGACGGAGCACTGGCGGCAAAGGGCAGGGTAGATGAAGCCCGGCTCGCGGAACTGCTCAAACACCCTTATCTGACTGCGCCATATCCGAAGTCATTGGATCGCTTCGATTTCACGGATGCAATGGCCGACGGTCTGAATGAGGCAGACGGCGCGGCAACATTGACCGCGTTCACCACTTCTGCTGTTGGGAAAGCCTTGGATATTTTGCCGCGTCGGCCAACGCGGCTGGCCGTCAGCGGTGGTGGTCGTCGCAATCCGACCATGATGCGCATGCTGGTCGAGCGCGCGAAAGTGGAACTCGTTCCCGTTGAAACACTTGGCTGGCGGGGCGATGCCGTGGAAGCTGAATGCTTTGCATTCCTCGCCGTACGGGTTCTGCGCGGACTACCCATAAGTTTTCCGAGCACGACCGGCGTTCCGGAAGCCATGACTGGTGGCAAACTAGCCGGTTGAAGACCTGATAATCATCCAACTTATCCAAAGGGCAGCGTCAACAACGTTGCCCTTTTTGCTTTAAAGGGCACGAATTGGGCCGGGTCACCACGTACTTAGCTGATATGGTGGATTAAAAGCGTTACTATCCGACAAAAGCGATCTAACATTAGGGCAATTCACTAACTGCGGTCGTTTGAAGTTACGTTGCGTCAAGATTGTCGTTGATATTTCATTTCTATTGCATATGAACACGAAAAAATACAAAACTCATGCAATCTTCACGTTGATTTAGGCAATTCTCTTTATTGGTCTAATTTATCATGGAGAAATGCAATGAAACTCGTTCGACTCTTTTTCTGTCTGATCGTGCCCTTTGTCTGGCTATCCGGGGCAGTGGCCGAACCTTTGGCCAAGCCAACGGGTAAACCCATTCTGGTCATATCCGGTAATATCTCGAATACAAATGTTGGCGATACGGCGCAATTCGACCGGGACATGCTGGAAGCCATCGGTTTGGTGACGGTGGAAACGGCCAATCCATGGTATGATGGCCGCGTGCGTTTCGAAGGCGTATCGCTGGACAAGCTTATGACGCTCGTCGGCGCCAAGGGAACGAAGGTGACTGCGGTAGCGTTGAATGATTACGTCAGCACGGTGCCGATGGAAGATTTCAAGAAGTTCAACGTTATTCTTGCCATGAAGCGAGATGGCAATTACATGCCGGTTCGCGACAAAGGACCATTGTTTATAATCTATCCGTATGACAGCGACCCACAGCTCCAAAGCCAGACCTATTACACACGTTCCGCGTGGCAGGTTGCCAAGCTGATAGTTGAATAGAGGCAAAGTGTGAGACGAATTCTAGGCGTTATAATCTGTTGTTTCGTGGTGGCAACGGCCTACATCGCCTATGTCATTGCTGAACGACAGACAGCGCTTCAGAAATTCTCCCGTTATAACGACTCTTGGGCTGTCGGTCAGACAGTGTCGGAATATATGCGGCTTGAGCATGTTCTGGCCGGATATGCCTTGAATATGAATGAGGATCGGCATGACGAAGTGCGACTTCGTCTCGATATCATGCTGGGGCGACTGGAACTGCTGCAGCAAGGTAATCTACGATCTTTCATCCAGAATGACCCGCAGCGACGCGATCTGTTTTTGAAGCTGAGCGATGTCCTGAAGGCACTCGATATTCAGCTTGATAAGCTGGACGCTGACAGTATCAAAACCGTTCTGCAATCAATGAGCGAGCTTGACGGGCCGATGACTGCGCTTGCATCGTCGGCTGTTGAGTATGACGTTGGGCTTATTGATGCTGCTCAGGCAGAAGTTCGTCAGCTGCATCTCATTTACACGGGATTGGCGGCCGGTCTCATCCTCTGCGGCGTGGTGCTGGTCATTCTCCTGCTCCGCCACAATAAGCTTCTCGACCGGGCGCATGGCAGCATGCAGCGCTTGACAAGTGATCTTCGGCAAGCAACGGGTGAATTGCAGTCGCAGAATTTTCGGCTTGAGCATGACGCACATCACGATGCCTTGACCGGTTTGCCCAATCGTGTTCTGTTCCGGCAGGATCTGGAGAAGAGGCTTGAAGCTGCACAGTCAGGAAGCCTGTCGGCGATCATTCTTCTTTTGGACCTCGATGGGTTCAAAGACGTCAATGACACACTCGGACATGATGTCGGCGACGCGCTTTTGCAGGCAGTCGCACGGCGCCTCACCAAACTTGGTGAGCGTGGCGATATGGTGTGTCGCTTAGGTGGCGACGAATTTGCTCTGCTTTCCACAGGACTGCAGGAAGAGGAAGCTTTAGAGCTTGCAGATCGTTTGATGGAAGCTATCAGCCAGCCTTATCATGTCGGCGAGCTGGAAATAAAAATTGGAACCTGTGTCGGCGTCGCGATCTCCGAGGGAGAACCGGATACGGAAGAGCTTTTCAAGCACGCAGATCTAGCACTATATGAAGCAAAGGCGCTCGGGCCTGGACATGCGAGCGTGTTCAAGTCTCAGATGCAGACGCGTTTGCGGGAGAAAAAGTCATTCGAAGCCGATCTTCAGAAGGCACTGGAGAACGGTGAGATGGAAGTTTACTACCAGCCGCAAGCCTGCACCATCACGCGCGAAATATGTGGCTATGAGGCATTGCTCCGCTGGACCCATCCTATCCGTGGGTCCGTTTCACCGGTTGAATTTATTCCGGTTGCCGAAAAGATCGGTTTTATTCATGCTCTTGGAGACTGGGTACTCAAGACTGCCTGTCTGGAAGCTGCCCATTGGAACAAGCCGCTCAAGATTGCGGTCAATCTCTCTCCTGTTCAGTTCCGTAGCCTTAACCTCATTCAGAGTGTGGTGGATGCACTTGAACAAAGCGGGCTTAATGCAGAGCGCCTCGAGCTCGAGATCACAGAATCAGTTCTGCTGGACAAGAATGAGCAGACCTTGAGTACGCTCCGGCAGTTGAAAGCATTAGGTATCCAGATCGCTATGGACGATTTCGGAACGGGCTATTCCTCGCTCGGCAGCCTCAGCGGATTTCCGTTTGACAAGATCAAGATCGACCGGTCTTTCGTGCGCGATGTGACGACGCGACCGGATGCTTTGGCGATTGTCGAACTCGTAACTGGGGTAGGGCGCAGCCTCAGAATGGTGACAATTGCAGAAGGCATTGAAACCGAGGAGCAGTTTGAGTGTCTGAAACGACTAGGGTGCGATCAGGTTCAAGGCTATCTCATAGGTAAGCCAATGCCTGCATCAAAGCTCAAACATCTGCATGCCCGCAGCGGACAGAACGCGAAGACGGTCGGTTTGGCTTCAGATCGTTGACGATATAGTGGCGTGACAACTGGCTTCAGAGACGCAAATCAGTTTATGTTCATACGCTAATCACATCGCAAAGTTACGTGTGATGCATTCAATAAGTTGGAGCGCATTTGAGTGTTCGTTCGGGCGTAATGCTCCGACATTGGGGAACTGGGGCGTAGGAATTGCTGAAAGTACATGAGATTAACGTGCCGATCGCATCTGATGAAGTTTCGCCGGTTATCTGGCAGGCTTTGACGAGCGGCAGCTATGAGGCCAAAGAAGCGCGTTCGATTTTCAAGGCAGTGAAGCCGGGGGACCGCGTGCTTGAACTCGGCTCAGGCATAGGAATTATCACATCTATTATTGCCAAGATTGCCGACGTGTCTGTCTGGGCTTTCGAGGCAAACCCCTCTACAGCGGCACTCGCCCGCCGAGTTATCGATGCTAACGGCCTGGATAATGTTGTCCTTTCGCAGGGGATTCTCACAGCCGGGGAACCTTGCTCGTTCCGCTTTTATGTGCGGCGCGATCTCTGGATGTCATCCATGGATGAGAATCAAGGACCGTACGAATACGCGATAGAGCTATCCTCCACGAATATTGACGAATTTATCGTTCAGCACGACATTAATGTTCTGGTCATGGATATTGAAGGTGCTGAACGCGACCTGTTGCAAAATGCCGATTTGACGGGTGTGCAGCGCATTTTCCTCGAACTGCATGATCATCTTTATGGCTTAGCGGGCATTCGAGACATGACGCATGCACTTGCGGTTAAGGGCTATGCCTATGATCCGCGTGGGTCCCAGGGGCCATGTGTGTTGTTTGCCAAGGACGACGGTGTTCGCGAATACGAACCCGAATAGAGTATTGCGCTCTTAATATAGGTGTTTTTGAAAAGAGTCGCTCAGAGCGGCTCTTTTCGGTTTTTGGCGTGTTGAAAGATTTTTTGGAAAAGTTTGGATTGGTCGTTGACAGATTTGTTTAGTGGGGTCTATATGGCGCCACAACGAGGGCGGCGACGCTGCTAGCGGCAGACTGGTTCGTCCCTTGAGTTGGTTGAAAGAGTTTGACAGCGATGTTTGGCTTGAGTAGATCGGCGGCATTGGCGGGATGAGAGTTCTGTTGATG
>NZ_WBVY01000025.1:0-640 GCF_008932285.1 Brucella tritici
CGCTTTCTCGTTTCAACATCGAATGCACTCTCCCAACCTTTCTCGTGCTTCTATGAGGGAGGGTTGTTGCAGAAAAGACACGAAATTGCCCGTTTCCGGGTGGTCCGTTTAGGGTTTATTAACATGAGTAAATGCGAATTAACGGGTCTTAACGCTTGAAAACACGCAATATTTGGCATCGACACTGTTTCCGGCAGGCGAATCCATGATTTCTCGCGCTCCAGGCGCAGAATATGTCAGACTACCGCTGCGGGCCGCCACATTGATCGAAATCAGGGCGAATCTTCCGTCCTTATATATCTGCATATATCTGCGAAATGCCGCTTGCGTCCCTTCGTGAAAGCCACTGATTCCAGGCACATTCCTGATTACGCATATATAAAGTGCGATAATTCGCAGGAAATTTTACCAGTTCGCGCGCAATTCGCTTGAAATGACAAAGCGTACCGGCTATCTCGCCCTTACCGGAGAGGTGGCCGAGTGGTCGAAGGCGCTCCCCTGCTAAGGGAGTAGACCTCATAAGGGTCTCGTGGGTTCGAATCCCATCCTCTCCGCCAGCTGCTTTAAGCAATTCCAGTCATCAAATTCAGATCCAGTTTGTCTCGCGACCTGTGATTCTGCGCCTTTTCCCGTCGTGTTC
>NZ_WBVY01000026.1:0-752 GCF_008932285.1 Brucella tritici
CGGTTATGTCGCAAAATTTTTACTGTTTCTGCGTCCTGTCATGATCACAGCGTGTCATTGCGGGAGGTAAAGAGGAATGACGATCACTTTCAAAGGGTCTCATTTTCCCAAAAGTGTCATCCTTTTTGCGGTATTCTTCTATGTTCGTTATCCCGTTTCCTATCGTGACCTTCAGGAAATAATGGCCGAACGCGGCATAGAGATTGATCACGCAACATTCCACCGTTGGGTCGTTCGATACGCACCGCAGATTGCAGATCAAGCACAGAAGCGTAAGCGGCCAACGCTTGGCTCTTGGCGTGTTGATGAGACCTATATAAAGGTCAAAGGGAAATGGACCTATCTGTACAGAGCCGTTGATCGTGACGGCCAAACTTTGGAATTTATGCTCTCAGAGCGCCGAAATCTCGGTGCAGCAAGGCGCTTCTTTAAGAAAGCCATCGCAAGCAATGGTGTTCCGCACAAGGTCGTCATTGATAAAAGCGGAGCGAATCTGGCTGGTGCAAAGGCTGTAAACACGATCCTGAAAATCACGGGCACGGGCAAGATGATGGAAATCCTGCAGGTTAAATATCTCAACAACATCCTTGAGCAGGATCATCGCTTCATCGAGCGGATCACCAAACACATGTTAGGCTTCAAAGCCTTTGATTCAGCGTCTGCTACAATCGCTGGCATCGAAGTTGCTCATATGATCGGTAAGAAGCAATTCGCTAATGAAAATCGGTCGCCATTCGAGGTGTTTGCGGAGC
>NZ_WBVY01000027.1:0-749 GCF_008932285.1 Brucella tritici
AAAAAGGATGACACTTTTGGGAAAATGAGACCCTTTGAAAGTGATCGTCATTCCTCTTTACCTCCCGCAATGACACGCTGTGATCATGACAGGACGCAGAAACAGTAAAAATTTTGCGACATAACCGTGAAATCCGTGGCAGGACCCTGATTCTGGCGCATATCGACACGGTTCACGCAACGGGCACACTTGCTGAACAGCTTCCGCTGCGCCAGGAGGGCGACAAGCTTTACGGCCCTGGTATCTATGATATGAAGTCCGGCGTTTTGATGGCCTTCGAAGCGATGAAACGTGTGGTTCGTGATTGTCGCGATATCGCTGTCGATCTGCTGATCGTGTCCGACGAGGAGGTCGGATCGAAAAGTTCGCGCCCCGTTATCGAGGAATTCGCACGCACCGCCGACAATGTTCTGGTGGTGGAACCGGCCCGCGACGGCGGCAAGATCGTCACCGCGCGCAAAGGTGTGGGCATGTGCGATATCGTCGTGCGTGGTCGCTCCGCCCATGCCGGGGTTCGGCCCGCCGATGGCCGGTCGGCTGTCCGCGCCGCATCCAGACTGGTGCTTGCGCTTGAAGCCCTGAACGATCCCCATCGCGGGATCACGGGGTAATCCCCCCGTTATTAACGGGGCTCGTCAGTAGAATTCACGCGGCCATTTTCAGTTTCTGTGCGGGCGTTACGCCGCCGATGCCCATATTGGGACGTTCGTTGTTGTAGGTCCATAGCCACTGCGTGGCAAATTCCTGCG
>NZ_WBVY01000028.1:0-736 GCF_008932285.1 Brucella tritici
GCGCCACATGTCAGTGGCGGCTTGTCGTAACTCACGATGATCGGCGGCATTGAATTGGTTTCGGGGGAAATAATTTAGGTTGTAGATCGGATCATGTATCGACGTGAAATTTTGCACATGTCGCGCCGATTTAAAGCGCTTCATAACCCGCTCTCGTCGTCGGATCGGCTGATGCGAATTCTCTGCCCGATTGTTCAAACCCTTATGCTGGCGATGATCGCAAACGCTAAGTCCCATCGTTCGTTTGGCAGCGCCATATGATCGTAGTTTATCGGTGACCATGATCCGGGGTGCACAGCCCTGTGCAGAGAGAAGCTTGCGCATGAAGCGCTTGGCGGCCTTGGTATTACGGCGTTTCTGGACCAGAACATCCAAAACAAAACCATCCTGATCAACTGCTCGCCAAAGAATGTGATGCTCACTTTTGATAGATATTACACATTCATCCAGGTGCCATTTATCGCCAAGCCGCGGTGTGCGGCGACGGATATTACTGGCATAAGCACGTGCGAATTTCTCCGCCCATTCGTACACGGTCTTATATGTGACGAAGATGCCACGATAAGCCAGCATGTCTTCAACCATGCGAAAGCTTAGCGGAAAGCGGAAATACAACCACACCGCCTCTGCAATAATCTCAGATGGATAACGATGGCGGCGGTAAAGCGAAGAACGAGGTTCGGTCATCACCCGTTATCGCAACTGATGTTTACACTTAGGTTAAGGTAACAGTGCC